>DASYRD010000094.1:0-131468 GCA_036004745.1 Gemmatimonadales bacterium | reverse complement strand
GAGAAAAGCGGGACGATATAATCGCCGACTACGGGATTACCGCGCACGAATTCGACGAAGCTGTATCCTACGAAACAGTCGCCGCCTAACTACGTCTTCTATACCGACAACGACCTGGGGCGCTTCAAGATTCCCAACGCGCTCAAGGCCCTCGGAGCGCAGGTAGAAGCCCACGCCGACCACTTCCCCGCAGACATGAAGGATACTGACTGGATCGCGCAAGTCGGTCATCGGGGATGGATTGGCCTAACGCACAACAAGCACCTCGTGAATGAGGAGGAGGAGGCAGTCCTGGCGTCTGGGCTCCGGCTCTTTGTGCTAACGGGAAGGCGGGGGCATGACGATCTAGTAACGATTCTCCAGTGTACCTATAAGAAGATGCTGCAGTATCTCAACACTCACCCCGCGCCGTGGATCGCGCGAATTCATCGGCCTACGCCGGAACAATTGAAGCACAACTCAGCAGCTCCAGGGCTGATTAGGCACTGGTACCCGGAGCGATGATGAGCACGTGATGGCCTCACTTCCTCGTCGTCCGGAAACAGTGTCAGAGATAGTGTCAGCGCCAGCCGATTCTAGTCAGCGTCAGCGAGCGATTGCGCGGCGTTTGTGCTCAAAATACGTTGGTGGGCGCCGGAGAGCGCCAGCGTAGCGCCCCTGATAAGCGTGAGGTCAGTGGTTCAACTCCACTCAGGCCCATGGTGTGAAACAGAAGCCCCGTCAGCCGGTTACCAGGTTGACGGGGCTTTGTCGTGAGTGACGTCGCACTCACCGCAACTTCGGGAGGTCCTTGGCCCTCACCTTCAGCCGCGCCTCCTTCGCCGGGTTGACGATGATGATATCGAAAGGCGGCGCCAGGCCCGCGCGGAGATCGAAGGTCGCGATCAAACCGCTGCGCGTAATCTTCGCGCCAAAGAGATTCGCATAGTCGGAGGCCACCGTGTCCATCCGCATCGGCTGTACGATGACGGTGTCTCCGGCCGGCGTCACGGTTTGCAGAACGACGCGTTCGGGACTCACGGAGATTTCCTTGTTTTCCCCGGGGTCCAGGATATCTGGATAGGCGATCACCGTGAGAACCGGAGCGATCATGTCCGCCTGCACGCTGTCGGCGGTGAATGACTGGTAATTCCGCGCGGCCTTGGCCGCCGCCGTGGCCACACGTCCGAATGGCCCTTGTGCATAAATCACGTAGTTGCTCTTGAACGTCGTGGCCAGGAATCCGGCCGATCCCCACGCGCTCGAGCTGAAACCATACGCTCTCTTGGTTTGGCGGCCAAGCGCAATCGCTTCCCGAATCCCGGAACTATCGAGCGGCGTCAGCCGGGCTGCCGCGCCGGTCGTGTCTTGCGATGCGGACTGGGCGGCGAGGAGCAGAAGATTCAACGCGAGAGCCGGTGCTGCGACCATATTGACCCCCTGAGGTCTCGACCGCACAGAAGCTAGCTGCTTTGACAGCCTCGCGCACACGCATTCATCTTCCAGCATGGCCAATCCGAAGGCTACTAACCAGAGCGCCGAGCCACGACCGGCGTACGCCGACATCGACGTCTTCGGACTCACCGACCCTGGACGCGTACGGCGCGAGAATCAGGACCACTTCCTGATCGCCAGCCTCCACAAACTGCTCCGAGTCCACCAGTCGAGCATCCCGCCCGATGATCTGACGCCGCTCATCACGGAATCGCGCGGGTTCGTGTTTCTGGTGGCCGACGGCGTCGGTGGGCGGCCTGACGGCGCGCAGGCGAGCGGCACCGTGATCCGCGCCATCGCCCACTACGTGACGCATCTGACCGACCTCTATCGCCGCCTCGATTCCGATCGGGAAGCCGAGTTTCTGACGCAGCTCGAGCGCGCCGTGCTCGAGACGCATGACGTCCTGCTGGAAGCGGGCCGCCGCGAGTACGACGGCAAGGGCGGGGCGACGACCCTCACGATGATGTTCGCGCTGTGGCCTCGCGCCTATGTCGTTCACCTCGGCGATTCGCGCGGCTTCCGCCTGCGGGACGGGCGGCTGGAACGGCTGACGCGCGACCAGACGGTCGCCGAGGATCTGGTGCGGGCGGGAGCGATGCGCCCGTCCGACGCCAGCCGGTCCCCGTTCAGCAACGTGTTGGCGAGCGCGTTGGGAGGCCGCGAAGCGACGCCGCAGACGTTCGCCACCGACACCCGGCGCGACGACGTCGTGATGCTGTGCACCGACGGCCTCACCAAGCACGTGACGGAAGACGAGATCGCCGAGCACCTGCGCACGCTGCAATCGTCGGACCAGGTGTGCCGCGATCTCGTGCGTTTGGCGAACGAGCGCGGTGGGACGGACAACGTGACCGTGCTCGTGGGCCGGGTCCGTCCCGCGTCGCGGTAGAGAACGGAGGTGACGGATCCGGAACTGACCTCCTCGTTTTGGGCCACGGTCCGCGAAGCGATCCGTGGCTTGCGTCACCACGACTACACCGAAGGTCCCATCGGCCGTGCCATCATTCTCCTCGCCATTCCCATGGTGATGGAGATGTTCATGGAGTCGCTGTTCGCGGTCGTGGACATCTTCTGGGTCGCGCACCTCGGCGCCGATGCCATGGCGACGGTGGGTCTCACGGAGTCGATGCTCGCCCTCGTGTACACCGCGGCCATGGGGCTCTCGATCGGCCTCGGCGCGATGGTGGCACGCCGCATCGGCGAGAAGAACCCCGCAGGTGCCGCCGAGGCGGCGGTCCAGGGGATCGCGGTGGGATTGATCGTCGCGGCCGTGACCGGCACGTTGGGCGCGGTGTTCGCCCCGCGCCTACTCGGCGTCATGGGCGCGTCACCCGAGGTCGTCGCGGTCGGGTCAGGCTACACCCGCGTAATGCTCGGCGGCAACGCCGTGATCCTGCTGCTTTTCCTGATCAACGCGACGTTCCGCGGCGCCGGCGATGCCGCGATCGCCATGCGCGTCCTGTGGCTTGCCAACTGGATCAACATTCTCCTCGGGCCGTGCCTGATCTTCGGACTCGGCCCTTTCCCGCGGCTCGGCGTGCAGGGCGCGGCGATCGCGACCACCATCGGCCGCGGCACGGGCGTGCTGTACCAGATCTACCGGCTGATGCGACGCGACGGGCGCATCGTGATCCACCGCGAGCAGGTGCAGCTGCGACCCGCCGTGATGCGAACCCTGCTCCGACTCTCGGGCACGGGCACGTTCCAGGTGCTCGTCGGCACGGCGAGCTGGATTGGTTTGGTCCGAATCATCTCGACGTTCGGCGCGCAGGCCGTCGCGGGGTACACGGTGGGCGTCCGGATCATCATCTTCGCGCTATTGCCGTCGTGGGGACTCGCCAACGCGGCTGCGACGATGGTGGGGCAGGGACTCGGCGCGAAGAAGCCGGAACGCGCCGAGCGCGCGGTGTGGATCGCGGGGTTGTACAACATGTATTTCCTGGGCACGGTCGGACTGGTGTTCGTGATCCTGGCGGGACCCATCGTGTCGGTGTTCACACAGGACGCCGCAGTGGCGCCGGTGGCGGTGTCGTGCCTCCGGATCGTGAGCTGCGGCTATCTGTTCTACGCGTGGGGAATGGTGCTGACGCAATCGTTCAATGGCGCCGGCGACACGTGGACGCCCACGTGGTTGAACCTGGCCTGCTTCTGGCTGTGGGAGGTCCCTTTGGCTTGGGTGCTCGCAGTGCGGTTCGGGTTTGGGCCGTCGGGGGTGTTCCTCTCGATTACGATCGCCTTCTCGACACTCGCCGTGGCGAGCGCAATCCTGTTCCGCCGCGGCGGCTGGAAGCTACGGCACGTATGACCGGTGGAACGCGGCGTCCCACGCCGCGAGCGCCGGCTTGGGATTGAAGGCGCTGTCGGCGAGCCCGAGGTGGGCGAACACGGGCAGAATCGAGCCGGGCGGCGGAGGCGAAGCGGAGAGGTCGAGATCGTAGAACGTCAGCTGGAACGCACCCTTCACCCGCGCACTGTCGAGGAGTTGCACCTGGCGCGTGATGTAACGGGCTTGCTCAGCCGGCGATGACGAGAACAGCGTATCGAACGAGACCGACGACCAGCCCCCCTCGACCACCAGCACGGGCAGCGTCGTCCCCTGCACGATTCGGCTGTAATAGTTGAGCGGAACGTCCTCAGGCGCGGCATACCCACCGAGGTAGGGATAGCTGGAGAGACCGATCGCCTCGACGAACGGGAAATCGGTGAGGTCCTGAGCGATCCCCACGTAGGTTCCGGCCCCCCCGCCGCCGAGGCGTCCCCACGCCGTCTCGACCTGGACGCTCACGAACAGCTTGGTCGGCACGCTCGCGCCGTTGATCTGCGCCGCTACCGCGTTCGTCATGGTGACGAGCGCCTGATACACGGAGTCTGGTGCCAGGGCCTTGATCAGGTTGGTTTCGGCCGCGAGGCCCAGGTAGTCGGGGTGGATCTTGGTGGCGACCGCATAGACCCACTCGCGATAGACGCGCTGGACGGCGGTATCCGTGATGCTGCGGCCCAGTGAGACGAGCTCCGGCGCCTCGGCGGCCCGGTTCAGCCCGTCGGTCGCATCGACCGTGAAGACGATCTTCAGGTTCTTGCTGCGATAGTAGTTCGCGAGGGGGACCTCGACCGTGTCGACGGCCTGCGCCGGGGGGTAGCCGGCGAGCATCGCTCCCCACGGTGGCGAGACGTGCATGATCGCAGCGTCCGCATGCGGTACCCAGTTGTCGATCGCCGCGATGAGGTAGGCGGTGGTGCTGTCGAACCGCGGCGGGATGGCCGAAAACCCCATGAGGTACGTGCGCGGCGGCAGACCCGGTCCGGAACCGTCTGCGCAGGCAACGAGGGCCGCGATCGCCATGGCCCCGACGACGAGGGTTCGCCGTACCATCATACAATTATACATTTGAGCATGCCCTTCATCGCGTCGGTGTCGCTCGTCACCCTTGCGCTGGCCTCGGCCAATGCGCAGGTGCCCGTGCAGGTCCACGTCGATTCTTCGCGCCGCGAGGTGGTGATCACGGCGGGCCCGTACCGCTTGCCGGCAAACCCTCCAGGCATGCACGAGGGAATGGACGATATGCAGCCGGAGGACGTCCTCGTTCAGGAATTCGCCTGGCCGCTCACGACGTCGATCCGCGGCTTCCGGCTTTCGATCGTCGACTCGGCGGGCCGTCAGCTCCCCCGCGGCCTGATGCATCACATGAGCATGATGAATCTCGATCGACGCGAGATCGTCTACCCGATCGTGGAGCGACTGCTGGGCGCGGGGCGCGAGACCGAGGACGTCGTGTTCCCGAGCACCGTGGGGATTCCCCTCGAGGCCGGGCACCGGTTGCGCCTGTTCATCATGTGGGACAACCAGACCGGGACTGACGTGCCGGCCGCCTACCTGCGCCTCGCGCTGCCGTGGGTCTCGCCGCGCCAGGTGCCGAAGCCCGTCGTCGCGCTGCCGTTCCTCGTGGACGTGAACTTCAATTTCGGCGCAGGCAACTCGTACCCGATCCCGCCGGGACGCTCGACGCGCACGTACGAGTTCACGATGCCGCTCGCCGGCCACCTGCTGGCCGCGGGTGGGCACTTACACGACTTCGGGGCAGGACTGCGGCTCGTGGACACGAAGTCGGGCAAGACGCTGGTGCGGATCCGGCCCACGCGGACGCCCGATGGGCGGGTCGTGTCGATGTCGCGGCAGCTGTTCGGGGTTCGGGGCCAGGGCCCGAAGCTGCGGACCGACCGTACGTACCGGCTGGTCGTGGAGTATGACAATCCGACGAACGCACCGGCGCCGCACGTGATGGGGTCGATCGCCGGTCTCTTTGTCCCCGACGACCTGCGGCAGCTGCCGACGATCGATCCCGAGCATCCGTCTTACAAGGCGGACGCCGCGTGGATGGCTCGCATCAAGGATGCGACCGCGGGAACGGCTGGCGGGATGGAGCACCGTCACTAGATTGCGTCGCATGAAACGGCATTGGTCGGCCCGACTGCTCAGTGCGTCTCTCGCGCTGTGGTTCGGCCTCGCGACGTTTGGGCCGCAAGCGCACCAGTGTCCGCTGCATGACGCACCGGTTACGGCCGCCGCCGGGCATGCGGCGGGTCACGCCTCACACGACGCCTCCAAGGGCCACCAGCACTGCTCGTGCCCGCAAGCCTGCTGTCCCGCGGGCGTCACGGCGGCACTGCCGGTCGTCGTGGTGCGCTGGACGCCGGCCCCGGCACCCGTCGTGGTCGCCGTCGTTGCGCAGCCTCGCGTCGTTCTCCCCCGCGCGCCACGCTACCTTCTTCCCGTCGCTCTCGCCCCTCCGCACGCGCTCGCCTAGTTCGCCTGACTTGGGCGCTCTGTAACACAACTCAAAAGACACTTTCACCCCTGCGGAGGGGGACGTATGACCATTTGCAGACTATTGTGCTGCTGCGGCCTGCTCGCCGCGGCGCCGCTCGCGGCGCAGGATCGGGATCTCACACTCGACAAGGAGCCGGCGCTCGTGGTTTCCGGCTTTGCCGTCGGCGTAGGGAGCTACGATCGCAACCTGGGCACTAACTCGGCGAGCGGTTCCAAGATCGCGCTCAGCCTGTTTCGCCCCTGGTCGGATCAACTCTACTTGTTCGGCCAGCTGACGACGCATCTCGAGGTGCCGGACAGCGGCGAGGCCGAGACGCACGTCGAGATCGACAACCTGATCATCAACTGGACGCCCCCCGGCGCGTCGGCTCTCACGCTGTCATTCGGCCGTTTCGACGCGCCCATCGGCTACGAGCGCGACGACGAGCCCTTGAACCTGATTCCCACGACGTCGTTCAACTTCGACCTGGCGCGGCCCGTCAAGTTGACCGGATTGATGGCGCGGTACACGATCAACCCGCGCGTGCAGGTGATCGGTCTCGTGGCCAACGGCTGGAACGCCGAGGTCGACAACAACTCGGGGAAGACGGGCGGACTCCGGGCCCTGCTGTTCCCCGCATCGGGTGTCGCCGTTGGCGCCAGCGCGCTGTACGGTCCGGAGGAAGACGGGACGAATGGCGCGCAGCGCACGCTGTTCTCGGCGGATGCCACGCTGCAGCCGACGCCGACGTTCGTCCTCCAAGTGGAGGCGAACCGCGGCTCGCAGCGGGACGCGGGCACGAACCTGACTTGGACGGGAGCCGTGGGCACGGCCTTTTGGCGGGCCTCTCACTCGGTGGGCATCAGCGTCCGCGGCGAAATCCTCGATGACCCGGACGCCGTAACCACCGGGACTCCGCAGACGCTCACGTCGCTGACGATTTCTCCGTGGTACTTCTATCGCGAGGGGCAGGAAGGCGTGTTCTCGAATGTCGAGTTCACGACGTTCCGGCTCCCGGCGTTCTCGCTGCGGCCGGCGCTGCGCTTCGACAAGTCCGATCAGCCGTTCTTCGAGGACAAGAACGGCGGCCTCAAGCGGTCGAATCTCACGGCGTTGCTCGAGTTGGTCTACCTCTTCTAGTTCGGAGGTCTCGTGCTCTACGATCTGCGTCGCAGCGACGCGCGCGTCCGGTGGTTGGTCACGTTACTGCTGGCCACGCTGGGCGTCGCCTACGTTTTCGGCGCGTGGATGGTCGGGATGTACGCCGGTTTCACGCCGCGCTCGGTGGCTGCCACGTACGTCGAGCCCGTGAGCATGAACATGGCGATGCCGGCCGACAGTACCATGGTGGTGGAGCACGACGTCACGCCCGCGGACATGGGTCGCGAAGAGCAGCACCAGGTGGATCGCGACCTCTTGATTCAAGACACTCACGTGCACGTCCCGATGTACGGCATCATCGCGACGGTCTTGTCGGTCGTCGCGCTGGGGCTCGCGATCCCGCGGTGGATGGGCTTCGCGCTCATCACGCTGTTGTTCGCCGCCCCATGGCTCGATTTCATGGGGATGTGGCTCACCAAACTCGTCTCGCCTCATTTCGCCGTCGTCACCCTGGCCGGTGGCTGGGCGATGGGGCTGGGCTACACGATCGTCGCCGCGCTGGCGTTCTGGCAGATGTGGCGACCGGAAAGGGGAGTACGTACATGAGAGGTCTGATTCTCGGCGTGGCCGCGGCCGCGCTGCTGCATATCACACCGACCGTCACCCTCGTGGAGCGTTCCGAGGTCGTGTCACGGTTGCTCCCGGGCGCCGATCGCTTCACGGCCCGGGAGATTCACCTGAGCTCCGCGGATGAGCGGCGCCTGCACGATGCCGCCGGTTGGACTCCCCCGGACGATGTCATCACGTTCTATCTCGGCAAGCGCGCGAATCAGGTGGACGGCGTGCTGGTCTTCATGCGCGTCGACTCGCCGCATGGCCCGCTCGAGGTGGCGGTCGGGTTCGACAAGGCGGGTGCGATTCGGGGCGTCGAGGTGACGAAGGCGACCGTCGAAACGAAGCCGTGGATCGTCGAAGCACTGCGGGCCGGCCTGACCAGTCAGTATCAGGGCGCAGCCGTCAATGCGACCCCGGCTGCCGCGCCGACGGTGAAGGGCAAAGTCGGTACGATGTCCGAGTACATGGCCGAGCTCATCGATCGCGGGGTGGCCCACGCCGGCGCGGCCTACCGGCTCTTTTATCGCTAGGCGCTAGGGCGTCGCGCCGCCGGCGCAGCTGCCGTCCGCTGCGCGGACGGTGGGATAGGCGATGCCGAGCTGTTCCAGGTACGTCCGGTACTTCGTGGGGTCGTAGTACAGCCGCCGCATCGCCGGACGGTAGCGCGCCATGATGTCCTGGTTCAGCTCGATCGCCGGCCGGTCCTGCGGGCGGATCAGCGCCTGGTAGTGGATGTCCTTCGTCTGCACGTCGCGGAAGTAATCCCACGCCTGGGTCACGAGCTCCGGCCGGAGCAGAAAATCCAGTACGGTCATCGCCATCACCTTGGCCCCCGCGGTCGCGCCTTTGTGCGCGATCGGGGTGGCCATCGAGATGGCGTTGGCCCAATTGTGGCCGGGTAGGCCGGGAATGTTGGATGGGAAGCGCAGCGTCACCGTCGGGACGTTCCACGAGACGTCGCCGATGTCGTCCGAGCCTCCTCCGGTGCGCTCGTTCGGGCGCAACGCGGGCCGCAACGTATCGAGCCGCGTGGCGAGCCCGGAGTCGGGTGCGCCGATATCGCGCTGCAGCGCGTGGGCGAGGCGCTGGTCCGCCTCGGTCCACTGCGGCAGTCCCACCCGCTTGATGTTCTCGTACATCGCCTGGGCGACGACCTTGTTGAAGTGCCCCGGCCACGCCGAGCCGAGGATGCGAACCGACGCGAGGCTCGTGCTTGTCATCATCGCGGCGGCGCGGGCGATCGTATCGCCCAGCGCGAACAGCTCCTGAATGTGCGGGTAATCGAGCTCGCGGAAGTAGTACCAGACCGACGCGGTTGGCGGCACGACGTTAGGCTGGTCGCCGCCGTCGGGAATCACGTAATGCGAGCGTTGCTGCAGGCGCAGATGCTCACGCCGGTAGTTCCATCCGATGTCCATCAGCTCGACGGCATCGAGAGCGCTGCGTCCGCGCCAGGGCGCTCCGGCGGCATGGGCGCTGCGGCCCTGAAACGTGAACAGCGCGGAAACGAGTCCATTCCCCGAGATGTCGCCCCACGACGTCGCGAGATTGTCGTCGACGTGGGAGAAGAGGACGATGTCGACGTCCTTGAAGAGTCCTTCCCGGACGAAGTACGCCTTCGTCCCGACCAGCTCTTCCGCGACGCCGGGCCAGACCTGCAGCGTGCCGGACAGGTGCTCGCGCTCCATGATCTTCTTGATGGCGAGCACGGCGGTGATGTTGACGGCCTGCCCGGAGTTATGGCCTTCGCCGTGGCCCGGCGCGCCTTCGATCATCGGCGCGTGACACGCGACGCCCGGCTTCTGCGACGCCTGCGGAATGTCGTCGATGTCCGATCCCAGCGAGATGACGGGCTTCCCCGAGCCCCAGGTCGCCACCCACGCGGTGGGGATCCCGAAGATGCCCTCGCGCACGGTGAACCCGTTCTTGCGCAGCACGTCCACCAGATAGCGAGAGGTCTCCGTTTCCTGGAAGCCGAGCTCGCCGTAGCTGAAGATCTGATCGACCATCTGCTGCGTGAATTGCGCGCGCCCGGCGACGTCCTGAACGGCTTCCTGCTTGAGTGCGGTGAGACGGGCGGAGGGAACGGGAGCTTGAGCGGCGGCCTGCACCGCGAGTACGAGCGCGATCAGGGACGGCACGGCGACCTCCTGGAAGATCGAGGAGCGGATGTCTACTGTGTGCGCCTGCCGCCCAACCGTTCGCGCGTGAGGGAATCGGCGATGCGGAGGGCGCGGTCGGAGTCCCACTTATAGTAGAGGGTCAAGCACGAGGCGAGCGCTACGTCCCGGCGCCGCTCGCACGTGTGGAGCTCGTAGAGATGCTGGCGCGATTCGGCCTCCCACAGCGAGTCCGACGTCGCGTTGACCCGCCGCAGCGGCCAGCCGGAGACGAGCAGGCAACTGTTGAGGGGATCGACACCCCGGCGGCAGGCTGCCAGCTGCTGCTTGTGCTGGGCGGCGCCGAGGTTCCAGACCGAGTCCTCCCCGCGCGTCTTGAGGCTGTCGAGCTCATGGTGGCGCGCGGTGGCGGTACGCGTGGCCTCCGCCACATCCCAGTGATAGAGCTGGACGAGGCACTGGGTCGTGCCCTTCACGTCGAGCGAGATGGAACTGCACTCGACCACCTCGGCCCGGTGGTCCTTTTTCTTGGCGCACCCAATCACGACGAGCAGGGCGAGCGGGAGCAGTCTGGCGGCGCGTGGCATGCCGCCTAAGATAGCGCTGCGGCGGTTTCCCTCAAGCGGGTACGGACGCGAGGCGCCGTGGCGCGATACCACCCTACGGCGCGCGCGAGACCCTCGTCGAAACTGACCAGCGGGGAATAGCCGAGCGCGTCGCGCGCCCGGTCGATGCACGCGAGCGAGTCCCGCACGTCGCCGGCGCGGGGCGCCGCGTAGGTCGGCGTCAGGTCGATCTCGGCCGCCGCGCAGATGCGGTTCCACAGCTCCGCCACACTGATGGCGCTTCCCGAGCCAATGTTGAACACCTCCCCTGCCGCCCGCGCGGCGGGAGCCTGGCAGGCAAGGAGATTCGCGTGCACGACGTTGGCGACGTACGTGAAGTCGCGCGTCTGCGCTCCGTCACCGAAGATGACCGGCGCATCGCCGGCGATCGCCGCCGCGATGAACCGCGGGATCACGGCGCCGTACTGGGACGCGGGGTCCTGGCGCGGGCCGAAGATGTTGAAATACCGGAGCGTCACGGTCTCGAGGCCATACGTCTGGTAGAACGCCCGGGCGTACGCCTCGCTGGCCAACTTGGACGCGGCGTACGGCGAAAGCGGCCGGGGCAACTGTCCTTCGTGGTTCGGCAGCTCGGGCGTGTCGCCGTAGGCGGACGTCGATCCGGCGAAGACCACGCGCCGCACATTGGCGCGATGGGCCGCGAACAGGATGTTGACGGTTCCCGTCGTGTTGACGGCGTGCGCCGTGATCGGGTCGCTCGTGGAGAGCGGCACCGACGTGATGGCCGCGTGATGCAGGATGTAGTCGCACCCCTCCGTCGCGCGGCGGCACGCCTCGGCGTTGAGGACGCTGCCCCGCATGAACCGGATACGGGTGCGGACGTTGGCGAGATGCTCCCGCCGACCGGCCGACAGGTCGTCGAGCACGACGACTTCCTGGCCTTCCGCCACGAGTCGATCCACCAAGTGAGAGCCGATGAACCCGGCGCCGCCGGTCACGAGATAGCGCATGCCAGGCACAGAAGCACGAACCGGGCCAGCGGTCGGCCCGATTCTTGCCCGAAAGTCCGCGCGTTTCGTTGTGGCAGCGCGACAACAACTGTCTCGCGAACTGGAGACCGAATGGTAGACGACTTGCTACTCGCCCCGGCGCGCGGGTTGCGGCACGCGCCAGATCGCTTGCTCCACCCCTTGCGGCGTCGTGCCGCGGCGCGCGCGTTGCGCGCGCGGCCGTTGCCTCGCACGATTCTCGTCGTTTGTCACGGCAACATCTGCCGCAGTCCATTTGCCGCGGCCCTGCTGGTGCGGGCGCTGGGCCCTGCCGGCGTCCTCGTCGCGTCGGCGGGCTTCGTCAGTCCGGGCCGGGCCGTCCCCGCGGAGGGCAGCATCGCAGCGGCGCGCCACGGCGTCGATCTCTCTGAGCACCGCTCGCGATTGCTGACCGCGGTGCTCGCCGCCGAAGCGGACATCATCCTCGTGATGGACGCGCGCCAGCAACGCATGGTCTACGAGCGCTTCGGACGCGCGCCGGCGGACGTCATGCTGCTGGGCGACTGGGACCCGGATGCGATCGCCACCCGGGCGATTCACGATCCCGTGGAGCAGCCGCTCGAGGCGTTCGAGAAGAGTTATGCCCGTATCGAGCGTTGTGTGGGCGCGTTCCTGCGGGCGCTAGGACGTTCGTCAGGGCCGCGCGTAACCCAATACACGAGCGGCCATTCGCTGCAGCTTCGAGGGAGGTCCTAGCCCAAGCTCGCGGTTTCGGCGTAGCAGCCGCGTGCGGTCGTAGACGACGCGCCGGAACGCAATGCCGCGCGTCTCGCCGTCGAAGATGGCATAGGCGGCGCGGGGATCGCTGTCCCGCGAGTGTCCGACCGTTCCCGGGTTGACGAAGCTGATCGCGTCCCGCGGCAAGTCGGCGTCCGCACCCCCAGTCCACTGCACTTCGCCGTCACCCCTGACGACCACGACTTGTTGGCGGTGCGAGTGGCCGGTAAAACACACGTTCACGCGCGCGCCCCCTTCGGTCAGGGCCTCGGCCTCCGAGCGGAACTGCTCGGCGTGACCGAGCCGGACGAGCGGATCGCCCGGCGCCGAGTGGACGCACAACAGGTCATCGATCCGCAGCTCCGCCGGCAGGCTCGCCAGATACCACCAGTCATCATCGGTCAATACGCGACGCGTCCAGTGAATCGCCTTGCGGGCGAGCGAGCCGCACCCGTCGTCCGGGAGGCGGGCCAGCGCCATGAGGTCGTGATTGCCGTAGATGGCGCGGACGTTGGCCACGCGCAGGAGCGCGAGGGTCTCGCGCGGAAAGCCGTTGTAGCCGACGAGGTCGCCCAGGCAGAGGACCTGGTCGACGCCGAACTTCGTGATGTCGGCGAGCACCGCGCTCAACGCGTCCACGTTGGCGTGAATGTCGGAGATAATGGCGTAGCGCATGGTACCTCCCTTACCTAGCACACGCAGTGCCAGCGCGCCCGCCGCCGCAATGCGTCCACGACGCGCCTTAGCTGCGGCGTGCCTGCGGCAGGGTGTGGCGCGGAGTCGCACAACACCATCCGCATAAGCACGAGCTGCGGTGTGCGACGCCTTTGGCGCGGGCCTTGCGAAAAGGCCGGTGAATACTCGGATTCGCGCACGACTTCATAACGGGAGACTGGGTTCATGAACACGCGCACATCGATTGCCGGCCTTCCGGGCCTGATAACCGGGTTGCTCCTCGTTGTGGGATGTAGTGAGGCCACCGGACCAAGCAATGCCGGCACGACGGATGTCATGGGACCGTCCTTTGCCGTGGCCGCTCAACAGAATGGGATTACGCGCGACCAGGACAATGGCTCACTGGGTTACAGCGGATTGCTGATCCGCAAGGGGTTCAACCCCACGAGTCCCCACCACGGCGATGCGATCATCGCGACGTTCTTCTGGCTCGGCTCGACGAACATCATCGACTCGGTCACCGATGTTTTGACTGATGCCAACTTCACGCCTGTCGGCAACAAGTTCACACTCGTCGAGTACGTCACCGCGGGCGGCATCTCGATGGCCACCTATGTCGCCACGAATGTGCAGAACTTCCCCGATCCCAACCCCGGCGACGTGGTGTACGCGGTCCAAGCGAACCTTCGTGAACCCATCACCGATGGTGGCGTGAAGCTCTCGGCGTGGGGCGGCGTGGACGTGGTCACCACTCAGCCAGTGGGTGCGCACCGATCGGCGTCCGGGTCGGGCTCGACTGGCACCGTCGCCGGCGCTGGTCCCGTCGCAATCGGCGCAGGGTCACTGGCTTATGCCGTGACGATGTCCAACGCAGTGGTGTCGACAGAGCCGCCCGCCGGCTTCACCAGCATTGGCGGCGCCGCGTCCGATCAGTTCATCAGGGAAGACGGGCAATACCTCGTGTCCGGCGCCGCAGGGACCGTCGATCCGCGATGGACCTGGAACTTCACTGCGCCGAGCACGTGGCTGGCCAGCTCGATCACGCTCAACCCGGCGCCGCATCTGAGCTTCTCGGTGCAGCCGAGCACTACGCTGCCCTTCACGACGATCCAGCCGGCAGTTCAAGTGACCGTGCTCGACGCCTTAGGCACTCGGGCGACGACCTTCAACGGTCCGGTCACGATCTCCATCGGTCGTAACGGCGGGCTCCTCGTGGCCGGTACGCTATCGGGCACGCTCACGGTGAACGCCGTGAACGGCGTTGCCACTTTCTCGAGCTTGAGCATCGATCAACCCGGCAGCGGGTACACCCTGGTGGTCAATGCCGCGAGCGTGAGCGGCGGCGAAAGCGCGCCGTTCAACATCGGTGCCTTCTGAGAAACGAGCCTCCTATGCGCCCGCAAGTCCTGCTGACACGCGTTCTGGCCGCCCTGTTCCTGGTCGGCTGCGCCGACGCCGCGGCACCGGGCCTGTTCGGTCCGTTCGAACCCGAGTTCGCCATCGTGCCCTCGGTGCAGCCGAACGGGCAGTTCACCACCAATGGCAGGGTGATTCTCAAGGGGTTCAACCCCACAAACCCGCACCACGGCGACGCGATCGTCGCGACGTTCTTCTTCCCGACGACGACGGGCAACATCATCACGCGGGTGACCGATCACCTGACGAACGGGACGCCCGTCGGCAATACGTACCAGCTGGTCGACTTTGTCACGGCGGGCGGCATCGGGATGGCGACGTACGTCGCGGTGAACGTGCAGAACTTCCCGGATCCGAACGTCGACGCGTCGGGGAATCCGGACCAGAACACGGTGCTGGCGATCCAGGCGGACCTCTCCGATTCGATCACGCGGGGTGGGATGACGATCACGGCCTACAGCGGCGTTCAGCCGGTATTCGCGCAAGCGCTCGGCGCGGTTTCGCACGGCTCGGGTTCCAGCGATGCGCAGACCGTGGCCGACGCGGGCACGGTTTCGGTCGCCGCCAATGCGCTCGTCTACGGGGTGACGCTGGTGAATCAACTCGTGGGGTTCGATCCCCCGGCGGGGTTCGGCAGCGTCAGCGTCCAGTCAGATGGCGCTACGCTGAAGGCCAGCGTCGACAGTCTGTACCAGCGTAGCGGCGCGGGGTCGCAGCACCCGACTTGGGTGTGGGGCTTCAACTCGAGCGCCGCGGGCGCCCACCCGGCCACCTGGTTAGCGTCGGTGTTCTCGCTCAACGAGGCCCCGACCGGAACCACGGGCAACCTGACCGTGTCGACGAACACGACCGGGTCGAACCTCGACGCGGACGGATACACCGTCACTGTTGATGGCGGGGCGAATCAAGCGATCGGGACGAACGGCAGTGTGACGTTCACCGGTCTCGCGGCTGGGAGCCACAGCGTGGTGGTATCGGGCGTGGCCGGCAACTGCACCGTGAGCGGTGGCAACACCCAGACCGTGAACGTGCCGGCGGGGGGAACGGCGACCGCGACGTTCGCCGTGAGCTGCTCAGCGACGACGGGTAACCTGACAGTCTCGACGAGCACGAGCGGCTCGAACCTCGACCCCGACGGCTACACGGTGACCGTCGATGGCGGTGCGCAGCAAGCGATCGGGATCAATGCCAGCGTCACATTCACCGGCCTCTCGGCCGGAAGCCACAGCGTGGTGCTGTCTGGTGTAGCCTCCAACTGCACCGTGAGCGGTGGCAACACCCAGACCGTGAACGTGCCGGCGGGGGGGACAGCGAGCACCACGTTCACCGTGAGCTGCGCGGCGACGACCGGGAACCTGACGGTCTCGACCAGCACGAGTGGCTCGAGCCTCGATCCGGACGGCTATACCGTGACGGTGGATGGCGGCTCGCCGCAGGCGATTGGGATCAATGCCAGCGTCACGTTCACCGGCCTCGCGGCCGGGAGCCACAGCGTGGTGCTGTCGGGTGTGGCGTCGAATTGCACCGTGAGCGGTGGCAACACGCAGACGGTCAACGTGCCGGCGGGTGGGACGGCGAGCACGACGTTCACGGTGAGCTGCACGACGCCGCTCGGCAACCTGACGGTCTCGACCAGTACGACCGGTTCGAGTCTCGATCCGGACGGCTATACGGTGACGGTCGACGGCGGCTCGCCGCAGGCGATTGGGATCAACGCCAGCGTGAGTTACACGAACCTGACCGCGGGCAATCACACCGTGGCGATCTCGGGCGTGGCGGGGAACTGCACGGTGAGCGGTGGGACGTCGCGCACGGTGAGCGTGCCTTCGGGCGGCACGGCCACCACGACGTTCAGTGTGAGCTGCACGACACCGCCGGGGAACCTGACGGTCTCGACGAGTACGACCGGCTCGAGCCTCGATCCGGACGGCTACACGGTGACGGTGGATGGCGGCTCGCCGCAGGCGATTGGGATCAACGGCAGCGTGAGTTATACGAACCTGAGCGCCGGCAACCACACCGTGGCGATCTCGGGCGTGGCGGGGAACTGCACGGTAAGCGGCGGGACGTCGCGCACGGTGAGTGTGCCTTCAGGCGGCACCGCGGCGACGACCTTCAGCGTGAGCTGCACCACGCCGCCGGGGAACCTCCAGGTCAACACCAGCACGACCGGGACGGGTCTCGATCCAGACGGCTATACCGCGACCGTTGATGGGGCGACGAGCCAGGCGGTTGCGATCAACGGGAGCGTCACATTCACCGGACTGTCCGCCGGCGGCCACAGCGTCGTGCTGTCGGGAGTCGCCGCGAACTGCACGGTGACTGGTGGAGCGACCCGGACCGCTACCGTGCCGTCGGGCGGGACGGTGACCGTGTCCTACGCGGTCAGCTGCACGCAGCCCAATAGCGCGCCCGTCGTGAACGCGGGCGCCGACCAGACGGTGCTCCTCGGTGTGCTCTACACGGTGAGTGCGTCGTTCAGCGACGTCGACAACGACGGACCCTGGTCGTACACGATCACCTGGGGTGACGGGGCGACGACGACCGGCACGAAGTCGGCCCAGGGCACGATCACCGCGACGCACACGTACCTCGGCCTCCTGTCGCAGAAGACGATCCGTGTGACCGTCGTCGATGCGCACGGCGCGTCCGGTTCTGATACGAAGGTGATCACATTGATCTTGTAAGCGGTCGCGGCACGCACCACTTCACGATCGACTTGGAGGAGTATTTCCAGGTCTCGGCGTTCGAGGCGTGCGTGCCGCGGTCGGAGTGGGAGCGGCTCGAGTCGCGCGTGGCGCCACAGGCCGCGTTGCTACTCGAGCTGCTCGAGCGTCATGAGGCTCGGGCGACGTTCTTCGTCCTCGGCTGGCTCGCCGAGCGGCAGCCTGACCTCATCCGGACGATCGCGGGCGCAGGCCACGCGGTCGCGTCGCACGGCTGGGATCACGTGCGCGTGACGCACCAGACGCCGCAGCAGTTCCGGGAATCGGTGCGGCGCAGTAAGCGCGTGCTGGAGGAGATCACCGGCGCAGCCGTGGACGGGTTTCGCGCGCCCAGCTTCTCGATCGTGCCCGGCAAGGAGTGGGCACTCGACGTCCTGATCGAGGAAGGGTACCGCTACGATTCCAGCCTCTTCCCGGTGCGCCGTCCCGGCGGCGAGGGGCGTTACGGCTATCCCAACGGCCATCCCTATCCCCATTGGCTCAACCGCCCCGCGGGACGGCTCGCCGAGATCCCGCCGAGCACGCTGGAGTGGTGGGGTATGCGGCTGCCGGCCGCTGGCGGCGCTTACTTCCGGTTGTTCCCCTACGGTCTCGCGCGGGCCGCTCTGCGGCAATGTGAGCGCCTCGGAGTGTCGGGGACGTTCTACATCCATCCGTGGGAGCTCGATCCCGAGCAGCCCCGTTTCGCTGTACCCTGGTCTACCCGCGTCCGGCACTATGGAGGCCTGTCGGGTACGACGTCCCGCCTCGATCGGCTCATGGCGGAATTTCGTTTCACGCCGATCGAGGCTAATCCCTTGCTCGCTCCATCGTCGACGCCTAGCCCGCGTCTTGCAGGGTTGGGCCTCTCGTGACTGCCTCTCAATCCACGACGGTGGCCGAGGCGCCCGCGCGGGAGTTGACGTTCGCGCCGGTGAACCCGCTCGAGTGCAGCGAGGAGATCAAAGCGCTGTTCCTCGCGCACGAGCGCCCCGAGTTCCCGGCGTTCTTCGACCGCACCTATCCGGACGCGGTCCGAGACGGGGCAGTGAGTTGCGTGGGCCGGGACGAGACGGGCCGCCTCTGCGCGCACATCGCTCACTTCCCGCGTCCGTTCCGGCTCGGCGACCGTGTGGTGCGTGCGTCGTTACTCGCCAACCTCATGGTGGCGAAGGAGCATCGCACGCTGTGGCCGGCCCTCAAGTTGGTCCGGAGTCTCGTCAACGATTGCAAACTATCGGCTTCGATCGATTTCTTGTACGGCGACCCGAACGAGGCAGCGCTGTCGATTCTCCGAGCCATCGGATTCCGGCCTGCTGGCGCGCTGCGGCGCTTCGTCGCGCCGATCGCCGACGGGAACGCCGTCGTCGACCTGGGCATCGGGATGTACCAGCTGCTCCAGACCTTCCGCGGTCCGACGATGGAACTCGAGGTGCGCAGTCACCGCGCGATCGACCTGGCGGCGGGGCCGAACATCGGGGATCCGGCGGAACCGGGCTCGTTGAGTCCGGCACCACGACCCGAGGTCTACCGTCACCGCCTTCCCGGCTACCCGGGCGCGGGGGATCGCTGGTACACGTTCCATCGCCGCAAAGGGTCCGACCCGGTGGCCGCCGCCCTCGTACGCGAACCCGATGGCGACGGCGTCGGCCTCGCCGTCGTGGGCGCGCTGCAAGGCACGTCGCCATCGCTGCTGACGCCGGTGCTGCTCGGCTTGATGCGAACGTTGCGACGAGCGGGGAGAGGGATCGAGCGCCTGGAGCTCTCCGTGATGGGTGAGTCGCGCGTCGCCGCAGCGGTGCAGCGTGCGGGATTCGTGCAGCGCGAGGAACAGATCCCGGTGGTCGCGATGCCGCTCACGGCACGGGGCACCGAGGCGCTCGAGTCGGGCGCCGAGTGGCGACTGCTCCCTGTGGACCTGGATCGCTAGCCCCATGATCTCGAGCGCGACGAGCCTGGAGACGCTGGAGCGCGACCTGACGGTGACGTCGATCGACGGAATCGCCGGTGGAGCCGCGGCGTGGGACGCATTCGTGGCGCGCGCCGAGGCCGGTACGTTCTGCCATCTCGCAGGGTGGCGCGAGATCTTGAGCGACATCCTCGGCGCGGAGTGCCTCTACTGGGTGGCTACGTCGGGCGGGGAGATCGAGGGAGTTCTTCCGCTGGTCCGCGTGCGCAGCTGGCTCTTCGGGCACTATCTCGTGTCGTTGCCCTTCCTCAACTACGGCGGGCCGCTGGGTTCAACGGCCGCCCGGCAGCGCCTGACGCAGGATGCCGTCAGCGAGGCGCTCCACTCACGCGTCGATCTGCTGGAGCTGCGCACCCGGGATGCCCGCGACCTGCAGCTACCGGTGTCGTCGCGAAAGATCACGGTTATCCTCGACCTGCCGCCGACGCGCGACGAGTTATGGAAGGGATTCACGTCGAAACTGCGCAATCAGCTGCGGCGCCCCCTCAAGGAGGGGTACGTCACGCGCTTCGGGCTCGAGCACCGCGAGGCGTTCTACGACGTGTTCGCTCGCACGATGCGCGATTTGGGCACGCCAGTACTGCCGGGCGCGCTGTTCGAACGGATCGCGGCCGTGTTCCCGGAGCGGGTCGTGTTCGGCGTGGTGTACGGTGGCACGCAACCGGTCGCCGCCGGATGTGGGTTCGTGTGGGGAGATGAATTCGAAATGACGTGGGCCGGTGCCCGGCGGGAAACGCGCGGCGTCGGCTCGAATATGTTGCTGTACGGCTCGTTCATGGAAGAGATGATCGCCCGCGGCGTGCGGGCCTTCAATTTTGGCCGCTGCACGCCGGATTCCGGTACGCACGTCTTCAAGCGCCAATGGGGGAGCCGCGATGTGCCGCTGCCCTGGTGCCAGTTCGCCCGCAACGGCCATGCCGCGACGCCGTCGCCGAAGGACCCCGCGTTCGCGTGGGGACCGCGGTTGTGGCGCCGCTTGCCGCTGTCGCTCGCGAACCTCCTCGGGCCGAGGTTGGTGCGCTTCCTGCCATGAGCCGGTGGCGTCATCACGTTCCCGTGCGCTCGCCGCTCTCGGCGGCGGCTCTCGTCGCCGGCGCGCGGGCGGCGATGGGCAACGGGCGCTCCGAAGCGGCGGTCGAGTGCCTCGCAGCACTGCTGAGCGAGCGATACTCGCCCAAAGGGGTGTTACTGACCGACAGCGGCACGACGGCGCTGCGGGCGGCGCTGGTGAGCGCGCTCGGCCCGGGCGTCGCCGTCGCCCTGCCGGCCTTCGCGTGCTACGACCTCGTCACCGCGGCTAACGGTGCTGGAGTCCCAGTGGTGCTGTACGACACCGACCCCCACACGCTGGCCCCCGATCTCTTGAGTCTCCGGATGGCCCTGCGCCGGAATGTCGGCGCGATCGTCGTCGTGCATTTGTACGGCTATCCCGTCGATCTCACGGAGATCAACGCTCTCGCCGCCGACGCGGGTGTGGTGGTGATCGAGGATGCCGCCCAGGCCGCCGGCGGCACGCTGCACGACCGACCCCTCGGCGCTCACGCGTCACTTGCGGTGCTGAGTTTCGGGCGAGGGAAGGGGATGACCGGTGGCGGTGGCGGCGCGCTGCTCGCTCATGACGAGGCGGGCGCTCGCATCCTCGAACGCGCGCGAACGGTGCTCGCCGCACCCGCACGGGGTTGGTCGAGTCTCGCGACCCTCGCCGCGCAAATGGTGCTCGAGGGGCCGCAGGTGTACGCGTTGCCGGCGGCGCTGCCGTTTCTCCACCTGGGCGAAACCGTCTATCGACGGCCGCATACGCCGCGCGCGGCGTCCCCCGCGTCGTGCGCCGTCGTCGCCGCCACCTGGGAATTGGCAGATCAGGAAGTCGAAACGCGGCGGAGCAACGCTGCGCGGCTCCTCGCGGCGGTGTGCGGCGTAGCCGCGAAGGGTCGCCGCTTCGAGCCGGTGCGCCCCGCCGAAGCGGCGCGGCCCGGGTACCTGCGACTCCCGGTGCTCGCGTCGCCCGAGGCGCGCCGCGCCGCGGCGAGCCACGCCGCGCGGCGCCTGGGCGTCAGCGCGTCGTACCCGAAGGTACTCAGCGAGGTCGAGCAACTGGCTGAGCGATGCGTGAATCGGGATGGTGCGTTCCCCGGGGCGCGCACGCTCACGACGCGGCTGATCACGTTGCCGACGCACAGTCGACTTGGGAGCCACGACCTGTCGTGTCTTGAGCGTTGGATCGCAGGGCCCTACCTGAGCAAGGTCGTGTAGAGCGCGACGTACCGCTCGGTCATCTTCGCGAGCGTGTAGTCTTCGGCGCGCAGGGCCGCCGCAGCGGCGAGGCGCCGCGCCTTGCCCGGGTCCGATAGCACGGCGGCCAGCGCCTGCGCCAGGGCGGTCGCGTCTCCGGGAGGGACCAGGACGCCGGCGTGCGCGCCCCCGCCATTCAGCACCGCACCGACCTCACCCACCCTGGTGGCCACGATGGGCCGAGCGGCAAGCATCGCTTCGATCAACGCCAGCGGCAGGCCCTCGGAGAGCGACGGCAGCACGAAGATGTCGGCACCGACCAGCACGTTGGCGATGTCCGACCGCAGCCCCAGCAAGTGGAAGCGCGCGCCGACGCCGAGCGCCTGTGCGCGAGCGCGCAGCGGGGCCTCGAGGTCGCCACGGCCCGCGATGGCGACGTGCAGGGTGGGGAACCGCTGAGCGAGGAGACCGAAAGCCTCGAGGAGATGGCTGTGTCCTTTCACCGGATACAGGTTGCCCACAGCCAGCGCGAGCCGGTCGTCCGCCGTCAGCTGCAACTCATGTCGCAGCGACGATTGCGCGACGGGCACGAGCCCGGCGCCGTTGGGAATCGTGACGACACGAAACGGCGAGAGCCAGAGATCGCGGCGTAGTTGCTCGGCCACGCTCTTCGACACCGCGACGGTCGACCCGCTGAGTCCCACGGCGACCCGCATGGCGAGGCGGCGCTGGAGGCGGCCGGCGTAGTAGCGGCCACCGTGCATGGTGAAGACGTGCGGCACGCCCGCGCGACGCGCCGCCCAGGCGCCGTACACGGCCATAGTGAATTCGTGACTATGGGCCAGGGCGATACGGTGGCGGCGCAGCGTGCTGGTGAGCCAGCGCGCGAAGGCCGGCGAGAACGGACGCTCGAGGCGAAACGGCTCAATCGTAACGCCGGTGCCGTGCAGCTCACGACTCAGCCAGCCTTCGCCGTTGGCCGGTGCGATCACAAGGTTGTCGGCACCGGCGGCCTGGAGCGAGGCCGCGAGGCTCGCGACCATGCGCTCCGCTCCGCCGGGACCGTCTGATTCGATGAGGTGCGCGAGGCGCACGCCCCGAAGATTCATGGATGGAGGCCCACGGTCCACGCGTCGAACGCCGCGTCACTGATGCCCGCAGGTACGTTCAGTCTGCCGAGGCTCCACGCGTCGGGCCCGTGGCCGCGGTCGAGCGTGAAGGCGGCGCGATAGCCGGCGGCCCGCACCACCTCGCGCACGTGCTCGTTCGAGAGGCCGTAGGGATAGGCGAAGACGTCCGGGACGACGCCGGTATGACGCGCGATCGCTTCACGGCTGTCGTTCACTTCGGTGTCGAGGTCGAACCGCCCCAGCGTGGTGAGCGCGCGATGCGTCGCTGAGTGGGCGCCGATGGAGAGTCCGGCGCGCGCGGCCGCCGCGATCGTCGGCCAGTCCGCGGGCCGGCATGCCGGCGGCGGGCGCAACGGACCGTCACCATTCAGATCGAGCGACGCGATGATCGCCGTGCCGTCGCCGCGCAGCTGCGTGAGCCACCGCTCTCGCCGCGCGTCGGAGTACACCCGCAACACGCTCGGGTGATCCCACCAGAAGTCGTGGCCGCTGCCCGGCGCCTGAGCGACGACGAACACGGTCGCGGGGAGATCGAGCTCGCGGAGCAGGGGGAGGGCGTAGTCGAAGACCCCGACGTACGCATCGTCGAAGGTCACCGCGGCCTTGCCGCGCAGGTTCTCGCGGCGGGCGACGCCCTCGACGAGCCGATCGAGTGGGACCACGGCATACGTGGCCGCGAGCCACCGCATCTGACGGGCGAACGTGGAGAACGGCATGTGCAGGCCGAGGGCGCCCCAAGCGCCGGGGTCCCCATCGGGAACGACGTTGTGATAGCAGAGCACGAGTCCACCGTTGCGCAGCCGCCGCGCAACAGCGGTCACGCCGATGAGCCGTAGCGCGCCATAGCCCAACGAAGCCAAACTCAAGGGATGTCGCAAGTTAGGTCCCATGGCAGAAGTGCAACTTCTGTGCCGCTGAGGGACTCCCTGGCATGCAACCTGCCTGCTGAGCCGCTCGATGAGACACCGGTTCGGCGCCCTAGCGCTCGTGGCCTCGCTGGCCGCGTGCCAGGAAGCACCCACGCAGGCGTGCCCACCCGCCTCGGCCGCGCTCGTCGATTCGCTGCACCGCTGGCCCAACGAGCCGGCGGGCTTCACGACGTTGACAGACTGGTCCTACGATCAGCTGGTGACACGGAAGAATGGGAAGCAGGCGCGCGGCCCGAGCACGTGGAATCAGAAGCCGGGGACGGGCTCCGCGGCGATCGTCTGCGACCCCAGCGCGCCGTTGTCGCCGCAGGCGGTTGTTCAGGTGAACTATCCCGCGGGCCTCTTGAGTGGTACGGAGCCGTGGACCCTCTACTTCTATCTGTCGCCACCCGGGCGCGAGTACTACTCGGCGTTCTGGTGGAAGACGAGCGATTCCTGGGAGGGCGATCCGAGCGGGATCAACAAGATCACGTTTTGGCAGGACGCGGCTCCCGCGAGCGGCAATCTCGTCGTCATGATGAACAACCAGCGGCAGCCTGCCTACTTCCTCACAGTGACGTTGGAATTCAATCAAGCGAAGAATGACCACCTGGTGAACTCCGCCGGGAGCGGTACCGTCTGGCACCTGTTCGGCAACGTCAACGGAGGCAATTACGAAGTGATGCCGGGCACGTGGTATCGCGTCGAGCTGTACTTCAAAGGAAGCAGCACGCCAACGTCCCGAGATGGAAGCGTGCGCTGGTGGGCGACGAAGTCGGGAGACGCCGTCGCGACGCAGGTCGGCAACTACACCGATGTCAACTTCGATGCGCCGGGCTTCCTTCAGTTCAGCTTCGCCCCGACGTGGGGCGGCAACAGCGGCGTCCGCAAGCGGGCGCTCGACTACTATCGGATCGATCATGTCCATGTCAGCCGCCCCTAGAATCGTTGCGGCCCTGCTGATCGTTGCGGGCGCGGCGTGCAACGGGAGCTCCGCCGAGAGTGCATTATCGGGCTCGGACACCGTTTTCGTCGAAGATTTCGAGTCGGGCACGCTGGCGGCCTGGGACGACGGCGTCGACACAGCCCGCCAGCGTATCGTGACCGACTCCGCGTTCGCGCAATCGGGGAAGCGGTATCTCGCGGTGACGTATCCGGCGGGCGGCGACGGCGGTTGGCTCACGCACTTCCTGATGCCCGGATACGACTCGTTGTACGTGAGCTACTGGGTGCGCTTTCCCCCGACGTGGGTGGGTGGCACAAAACTGATCGCGCTGTACGGTTCGCGCAGCGACGATCGCTGGTCCGCGTTCGGCAAAGCGGGGCTCTGTCCCACCGGGACGGACTTCTTCATGGCGATGATCATCGCCGAACTGGGCGGCCGGGACCCCGGCCCGACCCGGTTCTACACGTATTATCCCGCGATGGCGCGAGAGCCCGACGGCATGACGTGCTGGGGCCGCTACGGCGACAGCACCGAGACGTACGAGCCGCCATTGACGCTCGGTCTCGGCGGCTGGCATCACATCGCGTTCTCGCTCAAGCTCAACGCGCCGGGCCGGGCCGATGCGACGCAGACATTCTGGATCGATGACGTGCGGCGCGGGACGTGGTCGGGGATCAGCCTGCGGAATAGCGATGTGCTGCGACTCAATGCGGTGCAGCTCACGTTCAATCGTGGAATCTCGGGGGGCCCCGTCGCGCAGCGGATGTACGTCGACAACCTCGTCGCGACGACGGCGCGATCGCGCCGCTAACTACAACGACTCGAAGCGAATACCACAACGCGCAATGCAAATCTTCTTGCAGAACGGTATGGAAACTCGTTGCGACATCTTCGAAATCATCAAAATCGCTAAATCCGTAACTCGTTAAAGCTCCGTCTCGTATCCCCCAAATCCGTCCCGTTGCCTGCATACGGCACGACTGTTGCGTTGCTGCCACGCCAGTTCCGTACGCTGCTCAGAGCAAAACCGCCGAAAGGCGGTGACGCAGAGCTAGGGGACTTCGGCGACAACGGTCGCCATGTCAGCCCGGCCGCCAGCGACTCGAGATGGTCTCGAGGTCCCTAGGCGGTCTTTTTGTTTGTAGGACGTTGTCGGCAGGATCGCATCCCCTCGAGGGGAGCGCGACAAAGGCAAAGCCGGCGAAAGCCGGTGACGCAAAGCCCCGAGGCTACCGCACCTGGTTGGTGCTACGCCAGTCGAGCCGCCGAAGCTCTAAAAGAGGGGTTTTTTCATGTACACTCGTTGCGCGTTGCCTGGTGCGTTGATCGTCGTCGCCGCGCTGACCGCTTGCGATCTGAAGCGGCAGCCGACGGATCCGACGTCGAGTCCGATCACCCGCGTGGTCGTGCGTCCCGAGAGCGTCGCGCTCGATCCGCAGCAAACCCAACCCTTCCAGGCGTATGGCGTCACCGCCGCGGGCGATTCCGTTCCCGCGACCGTGAGCTGGAGCGCGACGAACGGTTCCGTCACGGCCGGCGGCCTGTACACGGCCGATACGTCGACGAGTGACGGCGTGGTGACGGCGATGTTGAGCACGGCGCAGGTGTCGGGGTCGGGCCACGTCAGGAAGCGCCGTCTCGTTCAGATCATCGTCACGCCGACGTCGGCGAGCGTCCAGGAAGGGCAATCGCAACAGTTCGCCGCGTACGGGCGCCGTAACACGGGCGACACCGTGGCGGTGAACGTCACCTACTCCGCGACGGGCGGCACGATCACGCAGGGCGGGATGTATACGGCCGGCACTAACCCCGGCACGTTCCGCGTGATCGCGCGCGAGAACACCACGTCGCTGCAAGATACGAGCGCGGTGTCTGTGACCAGCGCTCCCCCGCCACCTCCGGGCAACCCCGGCACCGTGAGCAACCTTTCGGTCGGCGCTGTGACCGACAGCTCCGTCACGCTTTCCTTTACTGAAGTGACCGACGGGACGGGGCAGCCGGCCAGCTACGACATCCGGTGGGCCGCGGGCACGATCTCGTGGGGCTCGGCGACGCCGGTCGCGAGTGGCACGTGCAGCACGCCGCTGGCGGGCAGCGCCGTCGGCGCGACGAAGACGTGCACGGTGCGTGGTCTCGCCGCGGGCACGGCCTATCAGTTCCAGGCGCTCGCCTTCCGCGGCACGCTGAACGTCGACGCGGTGTTCGGACTGCTCTCGAACGTCGCGAGCGGCACGACCACGGCGAGCACGGCGCCCGTCGCCACCGTGACCGTGAGTCCGGCGACCGGCAGCGTGGGGATCGGCCAGACGGTGCAGTTGGTCGCCACGCCGAAGGATGCGGCGGGCAACACGCTCACGGGCCGGTCGATCACGTGGTCGAGCGGCGCACCGCTCCTGGCCAGCGTCAATGGCAGTGGCTTGGTGAGCGGTCTCTTAGCCGGCATCGTGCCGATCACCGCGACGAGCGAAGGAAAGAGCGGCTCGTCGTCGATCACGGTCGCAGCGCTGCCGCCACCGACGAACCTGTTCCCCAACGAGCCGAGTGGGCTCTCCCTGATCCAGGAATCGAACTGGGAGACGGGCCTGTTGGGCTCGTGGTTCCGCAAGTTCACGTCGACCGACAAGCCGATCACGATCGTGCCGATCAGCGACTCACCGATCGGCGAGAGCCAAGCCCTGCAGATCGGGTACAACGCCGGCCACGTCGGCGGCGGCGGAACGGAGCTGGAGTACGACATCCCGACGCTGCTGCAGCCGCGCGAAATGTTCGTCGGCTACTACGTCCAGGTCAGCTCGAACTGGCAGGGCCACAGCTCAGCCATCAACAAGATGGTCTACCTGGACGACGGCGGCGCGACCTTCTCGGCGATGTGGTACGAGATGTTCGGCTCGGGCTCGAGTCCCCTGGGGTTGTATGTCGTGAATCAGAGCGGTAGTGGCCCGGCGGGGATGCACGAGAACGTGCAGGCTGTGAACTTCACCCGCGGCGCGTGGCACAAGGTGGAGATCTATCAGAAGCAAGGCAGCCCGGGCATCATCCGCGTGTGGGTCGACGGCGTTCTGGCGATCGACCGGTCGGATGTGTTCACACGTGATGCCGCGATCGGGATGGTGACGATCAGCGGGATTTGGGGCGGCATCGACGACGTCAAACAGCATTTCGATTACATGCGGTTTGACAACATCCACATCAGCGGACGGTAGGCGTCCTCCCTCGGTCGTAGTTGCAGGTCGCAGGTCGTAGGCAAGCGCACAACTGATTCATCCTTGAGCTCGCCCTCTCAGCATTGGACGAGCGGCACCTCGTGTTTCTTCTGAAAGGAACACCCTCATGTCGTTCATGCACAAACTCTCGATGCGCCTGGCGTTGCTGAGGAATGTCGCCATCGCGTTTGCCGCTGCCGAGATCCTCGGCTGCGCCGGAGATCTGGCGGTCGCTCCCGACGAGCCCGCCTTCACCGTCACGGCCGGGCAGGTGCTGTTTCAAGAGGACTTCGAAGACGCCAACCTTGCGTCCCGCGGCTGGTACGACAACACCGGGATGGCCACGAGCACCGCGCAACACATCGCCGGCAGCACGCGCGCGCTGGAAGCGCATTTCCTGCCCGGCGCCGCGACGCCCACCTGGGGCGGCGCCGCGCGGCGCCTGTTCACCGCGACGCCCACGCTGTACGTCAGCTATTGGGTGAAGTACAGCGACAACTGGGTCGGCTCGGGTCAGGCCTACCATCCCCACGAGCTGCTGGTCCTGAGCGATTTGGACGGCGACTGGGACGGCCCGTCGAACAACTGGCTGACCGCCTACATCGAGCACAACTACCAGGACGGCGGCATTCCGCGCCTCGCCCTGCAGGACAACAAGGCGATCAATACCGCGTCCGGCGCGTTGCCGAATGACCTGACGGCGATCACCGAGAACCGCTCCGTGAGCGGCTGCAACGGCGTCGTCGAGGCGAACGTCGTGGCGACCTGCTTCAACATGCCGCCCTGGTACAACGGCAAAGAGCTCTCGGCGCCGCAGGTCTGGTTTCAGCCCAACGCCGGTCCAGGCTACAAGGGTGACTGGAACCACGTCGAGGTCTACTTCCAGATGAACTCGATCGTCGCCGGCACCGGCGTGCCCGACGGCATGGCGCAGTACTGGTTCAACGGCGCGCCGGTCATCGATCGGCACGACATCCTGTTCCGCACGGGTGCGCGTCCCAACCTCCAGTTCCACCAGTTCATGATCGCGCCCTACATCGGGGATGGCTCCCCTGTCGATCAGACGATGTGGATCGATGACATCACTGTCGGCACGGGGAGCTCCGTGACGCCCCCGCCACCGCCGCCCCCACCCGCGCCTGACACCAGCGTGAAAACGGTCACGCTCACCCCGACGAGCGCCAGCGTCGCCGTCGACGCCACGCGGCAGTTCACCGCGACATTGAAGAATGCGGCTGGGACGATTCTCACCGGCCGCACCGTCACTTGGGCGAGCAGTGCCCCGGCGATCGCGACGGTCAGCGCCACTGGGTTGGTCAGTGCCGTATCCACCGGTTCGGCCACGATCACTGCCACGAGCGAGGGCGTGTCAAAGAACGCCGCGGTCACCGTCACGGCCACGAAGCCTCGTGCCGTTACCGACCTCGCGGTGGCAGGCGTGGCGAGCAACTCGGTCACGCTGTCGTTCACCGAGGTGAACGACGGCACCGGCCGCCCCGCGAGCTACCAGGTGCGGTTCAAAGCCGGCACGTTGTCGTGGGGCTCGGGTACGGACGTCTCGAACGGCACCTGCAAGGCGCCGGTGAGCGGCACCGTCATCGGCGTGAGGCGGACCTGCACCATCACGGGGCTCGCCGCGTCAAAGGCCTATCAGTTCCAGATGGTGGCGTTCCGGGGGACGCTGGACGTGAATGCGGTCTTCGGGGCGCTGTCGAACAAGGTGTCGGGCACGACGGTCGCCGCGGCGCCAGCGCCGGTCGCGACGGTCAGCGTCAGTCCGACCAGCACCTCCCTGACGGTGGCCGGCACGCAGCAGCTCGCGGCCACGTTGCAGGACGCGAACGGCAACACCCTCACGGGCCGGACGGTGACGTGGCAGAGCAGTGCACCGCTCGTCGCGTCGGTAAGTGGGGTTGGCATGGTGACGGCGCTCGTGCCTGGGTCCGCGACGATCACGGCGACGAGTGAGGGCATGAGCGGGTCGGCGGTGACGAACGTGTCGGCGCCCATCGCGTCGAATCCCGGGACCGTGACGGACTTGGCGGTTGCAGGCGTGACGGACACGTCGGTGACGCTGTCCTTCACCGAGGTGACGGGCGGCGCGGGGTTGCCCGCCACGTACGACGTGCGCTTCGCCGCCGATTCGCTGTCATGGGGCTCGGCGACGCCCGTTGCCAACGGCACGTGTACCGTGGTTCTCGCCGGGACGGCGATCGGCGCCAACCGCACTTGCAGCGTCTTGGGTCTCACACCGGGCACGGCATATCAGTTCGAGGTCGTGGGGTTCCGCGGCACGTTGAACGTCGATGCGGTGTTCGGCGGTCTTTCGAACGTGGCATCCGGGACGACGACGTCCGGCGCCGTGCCGCCGCCACCTCCGCCGCCCCCGCCCCCACCGCCACCGAGTGGTGGGTGGACGCACGAGCCGGCGGGTCTCACGGTGATTCACGACAACAACTGGGAGAGCGGTCTCTTGGGCAGCTGGTTCCGCAAGTTCACGTCAGCGGACAAGCCGATCACGATCGTGCCGATTACGGATTCGCCGATCGGTGAAGGGCAGGCTTTGCAGATCGGGTACAACGCGGGCCACGTTGGCGGGGGCGGGACGGAGCTGGAGTACGACATCCCGGCGGCGCTCCAGCCGCGCGAGATGTTCGTCGGCTACTACGTCCAGGTCAGCTCGAACTGGCAGGGCCACAGCTCGGCGATCAACAAGATGGTCTACCTGGACGACGGTGGCGCGAGCTTCTCGGCGATGTGGTACGAGATGTTCGGCTCGGGCTCGAGCCCGCTCAGTCTGTACGTCGTGAACCAGAGTGGTGGGAGCCCGGCGGGCATCCACGAGAACGGCGGGGCCGCCAACTTCACCCGCGGCGTGTGGCACAAGGTGGAGATCTATCAGAAGCAAGGGAGCCCCGGCATCGTCCGCGTGTGGGTGGACGGGGTCCTGTACATCGATCGGTCGGATGTGTTCACGAAAGATGCCGCGATCGGGATGGTGACGATCAGCGGGATTTGGGGCGGCATCGACGACGTCAAACAGCATTTCGATTACATGCGGTTTGACAACATCCACATCAGTGGACGGTAGTGTCTAACGCCTTGGGCAACTCGGACCGTACGGGCTCGTCCCGTGCGGTCCGAACCCACAGTCGGGCGCCCCGGCCGCCCAGCATGGCGAGGGTGGTCAGCGCGGTGTAGAGACGCCAGACCGCGTAGAAGGGCAGGAAGAGGAACGCACGCACGGCGCCGAGTGGCTCCGGGTCTCTCCAGATTGCCGCCGCCGTGTATGACAGAGGACGCAGCAATCCCGCCAATAGCAGCGCCACGATCCCGTGCCACCCGGGCGGACGGACCCAGAGCGCCAGCGCCACCGCCAGTCCGACGATGCCCGCATGCAGCACCGGACCCACCGCACTCAACTCGGCCAGCGCGTCGAGCTTGCGCGCGACGCCGGCCTTCCGCGACCGCATCAAAGGCCACGCATACCGCAACAACACGCCGACTTTTCCCGCGGTCCAGCGCCGGCGTTGACTGCCGCTGGCCCGCAAACTCGCCGCTTCCTGCGCGCGGATGTGCGCACCCGGCACGCTCTCGACTGGGACCCCGCGAGTAGTCAGCAGAGCGTACAGCTCCCAGTCCTCGGACAATGAGCTGACGGTCCAGCCGTAGCGGGCCAGCACGCCCGACCCGATGCACATCCCGGCGCTGAGTGGTACGCTTACGCCCGCTCGCGTTTTGAGGACGTACGCGAGGCCATGATTGGCGGCCGACCACACCGCGCTCATCCGCGTCAACGCGTTCTCGGTGCGATTGCTGACGCCATTGTACGGCTGTACGGCTTTGGGTGTGAGGGGCGCGGCCGTCGCGAGCTGCGCCGCAAAGTCGCGATCGACCTCGGTGTCGGCGTCCACGATGACGACGCCGTCGTAGTCGGCGACGCGCACTTGGCTCAGCGTCCAGGCAATCGCGCCCGGCTTGCCGCGTGCTCCAGGCGCATGCCGCACCAGGCAGCGGACACCGGCCGCGCGCGCGATCTCCGCCGTGCGATCGGTGCAGTTATCGGCGACCACCAAGACGTCGACGCGGTCCGCGGGATAGCGCAGATTGCGCACAGACTCGAGGCAGGCGGGGAGGAGCAGCTCTTCATTGTGGGCCGGCACGAGAAGCAAGAGCCGGGGCGGCTGCGCGGGCGCCTGGATGCGCGGGACGCGGCGGCGAAGGGTGATTCGTACGACGCTCACCACGTCGGAGAGCGACGGCAGGAAGAGGACACTCGCCAGAACCCCGAGCGCCACGGACAGCAAGATCATCACGGTCGCGAGAACCTGGCGATCTTGTCCATGCCGATGCTGAACGCTACGAGCGTGTACAGCAGGTCCGCGTAGGCGAGCGACAGAAAAAAGCCACCCACGACGAACCCCACGAGACTCGCCATCAGGGTCTGCGCCAGGCGCGAGGCCTCGGGCCCGTAGTCGCCGGAGCGAAACCGCCGGGCGGCGCGCGCCAGCGAGCGAAACGCGGACACGAACAACGCCACGAACAGCAACAATCCCGGGACTCCCAGCTCCGCGCCGATTTGCACGAACGAGTTGTGCGCCGCCCCCCAGCGAACGCCGAGCCCGCGCTCCGCGCGTCGAGCCTGCGCGGAGATGGTGCCTTCGGCCACCTGGAAATTGCGTAGGCCCACGCCGAACACGGGATTCCCGGTCATGTAGCCAATCCCACGCTCCCAGATTCTGACGCGCCCCTCCTCGGACGTGAGGTTGTAGTCGCGCTTGGGGCTGATGATCGTCTGCATTTGCGTCCAGTACTGGTCGCTCGCCGCGCCGAAGGTGATGGCGACGATCAACACCAGCCCCGCCAGCCGCATGCGGGCCGGGATCGTCGTCACGCGCAGCAGGACGAACGCCACCAAGGCCAGGAAGGCGAGGAATCCGCCGCGCGAGCCCGAGCGGATCAGCCCGATCGCGAGCAAGCCGAGACCGGCAAGCGCCAGCAACCGGAGCGAGACGCGGTGTCGGGACAGCGCGAAGTACAGCCCGAGCGGCATCGCCGTGACGATCAGGGTCGCGAAGTCGTTGGCATCGTAATAGTAGAGGCGACTGAGGCGCCAGTTGTCGGCGCCGAGCTCAAAGCGCGACAGCACCACCGCGGTGTAGACGACCGTGACCCCGAAGTAGACGAGGCAGAGCCGCTCGACGTCCTTGGGATTACGGACGCTGCCCGCCACCAGCAAGCAGAGCAGGGCGGTCTGCACGTAGTTGGTCCACGACTGGAAAGCGAGGCCCTGGTTCAGCGCGCCGGGAACCGACAACGCGCCCCACAACAGCAACCCCAACAAACAGCTCGTTGCCGCCGAGCGGAGCCGCCCGACATTTCGCAGTCCCCGTTGCTGTAGGGCGTAGAGCCCGAGGCCCAGCGCCGTCGCCACCAGTGCGGGCTTCAAGTAGCCGAGGATCGGGAACAACTCGTGGATGCGACCCACGGCGGTGGCGACGTACACGGCAGGGCAGACGAGGAGAAGATCCCAGGACCCACCGCTCCGGGTCGGCGTGGATACACCGGGGCTCGGCGTCGTCCCCCACTCGGCGACGGCGCCGGGTGATCCCCAGCGCTCAACCATATACCTGGCTGACCTCCGCTGCGACTCGGGGGCGCGCGACCGACGGGGCAGCGGGCGGATCGAGCCGCGCGGCCGCGAGGACCGTGCTGGACACGGCGGGATCGTAGCGGCGCGACCGCAGGATCGACCACACCGCCATCGGTCGCGCACCCCGGCGCATGAGGCCCATCACGAAGCGGAGCGTCATCACGGCGCCGGCGAGGACGCTGATCGGGACCCAGACCATCCGCCCACGCCACCCGCGCTCGCGCAACCGTCGCAACAGATCGGCCCGCGTGCGGATCGCGGGATCGAGGAGGTTGATCACGGGAGGCGCATCCGCGAACCGATCGGCGCACCACGCCACCACGCCCGCCGCCTGGCCGACTTCGCACACGGCGAACGGGAGGCCGGGACGTCCGAGCCCGAGGTGCCACCGGCCGAAGAGACGGCGGCCGAGGAGGCCCGGAAAGTCGACGTGCGCCCAATCGATCAATGCGGCGGGACGGATGATGTGGGCCTCGATCTCGCGCCGGGCATGCGCCCCCGCGACGAGCTCCTCGGCGGCAACCTTCCCCCACGTGTAGGGTCCGAGCCGTTCGGCGTCCGTCGCGAGCGGGGTCGCTTCGATCTGTACCTCCCAGCCGGGCCGCGGCGGCCGCAGCACCGAGATCGTGCTCACATACACCAGACGAGAGACGCGCGCCGCGGCCATGGCCCGCAGCACGTGGCGCGTCGCGCCGATGGTATTGCGCTCGTGGGCCTCGAAGCCGCCAGCGGTCTCGGCAGCGGCGTGCACGACGACGGCCGCCCCCGCGAACGCTTGCGTGGTGACGTCGTCGCCGAGGTCGGCGCGGACCCACTCGTGTACGTAGCGATCATCCGGGGGTGCCGAACGTCCGACGCCGCGCACCCGGAAACCGCGACGCGCGAGTGCGCGACAGATGGCGCGTCCAAAGAAGCCGCCGGCCCCGGTCACGACGGCCACGGGACTCGCGTCGGTGACCGGCTCGGCCCTTGCACTGAGCGGCACCGGGGCGGGAGTGACGGCGTGACGCACGGTGGCCGCGAGCTGCTCGTAGATCGCGGTGACGCGGCGCAGGTGTTCGATCGCGAGCGGGGACCCATGGCCGGCGGCGGCAGCGGCGTAGAAGTCGCCGATCAGCTCCGCCAGTCCGGGGTAGCCGGCCCCATGCAGTAAGCGTCGGGTGAGGCTCGTGAAACTGCGCCACACGAGCTGCGCGGCTTCCACGAACGGGTTCGCGATCTTCTCGATCGGACTGGTGCCCTCATTCGCCGCGCCCAGCACGATCGCGCGCACGAAATCCGTCGTCAGCGCGCCGTGCGCGCCCGACACCGTGAGCGTCGACGAGACTGGGCGCGCGCGCAAACTGACGCAGAGCCGGCCCGTGACTTCGCCCTTCCGTAGCAACGCGTGCAACAGCGTGGGCGTCGCGGTGGCGCTGACGATGTCGAGCGGTGCCGAGTTCGTCCCGAAGGCTTCGAGAGCCGCGACGAGTGTGTAGAGCGGATGGGGTACGATGTCGAGCAACTGCTCGGCGAGCGCTCGGGCGGGTCCGCGGCCGGGGTCGAGTCGAGGCGGGCAAAACGCGAACGTGCTGTCGACGAGCGTGATCGGGCGCAGGTCCGCGGCGCGCGCCATCATGCGCGTGAAGGCCGGGTCGCGGACCAGCTGGTGGCCCGCGCAGATGAGCAGGCCGCGCTGGTTGGCGAGCCGCAGGAGCGACTCGCCTTCCTCCAACGTCTCGACGAACGGCTTCTCGACGTACACATGCGCACCGGCGAGCAGCGCCTGGCGCGCCGGCTCGAAGTGCATGCCGGCGGGAGTGCACACGTGGACGATTTCGGGCCGGGCTTCGTCGAGGAGAGCGGAGAGCGTGGGACACACGGGGGAATTGGCTAGACGCGCAAAGGCCTGAGCGACTGCCGGTCGCGCGTCGTATACGCCGACGATGGTGTGCGGCGTCCGGACGTGCCTCAGCGCCTTGAGGTGGATGCCGGCCATGTTGCCGGCCCCGATGAATCCGATACGAAGTGGTCGGTCTTTCCCCATGGTGCGGGCCAGATCTGCAAAACTGGAGCCAATGCCGAACTGTGGCGCCACCGCCACGGTTCGCGACCGGCCCGCATGTTGCACACGTGGCCACCAGGCACATGCGCATCCTCATCACCGACGGCAACGAGCGCGCATCACTGGCCGCGGCGCGATCCCTCGTGCAGGCGGGGCACTCGGTATCGGTGTGCGCGCCCATGCGACTGTCTCTGGCCGGTGCATCGCGGCGGGTGCGGTCGCACCGGGTCGTGACCGATCCCCTCCGCGATCCCGCGGGCTACGTGGCGGAGTTGGGTCGCTTCCTCCGGCACGGCAGCAGCACGGTGCTCCTGCCGATGACCGATCCGTCGGTCGAGGCGGTGCTCGAGCACCGGGATGACCTGCCCGCGGGCGTGGAGATCCCGCTACCGGACTTGACCACCTATCGCGCCGCCTCCGACAAAGCGAATGTGATGGCGCTTGCCGAGCAGAGCGGCTTCGCGGTGCCGGACACGCGAGTCATCATCTCGACGCGTCACGCCATACCCGAGACACCGTTCTTCCCCGCCTTCGTGAAGCCCCATCGCTCGGTCGTGAGCGTGAACGGGACGCGGCTCAAATTGGGCGTGACGCCTGTCGCGGACGCCGCGGCGTGTCGCCGCGTCCTTGAAGCGCTCCCGGCGGCCGCATTCCCCGTCTTGCTGCAGCGCCGCGTCTCCGGTGCGGGCGAAGGGTTCTTTGCGTTGCGCTGGGGCGGGCGCATGGTGGCGATGTTCGCGCACCGCCGCCTGCGTGAGAAACCGCCCGCTGGTGGCGTCAGCGTGTACCGCGAGAGCATCCTGCTCGATGCGAGTCTTGCCGGCCCGGGCGCGCGGCTCCTCGAAGCCCTCGATTGGAACGGTGTGGCGATGGTCGAGTGCAAACGCGACCGAGACACCAATCGCCAGGTCATCATGGAGGTGAACGGCCGTTTCTGGGGCTCGCTGCAGCTCGCCATCGACGCGGGCGTCGACTTTCCGGAGCTTCTCGTTCGCTGCGCCGCCGGGGAGACGGTGTTCGGACCGCGGGAGTACCGAGTGGGCGTGCGCAGTCGGTGGTTCTGGGGGGACGTCGACCAGCTATATCTGCGCCTCCGAAACGGGGGGGGCGGCTCGCGCCTTCAGGCCCTGCGCGAGTTCCTGCGCGGCGCCGCGGGCGACCGCGGGGAAGTCTTGCGCTGGCATGATCCGGCGCCGTTCGTGGTCGAGACCCTGCAGTGGTTCGGGCTCATTCGGCGTACAGGCGGTGCCAAGTAGAGAAACAGAGCAGCGCCCACAGGATTCCCTCCCGGTTCTGCCGTCCCGTGAGATGCTCGTGTAGCAGTGACTGAACGGCCGCCGGCTGGAAGTAGCCGAGGCGCCGCTGCCGTTCGGGAGACAACTCGTCCACCAGCATCCCGCGCAACTCGCCACGCAGCCACGCCGACGTCGGACCCACGAAGCCCCGCTTGGGAGCGCTCAGGTGCTCGGCAGGCAAGCGAGGGCGCAGGGCCTGTCGCAGCAGCCGCTTGCTCGTCCACAGGCGGCCGATCTTCAGGCGGTCGGGGAGGGGAAAGACCGACTCGACCAGGACGTGGTCGACGAAGGGCACGCGCACCTCGAGAGAGTGCGCCATCGACAGGCGATCGCTGAGGGCGAGGATGTCGTCGGGCAAAAACGTCATGTAGTCGAGCGACAATCCCGCTGACAGGCCCTGCGGTGATCCCTGCGCGCGAAACACGTCCTCGAAGCGCGTGCGAGCCGCCTGGCCCGAGATCTTCGCGGAGAGCTCCGGCGCGTACAGCGCGGGTCGCTCGCCGTTCGGCAGCCGGCTGATCATGCCGAGGAAGCGGCTGGGGACCGACCCGTTGCCGGTGCGCAGGAACCGCTTCAGGCGATCGACGCCGAGGGTGCCGTTGCGGGGCTCCGGGAGCAGCCGGCTCGCCGCGCCGACCGTGCGCCGCAGCGCTTGCGGGAGCCGCGCGTAGTGGCCGGCGGCGAGCAGGCCGGTGTGCCGCCGATACCCCGCGAACAACTCATCACCGCCGATGCCGGTCAACGCGACCTTGTAGCGACGCCCCACCGCCTGGGACAGGAGCCACGTGGGGATCGCCGAGTCGTCGGCATGCGGCTCGTCGAGCGCTCGGACGATTGGCTCGACGATGTCGCGGATGCTCGGCTGAATGTCGACGAGCGTCAGCTCGGCGCCGTATCGCGCCGCCAGGGTGCCGGCGAGTCCCGTCTCGTCGGCCGCGGCAGCGCCGGAGCCGAAGTAGCGAGCGGTGAATGCGTGCGGCGCCGTGTCGCCCGCGAGCGCCATGCTGGCGACGACCGCGGAGGAGTCGAGGCCGCCGCTCAAGAACGCCGCGACAGGTACGTCGCTGACGAGGTGCGCCGCGACGGAGCCGTCGAGCCACTCGCGCACGCGCTGCTCGGCGTGGACGGGACCGGCGCCGAGTTGCGGGGCCGGGAGCTGCCAATAGCGGCGCGGAACGCAGTCGTTTGCACGGCTGTTCCGCCGCCACTCGAGCGTATGTCCCGGCTCGAGCTTCCGGATGTCGAGGAACGGCGACGCCGGGGCGGGGATGTAACCGAGCTCGAAGTACGCGTCGAGTGCTTCCCAATCGAGCTCGCGCGACGTCAGTCCCACGGCGTGCAGGGACTTGAGCTCCGACGCGAAGGCGATGCCCCATGGCCCGGTGACGACGTACAGGGGCTTGATGCCGAAGCGATCCCGGCCGAGCAGCAGGGTCTCGGTCGACTCGTCCCAGATGGCGAACGCAAACATGCCGCGCAGCGGCGAGACGCAATCGGCGCCCGTCTCCTCGTACAGGTGCAGCACGGTCTCGGTATCGCCGTGCGTCCGGACGTCGTGTCCCCGCGTCACCAGGCCGCGGCGCAGCTCCTGGTAGTTGTAGATCTCCCCATTGAAGACGATGACTTTGCTGCCGTCTTCGTTGAAGATCGGTTGGCGGCCGCCGCCCAGATCGATGATGCTCAGGCGTCGCATGCCGAGGCCGACGGCGCCCCGGACATAGAGGCCTTCGTCGTCGGGACCACGGTGCTTCATGCTGGCGCACATCTGGCGCACCAGCTCTTCCGAAACAGGGCGTCCGCGTTCGCGGTAGACGATCCCCGCAATGCCGCACATGTCGCGTGTCTCCAGCGCTCCTCGTTGCTCCCGCAAGGGAGCAAGAGTGGTGCCCACCGCTACGCGCCTCGCTTGTGGCGACTGCGCAACAGGTCGGGCCCGGCGTAGCTCTTGCACCGTCTCCCTCACGGACCCAGGGGAGACGCAATCGTCGTGGGCATTGTCTCGTTCGCTGAAGAACGCGCCGTCTGCGGCGTCACACGGGTGTCGTTGCTGGACGCGTTGGCGCTTGGACCCGCCCCGTGGGACGGCGTCGTCACGCGGAGCCCGGCCGCATCGCCGTTCATGAGCTGGGCGTGGCACCGCGCGTGGGCCGACGCCGCGGCCCCGGCCGATGTCGAGGCCAGCGAGGCGTTGCTGCTGCGCGGTGCCGACGGGAACCTCCAGGCCTTGCTCCCCGTCGCCCTTCGGCGCGTGACGTTCCGGCGCATGCCGCTGGCCGCGCTCACTTGGGCGGTCGGCGACGCCGGGTGCCCCGACCATCTCGACATCCCCGGGGTTGCCGAGGCCGACCTCGATCTGCTCGTGCCGGCGCTCGAAGCGAGGCCGTGGCGCATCCTGATCCTCAGCAATCTCGCCGCGTTATCACCCAACGCGGATCGGTTGTGTGAGGCCCTGGCTCGCCGGGGACATGTCGCGCGGCGTGAGCCGCTGTGGGGGTGTCCGCGCCTGGAGCTGCCCGGGAGCTGGGAGGCGTATCTGGCGACGCTCTCGCCGTCGCGCCGCCAGACGGTGCGGCGCAAGGAGCGCAGTCTCTCCCGCCGCCATCGGGTCACGCTCACCGACTACGACGAGGACACATTCGAGACCGGGTGGCGTCACCTGGTGCGTCTGCACGAAGAGCGGTGGAGCAATGCGGGCGCGTTCCGCGATCCTCTGGCCGTCAACCTCCAAGAGGGATTCGCGCGCGCGAATGCGGCGCACGGGCGCTTGTGGCTTACGACGCTGGACTTGGACGGTGTTCCGGCGGCGGCGTGGTACGGCTTTGCGTCGGGGGACACCGTGTACTTCTACCAGAGCGGGCGCGACCCCAAGTGGGAAGGGGAGAGCGTCGGCCTCGTGATGATGGGGAGCATGATCCGTCGCGCGATCGAGCGTGGCTACCGGTGGTTCGACTTCCTGCGCGGTGAGGACAGCTACAAGACGCACTGGACCGGGACGCAGCGGAAGACCGGAGAGATCGTCGTCTTCCGGTCGGGGTGGCGGGGGCAGTGGGTGCGCGCGCTCGATTGGGCGGCGGGGATCACCCATGGCTGAGCCGCGACAGACCATCGTCGTTGTCTCCATCGATACGGAGGAAGACAACTGGAACCGCAGCCGCACCGACGTCGCGGTCGAGAACATCTTCGAGGTCCGCCGCCTCGCTCGGTTCCTGGGTGGACTGGGCGTGCGTCCCACCTATTTCACGACCTACCAGGTGGCGATCGACGCGCGCGCCGCCCAGACCCTGCGCGACGCCTGTGACGACGGCACCGCCGAGATCGGTGCGCACCTCCACCCCTGGAACACGCCACCGCTGACCGAAGCGTTCGTGCCGCGGAATTCGATGACGCGGAACCTGCCGGCCGCCTTGCAGCTGGCGAAGATCCAGCAGCTGACGGCGACCTTGGAGAACACGTTCGGGACGAGGCCACGCGCGTTTCGCGCCGGCCGGTATGGCCTGGGGCCCGAGACCGTGAGTGCGCTGCTCTGCTGCGGCTACGTAGTCGACAGCAGCGTCAGCCCGTTCATCAACCTCACGGCGATGGACGACGGCCCGAACTTCATCGGCGCCCCGATGGACGTGTATCGCCTCGGCTGGGGCGCCGATCCTCGGCGGCCCAACCCGAAAGGGGCGCTGATCGAGGTTCCCCTGTCGTATGGCTTCAGTCGCAGGCCCTTCGAGTTCTGGGACCCCACGCGCCGGCTGCTCGAACGCGCCCCGTTCCGCTGGTTCCACCTCGCGGGTCTCGCCGACCGCGCGCGCATCGTCAAGCGACTCGTCCTCTGCCCGGAGTTGGCGTCGGTCCCGGACATGCTGCTGCTCTCAAGGCGCCTCCTCGAGCAAGGCGTTCGTCACCTGCACGTCTCGTGGCACAGTCCAACACTCAAGCCCGGCCTCAGTCCGTTCGCGCGCACGGCGAAAGACGTCACGCGGCTCTACGTGGCTCTGGAAGCGTACGTCGACGGTTTGTCGCGGCTTACCACGGTGAAGTTCGCGACGGTGAGTGAGGCTGCCGCGCTGTTGGGCGAACGCAACATGGCGAGCGTGGCACAGGATGTGCCCAAAGTGCACGACGGGCTCGTCGGAAGCCATCATCGGGGGCCGTAAATCCGTGTTCAAGAACGTCGGCAGCAATTGGGTCGTGACGCTCGTGACAGTGGCTGCACTGTACGTGCTGACGCCGTTCACGATCCACCGGCTTGGCGAGGACGCGTACGGCACGTGGATGTTGATCACGGCGATGACCGGGTATCTGAGCCTGCTGGTGCTCGGCGTCCCGATGGCCTCCGTGCGTTCGTTCGCGCAACATGTCGCCGTCGGCGACGAGCGGAAACTCAGCGAGGCGATCGGTGGGTGTATGGCGCTCTACCTGCTCCTGGGCGGCATTGCCCTCGCGGTGGGGACGGCGCTGTACGTGTTCTTCAGTTTCTACAACATCCCGGTCGCCCTGAGCGTCGACGCGCACGCGGCCTTCATCGTGATGGTGGTGTTCGTGTCGATCGGGTTCGTGGGCCTGCTCCCGGAAGGGGTCCTCGCCTCGCACGACGATTTCGTGCCGCGCAACATCGTGCGGCTGTCGGCGCTGTTACTGCGGGTCATCCTGACGGTGGTCCTGCTGACGCTCGCGCCGTCGCTCGCGGCCCTGGCGCTCGTGCAGGTCGCCTGCCTCGTGTTCGACTTCGCGCTCTGCTGGATCTTCATCCGGCGCCGCTACCCCAACATTCGCGTGCGACTGCGCGACTTCGATTGGGCGATGGCCCGTCAGATCTTCTCGTTCAGCCTGTTCGTGTTGGTCCTCAATGCCGGGGCCCGCCTGTCGTTCGAGACTGACTCGCTCGTGATCGGCGCGTTCAGGGACGTCGGCTCGATTCCGTACTTTACGGTCGCCAACAGTTTTCTCATTTACCTGATGGAGTTCATCATCGCGATCGCCGCGGTGGTGATGCCCGCCGCGACGCGCCTCAAGACGCAGGGCAAGACCGCCGACCTGCGAGAAGTGTTTTTCAAGTGGTCCAAGATCGCGCTCTCGCTCAGCCTGATGGTCGGGCTCTTCCTGATCGTGCTCGGGGGCCGGTTTATCGCGTGGTGGATCGATCCGGCATTCGAGGTGCCGGCGGGGCAGGTGTTGCAGATCCTGATGCTCTCGTACCTGGTGTTCCTGCCCGTGCGCGGCGTTGCCCTGCCGATCCTGATGGGCCTGGGGAAGCCGGGCCTCCCCACCATCGGCTTTCTGGTAGCTGGTGTTCTGAACCTCGGTCTCAGCATCCTGTTCGTGCGGCCCCTCGGGCTCGCCGGAGTCGCGCTCGGCACGGCGATCCCCAACGTTCTGTTCGCGGCGCTTGTCATGGTGCAGGCGTGCCGCGAGCTCGAGACTCCGGTGGGCAGCTACCTCCGCTACGTGGTGCCTCGTGCGATCGCCGGCGCGCTCCCGGTCCTCGGCCTCTTGCTCTGGCTCAAGTTCGGGCTGGACGTCCGCAGTCTGACCGAGCTGGCGGCCGCGGGAGTCGCGATGGTCCTGCTCTTCGCGGTGCTGTGGGTGTTCTTCGTGTATCGCGACGACCCGTACGTCGATCTGCGCGCGTACCTGCCGAGGATCCTGCGCATGAAGGGAGAGCGGGCGTGAACGTATCGATCGCGGCCCTCGTCCTCGTGGTGCTCTGTGTCGCCACGGCGGAACTCGCTGCGCGCTGGTGGATGCGCCATCGCACTCGTTACCACGTGTGGCCGCCACACCTGCGCGTCGAGTTGCGACAGGACGCGGGCGTGTTCCCACAAGTGGAGTCCCTGGTGCGTCTCGATGTAAACGCGGACGGTGAGCGCGGCGGCGCCGTCCCCGAGGATGGGACGGGATGCTTCCGCGTTCTCGTCGCCGGCGGGAGCGCGGCAGAGTGCCTCGCACTCGACCAGCCCACGAGCTGGCCCGGCGCCCTGGAACGCCTGTTGAGGTCGCCCGACAACCTACGCACCCTCCGCGCTCATCGCGTTCACGTCGGGAATATCGCGCGCTCCGGGATCGCCTCCAGTGAATTGGATCTGATCTTCGAGCGCGTGCTCCCCCAGTACGGCTCGCCTCTCGCGATGATCGTGATCATGGTCGGGGCGAGCGACGTCCTGAAGTGGCTCGAGGACGGGGCACCCGAGTCTCGGCCGGCGCGCGCGGGTGGCGTCGCGGACACTTTCGCCTGTCATCCCGAGCAGCGCTTTGGCTGGCTGCCGGGGCAGTGGGCTGTAGTGGCGGTGGCTCGACGGGTGCGTCGCGCCTGGCTCCGTCCGGCGACCGTGCGCGAAGGGGCCGGCGGCTGGGTGCCGGTAGCGCGGAAGATGCGCGCTCAGGCGACGGATCTGCGCACGCGTGTACCCGAACCGACGGCAATGCTGGACAACTTCGATGAGCACTTTGGCCGACTCGTCGCACGCGCGGCCGCCCAGGCGGAGCGCGTGCTCGTGGCGCGGCAGCCATGGTTCGACAAGGACGCCAGCCCCGAGGAGTCCGCGTTCTTCTGGCACGGGGGAGTGGGCAAGGCTTGGAAGCAGACGGTCAGCACGTTCTACACGTCCGACGTCTTGAGGGACCTGATGGGTCGCCTCGATGCGCGCGCGGCCGCCATTGCCGAGGAGGCCGGCGTGGAACAGCTCGACCTGCGCCCCGTGGTGACACCGAGCCTCGAGAATTACTACGACTTCTTTCACTGCACGCCGAAAGGCGCCGCCATCGTCGCGCGGGCAGTGGCCGATGCGATCTTGCGACGACCGGGCACCGTGCGCCCCGCCCGCTCCGCACGAGCCCCCGTGGCTTCCACGACCGGGCGGCAGTGGTAATCCTGCAGATAGTCGCTCCCGGCGCCTTTGGCGGTCTCGAACGCGTCGTGCAGCTGCTCGGGGCGGGCCTCGTCCGCCTGGGGCACGAGGTGCACGTCGTCGCGGTCGCGGGCCCCACGGAAGCCGGCGCGAACGAAGGGTTCCTGGGGCCCCTCGCCGACGCCGGCGTGCAGACGCATCCCCTCGTCGTGCGGGGCCGTCTCGAAGAGCGCGCAGCGGTGGCGCGGCTCTGCCGCGAGCTGCGGCCCCACGTCGTCCACACGCACGGCTATCGCCCCGACGTCCTCGACGCCGACGTGGCGCGGCGTCTCGGGATCCCGGTCGTCACCACCGTGCACGGCTTCACGGGCGGCGGGTGGAGGAATCGCGTCTATGAGTGGCTGCAATGCCGCGCGTTCCGGGGATTCGACGCCGTCGTCGCAGTGTCACGGCCGCTCGTGTCGCGGCTCACGGCCGCGGGCGTTTCCGCGTCGCGCATTCACGAAGTGCCGAACGCCTGGGGTGACGTCGGGATGCCGGTGGCGCCCCTCGGTCGGCAAGAAGCTCGCCGTTTGCTCGGCCTTCCCGCCGACGACTTCGTCGTCGGGTGGGTCGGCCGTCTGAGCCCGGAAAAGGGCGCAGACGTGCTGCTCGGTGCGATCCCGTACCTGAAGGACCTTCCCCTGGCGGTCTCTTTCGTCGGCGACGGGGCCGAGCGGTTGTCGCTGGCGGCGCGGGCACGTGGTCTCGGGTTGAACGGCCAGATCCACTGGCATGGCGCCGTCGCAGAAGCTGGGCGCTTCTTCTCCGCGTTCGATGTGTTCGTATTGAGCTCGCGAACCGAGGGCACACCGATCGTCCTGTTCGAGGCCATGGCCGCGGGCGTGCCGATCGTCGCGACCGAGGTCGGGGGCGTCCCGTACGTCGTGTCGCCCGCGGAAGCGGCGTTGGTGGCGGCCGGGTATCCCGCCGGGCTCGCGACCGAGATCCGGGCCGTCCATCGGGCCCCGGAGGTGGCGCAACGACGGGCCTGCGCCGCGCGCACCCGCCTCGAGCGGGATTTCAACGTCGCGGCGTGGCTCGACCGCTACGTCGCGATCTACCTGTCCGTGTCGTCCTGATGCTCCTCCCCGGTCTCGTGGTTGCTGCGGCGACCGGGCTCGCGCTCTACACCTACGTCGGCTATCCCGCAGTCCTGAAGGCGCTCAGCCTCATGCACCGGCCTCCGCGGATGCCGGTGCCGGGCGATTGGCCCCGCATCAGCATCATGGTCCCGGTCTACAATGAGGCGGCAGTCATCGCCGGCACGCTCGAGCGGATCCTCGCCGCGGAATATCCGGCGGATCGGCGCCAGGTCCTCGTCGTGTCGGACGCTTCTACCGACGCCACGCACGAGATCGTGTCTCGCCTCGCGGGGCGGGGGGTCGAGTTGCTGCGCCTGCCCCAGCGGCGCGGCAAGACCGCTGCGGAGAACGCGGCGCGCCAGCACCTGACCGGCGAGATCGTCATCACGACCGATGCCTCGGTGCGAGTCCATCCGGACGCCATCAAGCACCTCGTCGCCGCATTTGCCGATCCGGCCGTCGGCGTCGCGTCGGGCCGCGACGTGAGCGTCGCGAACGTCGAGAGTCCCGCCAACGCTGGCGAGCAAACGTACGTGGGTTACGAAATGTGGGTCCGGGATCTCGAGACGGCGGTGGACGGGATCGTGGGGGCATCGGGGTGCCTATACGCGATTCGCGCGCACCTCCACATGCACGATGTCCCGGAAGCGCTGAGTCGAGACTTCACCTCCGCGCTCACTGCCCGCGCGCACGGGTTCCGGGCCGTGTCGGTTCCGGCCGCGCGGTGCTACGTGCCGCGGGGCACGTCGCTGCATCAGGAGTACGGGCGCAAAGTCCGCACGATCACGCGCGGGATCGGCACGCTCCTCTACAACCGCGCCCTCTTGAACCCGTTCCAGACGGGTCTGTTCGCGTGGATGCTCTTCAGCCACAAGGTGTGTCGCTGGTTCTTGCCGTGGGCCCTCGTACTCTTCGGGGGCGCGCTCGGCGCGCTGGCGTTCACGTCGACGTGGGCGCGCGTCCTGCTGGCCGCAGCGGGCGCCGCCCTGCTGCTCGCGGGCGCCGGCTGGGTGTGGGCCCGGCCTGGCGGGCGCATGCCCCGCATGATCGCGCTACCCGCGTTTGTGGTAGCAGGGAACGTCGCGGTGTTGCACGCGTGGTTGCGTGTGCTGGGTGGACGCCTGGCGCCCGTGTGGGAGCCGACGCGACGCGGAAGCGGAGCCGTTTCGGTCCGCTAGCAGCCGCCCAAATTGTGGCGTGGGAGTCCTACCAGCCGAGCTTGCGGCCCAACATCACCGGCACCGTGTGCAGCATGATCTTCAGATCTTCGAGCGCCGACTGATTGCGAATGTACTCGAGGTCATGCGCCACCTTCTGCCGCACGTCGTCCACCGAGGTATCGTACGCGAGGTTGATCTGCGCCCACCCGGTGATGCCGGGGCGCACCCGCTGGCGGCGCGCGTATCCCTCGATCTGCGCAGACAGGTACTTGAAGATCGACGGTTGCTCGGGGCGGGGGCCGACGACGTTCATGTCCCCGAGGAGCACGTTCCACAGCTGCGGCAACTCATCGAGCCGGAATTTGCGCAGCACGCGGCCGATGGAAGTCACCCGCGGATCGTCGGGCCGCGCCCACACCTGGCCCGTCGTCGCCTTGGCAACCTCCATCGTGCGGAACTTGTACATCGTGAACAGCTCGCCCCCGGCGTCGCCATGGCGACGAGTGTTTCCACCCGCGCCGGTCAGGGCGCGCCGATCGAGCCCCACACGCGTCTGCGTGAACAACACGGGCCCGCGCGATGTGAGCTTGATCAGCACGCCGATGACGATCATGAGCGGGAGCGTCAGCACGAGCCCCACGGCGGCGATCGCGACATTGAGCGCGCGCCGGCCGCCCTCTCGATGCAAGCGGCGCGTCGAGAGGCGGGGCGGTGCCATTGGAAGCAGCCACGGCAGTGTCATGGCCTCTTCAAATGGCAAGGTGCGTGCACCCATTCCGGGTGCCGCACGATCTCTTAAGTTATTATGGGATAATCACTTCGAGTGTGCAACCGCGCCACGGCGAGTGAGTGCTACGTAGCGCTGCGACTGCGCTTGTGGAGAACCTGCGACGCGAGCGGCCATGAGTCACGCACAGGCCGGCACGGCCGGCAGGTCGATCTCAAAACTGAACTTGGTGCCGCCCTGCGGGTGATTCGTAACGTCGAGCTCACCGCCCATCGCGGCGACGAGCTTGCGGCAGATGGCGAGTCCGAGACCGGAGCTCGAGAAGTCACTCCGCACCGTCGGACCAGCGTCCAGCCCGTCGATGCCCGGGCCGGTGTCGCGGACCGAGAACTCGATACGCGCGTCGCCCGTTTCCCGCGCCGCCACCTCGACGAAGCCGGTGTCGGTGTACTTCAGCGCGTTCGTCGTCAGGTTGAGCAGCACGCGGGCCACGGCCCGGTCGTGCCCGACGCGCTCGTCCAGCTCCGGCGTGAGGAACCGCAGGTCGAGGCCCTTTTCTTCGGCCAGGGGCCGACCCAGGTCCCGCACCGAACGGAACACGTCGGTGATCGAGAACGGCGCGGGCTCGGCGTCCGTGAGGCTTTCGCCGCGACGCGAGAGGTCCAACACGTCGCTGGCCATCGAGCACAGGCACAAGGCCGCGCTGCGAATCAAGCCGAGCTGACGGCGTTGCGCCTCGCTGATCGGTCCGCTCTGGCCGAGCTGCATGGACTCGGCGAGAAACATGATCGAGGTCAGCGGCGAACGCAGGTCGTGCGCCAGCTCCACGACGAGCTCCTGCCCCTTTTGTCCGGCGAAAGACTTGCGCGCCGTGTTCGTTTGCATGGTCAGGCCGCCGGCTGCGGAGCCGATGCCGCCGGCTCGGTGTCTTCAGCGTTTTCACGCTCGACGACCCACGCCGCGTTGGGGCTGCGCTGCAGCCCGTGACGTTCCATCAAGCGGTATAGCGTGGTGCGATCGACGCCCGCGATCCGCGCCGCCTTCGACATGTTGCCGCCGGCGCGACTCAGGAGCCACGTCAGGTACTGCATTTCGAACTGCGCGATGACGCGCTCGCGGGCGACGTGATAACTCTCTTCGAGCAGCGTCGAGATCAGCGACGCCGGGTTCGCCGTGCCGACCGCCGGCCGCGACTCCGCGGTGAGCGGCAGGTCTTCGGGCCGGATGACGGCGCCGGGTTCGGTGAGCACGGCCACGTGCTCGATCACGTTCTGCAGCTCGCGCACGTTGCCCCGCCAGAGGTGCGTGCACAGCGTGCGGATCGCACCGTCCGAGAGCTTGGGGAACGTCTCGCCTTTGCGGCGGTGACGCACCCAGTAGGTCGACAGGAAGTACTCGGCGAGCAGCGGAATGTCTTCGGGGCGCTCGCGCAACGGTGGCACGTGAATCGGCACCACACGCAGCCGGTAGTACAGGTCTTCGCGCATTGCGCCGGCCTGGACCGCGGCCTCGGGGTCGCCGTTCGTGGCGGCGATGAACCGGACGTTGACGACGGCGTCGGTCGTCTCGCTGCCCACGCGCCGCACCACGCCGTCCTGAATGACGCGCAGCAGCTTGGCTTGAATCGGCTTGGACATTTCCACCAGCTCGTCCAGGAAGAGCGTGCCGCCGTTCGCGGTCTCGAGCAGGCCGGGTTTGTCGCGCACGGCTCCCGTAAAGGCTCCCTTGCGATGCCCGAACATCTCGGACTCGAGGAGCGGCTCGGGCAGCGCCGCGCAGTTGACCGCGACGAAGGGCCGCGTGGAGCGACGGCTGTGCTGATGAATGAACTGCGCGATCATCTCTTTTCCGGAGCCGCTCTCCCCGGTGATGAACACCGAGGCATCGGTCGGGGCGACGCGGCGCGCCAGCTCGATTGCCCGGCGGAACGCGAGCGAATTGCCCAGGAGCGTCGCCTTGTCGGCCGGCGCTTCCTCGCCCTCTTGCTCCGCCTGCCGATCGCGCGTTTCCTGGCCGACGAGCACCGTATGCGTCGCGCGGCCCATCGTGATTTGGAGGTGTTGAGCGGAGAACGGCTTCGGCAGGTAGTCCCAGGCGCCCTGTCGCAGCGCCTCGACACTCGACTCGACGCTGGGGTTGCCCGTCATCACGATCACGATGGTGTCGGGATTCGTGGCGAGCGTGGCGCGCAGCAGCGCGAGGCCATCGACCTGCGACATGTACAGATCAGCGAGCACGATGTCGAAGGGACGGCGCTTGACAAGCTCTAGGGCCTCTTGCCCGCGCCCACAGACCGTGACGTCGTAGCCTTCCAGGCGAAGCACGCTCGCGCAGCTCTCGCGCAGCGTGTGCTCGTCGTCTACGACCAGCGTGCGAATGCGCGCTTTGGTCTCGGGCCCGATCGCCAGCATGGCATTGAGGTTGCCAAGGTCGGCGTTTCCGTTGTTCGATGGCAGCGGTGTCGACATGGTTTCTCCTCCCGCGCTCGCCTAACGCACGGATCGGGCCACACTGTCGCGATGGCGCCGCAATGCCGGAAGCGCAAGGAAATACAGGTGGTTGCGCGCTCGGCCCCGACTCGACGTTCCCCGGTTCTTGCACCAACCTGCACCCGGGCCCTGCTCGGCGTGCACCGATTTGCGACATGCGAGCGCTGACAAAACGTCGGCGTGCGCGGTATCGGACTTGCTGTGTGGCGGTCACATGACATCGCCATCGAAGCACCTTCCCGCGGCCCGCCCGCCCGGAGTGCCGGCGCCGGTGATGCCGCGCGCGCGCACGCCCGCTGCCGACAGCGACGACCCTGGACCAGACTGGCGCCGCGTCTCCGCCGCCTTGTGGCACTACAAGTGGGTCGTCTTCCTCTGCTCGGTGCTCGGGATCGCCGGCGGGATCGCCGCGACGCGGGCCCTGCGGCCCACGTACATCGCTCAGGCGACCGTCTGGATCGACGTCCCTGACAACCGTCGCGAGCCGGACCGTGCCGGACCCATTCGGCAGGGGGGCCTGCTCACGCAGGATGCCTGGATCGACCTGTTGCGCTCGTACGTCGTCCTGGATCATGTCGTGCGCGAGCAGCGCCTGTACCTCGAGCTCATGTCGATCGAAGACACGGCGCGCTTCGCCGGATTCGGCGCGACCGACACGTTCCGTCCCGGTCAGTACGTCCTGACGGTGGACGACGCCGGCCGCAACTACGTGTTGTCGGCTGCCAAGGGAGCGGACCTGCAGCGCGGCACAGTCGGGGATTCCGTGGGCAAGACGCTCGGGTTCCAGTGGGCGCCGACGGCGGCACTGTTGCCCCCGGGCCGCAAGATCGAGTTCACGCTCGCGACGCCGCGTGATGCGGCCTTGCGGCTCGGCGAGCGGCTCGACGTGCGCATGGATCTCAACGGCAACTTCCTGTCCGTCGAGCTGCGGGGCTCGAATCCACGGCAGATCGCCAACATCCTGAATTCGACGACCGCGCGCTTCGTGCAGGTCGCCGGACAGCTCAAGCGGGAGAAGCTCACGGAGCTGACGAAGATCCTCCAGGATCAACGGGCGTACGCGCAGCGCGGCCTCGATGACGCGGAGGCGGCGCTGAAATCCTTCCGGATGCGCACGATCACGCTCCCTTCCGATCAGTCGATGGGGGGAACAGGATCCCCTGGCACGGGGACCAGCGCGCCGGCGCGCGACCCGGTCATCGATGACTACTTCCAGCGGCAATTCGAGCGTGATCAGCTGGGCCGGGATCGAGCCAACATTCTGCGCGTGCTCACGCAGACGGCCGACTCGGGACTGCCGGTCGACGCATTTGCCTCGATCGCCTCGGTGCAGCGCTCACCCGAGCTCGCCAACGCCCTGAAAGAGCTGAGCGACAAGCAGGCCCAGCTGCGCACGTACCGCTACCACTACTCCGACGCCTACCCACTCGTGCAGCGCCTGCTGGGCGAGATCGCCGAGCTCGAGCGCCGTACGATTCCGACACTCGCGCAGGCGCTGGTCGCGCAGCTCGCGCAGCGGGCAAAAGACTTGAGCAAGCAGGTGGACGTCGCGTCGCGCGACCTACGTCAAATTCCTGCGCGCTCGGTGGAGGAAGCGCGGCTGCGGCGCGCGGTGCAGCTCGCGGAAGAGTCGTATAACACGGTGCAGGGACGCTTCCTCGAAGCCACGTTGGCGGCCGAAGCCTCGAGCGTCCCGGATGTCCGCATCCTCGACCCGGCGGTAGTGCCGCAGCGCCCCGTCAAGAACACTGCCCCCCGGCTGCTCCTCATGGGTCTCGTGGCGGGACTCGGGCTCGGCGTCGTCGGCGCAGTGCTGCTCGACCGGCTCGATCCGCGCGTGCGCTATCCGGAACAGGTGTCGCGTGACCTCGGCCTGCCGATCCTGGGCGCCCTGCCGCACCTACGGCGGGACCAGGAGCCCTCCGAGGTCGTCGAGGCGCTGCGTGGGCTGTGCCTGAATCTCGTGCATGCGTACGGCGCCGCGGGTCCGATGCTCGTGACCGTGACGAGCCCCGGCCCAGGCGACGGGAAGTCGTTCCTCGCCGCGAACCTCGCGCTCACGTTCGCGGACGGCGGACACCGCACGTTGCTGATCGACGGAGACATTCGTCGCGGCGTGCTGCACCGCCGTTTCAAGGCCGCGCGGCAGCCGGGCTTGACCGACTACCTCCGGGAAGAGGCGACTCGCGACCAGGTGATTCAGTCGACCGCGTACCCGTGGCTCTCGTTTGTCGGCTGCGGAACGCGTTCACATCGGGCGCCGGAGCTGCTTGGCTCCCCGGCGATGAACTCACTTATCTCGGGCCTGCGGCAGGACTACGATGTGATTCTGATCGACAGTCCGCCGCTCGGCGCGGGCGTCGATCCCTTCATCCTGGGCACTGCGACGGGGCACGTCTTGCTGGTGCTGCGCACCGGGTACAGCCACCGCGAGATGACGGAGGCGAAGCTTGAGGTGCTGGATCGGTTGCCGGTGCGGACGTTGGGGGCGGTGCTGAACGATGTGCCGCGTGGGAGTGGGGCCGGTTACTACGCCTACTACTCCTACCATCTCCCCGGATACGAGGCGGTGGACGAGGACACGGCCGCCCGCCCTCGACTCGTCTAGGGCGGCGTCGGGCCGGTGCTCGGCGGCGTCGCCCCCTCGTCGTAGCGGCGGATCCAGGTCGACCCGTCCACCGCGGTGCCCCGCCGCAAGGCGGTGCTCGCGCGCACGAGGAGGTCGACGGGTTGAATCGGTGCGTAACCAACGTTGGCTACCGCTTCGTACCCGACCCTGACCTGCCTCAGGGGGAGGCGCTGCTCCGCCGCCGCCGCGCTGTCGCGGATCGCGCGCACCAAGCGCTCGGCCAACCTGACGGCCCCTTTCGGGTCGGTCGCCGGTGCGATCACGGCGAACTCGGTGGGACCCAAGCGCCCGACCACATCGGATAGACGCCCAGCACTCCTCATCGCCTGGACCGAACGGAGGATCGTCGTGGCCGCGGCGTCAGCCTGGGCGACCGCGTCTGGTTCCAGGTCGAGCGCGAGCACGACGCACGCCAGCGAGCCGTGCTCGCGAAATGCCTGAGAGCCAAGCTCCTGCACCCGGCGCGCCATCCCCTGCCGGTTGTAGAGCCCAGTGGACGGGTCGAGGAGTCCCTCGGCCCGCGCGCGGTCGGCGTCGAGCTTGGCCCGCATCAGGGCACGCAGCTTCAGGACCAACTCTGTGCCGTCCGTCCCCCGGCCGATACAGTCCCAGGCGCCGGCGCGCAACGCTTCGATGCGCTGCTCGCGCGTCGGTGTGTGCGGTGTGGAAACGAGCAGCGGCGTGCTCTTGGAGATCCGCGGATCTTCCCGCAGCGTGCGGCACAGCTCGAGCCCGCTCATGTCGGGGAGCACGGCTTCCATCAGAATGACGTCGGGGTTCGTGGTGCGGGCGCGCGTGAGCGCGTACTGTCCCGTCGGCGTCCGCAACACGGCGAAGCCATTCGAGCTTAGCGCGTCGTCGATCCAGCCTGCACTGCCGTCTTCATCTCCGGCCACGAGCGCCAGCGGCAAGCCGGCGGATGGCCCCGAATCGGTCATGGTGTGTCCTCCGTGACGAATTCGTCGCAGGAATGGGGCCAACCCGTTTCACGCCGAGGCTAGGCCGGCGTTGCCGCGGCGGCGCAACGCAATCGTGGGCGCCGCCGCGACCGTGTTAGGCGCGCATCAGGCGAGAACTCATTGCGACTGGAGTGCTTAGGCCATCAACCAGCACTGGACGCGGGGCGAGGCCCCAAACTTGAAGTAGGGACGGGCATGTGCGGCATCGTTGGCTACGTGGGCCCGCGCGATGCGGTGCCCATTCTGCTCGAAGGACTCGCTCGGCTCGAGTACCGCGGCTACGACTCCGCCGGAGTCGCGCTGCAAAACGGAGCAGGCCTCCAAACCCGAAAACTGGCAGGGCGCGTCCAGGGCCTTGCCGATCTCCTCGCGCGCGACCCAGTGCGCGGGACGTGCGGGATCGCGCACACGCGCTGGGCGACGCACGGCGGTCCGACCGATGGCAACGCGCACCCGCACACGGACTGCAAAGGTGAGTTCGCGCTCGTGCACAACGGCATCGTCGAGAACGCCGACGTCCTGCGGAGGCGCCTGGAGCCCGCGGGCCACCGCTTCACCACCGAGACCGACACCGAGGTCATCGCGCATCTGCTCGAGGACGCCGAGGGCGACACGCTCGAGGAGCGGGTCATCGCGGCGCTGGCCCCCGTCGAAGGCACCTACGGGCTCGCCGTGACGTGGGCCGCCGAGCCCGGCAAGATCGTCGTGGCACGGCGCGGGTCACCGGTGCTGTTGGGCGTGGGCGATCGTGAGCACTTCGTCGCTTCGGACGCGAGCGCCATCCTCGGCCATACGCGGTCGGTCGTGTATCTGAAGGACGGCGACATCGCGGTGCTGACCGCCGAAGGGTACCGCGTTATCGATCGCGACGCCGTGGAGCAGGAACGCGCGGTGGACGCCATCGAATGGGACCTCGAAGCGCTCGCGCTCGGCCCCTATCCGCATTTCATGTTGAAGGAGATCTGCGAGCAGACGGAGACGGTGCGCAACACGCTGCGCGGCCGTCTCCTGCCCGGCGAAGGATTCGCGCGGCTCAACGGCCTTAATCTCTCGCCCGGCCAGTGCATGCGGATCCGCCGCATCCTCATCGTCGCATGCGGGACGTCATGGCATTCTGGGCTCGTCGGCCGTCACGCGCTCGAAGAGCTGGCCGGTATTCCCGTGGACGTCGAGTACGCGTCGGAGTACCGCTATCGCCGGCAGCTGCGGATTCCCGGCACGCTCACCATTGTCATCTCGCAGTCCGGCGAGACCGCCGACACCCTCGAGGCGCTGCGCGCCGCGCGCGCCACCGGCTCGACGGTCGTGGGTGTGGTGAACGTCGTCGGCAGCACGATCGCGCGCGAAGCCGACGGCGGGATCTACCTGCACGCCGGACCCGAAATCGGCGTCGCCTCGACAAAAGCGTTCACGTCGCAGGTCGTCGCGCTGCTGGTGTTGGGTCTCTACCTGGCCCGGCAGCGTGGCGTGATGGCCGTCGACGAAGGACGCCGTCTCGTCGCCGAGTTCGAGCGACTGCCGGAGCTGGTCGCGCGGGCGCTCGCGCTCGAGCCGCAGGTAAAGGAAGTCGCCGCGGCGTACGCCGGTGCCAGCAACGCGCTTTACCTGGGCCGCGGCGTCAACTATCCCGTTGCGCTCGAGGGGGCTCTCAAGCTCAAGGAGATCTCCTACATCCACGCCGAGGGATATCCCGCGGCCGAGATGAAGCACGGACCGATCGCGCTGATCGACGAGAACATGCCGGTCGTCTGCATCGCGCCGCACGACCACGTCTACCCGAAGATCGTCTCGAACATGCAGGAGGTGCGCGCGCGCGGTGGCCGCATCATCGCCATTACGAGCGAAGGGAACGGCGACCTCGGGGATCTCGTCGAGCACCAGCTCCGCGTCCCCGCGTGCGATCCGTTGCTGTCGCCGGTGCTCACCGTCATTCCGCTGCAGCTCCTGGCCTATCACATCGCCGTGCAACGCGGGTGCGACGTCGATCGTCCCCGCAACCTGGCGAAGAGCGTCACCGTGGAGTGATGTCGATGCCCCCATCGATCCGAAGCCTCGTTGTGGCCGCGCTGCTGAGTCTGCCGAGCGTGGCCCTCGCTCAGAGCGCTCGCTCGCCCGAGCCGTTTCAGGTCGGCGACCGAATCCTGCTCGTCGTGGAGGGCGACACGATCCTCTCCGACACCTTCACCGTCGTCGCGGGGCCGGCCATCGAGCTGCCGGTGATCGGTGCCGTGTCGCTCGCCGGCGTGGCGCGGACCGACCTCGAGGCGCACCTGGTGCGCGAGCTGGGGCGCTACCTCAAGAGTCCCGTGGTGCACGCCCGCCCCTTGATCCGCCTGTCGATCCTCGGCTCGGTGGTGCGTCCGGGGTTCTACGCGGTGCCCACCGACCTCGTCCTCGCCGACGCGCTGATGGTGGCGGGGGGACCGACGCAGGAGGCGCGGGCCGACAAGCTGCGCATCCATCGCGGGGGCGGCGTCGTCTGGGCCGGCCCCAAGCTGCAGGCGGCAATCGCCCGCGGCGCCACGCTCGAGGATCTCGGGCTCCGTGCCGGCGACCGCGTCGAAGTCCCGAAGGGACGCGACGTCGAGTCGACCGTACGGATCGTCGGCGCCCTCGTCACGATTCCCATCGCCCTGTGCGTCCTTACAAAGGGGTGCTGATGCGCGTCCTGTCGGTTGTGAGCGGTCCTTCGGGCCTCGTGCAGGTCGCGCCGGTGGCGCGCGCACTCGAAGCGACGGGCGCCGTCGAGCACGCCATCATCCACGCCGGCCGTCACGACAATCCTCGCCTGGCCGAGGCGTGCAAGGATCTCGAGCTCCCCGTCGTTCGCTACCACCTCGAGGTGGGGGACGGCGCCCTCGGCGTGCAGACCGGGTTGACGCTGCAGCGTCTCGATCCTGCCCTCACCGAGCTGCAGCCGGATGTCGTCCTCGCGTATGGCGACGACGATGCAGCGATGGTGGCGGCGCTGGCGACGGGTGCGCACGGCATCCGCTTCGGGCACGTCGAAGCCGGGCTGCGGCGCGGCGAGGCAGGGGGCGGCGATGCCATGTCCACGCTCGTCGCCGATCGGCTTGCCGACGTGCTGTTCGCGCCATCGCGGGATGCCATCGGTGCCCTCAAGGCCGAGGGCGTCGCCGAGGAGCGCATCCAGTTTGTCGGCAGCGTGCGCGTCGACGCGCTGCGTTGGGCGATGGAGCGAAGCAACGCGCGGGCGCAGACCGGATGCATCGTGGCGCGGCTGGAGAACGGCGGGGCCGACGTCGCAGCGGCGCTGGAGGAGTTGGGTCGCCTCGTGCCGGTCATCACCGCGCCCGACGCCTATCGCGAGCGCGTCGGTCTCGTGGCGGGGGCGGCGCTGGTCATCACGGACACCGACGATCTGCAGGAAGAGACGAGCTACCTCGGCATCCCCTGCATCACGCTGCGCTCCGACACCGACCATCCCACCACGTGCCAGCACGGCACGAACCGACTCGTCGCGGCGGGGCGCGAGACGCTGCTGGCGGCCGCGGATCGGGCGCTGTCACGGCGACCCCCCGCGCGCCCCCTCATCGAGCGGTGGGACGGACGGGCTGCGGAGCGCATCGCGCGCGTGGTGTGCGAAGGCGTGGACTTTCCGGCGGAGCAGGAGTCGATGGCGGCGGCGCGCGGCCGGCGGGCGATGGCGCTGCCGCGATTGGCGTGACGTCGCTCGGCGGTCGGTATGCGTGAACGACGCCCGGGCGCAACGCCCGGGCGTTTGTCGTTTGCGAGCGTGCCTCGCTGCAGCGATGCCACGTTTTCCAATGCGTTGTCGGGTCGAGCGATGCGCGGCGACACAACTGGCACCGCGTTTGCTTTTTGGTCCCTCCGCAGGCACCCCAACTTTCGCGGAGGCGAACGCTATGGTCAGAGTGAGAAGCCTCGCGCTGCTCGCGGCTCCCATTGGAGTCGCCCTGGTCGTGTGGAGCTGCGACCCGCAGCGGAGCGCGGTGGCGCCGATGATCGGCACGCCGCTCGCGCATTTCAACGTCTTCCAGTGTACGCCGCTCAAGATCACTGGCGGCGGTCGAATCGATTATCCCCCCGGCACGGCAGACAAGAATCCCCCAGCGAGTCATGAGTACGAGACCTTTGGCGCCCATGTCATGGACGACAATGGCGACTGCTCGCCGGAGAAGGGGCAGCTGGAGTGGGTCGATCACCGGCCCGAGTGGAACATCAACGGGTCGCCGCTCAACCTGCATTCCATCACCATCACGTTCGCCGAAGAGGCGACCGATACGGACTGCAGCGATGGCGCGGCGCATTGGGGCGGCACGCTCGAGGTGAAGAATACCGGCGAGGAAGCCGCCTTCGAGGTGTTCGACTGCGACAACGGAGAGCCCGGCGTCGGCCACGATGGCTTCGCCATTCGCGTGCCGGCGATCGGCTACGAAGTGATGTGCCCCGATCCCGAGCTGCCGCCGGCAGAACCGGCGTGCACGCTGACGGGCGGCAACCGGCAATTCCACCCGACGCACCGGTAAGGAGGACGCAATGAGAATCGACACATTCCGGAGCACGGTGCGCGGCCTGGCGCTGCTGCTTCCGATGACATGGCTGGCGAGCTCGGCGCAGAGCCAGATGCACGCCGCGTCGACGGCGCAGGCGTACGGGATCTCCGTGAGCACGCCGACGGTCTCGCAGAAGTCACCCTTTGCGGTGCTGCCGGTGGGTGAAGCGATGGCGACCGATCAAGGGCAGAGCGTTTCGGTCCCGGGCTTCGTGACCGCGCAGGATCTCTTCACCATCGTGACAGGCGATGCCGACGATGTCGACGGCTCGAATGCCGTGAGCACCGCCACCGTGGGCATCGTCAATCTGCTCAACGGGCTCATTACGGCCGACGGTGTGGTCGCCGTGGCGAGCAGCACCGTTGGTGACAACGCCGTCGCTAGTAACGCCGAGGGCTCGAGTCTCGGGAACCTCGTGGTGGGTGGAGTAGAAGTATCGGATCCCGCCCCCAACACGCGCATGGACCTGCCGGGCGTCGGTTACGTGCTCTTGAACGAGCAGCGGCCCAGCGGCGATGGCGTCACGACGAGTGGTCTGACGGTGAACATGATCCACGTCGTGTTGCAGGAGCCGAGGCTCGGCCTGCTGGGCCAGGTAATCGGCTACCAGACGGTGGGCAACATCATCGTGGGATCGGCGACGAGTAGCGTTACGCGCTAGTCGCAAGCAAGAGCAAGGAGCCCGGCCTTCATGCGCCGGGCTTTTTGCGTGCACCAATTGAGTGCACTGCGAACACTCAAGCGCCCCATGATGAGGCGAACTGTCACTTGTTAGTTGACTGATACACCTGTAAGACGTTGTGAATAAATATCATACGACACTGCACCATGATGGGGCGCTGGCACTAGCCTTGCTGTTGCGCGACTACAACATTTGTACTCCATTCCCACAACTGGCGAGGAACCGCCTCCATGGTCAAGAAAGACGCGCCGCCGCCCCCACAGGACGGGTCGGCGAGCTCCGAGTCGACACAGGCGCTGCTGCGGGAGTTGGTTGCGCACTTGCGACAAAACCGCACGCAGCTGCGCGAAGAGTGGGCCCGGCGCATCACGCGCGCTCAGCTGCTCACCGCGATGACGGAGGAGGAAATCTTTGCCGAAGCGACCTCGGTGTACGACAACTACGTCGAGGCGCTGGAGACGGGGACCTTCGAAGCCCTGCAGGCGTACGCGCGCAACCTGTCGGAGCGCATCATCCCGCGAGGCGTCGAAACGCACGAAGTCGTCGGCATCGTGCTCCTGCTGCGTGACGTGCTCGCCCGCTCGCTGTTCGCCAAGTACCACGAAGACTTCAACAAACTCAATCGCATTCTCGATGCCTACGAACCCGCCGCGAACCGGATCGCCAACACGGTGGCCGTCGGGTTCGTGCAGGAGCGCGAGCGCATCATCCGGCAGCAACAGGAAGCTATCCGGGAGTTGTCGACGCCGGTGCTCCAGGTGCGCGAGCGGCTCCTGATTCTGCCGATCATTGGTGTGATCGATCCGCAACGGAACCGGCAGCTGACCGAGCAGCTGCTGCGCGCGATTCGTACCAACCGCGCGAAAGTCGTCGTGATCGACATCACCGGTGTGGCGGCGATGGACTCGAACGTCGCCAACCAGCTGGTGCAGACGGTCGAAGCGTCGCGCCTCCTCGGCGCGACCGTGATCGTGACGGGCCTGTCGCCGGAAATCGCGCAGACCCTGGTTACCATCGGCGTGGACCTGAGCGAAATGGCGACGGTCGGCGACCTGCAGGGGGGTATCGAAGAGGCGGAGCGCCTGCTGGGCTACAAGGTGATTCCTTACGCCGAGGCCACGCAGCAGGCCTAAGGGAGGCAGGTCGTGGAAGTCCCTATTCTGAAGCAGGGCCATTACCTGATCGCCTCGATTCAGTCGGCCCTGTCCGATGCCGACCTCTCGCAGCTCCGCGAAGCGCTCATCGCGCGCGTGGGAAAATTCCGCGCCCGCGGAGTAATCGTGGACGTGACGGCCCTCGACGTAATGGACTCGTTTGCCGTCCGTACGCTCCGGGACATCGCGCATATGGCCCGGTTACGCGGCGCGGAGACGGTGATCGTCGGGATCCAACCGGAGGTCGCGTTCGCGATGGTGCAGCTCGGCCTCACCCTCAAGGGCATCGCCACCGCACTGGACCTCGAAGAAGGTCTCGCCTTCCTCGACCGGCAGGGGCATGGGCGTCTCGAAAATCGCCAGGGGCATGGGCGCATCGACCGTGGGTGACGAGCTCCGCTGCCTCATCGCGGCGGACACCGACATCGTCCAGGCGCGCCAGACGGGCCGCGAGCTGGCCGCGGAGGTGGGATTCTCGGCCGGCGACCAGACGGTGATCGCCGCGGCCATCTCCGAGATCGCGCGCAACATCCTGATGTACGCCAAGCGCGGCGAGGTGCGGTTCACGAAGGTCGTCGACGGGACGCGCCAGGGTCTCATCGTCGTCGCCGAGGATGACGGCCCCGGGATCCGCGACGTGCCGCGCGCGATGCAGGACGGCTACTCCACGTCGGGGGGACTGGGCCTCGGCCTTCCCGGCGCGCGCCGCTTGATGGATGAGTTCGAAGTCGTCTCGGCACCGGGCGAAGGCACGCGCATCACGATGCGCAAATGGAAGCGGTCCAGTGCCTAGCCGCGTGCGCAACCCGCAGACGCTCATCCACTGGGGCGTCGCCACGCTGGCCCTCCAGGGGCAGTCCGAGTCCGGCGATCTGCACATCGTCAAACCGGTGAAAGACGGCATGCTCATCGCGGTCGTCGACGGTCTGGGCCACGGCGAAGAAGCCGCGGCCGCCGCCCGCATCGCCGTCGACGCGCTCGATCGATTCGCCGAGGAACCACCCCTGTCCCTGCTCCAGCAGTGCCATCTGGCGCTCAAGGGGAGCCGCGGCGTGGTGATGAGTGTCGCCCGCTTCGACGTCCCCCGCGGCACGATGACCTGGCTGGGCGTGGGAAACGTCGAGGGCGTGCTGCACCAGTCGAATTGGTCCGAGCGCTCGGGACGCGCGTCCCTCGTGACCCGCGGCGGCATCGTCGGCGGCGAGATCCCCGCCGTGCAGGCGGCCGTGATTCCGGTGGGCGCCGGCGATACCCTCGTCTTCGCGACCGATGGGATCTCCCAGGACTTCCTCGCCGACGTGTCCTCGAAGGAGGAGCCGCAACGCCTTGCCGATCAGATCCTCGCCCGCCACGGCAAGGGTACAGATGATGCACTGGTTCTCGTCGCCCGATACCTCGGAGCCTAATGAGCCGGACCGTGACCCGCCCCACGCAGTCGACCACCAACGGATTCGCGCCGCCCGCTCGTGCCGCCACCGGCGGGGTGCGGGTGCTCGCGGTCGGGGGCGAGTCGGGACCGGGGCCACTCCAGAGCCTGCGCCAGTGGGCCCCGGATCTGGCCATCGATCTCGAGTGGGCGGCGGACCTTCCACGCGCCACGCGGCTGCTCGCCGGCGGGCATTGGGATCTCGTCCTGGCCGTACTCGGCGACCGATCCGACGAAGAGCTGACTTGGTGGGTCGACGCGTTGCGCGCGGCGCACGGCGGGACCCGGCTCATCGCGCTCGCCGACCGGCCGTCGATGGGACTGGCGCTGCGCGCCGAAAAGCTTGGCGTCTTGGACGTGCTCGCGCTGCCGCTCAAGCGCGAGGCGCTCGCCAGTACCCTCGCGCGCGTGCGCTCGGCCGCGACCGAGGTCGCGCTCCCGCTGCCGCCCCCCGAAGCCGACTACGACACGGAAGGCCATTACGCGCTCGTGGGGCAGAGCCCCGCGATGCTCGAGGTCTACAAGCTGATGGCGCGAGTCGCGAACAGCACGGCGACGGTCCTGATTCTGGGTGAATCGGGCACCGGCAAAGAGGTCGTCGCCCGTACCATCCATCAACACGGGCCCGCCGCGGCCGGTGCGTTCGTGGCGGTGAACTGCGCCGCCATTCCCGAGAACCTGCTCGAAAGCGAGCTGTTCGGTCACGAGAAGGGCGCCTTTACCGGCGCCGTGGCCCGCAAGATCGGGCGCTTCGAGCAGGCGGCCGGCGGCACGCTGTTCCTCGACGAGATCGCCGACATGAGCCTCGCACTGCAGGCCAAGATCCTGCGCGCGGTGCAGGAGCGCGAAATCGAGCGCGTCGGCGGCGGGGAATCGATTCCGGTGACGGTCCGGTTGATCGCCGCGACCAATCGCGACCTGCATGACGCGATCACGCACGGCCGGTTCCGCGAAGACCTCTACTACCGTCTCGCGGTGGTGACGATTCAGCTGCCCCGTCTCATCGATCGCGGCGACGACCTGCTGCTCCTGATCGGCCATTTCGCGCGGCAGTTCGGCACGCGCTACGGCAAGCGCATCGAGTCGCTGTCGGATCGGGCCCTCGAGCTGCTGCGCAACCATCAATGGGTCGGCAACGTGCGCGAGCTGCGCAACGTGATCGAGCGCGCGGCGATCGTGGTCGCCGACGGGACGCTGCGCAGCGAACACCTGCCCGACGAGCTGCGCGCCGAAGAGCCGGGCGTTCCCGAGCGCTCGCGTGGCGGCCTGCCAACGCTCGCCGAAGCCGAAGCGCGTCACATCGCGCGCGTCTTGTCGCACACGGGGGGCCAGATCGGCTCGGCCGCTGAGATCCTTGGCATCCATCGCAATACCCTCACCCGCAAGATGAAGGAGTACGGGCTATGAGGGTGGAGCAGGCGTTGCGGTTGCTGCCGAATCTCGAGGCCCTGTTGCCGCTCCGAGGCCTGCTCTTGTCGAGCGCCCGCCCCGACGCGCGCGTGCAATGGGGAAGCGGCGGTCCGTACCTCACCGTCGGCAAGCGCGACGTCGAGCCGGGCGAGCTGGCGCGCAGCATGGGCCGTGTGTTGACCGTCGTGACCGAGCACATCAACGCCCTGTTCGGCGCCTACATCGAGGCGCTCGAATGCCAGGAGCGGAACGACGCGCCCGGCGCCGCGGCGGCGCTGGTGGGGGCGGGCCGCCTCGAGGAAGGGGTCGGTCGCCTGTCGCAGGCGCATGCGTGGTACGACGTGGCGCTCGCCCTCGCCGAAACGCTGCAGGACCGGCGGCCCGAAGTGGAGACCCTCCTCGCGATCGGACACGTGTGCCTCGCGCTCGGCCAATACGCCGAAGGCGCTCGGCACTATCAACGCGCGCTGGTTTTGGCGGAAGCCGAGTTCGATCGCGGCAGGGCGGTGGACGCGTCGATGGGACTCGGCGACGCGGCGTTCGAGCGCGCCGAGTGGATCGGGGCGCGGGCCTGGTACTCGCGGGCGCTGCGACTCTCGGACGCCGCGAACGACCGGCTGCGACTCGGGCAGATCGAGCACCGCCTGGGCCTCCTCGATCGCCGTGAAGGAGACCTCGCCGCCGCGGGTGAGCACCTGCGGCGCGCGCGCGCGGCCTTCGAAGGGCTCGACGCCGCCGGGACGGCGCGCGACATGGCCCGCGTCCTCGATGCGCAGGGCGACCTCGACGCGGCGCTGGGGCGGCCGGGGCCCGCGGCGGGCGCGTTCCGGGAAGCGCTCGCGTGGGTACGTCGCGACCAACACGATCCCGCGCTCGACGTGTCGATTCGCCTGCACCTGGCCGAGCTGCTGCTCGAGACGGGGCGCTGGCTCGAGGCGGACGAAGAGATGCGCCGCGCCGAGCAGCTCGCGATCACGTCCAATCAGCCGCGCGGTCTCGTCCGGATCTACACCGCCCTCGGCACGCTGCGAGGCCGCCAGGGCGACGAAACCGGATTCGTGTTCTTCGAGCAGGCGATCGCTTTGTGCCGCGCGTTCGAGGGCCCGGCCGTCGACGAAGCGCGCGTGTTCTACGCCTACGGTCTCTTCCGCCAGGTGAGTGGCAGTCCCGACGAGGCTCGTGCCCACCTCGAGCGCGCGCGTGACATCTTCCGTTCGCTCGGTGTGGACGTGGAGGTCGAGCGCGTCGAAACGGCACTGCGGAGTTCGCACGATGTGAACACGGCAGTGGGGGGGGCCGGCTAGAGCGACGGCGTAGGTTACGGCCATGCGTCTGGCCGCGTTGATCGTCCTTGCGTTGTCCGGCGCCTCTTGCAGCCACGAGGCGCCGTTTTCTTGGGCGGGGCCCGACACCGTGGGCCCGTTCCCGGGCCCCACGCCGCGGCGGCTCACGTTCAACCCCGGTGACGATCGGAACCCCAGTGTCAGCGGCGATATGCTCGTCTTCAGCCGGCTGGACGGCTCGCATGGCCGCGAACGCTGCATCTCGATGCTCGCCGCCGCGGGAGGCACGCTGCATCGCACGATGTGTCCGCCCCCTCCCGCCACACCAGCCGACACCTTCGTCGACACATGGGTCGAACCGGCGCTCTCACCCGACGGGCGCCAGATCGCGTTCGTGTGGCAGCAAGGATCGCCGGCGGGCTACTACACCTGGACGCGGTATCTCGTCGTCGCACCCGCGAACGATCCGGCCCACCCGACATCGAGCTGGCAGTCGTGGTACGTGCTCCCCGACGGCCGCACCGCGACGGCCGTGTCGAAGCCCATGTGGCTCAACGCGACGACCGTGCGATTCCTGGCGTCGTACGAGCGAGTCTTCAAGGTGAAGGGCGGCGGGTCGGAGCGGCTCACGGACACGCTGATGGACGCGTATACGCTCGTCGACCTGGATCTCGCGGCGGGTGGAACCGTCGGCATCGTGCCTGGGGCCGACTCGACGATCGCCTACACGCCCATCGCCACGGGTGGGGTCTGGCTCGTGAAATCCTCCGACTCGACGCGCCTGCTGTTTCTCGCCCCCGGCGCCGATTCGGCGGTGGCCGTCGGACGTTTCTCGGGACCCGTCGCCGATCTCACCGACGTCGATGGCGTCCCCGTAGCGCTGCGGGCCGACAGCAGCGTGGTGGAGTGGATCGACCTTGGGACGGGCGTCGTGTACCAGCTCGGCACCGACACCCCGATTCGGCGCATTGCGGTGGTGCCGGGGACCCGCCGCTTCGTCGCGGAGGTCGAGAATACCGCCGACCCGCTCGCGTCGGTCGGCGCGAATCTCTGGCTGTTCGCGTTACCGTAAGTCCTACCGCAGTATCAGGAAGACGTCATACAGGGCGTGGGTCCATGCCGTGACGCCGAACCCGCGCGTCAGGTAGAGCGCGCTGAAGAACAGACCGGCGATCGTCCTGAAGACGAACGAGTAGACCTGCCAGGTGTCTCCGAAGGGCCCTATATAATGAAAGGCGGAGAAGACGAGCGCCCCGGCGATGGTCGCGCTCGTGCCGGCGATGAACGGTCGGAACCCGAGCACGCGGCGCCCGAGCCAGGCGAAGAGCCCGACGAGGACGACGCGGAAGAGCAGCTCCTCGTAGATCCCGGCGCCAAGCGAGAGCATCAACACGGTGCCGCTGCCCAGGTGTGTCGGGCCCTGCAGCGCGATGGAGAGCGGCGGGGGCTCGCCCAGGAGGGCAGCCGTCAGCCCGCCCACGACGACGCCGAACACGAGCGCCAGCCCGATCGATTCTCCCAGCATCCCCACGAAGAAGCCGGGGCGCAGCGGCCCGGGGTGCGAGCGCATGTCTTTGACGACGAGCCACACGCCCGCGACGATGAGGCACGTCATGAAGAGGCGGGGCCCCCATGATCCCGCGATCCACACGAACACGGCCTGGAGCAGGACGTCGGCGCCGTTGCGGACGCCCCCCTGCGGCCCGGCGGGCACGGAGGCCGCGAGGAGCTGGTAGAAGATGAGGAGCGGCAACGCGAAGAGCAGGCTGTAGCGGGGGGAGCGGCTCGCCTGCCAGTAGGCATTGTTCATCCTTGAATCTTATCCTTCACTCGGGTCCGTACAGAGCCTACGTGATCATCGCTTCCCTCGTTCTGCTCCTCGCGGCGCAGCAACCGGGCGACAGCAGCGCCTACCTCGATCCCACCGCCCGGCGGCTCGTGGCGGCGGCGCGTGCCCGCCGCGAAACCGTGGACCGGTCTATCACGGCCTACAACGTCACGATGCGGGAGCGCATCGGCGCCGGCGTGCGCGCCCTGCGGCGCGACCGCATGCTGTATCGCCGCGAGCTGGCCCTGCACATCGAATGGCGGCGCGACTCCGTGGGCCGCATCGAGGTGATCGGCGCCCGCCAAGCGATCCCGGCGGTGCGCCCCCGCGTGGAGCTTCCCGAAGACTTGCAGGGCGATGTTGCGGACTACGCCTTCGACCCCGCCGCCGACGGCATCACGGTGGGGTTCGGCGGTGGCGATCGCGACCGCGATGGCGAAGGCAAGGGTATGCGACTCGGCCACCCGCTCGCCCCCGGGAGCGAGGCGAACTACCGCTTTGCGACGGGTGATTCGAGCGTCCTCGTTTTTCCGGATGGGCGCACCATCGTGCTGCGGGAGCTGCGCGTCATCCCGCGCAGGCTCGACTTCCAGCTGATGACCGGCTCGCTGTGGATCGACGAGGCCACGCACGGCGTCGTACGGGCGCTGTTCAAGCCGGCGCGGCCATTCGATTTCGAAGAGGACGTGGGGGACGAAGACAAGGATATCCCGGGCTTCGCGAAACCGATCCGCGGAGAAGTCCGCTTCATCACCATCGACTACGGCCTGTGGGCCGGCCGCTGGTGGCTCCCTCGGCTCATTGCGTTCGATGCCGTGGCGACCGCCGGCTCGTGGCTTCAGATGCCGCTGCGTTACGAGCGGCTCTATAGCGACTACGAAGTGACCGGAGACACGACCCTGCGGCGCGCGCCGCGGCCACCGCGCGCCACCGAGGCCGAGGATTCGACGGCCTGGGCGCAATGTCACTCGCAAGTCGACACGCTGACCGTCCAGTGCAGGTGTCGCAACGGCGAATGCCTGAAGTTCGCCGTGCACATTCCGATCGACACGGCGGCGCTGCTCGCGAGCGCCGAGCTTCCTCCAGCGTACACGGGGCCCGGTGACACGCTTATCTCGGCGGGGGAGATCCAGGACCTGATGCACGGGCTGGGCCGCCTGCCGCAGGCGCCCTGGCAGTTCCGGGCCCGACCGCCGCGCTGGGGGTTGGCGCGTTTCAATCGCGTGGAGGGACTCTCACTGGGAGCGAAAGGCGAGCTCGACCTCGGCCGGCTGGTGCTCGACGGGTCAGCGCGCGTCGCGCTTGCTGACGGCGAACCTGACGTCGAGGGCGGCGTCACGCGGGAGACCAGGACGGCGAGAATGCGCCTGGCGGGCTACCGCCGGCTGAACGCCGTGGACGCGGCCGGGGGTAGTAACGCGCTCGGGTTCGGCAACTCACTGAGTAGCCTCCTCTTCGGTCGCGACGACGGGGACTACTACCGGTCGGCGGGGATCGGGGTCACCGTGCTGCCGGCGGTGACCGCGCAGCAGACCTTCTCGGTGCGCGTGTACGCCGAACGCCAGCGCAGCGCCGCCAAACGCACCGACTTCTCGCTGCCGCACGTGCTGCATGCGGATCACGTGTTTCGCCCCAATGTGATCGCCGACTCGGCCGACCAGCTCGGCGCCGAGCTGACGCTCCGGGCGCAGCGCGGCTTCGATCCCGGGAAACCCCGCTGGTCCGCCGACCTGTCGCTGGACGGCGGTGCCGGCACCTACGGATTCGGCCGCGGCAGTTTCGTATTGCGCACGACCACGCCCCTCACGCCTCAGGTCACTGGTGCAATCGAGGTCGCGGGAGGCACGTCGGCGGGTCGCGTGCCGGTGCAGAGTCGCTGGTATCTGGGGGGGCCGAACACGTTGCGCGGTTACGCGGGGGGCGTGATGAGCGGCGACGCCTATTGGCGCGCACGCGGCGAGATTGCTAACAGCTGGCCCGCGGCGCGCGTGGCGCTCTTCTGTGATGTCGGGCGCGCCGCCCCGCGCGACCGCCTGTCGCTCGCGCATCCGCTCGTCGGCGTCGGCGTGGGGGCGAGCTTCCTCGACGGCTTGTTGCGCATCGACCTTGGGCGCGCACTCAAGTCTCCCAAGGGCTGGCGGCTCGACTTCTACATGGACGGCGTACTCTGATTTGCGTGGGCGACTGGGAGAAGGCATCCTAGCCCCCGCGATGACCCCGCCTCAAACCGAGCTCAAACGCGAGCTGGGACTTCTCGACACCACGATGATCAACGTGGGGACGATGATCGCGTCCGCGATCTTCATCGTCCCCGCCGCGATCGCGGCGCAGGTTCCGGGATCGGGGCTCATGATTCTGGTGTGGATCGTCGGCGGGCTGGTGTCCCTGCTCGGCGCGCTGTCGATCGCGGAATTGGGGGCGGCGTATCCGGAGGCGGGGGGCCAGTACGCGTATTTGCGCGAGGCGTACGGGCCGATGTGGGCCTTTCTCTACGGCTGGGCCAATTTCCTCGTCATCAACCCGGCGTCGATTGCCGCGATCGCGGTGGGGTTCGCGACGTACGTGGGCTTCTTCGTGCCGGTCTCGCCGAGCATGATCAAAGTGATCGCGCTCGCGTCAGTCGCCGGGCTGACGCTGCTCAATTGCCTCGGTGTGCGTCTCGGGGCGACGACGCAGAATGTCCTGACCTTTCTCAAGATGGGCGCCCTCGGGGTGCTCATTCTCACGGCGTTCGTCCTCCCCGGCGGTTCAGCCTCAAACTTCCAACCGCTCTGGCCCGCGGGCGCGGTCGGCGATTGGATCAGACCATTCGGGGTCGCGATGATCGGCGTATTGTGGGCTTACGATGGGTGGCTCGAGACGACGTACGTCGGCAGCGAGATCAAGGACCCCGGCAAGAACCTGCCGCGATCGATCATTCTCTCAACTCTGATCGTGCTTGCGTTCTATGTGCTCGCGAGCGTGGCGTACTCGTACGTGCTGTCGCCCGGGCGGATGGCCGGAGTGAAGCTCGTGGCTTCTGACTCGGCTCAGGTCACGATGGGAGCGGTGGGCGCGGGGTTCGTGGCGGCGGCGATCCTCGTGTCGACGCTGGGCGCGAACAACGGGATCATTCTCACGGCCGCGCGGATCCCGTACGCCATGGCGCGCGGTGGGCTCTTCTTCCAGTCGCAGGCGAGTGTGCATCCACGCTTCGCCACACCGGTCGTGGCGCTGGTGACACAGGGCGTGATTTCAGCGGTGCTCGCGCTCACGGGGCGATACGACCAGCTCTTCACGTACGTCGTGTTCGCGCAGTTCTTGTTCTACGCGCTGGGGTGCGGCGCGGTGATGCGGCTGCGGCGCACCGCTCCGCAGGTCGCCCGGCCGTACCGGACGTGGGGTTATCCGGTCACACCGATCGTGTTCATCGCATTCGCGCTCTGGCTCGTGGGCAATACGATCCGCGAACTGCCGCGCGAGTCCGCAGTGGGCGCGGGGCTGATTCTCTGCGGGCTGCCGGGGTATTGGTACTGGAAAGGACGGGCGGTAATGGGCGGTAATGGGCGGTAATGAGGCGGTAAGAGGACGTTCTCGCCTCTTACCGCCACCTACTGTCCCTTACCGCCGCGGTCTGTAGTTGAGAAGCTCCTGCAAGGCCGGCGGCATCCGCGTCCCCCACACATCTCGACCCGCCACAGTAAGGATCTGCGGCCGGGTGCCGGGGAGTCCGTCTCGACCATCTGGGCCGCGGAGCCCGGGGCGACCGGCAGTGCCCGACGGGCCCTTGGTGCACGCACTGTCAGCACGCGTGCGCTCACCGCCGACGCCGCCAGCCCCTGCCTTGCCACCCGCGCCGCCTGGTCCCGCTTCACCACCGGGGGTCCGCGCATCCACGAGGCCGGCGAGGTAGGGATCTTCGGTCGGAGCCACGATCGTGATCTGCCCGCCACGCCCACCGTAGCCTCCCGGACCTCCATTGCCACCATTCCCGCCGGGGCCTCCAGCGCCGCCGGGGCATCCTGAGGCGCCAGGCGCACCGCGCGCGCCCGGCTCGCCGTCGGTGCCCCGCTGGCCGCGTGCCCCACGCGCTTCGACTACGATCCAGTCGGCTGGCGGCACTGCGCCCGCATCCGCGAACACGAAGAAGGGCGGGGCGTCCTCGACTTCGACGCCCACCACGAGGAGCCGCTGATAGAACGGCGAGCGCAGGATGCCGAGCCGTACGGTGACCTGGGGACCGGGGGCGCCCGGCCCCGCGCCACGGAAGCCGAACGCGTGCGGCATGCACTCGTAGCTCGGCGTCAGATCCGCGGTCGCGGTGAGGGTCGGCTTCGCCTTCAGCGCTGCCGCGAGCTTGAACCCCGTCAAGGCGGTAACGAGCGCGTCGGGTTCCGCGGCCCAGGCGCCACCCTCGAGGGGCGTGGCCTGCTCGCTCGAGCGGTCGAGGAAGGAGACATGCAGTCGCGGTGGATGCTTGCGGTCGTAGCGCGATTCGAACGACACGAGCGCGCCGCCGTTCAGGACGGCGGTGTAGGTCGCGCCGAACGTCTCGCCGGGACAGGCGCTGGTCGGGGCCGACATCCGGATCTCGCGGATTTGCGCGACGAGCCCGGGGTCGGGCGCGAAGTCGGGCGGGGGACCGTGGCTGCACGCTGCCGCGACCAGACCGACGACAATGGCGGACCACCGCTTCATGGATTCTCCTCACGCACGAGGCGTTTCGAATCGATGTCGAAAATGCGCACGCGAATTACGACGCCTGCACGCCGTTCGTCGATCAGGCGCACGTGGACGACATGCTCGTCTTCGCTCGGTCTATAGAGGATCCAGCTCCCCGCGGGCGCCACGCCGACGATGCCGTTGCACGTGCGTGACTTGGGTTTCGGCTGCTGTCCGGGCGGCAGACGCGGGATCCAGACGCGGCACTCGCCCAACTCCGGCAAATGCCCCGGTGGGATGCTCAGCGTCACGTTGGCGACGGGCGGCTGCACCGGTGGTTGCACCGGAGGCGGTTGAGTATCGCGCGGCTGCTGTACCGGCGGTTGCACGGGCGGAATAACTTCGCGTGGCGGCAGCACCGGCGGCCGCTGTTCGGGTGGTCTCTGCTCCGGTGGCCGCTGCTCGGGAGGCTTCGGCTCCTGGGGGCGGTATCCGGGTGGCTGCACGCCCGGCGGAGGCTCCCGCCGTTCCTCGCGCACTTCTTCTTCGCGAAGCAGCTCCCACGTATTGCCGTCGAAGATGCGATTGCGGATGACGATGCTGGGGCGGCGCTCATCGATGAGACGGATATAGATGAGGCGTTGATCGTCGGCGCGGCGGTAGACGATCCAGCTCCCGGCGGGCGCGAGCGCTTCGATCCCCGCGCAGGCGCGCGAACGGGGTCGCGGCTGGCGGCCGGGGGCGCGTCCCGGGATCCAAATGCGACATTCGCCGGGTCTGGGCAGGTGCCCCGGGGGGATGAGGATTTCGTTCGTCCGCTCGACGGGGGGCGGCGGCGCCGGCTGGTCCTGGCCCGGCGGCGTGCGCGGCGGGGGGCGCGATCCTGTGGGCTGCCTTGGCGGGGGACCCTGGACGACGACGGTTCTGGTGCAGGCGGCGAGCAACAGCAACCCACCCGAGATGAGGAACCTGGTGCCCACGCGCATGCTTATGCTCCCCTCGAGGACGGACTCAAATGTAGTATTGGACGCAATGACGCGGGGTGGGGAGGGGCTAATCGAGACGATTCGGGTGCGTGGGAGGCAGCTCCCGTTCCTGGAGCGGCACCTCGCGCGCGTGAATTCGTCCCTGAGGGCCCTCGGCCGGCCCGGTCCCCCTGGTGATCTGGCGCAGCGAGTGCGCGCCGCCGCCGCGCCCCCCGAGCTTGGCGGTGCCGATCACGTCATTCGAGTCGCCTTGCTCGATGGGACCCCGGCAATCGCGACGCGCGAGTTGCCGCATCTCAATCCTCCCGCGGTGATCGTGGGGACGGAGCCGCACACGCCATATCCCCACAAGACCACGGCGCGCGGAGTGTTCGATCGGGCGATTCTCGAGGCGCAGGCGCAGGGCGCCGACGACGCGTTGCTCGTCACGGCGGCGGGGCACATCGCCGAGGGCACCGCGTGGAGTGTGTTCTGGTGGCAAGGCGATCGGGTCTACACGCCCGCGCTCGACCTCGGCATTCTTCCGGGCGTGGGCCGGGCGCGGGTGATGGAGCTGATGGAGGTCACGGAGGCGCGCGTCACCGCCGCCGAGTTCGTGGGGCGAAGCCTCTTTCTGGTGAATGCGGTGCGGGGGATCGTGCCGATCGGGTCATTTCGGGGCCGAGACGTACATTTGGACTCTCGGACGGCTGAGCTTTCACATCGGTTCTGGCCCGATTAAGTTTGTGTTTTCCTAGGCGTCAACGCCTAGACGTCTAGGCGCCTAGGCGCCTAGTCTCATGGTGGCTGTAGCTCAATCGGTTAGAGCGCCGGACTGTGGCTCCGGAGGTTGCGGGTTCAATTCCCGTCAGCCACCCTCTTGTAACTGGTCAGGTAGCCGCAAGCCACACGAGGCCAGGCGCCAGAGAAGTTGCGCAGACGGCGAAGTTGCGAAGTGGCTACAAGGTGGAAGTGGCGAGCTTTGCACCTCGAGTCTGGCACTTGAAGCCCAGCTTGCAACTTCGCCGTCTTAGCAACTTCGCAACTAGTAGTCATAGGTCCGTAGCTCAATTGGTAGAGCACCGGTCTCCAAAACCGGGGGTTGCAGGTTCGATTCCTGCCGGGCCTGTTTTCAAAACGAGGAGCTTGACCATGCGCGCACGTTGGTTCCTGCTGGCCGCTCTCCTTCCTTCGAGCCTCGCGGCCCAGAATCCCCAAACCCGCGAGGGCTTCTGGATCGGCTTCGGCGTCGGGCAGGGAAACCTCGCCTGGAGCTGCGACGGCTGCACCGATCAGGACCACGGAGGCCCCACCGGCTTTCTCCGCCTCGGCGGCACACCCAGTAAAAAGGTGCTGCTCGGCGCGGAGTTGAACTTCTGGTCCCTCGATTTCGGGGCCACGGAGATCACCGCGGGATACACTGCGTTCACCGCGTACTGGTACCCGAGCGCGACGGGTGGCCTGTTCCTTAAGGGCGGCTTCGGCGGCGCGATCTACACCCGCAAGACCGCCGCGTCGGAAGCGAGCAGCCCCGGTGGTGCGCTCGTGCTGGGCGCCGGCTACGACATTCGCGTGGGCCAGAAGCTCTCGATTACGCCGATGCTTTCGTTTTGGGGCTCGAACAAGGCGGACCTCAAGGACAATGGCACGACCATTGAAACGGGCTTCCGGCACACCGGCGGGACGCTCCAAGTCGGCATCACGTTCCACTGATCCTGCCGGCGACCTGTTGACTGCGTACGCCGCGAGCGCACGCATCAACCAGTACCTCGTCGAACAACTGTCGCCCGCCATCTGGCGCGTGCCGCCTCCCGGCGGCAACGGCCGGGGTCGCACTATCGCCGCGCTCTTCGCCCACATCCACAACTGCGGTCTCCGCTACCTCGAGCGCACTGACCCTAAAGGCGTTCCCGGCGAGCTGGAACGCGCCCGCGTCACACCAACGGAGGCGGCGCGCGCGCTCGGTGCGAAGGGCCAGGCCGTCCTGCGCATTGTGGGCGCGGCGCTATCTGATGGCAGCCGCATCGTCGGTTATCCGCACAGCGCGGTGCATTACCTGACCTATTACATGATTCACGACGCGCATCACCGCGGGCAGATCGTCCAGCTCGCCCGCGAGCTGGGGCACCCCATCAGTCAGCGAACCATGATCGGGATGTGGCAGTGGGCGCGCCGCGCGGAAGAGCTTAGGGGCTAGGACGACGCAGATCTGCGAGCAACTGATCGCGCAGGGCCCCGATGGCTCGGCCACGAATGTTGATGAGGCCCCCCGACGGCATGTTGTCGAACCGGTAGCGCCGCAGGACGAGCAGGTAGCTGCCCGAACCGCCGCGCTCGACCACGCACGTCACGTCGAGCGCCGCTTCGAAGTAGTGATTGGCATATAGCTGCTTCGCCGCGATGAGGGTCACGCCGGGTAGCTCCGGCGGCGTGTATACGACCTGGTGGGTGACGCTGAGGATCGGGCGGAGGCGCGGCATCGCGTCCTCGGACCAGAAGAGCACCTCCGTGGCGCCCGCCAGCTTCTCGCGCGGATAGGCGGCGAGGTAGCGCCCCAGCGACGGCACATTCTGATAGACATACGGTGACTCGGCGAGCATCGCGGCGAACGCTTCGCTCGCGTGCACGTTGAGCCGGCCGCGGTCGTCGTAGATCGCCATCGCCGAGTCGCCGCGCTTGCGGTAGTCGGCGATGTACTCGACGAGACGGCGCCGCGCATAAGCGCCCAGCTGGGCCTGGATGTCGTCCCCCGACCAGTTCGTCTCCTCGTGGATGCGCCGCATGTCCGTCGCCGGCAGCTTCACGACGCAGTCGCCGGGGCGGCAATCCTTCATGTCTTCGACGTCCCGCATGCTGATCGTCACCGCCGCGACGTCGGCCGCTGTCGCCGGATCGCTGAAGATGCCGAAGTGCGTGCGACTTGGGCTCCGAAGGGAGTTGCGGAAGTCGAGCGCCCGGGCGACGTAGGCGTCGCGCGCCACGGCGGTCGTGATGATCCCGAAGAGTGCCACGTCGCGCCGGTCCTTGGTCTCGAGGACTTTGACGACGCCCTCGCCGCGTTCGATCAACGCGAGCTGCACCGAATCCAGGCCGATGCTCTGGCGCAGGAATGTGACGAGCTGCGCGGGGGGGGCTTGGCCGTGCCGGGGCGCCGCCACGATCGCGCCGAGGCCCAGCAGGGCCGCTGTGACGAGGGATTTGGTCATGGCGTCAACATAGCCAGGCTCTGGCTCATCGTCAGCCGAACCGGTAGGGTTCAGTCGTGGATCACCGACTGCGGTGGCTGCTCGACCTGGTTGCAACCTGCGGCTGGGTGTGCTGGGAGTTGGTGAAGCACCGGCACGCGCAGCATGCCCGGCTCCGCCTTGTTCGCGTCAAACGCGGCCTCGTGGCGGTCCTGGTGTCGCGCATGGGAATGCGGGACAAGGCGCGGCGGGCGTTGGGTGACAGGACGAACCTCCGCTTTGTCAGGACATGGGCCGAGTTGCAGGACGTTGTGATTCGCGAGGGCCCGTCCACGATTCTGGCGGACCCGCGCGCCGATCTGCGTGGGGACCCCGAGTGGCACATCAAGATGTTCGCGGAGGCCTGGGGCATTCCGGTCGTGCTGTACGCCGAGGTCACACCCGAGTTAGCGAGTGTGCTACTGAGCCAGACTTTCACCGGCATTCGGGATGTCATCTTCCATCGATTCGACGACAACCCCGCGCGGTTCCAGCAGGTCGTCACTTGGGAGCGCCCCCTGCCGCCGCGTGAACCTCCCCATCATCCTCCCCACCATCCTCCATTGAAGGCTGCCTAGCGCCGCATCACGCCGACGCCGACTTGCACGATGGAGCGGCGTTATTGCGGCGGCGCCTCGGTGCACCCGCCCAACTAGGGCGCCTCAGACACTGACGCGATTCCGTCCGGCTTCCTTGGCCCGATAGAGGGCCTTGTCGGCGGCCTGGATAACCTGATCGGCCGTCGAATGGCGGTGGTTCTTTTCCGCCACGCCGATGCTGACGGTAATCACAATCGCCTCGCGCGTCTTGCGCCCTTTGGGGGCCGCCGGCTTGTTCCGCGGCCGGAAGCGACGCCGCAGCGTGAAGCGGCTCGTCTCCACGGTTTCCCGCAGCTCCTCGAGGTGCGGCAGGCACTCTTCAGCGCTCTTGCCGGCGAAGAGGAGTGCAAACTCTTCTCCCCCGTAGCGATACGCCGTTCCACCCCCCGACGCGTGCGCCAGCCGCGCGGCCACGAGCCGCAGCACGTGATCACCGGCATCGTGCCCGTAGCGGTCGTTGAAGCGCTTGAAATGATCGACGTCGACCATGGCGACGGTGAACTGGCCGCTCAAGCGGGGCAGCGCTTCGTTCAACGCCCGGCGCCCGGGCAGCTCGGTCAGGCCGTCGCGGTACGCCATCATGTACGACGCTTCGATCACGGCGACGACGAGCACGAGCCCGGCCGTGGTGATCCAGATCTCCTGGCCCGGCCCGGCGGCTTTCCAGGTGAGACCGATGAAGGCAGCGATGAGGGCGTAGGTGTAGCCGCGCACCGGCGACTGCGGCTCGCGCAGCCACCCCAGCACCAGCACGGCACCCATCCCGAGGAATGCGACCAGGGCGGGCTGCGCAAGCGGCGTCCAGTCGCTCAAGACCGACGGCAGGAAGCGCGTCCTGAGGACGGCAGTCGCCTGCGTCGGGAACGACTTGGCCAGGAACGCGACGACGAGCACCTGCACGCCGATCAGCACCCAGCGCAGGAGGCCCCTCGGAGTGACCGTGCCGCGCTCCGGGAGCAGCGCGATGAGCGCCAGGTTCAGCGGCAGCAGGAACGTGGTGGCGTGGAAGAAGAGCCGTGACTCGGGGGCAGCCAGCCCAAGGTCGAGCACGTACTGGGCGATCGCGAGCAAGGCGACGGTAAAGACCAGGCGCGACCGGTTGAAGCGGAAGCCGAGCAGCAGGGCGGCGGCGAGGACGGTGTAGGGGTAGACGTCGACGAGTCCGTTCGCGGCTGGTCGGAGCCCGGGGAGGGTGACGAGCAGCGCGACGCCGACGAGGATCGGCGCTTCGGGCACGAGCAGGAACAGGATGCGTTTCATCGGGGCCTACAACGGTACGCGCCCGACGCGGCAGGTCAACTCGCGTATCGGTTGGTGGCCGGGTTGACCGAGTGTGCGCCGAGTGGCGATATTCTCCGCCCCTGGCGGTATCGTCTAGGGGACTAGGACGGAGCCCTCTCAAGGCTCAAACACGGGTTCGAATCCCGTTACCGCTACTGGCAGGGGACGCGCCCCCATCGTCTAACGGCTAGGACACCACTCTTTCAAGGTGGGAACAGGGGTTCGATTCCCCTTGGGGGCATGGGGCTGAACCCTCCCGCCGCAGTACGTTGCGCCGATAGCTCAATTGGTAGAGCAACTGACTCTTAATCCGTAGGTTCTCGGTTCGATTCCGAGTCGGCGCATTCCCTCGTTCACCTCGTCGGAAACACCTTCGCCGTCACCCAACCCACCACCGTTCCCAACACCGCGCCGCCCACGACGTCGGTGACGAAGTGCCGGCCCGCCGCGACGCGCATCGCGCCGACGCCGGCCGCCCCCGCGTACAGCAGGATCTCGTTGCGCGTGGCGTGAGGAAGGTGCTGCCGCTGGGCCATCACGGTGTACGACGTCGCGACGGCGAAGGCCGTGGCGGTGTGCGCCGAGGGGAACGAGCGCTGAGTATCGCGGTCTCCGGCGACGCTGGGCGCAGCAGCTGTATAGAGGATAGGCCGGTTGCGGTGGATCAAGGCTTTGGTCCACTCCGTCGTCAGCTGCGTGAAGGCGACGGCATTCACCATCATCGCGACGTTGCCGCGTGTGCGGGACGCCAGCAGGCCGCCACCCACCACGCCGGCCACGACGACGTTACTCGCCGTGCCGGCTCCGCGGGAATCGAGTCGCACGACCCAACGATCGAACGGCGAGAGAGTCAGGGGATCGCACGGCGCGCAGGAAGGCGCGCTGCGCGGCAGGTGCAGGACGACGGGCAGCACGGCGAGCGCGCCGGCGCCCGCCGCCACCGTCCAGGAACCCCAGCCGTCGCGATACGCCGGTGTCTGCACGAGACTGACGGCGAGGAGCACGCCTCGCGCTATCACGGAATCACGAGCGCTTGCGCGTGACTTTCCCGATGGCGTTGATCAGGTCGCTCAAGTCGTACGGCTTCGTGACCGACGGCTGCCCGCAGGACTCGAGGAAGTGCCGGGTTTCGTCGCGCGCCTGGTCGCCGGTGACGAACACGAAGCGGTACGCCAGCTGCGGCCGTTCATCCACCAGCTGTTCGTACAGCGCCCGCCCGCCGAGCCGCGGCATCTGGAGGTCCGTGACGACCACATCGAAGCTGATGTCGCGCTCACCGAGCTGCTGAATCGCTTCGATGCCGTTCTCGACGGCGATGACGTCGTGCCCCTCGCGCTCGAGCAACAGCTCCATCGCCTGACGGTTCACCTGGTCGTCGTCGACGACGAGAATGCGCAGCTTGGGGAGCGCCTGCGCCGGCGCGCTGGTGCGCGCGAGGGGGCCGAGGACGCTCTTCGGGAGCGTGACGACGACTTCGGCGCCCGATGTGCCGCCGCGCAGACGGAGTCGCAGGCTGCCCCCGGTCGACTGCGCGAGCGCCCGCGCCAGCGCGAATTCGACCTCGCCCCCGCCGCCCGTCTGCGTGAACCGAAACGGCGAGACGAGACGCTGCTCCGCCTCGACGGGCAACGGGGGTCCCGAATCCCACAGCGCCAGGACGACCGACGGCCCGGCTTCGGTCGCGTCGATCCGCAGCTCCCGGGGCGGCGCCGATTCCCGCAGCCGGCGCAGCGCGAAGTCGAGCAGCTTGGTCAGCATCTCGGTCAGCTGCGCCATGGGGCAGGCGACCATCGCAAGATTGGCCGGTACGTTTCGCATCACCTTGACGCCCAGCTCGCGGAACGTCGCGTCCCGCTCGGCGAGGACACCGTTGACGACGACGCTCGCATCGCACGGCTCGGCGGCGCCGATGGGATGGTCGGTCAGCTCGAGGAAGTGGGTCGTGATCTCCGCGGCGCGGCGGACTTCGCCGTGCAGCATCATCAGCGCGCGGGCGCGCTCCGGGTCGAGCGGGCTGCCGTGCAGCAGGTCGGCGAGGGTGCCGATCGCGGCGAGCCGGTTGTTGAGGGCGTTGAGCACGTTCGCGGCGCCCTCGTCCATCACGACGTGGCGGATCTCGGGTGGCGGCGCGCGGGGCGCCAGGGGCGGGGGCGGCGGCGTCAGCCGCCGCGCAGGCGCCCGCTGCTGGCGACCGAACAGGAAGCCGAGCAGTGCGCCCACTCCGGCCCCGAACCCGAACGCGACCCAGAGTTCCATGCTCCAAAGCTACGCGTCCGCTTGATTCGCGCGAGACAGCGCTCTAATTTTCCGAGCCCGCCCTGGTGGTGAAACTGGTAGACACGCTGTCTTGAGGGGGCAGTGCCGCAAGGCGTCTCGGTTCGAATCCGAGCCAGGGCATCGCAGCGTAGCATCCTCATGAAACACTATCCTTACCTCATTGTCGGTGGCGGCATGACAGCTGATGCCGCTGCCCGCGCCATCCGCGCCGCCGATCCGTCCGCCGGCATCGGCCTCATTTCCGCCGAAGCCCATCCGCCCTACGCGCGCCCGCCCCTGTCCAAAGGGCTCTGGAAGGGCGACCCCGAATCGGGAATCTGGCGCGGCACCGATGCCCTCGCGGTCGATCTGCGGCTCGGCCGCAAAGTCACCGCCCTCGATCCGAAGAAGCGGTCGGTGACGGATGAGCGCGGCGAGGTCGTGACGTACGACAAGCTACTCCTCGCCACCGGCGGAACGCCTCGGCGACTCCCCTTCGGTGGTGACAAGCAGATCGTCTACTATCGCACGTACGACGACTACCGCCGCTTGCGCGCGGTCGCCGACGGCGCGGTGCGATTCGCAGTGCTGGGCGGGGGGTTCATCGGCTCCGAAGTCGCCGCCGCGCTGCGCCTCGCGGGGGGCGAAGTCATCATGCTGATCCCGGAGGATGGGATCGGCGCGCGCGTCTTCCCCGCTGACTTATCGCACTTTCTCGTGACGTACTACCGCGAGCAGGGCGTCGACGTGCGCACCGGCGACGGGCTCGCCGCGCTCCGCCAGGACGGCCTCAAGGTCGCCGTGAAGACGACGACGGGGCGGGATCTGTCGGTGGACGTCGTCGTCGCCGGGCTCGGCATCCAGCCCAACGTCCAACTGGCCGAGCAGGCAGGGCTGAAGGTGGAGAACGGCATCGTGGTCGACGAGCTGCTCCGCACCAGCGTGCCCGAGATCTTCGCGGCCGGCGACGTCGCCAACTTTTTCAATCCCGCCCTCGGCGTGCGGATGCGCGTGGAGCACGAGGACAACGCGAACAGCATGGGCGCCGCCGCCGGCCGCGCGATGGCGGGCCAGGGGACGCCGTACACGCACCTGCCGTTCTTCTACTCTGATCTCTTTGCGCTCGGCTACGAGGCGGTGGGGGAGCTCGATCCGCGCCTCGAGGTGATCAGCGACTGGAAGGACCCCTTCAAGGAAGGGATCGTCTACTATCTGAAGGATGGGAACGTCCGCGGCGTGCTGCTGTGGGGCCTCTTCGGGAAAGTGGATGACGCGCGCGCGTTGATCGGCAAGCCGCTCAAGGACCGTATATCACGCTGACCCGTCATTGACAGCCGGTCGGCAGGGCGTATCGTACCTCCCTTCGTTACCCATTGGAACATGTCTACTCGGCGAACGCTCCTGGCGGGCCTCGTCTTGGCTGCGCCCGGAGCGCTGGCTGCCCAAGACACGCTGTCCGCTCCACCGGTCCTCCAGAACCAGTCCACCGCCCGCGGCGTCGTGGAAATGACCCTGACCGCCGCCCCAGCGCGCCTCTCCCTGGTGCCGGGTACGGTGTCGGACGTCTACGCCTACAACGGCACCGTGCCCGGCCCGACACTGGTCGTGCGCGAGGGCGACCGCGTGATCATCCATTTCCACAACGCGCTACCCGAACCCAGCACCGTCCACTGGCACGGTGTGCACGTTCCTGCGGCTGCCGACGGCAGTCCGCTGGATCCGATCGCGCCGGGTGAGTCACACGACTACGTGTTCACGATCGCCCCCGGCAGCGCGGGCACCTACTGGTATCACCCGCATCCCGATGGGCGCTCCGGCTATCAGATCGCGAAGGGGTTGTACGGCGCCATCATCGTTCGAGACCCGCACGACCCGCTGCCCGCCTCGCTCCCTGAAAAAGTCCTGGTGCTCTCGGACAACCGGGTTTTGCCGGACGGGTCGCTCGACCTGCCGGACCCCGAGTCCGCGGCTGGGCGCGCGGATATGGAGAACGGACGCGAAGGGGAGGTATTGCTCGTCAACGGCCAGGTCATGCCGACGCTCACGATTCGCAGCGGCGAAGTGCAGCGCTGGCGAATCGTCAACGCCTCCGCCGCCCGGGTGTTTCGCCTGGCGCTTCCGGGGCACACGTTCCTGCACGTGGGGACCGACGGTGGCCTGTTCGAGCGCCCCGTGGAGGTCTCCGAGATCGTGTTGGCCAACTCCGAGCGGGTCGAGCTGCTGGTGCGCGGCACCGGCGCGCCGGGAAGCCAGACGACGCTTCAGACGCTGGCGTACGATCGGTACATCCCCCAGACCCGGCCCAGGAATTGGAACCACTCGCGCGACGTGCTGTCGGTGCGCTACGCAGCGACCTCGCCGCTGCGCGCCGTGAAGCTGCCCGGGACGTTGCGTCCGGTTCCCGCGCTGGACACCGCCCAGGCCGTTGCTCGGCGCGTGATCGTGCTGTCGCAGGGGCTCATCAACGGCAGGTCGATGGACATGAACCGCGTCGACATCAGCGCGCGCCTGGGCACCACGGAGATCTGGCAGATCGAGAACATCGTCGGGATGGATCACCCGTTCCACCTGCACGGTTTTCACTTCCAAGTGCTTGACCGCAACGGCGTGCCGACGCCGGACCGGAGTTGGAAGGACACCATCAACGTCCCCCGGCACGAGACGGTGCGGATCATCGTGCATTTCGACGACTACCCGGGCAAATGGATGTTCCACTGCCACATCCTCTCGCACGAAGACCAGGGGATGATGGGCATTCTCGAGCTCAAGTGAGGAGATCAACATGACTCGCTGGTTGCGACTGACATCCGCAGGTGCTGCGTCGGCTGTGGCAATCCTTTCTGTAGCGGCCTTCGGGCGCGCGCCCCGGACCCAGGACCAGGATCTGGTCCTCCGCGGCAGGTTCCTCGTGCTCTCGCACGCGTGCGGCGAGTGCCATGGCGGCGGCGAGAATCCGGCGGCGACCGGGTATCTGGTCGGTATGACGTCGCCGCAGCAGGAATTCCGGATCGGGCCCTGCGCCGCCGCGCCGCAGGATGCGTGCTTCAAGACGCGCCCGCGGAACTTGACCCCCGACAACCAGACGGGCCTGGGCCGCTTCAGCGAGCGGCAAATCTTCAACGCACTCCGGTACGGCCTGCGCCCCGGGGAAACGCCGGACGTGGAGATCACTTCGATGATACCGGGGCAGGGCAACTTCCCGGCACACCCGAAGTACCTCGCGATTCCGATGCCGTGGACCTCTTGGCGTTTCATGCCCGAACAGGACTTGTGGGCGATCGCGGCCTATCTCAAGCGGGGCCTGAAGCCCGTGAGCAACAAGGTCGAGGACAGCGAAGGGCCGCCAGACTTTTGGGCCAGCGAGTATACGCCCGAGAAAATCGGCACGTATCCGGCGCCGGCGTTCCCGACGGTCAACGAGAAGCGCTGATTAGAGCCTCTGTCTTGTCCCACAGCTCGCTCGCCAGCGTAGCATTCGCGGCGAGCGGGCTGGTTTTCGCTTCGCGGCTCTTGTAGTAGTAGCGGCCACTCGTCGTGGCCAACTCGGGCGCGGTGGCGCAGTAGAGCGGCGTCTTCGCGCCCTCTTCGTTCGACACCATGAACAGCTTGATGACGGGCCGCACGGGCCACGGGACCGCGCGCCAGATGTTGGACGCCACCGCACCGGGGTGCAGGGAATACGTCGTCACGCGGCTTCCGGCGAGACGGCGGGCCAGCTCCTTCGCATGTAGTACGTTCATCAGCTTGGTGACCGCGTAGTCCCTGAAAGCACTCCGCTTGGGCTCCGTGCGCCGCTCGAGCACGGACCAGTCGAGCTCCTTTGCCATGAAGTGCGCGTTACTCGCCACGTTCACGACGCGCCCCTGCGGTGACTCCTTCAGTCTCGGCAACAGGAGATTCGTGAGCAGGAAAGGTCCGATGTGGTTTGTGGCGTACGTGATATCGTAGCCGTCCGCGCTGAGGCGGCGCGTGCCCGCAATGCCGGCGTTATTGACCAGGACGTCGATCGGTTGCTTGGTGGCGAGGAACGATTGGGCGACGCGTCGCACCGCGCCCAAGTCCGAGACGTCGAGGTGCACCCACTGCAACCGCGCGGCGGGGAACCGACTCTTCAGTTCGTTCAGCACCGGCCTGGTGCGCGCTTCGGAGCGCGTCGCCAGGACGACGGTGGCCCCGCGGGCGGCCAGCGCCTCGACGAGGGCTTTGCCAATCCCCGAGTTCGCGCCCGTGACGAAAAAGGTGCTCACGGGCAGAAGATAACTGCGCGTGGCCTTCCTGCTCAGGACCTGCTGAGGTTGTTGGCGCGCTCGAGCAACAGGGTGCGCTCCCTCGCGTTGCGTGTGAGGGACGCGGCCCTCTCGAGCTCGGTGCGCGCCTCAGAGAATCTGCCCAGCTTCGCGAGGAAGTCGGCGCGCACGCTCGGCAGCAGATGGTAGTTCTCGAGCGCCGGCTCGGACGTCAGCTTGTCGGCGATCTCGAGTCCCGCGGCGGGTCCGAAGGCCATCGAGTACGCGACGGCGCGGTTCAGCTCTACGACCGGCGACTGCGTGAGCTGCGCCAGCGCGTCGTACAGCGCCGTAATTCGTGTCCAGTCGGTCTCCTCGGCGGTCCGGGCACGCGCATGACAGGCGGCGATCGCCGCCTGGAGGGCGAATGGACCGAGCGCTCCCGCCAGCTGCTCGGCCCGCTCGAGCGCCGCGAGGCCGCGCCGGATGAGGAGTTGGTCCCAGCGCCCGCGATCCTGGTCGAGAAGCAGAATCGGCTCGCCGCCCGGGCCGACACGCGCCTTGAGCCGCGACGCCTGGATCTCCATCAGCGCGACGAGCCCGTGCACCTCCGGGTCCCTCGGCGCCAGCTCCGCGAGGATGCGGCCGAGGCGCAGCGCGTCGTCGCAGAGCGCGGGTCGCACCCATTCTTCACCGGCGGTCGCCGCGTAGCCCTCGTTGAAGATGAGGTAGATCACGTCCAACACCGACGACAGGCGCGCGGCGAGCTCTGCGGGTGGCGGCACCTCGAAAGGCACGCGCGCCTCGCGCAGTGTGCGCTTGGCCCGGACGATGCGCTGCGCGATCGTCGCCTCGGGGGCGAGAAACGCGCGCGCGATCTCGTCAGTGGCGAGGCCGCCGAGCAGGCGGAGGGTCAGCGCCACGCGCGCTTCGGTGGAGAGGACCGGGTGGCAGGTCGTGAAGATCAGGCGCAGCACGTCGTCGCCCACGTGGTCGTCGAGCCCCTCGGCGAGTTGGTGCTCGGGACTCTCTTCGCGGCTGCGCAGCTCGTGGCCCAACTCCACGTGTTTTCGGTCGAGCAGCTTGCCGCGGCGAAAGCCGTCGATCGCGCGGCGCTTGGCGGTGGCCATGAGCCAGGCCCCCGGGTTGTCGGGGACGCCTGACTTGGGCCATGTCTCGAGCGCGGCGACGAGGGCGTCCTGGGCGAGATCTTCAGCGGTGCCGACGTCCCCGGTCATGCGGGTGAGTCCGGCGATGACCTTGGCGGACTCGATGCGCCACACCGCTTCGATCGCCTGGTGCGCGCGGTGCGCCTCGGACGTCATCAGCCCCGGGCTTCGTTCTGCGCGACGCGCGCCTTCACGAGCTTCCGGACCAAGGGCAGGGGGAGAGGTTCTTCAACCGTGAACTGGATCGTGCCCTTCGACTTCTTGAAGGGCGCGAGCGCCTTCGCGTGCTCCTTCATGAGGCCGGTGCCGACGCCGAAGAGGCTGCAGTGGTCTTTGAACGCGGCGAAGTACACGAGCATGCCGTTGTACTTGTAGCCGGGGATGCCGTAACTGATCACTTCGGTCGCCTTGGGCGCGGCGGCCCGGATCGTCTGGCGCACTTTCTTGAGCAACGCCCGTTGCGCCGCAGGGACCGCCTTCAGGTAATCAGCGACCGAGTCGAACCTCCGCATGCCTCTCATGACGCGCCTGCCCTCTCACCGAAGTCCTCCAGCTCGTACAGTTGCCGCACTTCGATCTCGCCGTCCTTGAGGCCAGGGTTCGGGAAACGCCGGGCCCATTCGAGCGCCTCGTCCCGTGACTTTACCTGGATGAGGGTGTAGCCGGCGACGAGCTCTTTGGCTTCGGTGAAAGGCCCGTCGATCACAGTGCGCTTCCCTCTGGAATACTTGACTCGCCAGCCCTTCGAGGTCGGCTGCAGCCCCGCGTAGTCGAGGAGGACGCCGGCGCGTTGCAGCTCGTCGTGGTATTTCGCCATCTCCGCGAAGACCGGCTCCCACTCCGCCTTGAATGGCGGCGCCTCGTTCTCGGAGTCCTTGGTGGCCTTTACGATGATCATGAATCGCATACGGCTACATCTCCCAGTCGGGTCTACATGAACGACGAACGGGGATAGCCGGAATCGACATACTTGCCGAGTCCCGAGTCGGGCGCCAGTATCACCTTATGAACAAAAACCCTTGGACTCGCCGCGAATTCCTCGAATTTGGGGCCGCCGCCGGTGTCTCGCTTGCCGCCAAGCCCCTCACGTTTCGTCCGTTGGCTCCCAGCGACACGGTCCGGTTCGGCATGGTCGGTGTGGGGATGCAGGGCAACGGCCTGCTCGGGACGTCGATCGGGCTGCCCGGCGTGACCTGCGCCGGTGCCGCCGACCTGTACGACGGCCGCCACACCCTCGCGAAAGAAATCGCCGGAGCGAGCCTGCCCACCACCCGTGAATACCGCAGACTGCTCGACGACAAGAACATCGACTGCATCGTCGCGGCGGTGCCGGATCACTGGCACCGCAAAATCGTCGTCGACGCCGTGAGCGCGGGCAAGGACATCTACTGCGAGAAGCCGATGTCGCACACGGCCGCCGACGGTGTGGCGATGGTCGACGCGGCCAAGCGGAGCAACCGGATCGTGCAGATCGGGTCGCAGCGCGTCAGCTCGCAGATCTGCGCCAAGGCGAAGGAGCTGCTCGCGGCGGGCGCCATCGGCGACCTGATGATGGTGGAAGCGCGCCTCGGCCGGAACGATCCGACGGGTGCGTGGGAGTATCCACCGCCCCCCGATCTCTCGCCGCGCACGCTCGACTGGGATACGTGGCAAAACGACGTGCCCAAGCGCCCATGGGATTCGAACGCGGCGAACATCTTTGCGCGCTGGCGCTGCTGGAAGGAATACGGCACCGGCGTGGCGGGCGACCTGCTTGTCCACCTCGTCAGCGGGATGATGTTCATCCTCGGCCTGAACGAGCCGCCGCGGCAGGCGACTTCGGTGGGCGGGATTCGGCGCTGGAAGGACGGGCGCAACATGCCCGACGTGCACCTCGTGCAATACTATTGGGGCGATCTGCCCGTCTCGATGCGACTCAATCTCGGCACCGAGATTCAGGAGACCTACTGGTTCCACGGGTCGAAGGGGATCCTGGAGCTGAGCGGCTCCCGCATCACCCTGACGCCCCAGAGTGGCACCGATCAATGGCCGAGCTATTACACCGGCAGTTATCCGCGGGCACTGCGCGACGCGTACGAAACGCAGTGGCACAAGGATCACGATCCGCAGCTCGGTCAGAACGCCGTCTTTTCAGAGGCCACGACGTACACCGCGCCGGACTTCGACGACACCCGCGTGCACCTCTGGAACTACTTCGAGGCGGTGCGGACGCGGAAACCGGTGGTGGAAGACGTGGTGTTCGGCCACCACGCCGCGCTGGCGTGCCACATGGCGAATGAAGCGTACTTCCGCCAGGCGCCCGCCACCTGGGACGCGGCGTCGAAGACGATCAAGTAAGACGGGTCAGGGTGCGAGGAACACGACCTCGCGGACCTCGCACTCTCCCTCCCACTCCGGCCAGTATTTCGTGTGCAGTTCCATGAAGAGGCGCGCATTCTTGAGCGCCTCTTCACGCGTTTTGGCCGCCATCAACGCGTAGCCGCCCAGGACCTCTTTGGCCTCGGTGAACGGGCCGTCGGTCACCGTGAGCTTTCCCTTCGACGCCCGCACGCGAAAGCCCTGGCTGCTGGGCCCTAGTCCCCCCGTCTGGAGAATCGAGCCGTTCTGCAAAGAATCGGCGACGAGCTTGTCCATCGCGTCCATCAGGGCCTGAGGTGGCGCCCCAATGTTCTCCGGGGTCTTCACAATCGATAGGTATGGCATCAGAGCCTCTCTGATTTGGGTTCACTGAGGCGACGAGTGGAGGCCCCCAGAATCGACATCGACACGAGTCCCCCCCGCCGCCAGCCAGGACCCTCCCAGGATCAGGAGCAACCCCAGCAATGACATGACGCCGACGTGCTCGTGCAGGGCCAGCACACCGACGATGACCGCGACGACCGGGTTCACGTACGTAATGATGCTGGCGCGACTCGCGCCCGCCGCGGCGATGAGTTGGAAAAAGATCACCAGTCCCAGCACCGTGCAGACGACGCCCAAGACGGCGAGGGAAATGAGAGCGGCGCTCGAGGGCATCGCGTGCGGCCAGCCCCCGATCGCGGCGGGAAAGAGGGCGATCGTCGCCAGGATGAGGCTCGCGGCGACGGGTCCCAGCGGATCGAGATCGGTCATGTAGCGACTCACGATCAGCGGCGCCGTGGCGTAGCACAACGTCGCGCCGAGCACGAGGGCCGCCCCGAAGAGCTCATTGGGCCGTCCACCGACGTCGAGGCCCAGCAACGCGACGACCCCGCCGAGTCCGATCACGAGCCCGACGATCCGGAGCCCCGTCGGCCGGTCGGCCGGCGAGAGCCACACGGAGACGAGCGCGAGGAGCAGGGGCATCGTCGCGACGAGAATCGCGGCGAGCGACGACGACACGTGTTGTTCGCCGACGGCGATGAGGACGAACGGGATAGCGATTTCGGTCGCCGTATAGGCGACGATGGGACCCGCGTGTCCCTTGAGGCCGCGCAGGGCTCCGCGTCGTGCCGCGAAGGGGACGAGCAACAGGGCCCCGAGCGCCACGCGCGCCCACGCGACAAAGCCGGGTGCCAACCCCGACTCGACGGCGATCTTGATGAAGAGATAGGGGACGCCCCAGATCACCGAGCACAGGGCGAAGAGCACCCACGCCCGTGGCGTCACTGCCGTTGGCGGCGCGTGATGTAGACGCCGGCGAAGCAGAGGGCTCCACCGATCACGGCGATCAAACCGGGAATCTCTCCGAGGATCAACCAGCTCATCAGGATCGTCACCGGTGGCACGAGGTAGGCGATCGCGACCACGCGGCCCGCGGTGCCGCGCGCCAGAGCATAGGCCCACGTCGTGAACGCCACCGACGTGGGGAACACGCCGAGAAAGACGAGCCAGGTGATCGCCGTGGTGGGGGCGCTCTGCAGCTCACGCGCGAGGACAGGCACGTACGGCAGGCACACGAGCGCGCCGACGGTGCAGCACGTCCACGTCACCTGGAGCGCCGAGAGACGACCGAGGACGGGTTTCTGTGCCACGAGCCCGATCGCCGATGCCACCGCGGCGAAGAGGCACAACAGCACACCGGACAGTGTGGCGTTTCCCGTCGACGTCGCGAATCCGATCACCACCACGCCGGCGAACGCGACCAAACCACCGATCACCAGGTTCCTGGTGAATCGTTCCTTCAGGAACAGGCCCGCGAGCGCGACGACGACGATCGGCGCGATCATGATGAGCATCGAAGCGGTGCCGGCGTCGACGCGCCGCTCGGCCTCGTTGAGGACGACGCTGTAGAGGCCGAACCAGGTGAAGCCCGCAAGGAAGAGGAGCGCGAGGTCGCGCCGCGAGGGGCGCGTCCAGCCGCGGGCGAGGACCAAGGCGCCGAGCAGGAGGCTCCCCAGCGTCAGGCGACCGAGGGCCAGGGCGCCGGGGGAGAACGAGCGGCCGGCGGCCCTGATGCCGACGAAGGCCGCGGCCCAGAGGCACACCGACACGAGGGCGGCTGCGAGGGGCAGCCAGGGGCGGGGAGTTGTCATACCCGAAAATAGACCGAAGCCCAGGAGGCTCGCAAGCGCTATTTTCCCTTCATGTGCCGCAATATCAAAACTCTCGCGAACTTCGAGCCGCCTGCCACCGACGACGAGATCCGCGCGTCCGCGCTGCAGTTTGTCCGCAAGCTGAGCGGCGTCGCGAAGCCGTCGCACGCGAACGAAGCGGTGTTCGCGCGCGCCGTGGAGGAAGTGACCTCGGCCGCGAACCGGCTCGTCCACGGGTTGCAAACAAACGCTCCGCCTCGCAATCGCGACGAGGAGCGTCGGAAAGCGCACGAGCGCGCCCTCAAGCGTTTCGGGCCGCGGGCCTAGCGAAGTTTTCGTCCTGCACGTAGTCACCCCGTCGCCATGAGTACCGCCGCCGGCCGTCCCGCCAAGGCGCTCGACCGCAGCATAGTCGAGGGCCCGATCGCGCGCGCCGTCTGGACGCTCGCGTGGCCCACGATGGTGCAGAACCTGATCGGTGGCCTCCAGGGCATGGTCGATCACGCGCTGGTGGGGCACTTCGTCGGGTATGCGGGCAACGCCGGCATCGGCGTCGCGATTCAGATCTTCATCGTCGTCATCGTGTTCATGATGTCGGTGTTCAGCGGGATGGCGGTGCTCGTCGCCCGCTTCGCGGGCGCCAACGATCCCGAGCAAGTCAATCGCACCGTGTACCAGGCCTTCCTCGCGGCGGTCACGATGTGGGCGTTCGTGCTGGCGCCGCTCGGATGGATCGTGGCTCCCACGCTGCTCGATGTCGTGCGCGCCACGCCCGAGGTGCAGGCCCAGGCATTGCCGTTCTTGCGCATGATGTTCGTCGGCAGCTTCGGCATGCTGATGTTCTTCATGGTGATGAACGCGTTGCGGGCGGCGGGCGATGCGCGCACGCCCATGATGCTTGGCGTGCTGCTCACCGCGCTCAACATCGTTTGCAACGTGGTCTTCATCACCGGGATCGGGCCGTTCCCGCGCCTGGGCACCATGGGAGCCGCCGTCGGCACGACAGTCGCGAGCCTCATCGTCGCGAGCGTCGCCGGGTACATGTTGTTCTCGGGGCGGCTGCCCGTGAGGATGCACCGCGGGATGGACTGGCGCCCCGACTGGCACGTGATCCGCCAGCTCTTTCGCTTCGGCCTCCCCACCGGTGCGCAGGGGATCGCGATGAACGTGGCCGGTGTGCTGCTGCTTCGGTTCATCGGATCGTTGCCGCAGAGCGCCGAGGCGCAGGCCACGTACGCCGTCGCGTACACGGAGCTGTTCTCGTTCATCACGTGGACCTCGGTGGGGTTGATGAGCGCCGCGGCGACCGTGGCAGGCCAAAACCTCGGAGCCGGCCGTCCCGAGCGGTCCATCGCGGGCGTGCATCGCGCGGCGCTGCTGGGTCTGGGCGTCGCCGCGGCGATAGGGTTTCTCTTCCTCACGATCCCCCGGTTCCTGCTTGGCACGCTCTTCGGTCTGACCGACCCCGTGGTCGTGGATCTCGGCGTCCAGCTGCTGCGGTTCCTCAGCCTGTCGGGCCTCTTCGTCACCGTGGCCCTCACGTATACCGGGGGCCTTCAGGGCACCGGCGACACGAAGTCGCCATTGTACATCTCCATCATCTCCCAAATAATCGTACCGCTCGGCCTCTGCACGGTGCTCCAGGCCATGCGTCCGCTGGGCCCCGCGGACATCTGGACGGCGATTCTGTTCGGCCACATCACCCGGTGCACGTTGAGCGTTCTGCGGTTCCGGCAGGGGAAGTGGCGGACGATCGAGGTACGTGTCGAGCCGATCACCGCGCCGCGGTGAGCACGCGCACATTCGCAGGGGAATCGGTGTCGGTATGCGCCGACACAGTACGATCTTGGTTGCACTTCCCCCGACCGGGTTGTACCGTGCTGCGTATGCACACCGCACTCGATAATCCCAGCGTCAGTCGCCACAAGTGTTTGATCTACGACGGCCACCCGTCCGAGCAGCTGCCGGTCGTCGTGCCGCTCCTGAAAGACGGGCTGGAGAACAACTGGCGCTGTCTCTACCTCGGTGAGCCGGAGATCGTGCGGATGGTGGACACGGCCCTGGCGGCGAACGGGTTCGACACGCGCCGGGAGATCCACCGCGGTGCGTTGGTGTTCTCCTCCGACCGCAGCCACCTGGCGGGGGGCAGGTTCGATCCCGCCGCGATGATCGACGGGTTGTGCGAGCTGATCGACGGCGCGGTGAAGGAAGGGTTTGAGGGGCTGTGCGCGACCGGAGACATGCGGTGGGAGCTGGGCGACGACCGCAACTTCGAGCGGCTGCTCGAGTACGAGGCGCGGCTGGAGCAAGTCTTCCGGGACAAGCCGCTCCGCGGCATCTGCCAGTACCACCGTGACGTGCTGCCGCCGCAGGCCGTGCGCGACGCGCTCCTGACGCACCGCAGCGCCTATGTCGGCGACACGCTGAACCGCGACAACCTGTTTTACATCCCGCCCGAGCTGCTCCTCGATGAGAGCGACGGCTCGGATCGGACGAAACAGGGCGAATGGATGTGTCAGCAGATCATTCGCGTGCTGGATGCGGAGCAAAAGCGCGACCAGGCGTTCAAGGCGCTCGCCGACGTGAATCGCGATCTCGAGCGGCGCGTCGCGGAGCGCACGGCGGAGCTGGAGGTCGCCAACACGGAGCTGGAGGCATTCAGTTATTCGGTGTCGCACGACCTGCGTGCGCCGCTGCGCGCCATCGACGGCTTCAGCCACGCGCTGCTCGCCGACTACGAGAGTAAGCTCGACGAGCAGGGGCGGGATTATCTGCAGCGCGTGCGGGGTGCGACGACGCGGATGACGCAGCTCATCGACGACCTGCTGAGTCTGTCGAAGATTACGCGGGCCTCACTCACGCGGCAGCGCGTGGACTTGAGCGATCTCGCGAAGGACGTGTTGGCGGACCTGCGTGGCCGGGACCCCGGACGCCAGGTCACGACGCGCGTCGCGAACGACCTCGTCGTGCAGGCCGATCCGCGCCTGATCACCGTGATGCTCGAGAATCTCCTCGGGAACGCCTGGAAGTTCACGTCGAAGCAGCCGGCGGCGACGATCGAGGTCGGCAAGGAGTCGCGCGGTGAGGAAACCGTCTTCTACATCAAGGACAACGGCGCGGGGTTTTCCATGGAGCACGCGACCAAGTTGTTCGCGCCGTTTCAGCGGCTCCATGCGCCCGAAGAGTTTGAGGGGACGGGAATCGGGTTGGCGACGGTGAATCGAGTGGTCGCGCGCCATGGCGGGCGCGTCTGGGCCGAGGCGCGGCCCGGTCAGGGAGCGACGTTCTTGTTCACCTTGGGAGAGAAGGCCTGACGGCTGCGGTCGACCAGCCGTGGGGCCCCGATTCGTTCCGCCCAGGCCCCGAACGCGGGAGTCGGACCGCGCCAGCGTAGCTCGTCCACGTTCTTGAAGAGTGGCGCGTCGGTGCGCAGCGTCGCCAGTTTCTTGAAGAGCAGCGCATCGTCACGCTTGTCGCCCAGCACGCCGGCGGGGAAGCTCTCGATCGGCCCGTGCTCGTTCAGGAGCCGCGCGGCCGTCACCGCGCCGATCCCGGGAATGCCGGGATACCCGTCCGCCGCGTCACCCACCAGCGCCAGGAAATCGGGCATCAGGCGCGGCTCCACGCCGAACTTGTCTTTCACCCCCGCGGCACCACGAATCGTCTTGCGCCGCCCGTCGATCTGGACGATGCGGTCAGCGACGACGCATTGCGCCAGGTCTTTGTCGGGGGTCCAGATGGAGATCTTCTCCACGCGCGGGTCGGCGGCGGCGAGGTGCGCGGCGGACGCGAGTGCGTCGTCGGCCTCCAGCTCGACCATCGCCCAGACCACTACGCCCATCGCGGTGAGCGCTTCTTCCAGGGGATGGAACTGGGCCCAGAGCGCGGGCTCGATGCCGTCGCCGGTCTTGTAGTCGGCATAGAGGTGATTCCGAAACGACTCGATGACGTGATCGGTCGCGACGGCCACATGCGTCGCGCCGGTTTCGAAGAGCTGCAGCACGGTGCCGAGCACGCCGGTCACGGCGGCGTAGGGCGGGTCCTGCCCCTGGGTGCCGCGACGCACGCCGTAGAAGTGGCGGAACAGCTCGTAGGTGCCGTCGACGAGATGGACGATCACGGGGCTCAAATCTATGACGCTTGACGGGTCGCCCGCTCGGCGATAGCGTCGCGGACCCTTATGACGAAGAACGTTCGCCTCGGCGCCCTCGCCTACGGGCTGATCGCCATCGGCGTGTTGATCGCCGCCCTCGGCTGGATGCTGCACCAACCCGCCATGGCGTTCGTGGGTCGCTGGGTCGGGCTCGCGGGGCTCGTGCTGTACGCGGTGGTGCGGCGCTCCCTCACCGCCTGGATCCTCGTCGCGATGGCCGTCGGCGCCGAGGTCGGCTACGACTGGCCCGCGGTGGGCCAATCGGCGCGGCTCCTGAGCCTGATCTTCCTCCGCCTCATCAAGACGATCATTGCGCCGCTGCTCTTCGCCACGCTCGTGGTCGGCATCGCGGGACACTCGAACCTGCGCCAGGTCGGGCGCATGGGCCTCAAGTCGCTGCTGTACTTCGAGGTCGTCACGACGATCGCGCTCTTCCTCGGGCTCGCGGCGATCAATCTCACCAAGGCGGGCGTGGGGGTGACACCGCCCGAGAGCCTCCAGACGGCGGGCGTCACCGGGGTGAAGCAGACGGCCAGCGAGGTGATCCTGAACGCCTTCCCGGAGAACGTCGCCAAGGCCGTGGCGGAGGGGCACGTCCTCCAGATCGTCGTCTTCAGCATCCTCTTCGGCATTGGCTTGGCGCTCGTAACGGAGTCGAAGCGTCAGCCCGTGCTGGTGGTGTGCGAAGGTCTGGCCGAGGTGATGTTCAAGTTCACGAAGCTGGTGATGTACTTCGCCCCCATCGGCGTCGGCGCGGCGATCGCGTACACCGTCGGGCACATGGGGCTCGGCATCCTCTACAATCTCTTCAAGCTGCTCGCCACACTCTACGTCGCGCTGATCGCCTTCCTGTTGCTGGTGCTCCTGCCCGTCGCCTTGTTCGCCAAAGTCCCGCTGCGACGGTTCATAAAGGCGATCGCCGAACCGGTATCGATCGCGTTCGCCACCACGAGCTCCGAGGCGGCCTTGCCGCTCGCGATGCAGCGGATGGAAGAGTTGGGCGTGCCCCGAAAGATCGTGGCGTTCGTGATGCCGACGGGCTACAGCTTCAATCTGGATGGCTCGACCCTCTATCTCGCACTCGCATCGATCTTTGTCGCGCAGGCGGCGGGGATTCATCTCACATTCGGCCACCAGATCGCGATCGTCTTCACGCTGATGCTCACCAGCAAAGGCGTCGCCGGCGTGCCGCGTGCCACGCTCGTCATTCTGCTCGGCACCGCGGCGTCGTTCGGCCTTCCGGAGTGGCCCATTCTCGCCATCATCGGCATCGACGAGCTGATGGACATGGCGCGCACGTCGGTCAACGTGATCGGCAACTGCCTCGCCACCGTGGTGATCGCCCGGTGGGAAGGGGAGTTCAAGGACGCGCCGGCCTCGGCTGCGTGACGAGGTGACCGAAGAGGTCCTGGCGGACCTCCGGATTCCGCAGCTTCCACACGACGCCGTCGGTGAAGTAGTGATGGATGTTGAAGAAGGCACTGATCGCGAAACCCACCACCTGACCCGGTCGCGAACCCAGCCAATCGGTCACGACGGCCATCGCGCCTAGCGGCAGCGCGATCGCCGCGATGATCGACCCCGCCAGCAGCACCACCAGATAGACCCCCATGTGCAGCGCGACCACCTGACGTGCCCGCGCGGTCCGATTGATTTCGACCCGGAACGGGAAGATCAGGTATTGCAGCGCGTGCGCGATTTGGACGATGAACAGTGCCGGCAGTCCCACGACGGCCATGGCGCCGTACCACACCAGAATCGCGATCCAGGGAATCCAGGCGCGCAGCGGCGCGATGCGGCCCGTCCGCTTCTTGTGCAACCAGAACCCCGCCACACCCATGATCACTGCGACGACCGTCAGCGCGCTCAACGCCTCGTACAGCGGCGTGAGGTCGACGTACTGCTCGTAGCCGAGGTGGAAGAACCACACTACGTGCCAGGCCATCAGAATGATGAGCGAGCCGCGTACCAGGCGGCGCTCGCGCTGGTCGAACGGATTGCCGTCGAGATAGGTGAACGTCGCCGTCATGCCCCACGCCTGTCCCGTGTAGTGCCAAGCGAGGTACGTGCTCGAGATCGTGAGCAGCGCCGAGACGGGAATGTCGGTCGAGCGCGCGGCGACGACGGCTGCGATGCACGCGACGAGCAGGAGGATGGGGACGTAGATCGCGGCCCAGGGGTGCGCCCGAATGCTCGCGCGCGTCCGGTACACCATGCGATACGACGCGAGGAAGTGCGGCATGTTGACGAGCGCGCCGACCCACGCCTGGAGTCCGGCGCTGAGAATCAGCGCATCAGTGCGTCCCAGGGCGAGCAGCGGCACGAGCACGAGCAGCGAGAGGCCGCCGGTGCACAGCGTGTCGACGAACGGGGAGATGATCGCGGCGGGCGCTGGAGAGGCGGAGACCGCGGCGGCGCCGGCAGGGCGGGGAGGCACTCGGGAAATATCACCGCGGTCAGCCCGGAGGGGAGTGGGCCTTCAACCTTCAGCCCTTAGGGCGCGGGGTTGAGTGACAAGACCGTCGCGAACCACGTCACGGTCGCGCCGCCCGCCTGACTGAAGGCCCAAAACCACCGCGGATCGACGCTACTGGTGGTGGCCGGGACCTGATAATTGGTCTCGATGGCCAGGAACGCATCGGTCATGACGGACCCGAGGAACCGGGTGAAATCGGGCGGCGGATCGCGGTTCACCGGCGCCGTCGCTGCCGTCACCGCCACCGTGAGGGCCCCCGGATTCACGGCGATCGCTCCCGGCCCGACAATGGTGTCCTGGGCGCTCGACCCTGTGGCGGAGCGGAACGGGCCCAGCGCCGTCGCGAACTCGGGGGCCACGCCGCTCCACGCGGTCAGCTTGATCCCCCCGTCCGCAAACGTCTGCGACAAGGTGGCGCGCACCGCCAGGACGACGTTGTTGTCAGGATTCGGGTCAGGGAAGTTCTGGATGTTCGTGGCGACATAGGTCGCCATCGTGTACCCCCCCGCGCTGACCTGATCGACGAGATGATATGTGTTCCCCACCGGCGTGTGGTTGGCGTCGGTGAGGACGTCCGTCACCGACGTAATCACCGCGGGTCCCGACCAGATGAACGTCGCGACGATGGCGTCGCCCAGGTGCGGATTGCGGGGATTGAATCCCTTGATGAGCACGTTGATGCCCATCTGGTTGAGCGTGCCGTTGTCGGTGTCGTACGCAATGCCGCCCGGCGGTGGCGGGGGCGGAGCATTGACCGCGATGTTCTGGGACGTCGCGCTCGAGGCCCCCTGGTTGTCGGTCACCATCAACGTCACCGGGTAGCTGCCGGACGCCGCGTACGTGTGAGACGGACTCTGTGCCGCGGAAGTGGCGCCGTCCCCCAGAGTCCAACTAAAGGACGCGATGAAGCCGTCTGGATCATTGCTCGTGCTCGTGAACGAACAATTCAGTCCCGTGCAGTTGAACGAGAAGGAGGCTAGCGGCGGCTGATTCGCGGCGGTGACGGTGACGCTGCGCGAGGCGGACGTCGCGGCGCCCTGGTTGTCGGTGACGGTGAGCGTGACGGTGCGGGTCCCGCCCGTGGCGTAGGTGTGCGACGGGTTCTGCGCCGTCGACGTGGCGCCGTCGCCGTAGGCCCAACTGTACGCCCCGATCGTGCCGTCCGGGTCGCCGCTCGTGCTGGTGAAGCTGCAGGTGAGCGCCGAGCAGGTGAAGGTGAAGTTCGCATTCGGAGGCTGATTCGCGGCGGTGACGCCGACGCTGCGCGACGTGGTGTTGGTGGCACCCTGGTCGTCGGTAACCGTCAACGTGACCCAGTACGTGCCGGCCGCGGTGTAGGTGTGGGACGGATTCTGCGCGGCCGATGTGCCGCCCTCGCCGAACGTCCAGCTGGAGGCCGCGATCGACCCATCGGGATCGCTGCTGCCGTTGGTGAACGAGCACGTCGTGGCGTTACAGGTCCACGAGAACGCGGCCGCCGGCGGCTGATTGGCCGGGGGGGGGGCGGTCGTCGGGTCGAGCGCGATGGACGTGGCGAGCCACGTGTGCGTCGCTTGGAACGACCAGCCCCACACGGGATCGACCGACCCGCCGTTTGTCTGGACCTGGTACTCCGCATCGAGCTGCATCGAGGGCGTCTCGGATGCGAGCCCGGTGATGTACGTGAACCCCGACGGCGCCTCGCGGCCGACGGACCCGTCGGACGCCATCGCCACGCCATAGACGAGCATGCCGGCGCCCACGGTGATGGCCCCGGGATGGGCGTTGGTCGGAATCGTCGAACCGGAGCCCGACGCCGAGCGGTGGGGGCCGAGCGATTGCACGTTCGTGTAGGCCGACACCAACGCGCCCCCGGCCGACGTGGGCGTGCGGAGATACGCGAAAACGACGAGCTCGTCGCCCAGCCGGGTCTTCGGGACCGGGTAATTCTGCACGTTCATGGCCGCATACGTCGCCATCGAGATGCCGCCGGAGGTGACATACTCGACGAGGGTGTACGTGTTGCCGACGCGCTTGCCGGTCCAGAGGAAGTCGGCGACCGAATCGATGATGTTGGTCGCGCCTTGCCAGACGAACGTGGCGAGGACGGTGCTGCCGAGGGGCGGGTTCTCGGGATTGAACTCTTTGCCGAGATGGTCGCCGCTTTGCGGAGGGAGCGTCCCGTTGAATCCCCAAAAGGCGGCGCTGCCGCCCGCCTCGACGGCGAACGACGGCGGTGAGACGGCATCAGAGCAGCCGGCGGCGAGCACCACGGCTGCGAGAAGCCCCCTGGACTTGATGTGGTCCTCCCTGTCGAATTGACGCCACGGGTCGAACCGCACATCACGACGGGTCGGCGTTGCGCGGGACGAAGCAAAGTTCGGGCCGGAGTGGTGACGCGATTCATGGCGCTCGGAGCGTTCGTCGGCGACCGGCGAACTGTGATTCGGATGCCACGGCCGTGGCGGCGCCGTTGCGTCGCTCGGGCTATCCCCTTGCCGAGACGGCAGCCGAACGCCAGACTCGGAGATCGAAACCAACCCAGAGCGAGTGAGGGAAACGTGCAGGCTCAGAGCTACGATGCGATCGTGGTCGGCTCGGGAATCTCCGGCGGTTGGGCGGCGAAGGAGCTGACCGAAAAGGGACTCCGGGTCCTGTTGCTCGAGCGGGGCAAGAACATCGAGCACGTCAAGGACTACGTGAATGCGACCAAGGGCCCCTGGGAGTATGCGCATCGCGGCCGGCGCACTCGCGCGATGGAGCGGGCCTATCCCGTGCTGAAACGCGATTACCCTCTCAACGAAACGAATCTGGATTGGTGGGCTTCGGACCAGGAGTCGCCCTACACCGAAGTGAAGCGATTCGACTGGTACCGCGGCTACCACGTCGGCGGCCGCTCGTTGATGTGGGGCCGGCAGAGTTATCGCCACAGCGATTTCGACTTCGAGGCGAACGCCAAGGAAGGCGTCGGCGTCGACTGGCCCATCCGCTACAAAGACATCGCCCCCTGGTACGATCACGTCGAGCGGCACGCCGGCATCTCGGGATCCAAAGAAGGCATGCCGCAGCTGCCCGACGGACAGTTCCAGCCGCCCATGCCCTTGAACTGCGGCGAAGAGTTGATTGCGGGACGACTGAAACAGCATTTCGGCGGCCAACGCCGGATCATTCCGGGGCGTCCGGCGAATGCCACCGTCGCGCTGCCGGGACGCTCGCCCTGTCAGTACCGTAACGCGTGCTGGTTGGGGTGCCCCTACGGCGGGTACTTCAGCACGCAGTCGTCGACGTTGCCGGCCGCCGTCGCCACCGGTCGCCTGACGCTCAAGCCGTTCGCGATCGTCACCGAAGTCCTGTACGATCGCGACAAGAAGCGCGCGACGGGTGTGCGGGTGCTCGACGCCGTCACCGATCAGACCATCGATTACACCGCGCGCATCGTCTTCCTGTGCGCGTCCACGTTGAACTCCACGTGGCTGCTGCTGCGCTCCGCGACGAACGTGTGGCCCGGGGGCCTCGGCTCGAGCTCCGGCGTGCTGGGCCAGAACCTGATGGACCACCACTTCCGCCTCGGAGCGTCCGGCACAATCGAAGGCTTAAACGACAAGTACTATGCCGGGCGACGCCCCACCGGCTTCTACATTCCGCGCTACCGCAATCTGTTCGGCGACAAGCGCGACTACCTGCGTGGCTTCGGGTACCAGGGCAGTGCCAGCCGATCAGGGTGGCAGCGCGCGGTCGCGGAGTTGGGTATCGGTGGGGCCTTCAAGGACGCGATGGCGCAGCCGGGTGGGTGGACGATCGGCGCGACCGCCTTCGGCGAGATGCTGCCGAACCCCGCGAACCGCGTCACTCTCGACCCGAACAAGAAGGACAAGTGGGGCCTCCCCGTGCTGGCGATCGACTGCGCCACCGGCGAGAACGAGCGGCTGATGCGCAAGGATATGATGAACGACATGGCGGAGTCGCTCGAAGCGGCCGGTGTGAAGGACGTCCGGACCTACGACGCCGGCTATTGGCCGGGGCAGGGGATTCACGAAATGGGAACGGCGCGGATGGGCAAAGACCCCAAGACGTCGGTGCTCAATGCGCACAATCAGGTGTGGGATGCGCCGAACGTGTTCGTGACGGACGGCTCCTGCATGACTTCCGCGGCGTGCGTGAATCCGTCGCTCACCTACATGGCGCTCACGGCCCGCGCGGCGGACTTCGCCGTCAACGAGTTGAAGCGCAACAATCTCTAGAGAGGCCAGGGCGATGGATAGACGCGAGGCAATCCAGAGAGTGACGGCGCTGCTCGGCGGCGTCGCGCTCGCCGGGAACAGCGGTCTGCTGACGGCCGTGGAGCGCGCGCACGCCCGGATCGTGGGGGGGGGGTCGCGCGCGCAGACGGGGGCGTTCACCGCGGAAGACATCGCGCTGCTCGACGAGATCGCCGACACGATTCTCCCCGAGACCAAGACGCCAGGCGCGAAGGCGGCGCACGTCGGCGCGTTCATGGCGGTGATGGTCACGGACACGTACGAGGAGCGAGAGCAGGGGATCTTCCGGGACGGTCTGAAGGCGCTGAACGACGGCGGCTTCATGGCGGCGACGCCCGCGCAACGTCTGGCGCGCCTGGAGCAGCTCGATCGCGAGCAGAAAGCGTACATGGACGCGCGGCAACGGGGGGGGGGCGCGCCCGCGCACTACTTCCGGCTGATGAAAGAGCTGACGCTGCTCGGCTACTTCACGTCGGAGATCGGCGTCACGCAGGCGCAACGCTACGAGGAAGCGCCGGGGCGCTTCGAGCCGTGCGTGCCGTACACGCCGGGCGAGACGGCGTGGGCCGGGCATGCATAGCGTTTTAACCGATTGGGAGAGCTTCTACGTGATCGTCGGCTCGTCGGCCGGCGCGCTCACGGGCCTCATGTTCGTCGTGATCACCCTGGTCGCCGACGCCAAAATCAAGCGCTCGATCAAGGAGATCAACGCGTTCGCCTCGCCGGCCGTCGTTCACCTGACGGCCGTGTTGCTCATCTCCGCGGTGTTGAGCGCGCCCTGGCCGAACCTGCAACAGGCGTCCGTCGGCGTCGGCCTCGGCGCCCTCGCGGGGCTCGTCTACATGGTCATTGTGCTGCGGCGCCTCCTCCAACCGACGACGTACGCGAAGGTGATGGAGGATTGGGTCTGGCACGGCGCCCTGCCGTTCGTCGCCTATGTCGCCCTATTGTTTGCGCACATGGGTTTGCGACACGAGGAGGGGTGGGGATTGTACGCCGTCGGCGGGGCAACGCTGTTGCTGCTCTCCGTCGGCATTCACAATGCGTGGGACACCGTCGTGTACATGGTGGTGTCGCAAGGGAAGGATCATTGACAGAGTGAATCGCAACGCGTTGCGATTGCGCATCACCTGATTCGCCGTCGCAACGGACGCATGCTGAAGAGGGGAAAAGTGAAGATGCATAGGCCCCCCCGTCGGTAACTCCACGTCATAACCTGTTTCCCCGCAACAGCCTCACACGTTACAAACTGCCCACCCACCGGGGCACACGACTTGAAGTGCGGCGGTACGCCTGGTGTCGGGGCTCACTATGATCGCAACGACGCTGCTCACCGTACTCGCGTATACGCCCGCCTTCGCGCAGGACACCCAGATCTCCAACGTGGAGCGACGGGCGTCCTACGGTGTCGAGCTGGCGTTCCGCTCCGGTCACGCCGACCGCGGGTTCATCATCAACGATCGTCCCGTGGTCCAGCCGGTGGTGTGGGTGACCCGGAGCAGAGTCGAGTTCTCGGTGTGGGGCAATCTGCCTCTGGCCGAGACCACTGACGGCGCGCGTCCGCAGATCGGGGAGCTGGAGCTGACGCGGCAGTACAAATGGAAGAGCCTCACCGTCGCGCCGGCCGTCACGATGTACTTCTACCACGATGCCCTGAATACCGAGAATGAGCGCTCGGTGTCGGGCTGGCTGCACCTGTCGTACCAGGCCGGGCCGTTCCGTCTGTTCACCCATCAGAGTCTCGACGTGCTGACGTACCGAGGCGCGTACTACGGCGAAGCCGGGCTCGCGTCCGAGGGGCATGCGTCGGACCACCTCGAACTCGGGGGCTCTATCGGCGCCGGGTGGGCCTCCGCGCGGTTCAACGATGCTTACGCCGGTGTCGCCAGTGCGGGATTCGATCGCGTCAGCGCTCTGGCCTGGCTGACGGTGCACGTGACGCCGCGCTACTACGTTGCTCCGGACTTCGAGTTCAGCACGATCGTCAATCCTCGAGTTCGGGCGGCGTTGACACGTCCCACCTTCGTCTTTCTCCGGCTGTCTACGGGAGTGGAGTTCTAAATGCGTCCGTCAACGATCGTCCGCGAGCGTCCGGGCACGGTCCAGGCCGTCCCTCGGACGCCACAACAAGCGCCGGGTCTCGTCGCCCGCCTGGCGCGGCTCCGGAAGACTCTCCGGCCCACGCCACACGTGCCGCTGGCCATGGAGGGCATGCACCTCTACGCCAAGCTCGAGTATGTGAACCCGGTGGGCAGCATCAAAGACCGCCCCGCCTTTTGGATCCTCAAGCGAGCGGCCGAGCGCGGGGACATCGGCGACGGGACTACGGTGGTCGAGTCGTCGTCGGGGAATTTCGCGTCCGCGCTCGCCGCGTTCACGCGCCTCGTCGGTCTGCAGTTCATTCCCGTCATCGACCCCAACATCTCGGGCACCTACGAGTCCTTCCTCCGGCGACTCTGCCCGACGGTGGTGAAGGTCGAGGAGCGGGACGACACCGGTGGTTTCCTGAAGACCCGTCTCGACATGGTGAAGCACTTGTGTGACACCACGCCGAATGCCTTCTGGACCAACCAGTACGGCAACCCGGACGCCGTGGAGGCGCACTACAAGCTCACGGCCGGGGAAATCTGTGCGGAGTTCGACTCGCTCGACTTCGCGTTCATCGGCGTCAGCACGGGTGGAACGATCGCCGGGATGTCACGCCGGCTGAAGGAGCGGTATCCGAAGGTCCGGATCATCGCCGTCGATACTAAGGGATCCGTCATCTTCGGGGACGTGCCGCGCAAGCGCCACATCCCCGGGGTCGGGTCGAGCATCGTTCCGCCCCAAATCTCCCAAGCACTCATCGACGATGTCGTCCTCATCCCCGAGTTCGAAGCGGTCGCGGCGTGCCGGGAGCTGCTCGACACGCACGGACTGTTCGCGGGCGGCTCGAGCGGGACCGTCTACGCCGCCGTCAAGCGCTATGCGACGCGGATGGCACGCTGGGGGTTCGTTGGAGCGAAGCGCCCCACGGTGCTGTTCCTGTGCGCGGACCGCGGGACGCCATACCTCGATACGGTGTTCGATCCCACGTGGACGACGAGGCTCGGGTAGCGGCCATGTCCTTTGAACTCTCGATCATCAACGGGAAAACGGTTTTCGACATCGTCAGCACCCATCGGGACGAATGCGTCGAGATCGTCCGGAACGCGTACCTGGCGCACGCCAACGGCAATTCCGTGAATCCGCACAGCTACTTCCTGCGCTTCCCCGAGAAGCCCGATTGTCGGATCATCGCGCTGCCCGCCTTCCTCGGAGACGGGTTCGCCGTGGCCGGGCTGAAGTGGATCGCCAGTTACCCGGGCAACGTCCAACGCGGGTTTCCGCGGGCGTCGGCGGTGCTCGTGCTCAACGACTACGAGACCGGGTACCCCTTTGCGATCCTCGAGAGCTCGATCATCTCGGCGGCGCGGACCGCCGCGTCGGCCGTGCTGGCCGCCTACTGGCTGAACGGGCAATCGCGCCAGGCGCCGTCGCTGGGCATCGTGGGCACGGGGTTCATTGCCCGCTACGTCTACGACTTCCTCCTCGATACCGGGTGGGCGATCAAGGAGGTCCGGCTGTACGACAAGTCGCTGGCCGAGAGTGAGCGGTTTCGCGACACCGTATGCCGCCTCGAGCGCCACCGCTCGGTCGAGGTCGTCCCCCACGTCACCGACCTGCTGCGCGCCTCGGACGTGATCGTGTTCACGACCGTGGCGTCCGTCCCGCATGTCGGGGATCCGTGGCTCTTCGATCACAACCCCCTCGTGTTGCACATCTCGCTGCGCGACCTCGCCCCCGAGATCATCCTCAGGTCCCAAAACGTGGTCGACGATGTCGACCACGTCATGAAGGCAAACACCTCCGTCCATCTCACCGAGCAGCAGACGGGAAACCGCGGTTTCGTGACGGGCACGCTCGCCGAGATCATGCAGGGATCTCGATCGGTGAATCGGAACCGGCCGATTGTGTTCTCGCCCTTCGGCATGGGCATCCTCGACCTGGCGGTCGGCAAGTGGGTCTACGACCAGGCCGTCGCCGCCGGCGAGAACCAGCCCGTATCGGACTTCTTCTACGAGATGGCGCGATGACCACCGTCGCCCTGCCGGGGTCCCTCGAGACCACGTTCGCCGAGATGCTGGCGGAGGTGCTGCGCATCGACGATGTGCCGGTCGACAGCCACTTCTTCGACGACCTCGGCGCCGACTCCCTGCTGATGGCGCAGTTCTGCGCGCGCGTGCGGAAACGCGGCCTGCCGTCCGTTTCGATGAAGGACGTCTACGCGCATCCGACGGTGCGGAGCCTGGCGGCGGCTGTTGCGGACGTCGCGCCGCCCATCCGCCCATCCGTCCCTCCACCCGCCGCGACACCGATCTCCGCGCGCGAGTACGTGCTCTGCGGCGCGCTGCAGGCGTTCTTCTACTGCGGCTTCTCGTACGTGGGCGTGCTCGCTGCCGTCGAGGGCTATCAATGGCTCGTCGGGGGTGCCGAGGATGTCGAACGGATGCTCCGCATGGTGCTCTTCGGCGCGGTGGGGTTCCTCGCCGTGTGCGCCGTGCCGATCGCGGCGAAGTGGCTGCTGATCGGTCGCTGGAAGCCGCGGCAGATTCGCCTCTGGAGCCTCGACTATCTCCGGTTCTGGATCGTCAAGACGCTCATCCGGTCGAACCCGGCCCCCTACCTGTTCGTCGGCTCACCGGTATACGGGCTCTACCTGCGGGCCTTGGGCGCGAAGGTCGGCACCGGGGTCGTGATCCTGTCGCGGCGTATCCCGGTGTGTACCGACCTGCTCACGATCGGCGCGGGGACCGTCATTCGCCGCGAGGTGAGCTTCCTCGGCTATCGGGCCCAGGCCGGGCGGATCGAGATCGGCTCCGTGGTCCTGGGTCGCGACGTGTTTGTGGGCGAAATGTCGGTGCTCGACATCGACACGTCGATGGGCGACGGCGCGCAGCTCGGTCACGTTTCGTCGCTGCACCGGGGCCAGGCGGTCCCGGCCGGCGAGCGGTGGCACGGGTCTCCCGCGCAGCGCACGGAGACCAACTACGTGCGCGTCCCGCCGGCGCGCTGCGGCAGGTTGCGTCGCGCCGTTTCCGGTGCTGGCACGTTGGGCGGGATCCTGTTTGTGGCCGCGCCACTGCTCGAGTTCGGCCTGAGTTTTCTGTTCGCCCAAGTCTCGTCTCTGGTCCAGGGCTTCTGGCTCGAGGCGTTCGTCTTCTCGACGGTCCTGTTCGTCGGTGCCGTGCTCCTGGGCCTCCTCGCCGTCGGCGTCATACCACGCGCGTTGCGCGTGTTCATCAAGCCCGACACGGTCTATCCGCTGTACGGATTCCGCTACACCGCCTACCGGCTCATGGTGGGACTCTGTCGGATGCGGTTCTTCCCGATGCTTTTCGGCGACAGCTCTTACATCGTGCACTTCCTGCGCTGGGTCGGCTATCGCCTCACGCCCTTCGTCCAGACCGGGTCGAATTTCGGCAGCGAAGTGACGACGACGAATCCGTTCCTCACGGTGGTGGGGAGCGGGACGATGATCGCCGACGGGCTCAACGTGATCACGGACGAAGTTTCGAGCACCTCGTTTCGCGTGTCCCGGGCGGCGATCGGGCCCCGCAACTTCCTGGGCAACTACGTCACCTATCCTGCGGGCGGGCGGACGGGCGACAACTGCCTGCTCGCGACCAAGGTGATGGTCCCGCTCGACGGCAAGGTTCGTGAAGGGGTGGGCTTGCTGGGCTCGCCCTCCTTCGAGATTCCGCGCTCCGTCGAGCGCGACAGCCGCTTCGACCATCTCCGCACAGGTGAAGCGCTGCGCCGCGGCCTCGCCGCCAAGAACCGGTTCAACCTCTGGACCATCGTCATCTTCCTGTCCACGCGGTGGCTGGGGCTGCTCCTCATGGCGCTCATCGATCTGGCCGCTATCGAGCTCTTTTACGACGTATACGCGCACGCGATCATGGCGGTACTCCTGGCGCTCAGTGCGGTCGTCGCCGCGGTCTACTACGCCCTCGTGGAACGATTCTTCGAATCGCTCGGTCCGCCACCGCCGCCGATCTGCTCCATCTACGATCCCGGCTTCTGGTGGGTCGAACGCGTGTGGAAGCTGCACCCGATCAACTTCATGCACCTGTTCGACGGCACGCCGTTCAAGAGCGTGCTGTGGCGGCTGATTGGGGTGCGCTTCGGCAAGCGGGTGTACGACGACGGCGTCTTCATCTCCGAGCCGACGTTGACCGTCATCGGCGACGAGTGCGTGCTCAACCAGCAGAGCATCATCCAGTGCGATTCGCAGGAGGACGGCACGTACAAGTCCGGCCCCGCGACGATTGGCTCCGGCTGCACGATCGGGGTCGGCGCCTTCGTGCACTACGGAGTGACGATGGAGGAGGGCTCGGTGCTCGCGGCGGATTCCTTCCTCATGAAGGGGGAAACGGTCCCGCCCGGAGCGCGGTGGGGCGGCAACCCGGCGAGGGACTTGTGATCGGGCCCGTGCTTCGCCAGGAGCGGATCGAGGCCATCGACGTCCTGCGCGGCGTGGCGATTCTGGGAATCCTCGTCGTCAACATGAGCCTCTTCAGCCTCCCTGAAAGCTCTGGCGCGGTCGCGGGAGTCACGGACCGGGTGATCTACTTCTTTGCACAAGAGAAGTTCAAGGCTCTGTTCTCTTTCCTCTTTGGGTTGGGCCTGGCGGTGCAGATGATGCGCGCGGAAGCCCGCGGCGCGCCATTCCTTCCGCTCTACCTGCGCCGCTTATGCGTGTTGTTGCTGATCGGCGTCGTGCATTTCCTGTTCTTGTGGGATGGCGACATCCTGCACGACTACGCGCTCCTGGGTTTTGTCTTGCTCCTCTTTCGCCCGGCGTCGCCCAAAACGCTGCTTGTCGGGGCCGGTGTCCTCCTCGCCATACCTCTTTTGTTCTTTGGGATCACGACCGACGCCGCCATTACCGGCCATGCGAATCCCGAGGTGCAGGCCTGGATCAACTACGAGACTGGTGCCGAAGACGAGGGGACCAGCGACGAGTTCTGGGACACGTACGCGCACGGCTCTTACGCAGAGATGGTCACGCTCAGAGCGAGCGAGTTGCCCAGGGACGTGTCGCCGGATACCGATGACGCGTATGTGCTCGCCATCTTCTTGCTCGGCCTGTATGCCGGACGGCGCCGGATCTTTCACGATGTCGCTGCGCATCTCCCGTTCATCCGTCGGGTGCAACGCTGGGGGTTGATCGTCGGCGTCGCGGGAAACGCGGCGTTCGCGCTGGGAGGATCCTTCGATCCGGCGCCCACGTCGGTCGGACAAAACGTGGGCAGGCTCTGTTTGGTTGTTGCCGCACCGGCCCTGATGCTGTTTTACGCCTCGACCATCGTTCTCTGGACGCAACGGGAGACCTGGCGGCGACGCTTGGCGCCCCTGGCGGCCGTCGGGCGCACGGCGCTCAGCAACTATCTGCTGCAGTCGCTCATCTGCACCACGATCTTCTACGGCTACGGTCTCGCGCTCTTCGGCAAGGTCGATCCGTCTCTGGGGCTGCTCCTCACCGTTTCCATCTTTCTCATCCAGATCCCGTTGAGCGTGTGGTGGCTCGGGCGGTTCCAGTTTGGCCCGGTCGAATGGCTGTGGAGATCGCTGACGTACTGGGAGCGACAGCCCATGCGCGTGAGCGCAGCGGTCGGGCGAGAACGGGCGCACCATGCTGCGCCCCTACCGGGGGAGCGGTGATGTGAGCGAGCGCGCGCTATGACGATCCTTGCCGGACCGACCCGGACCCTCCCCGACCGCCGAGCCCACGAGGTCTTCGAGGACCAGGTGCGGTTGCGGCCCGAGGCCATCGCGGCCGTGCACGGCTCGAGACAGGTCACGTACGGCGAGCTGAACGCCCGCGCCAACCAGGTGGCCCGCGCGCTGCTCGAGCGCGGACTCACGCGCGAAGGCGTCGTGGGTGTGATGACCGAGCGCAACCTCGAGTGGCTGATCGCCGTCCTGGCGGTGTTCAAGGCCGGCGGCGCGTACATGCCGATCGAGCCGCACTTTCCCGCCGAGCGCGTCGCCAAGATGCAATCGCGCGCTGGGTGTCACCTGGTGGTGACCGAGCGATTGGTTGAAACCGCGTGTGCCGAGGGTCATCGCGACGGCGATCTGCGTCTCCCAACCAAACCTGACCAGCTCGCGTACATCTACTTCACCTCCGGCTCGACTGGTGAGCCGAAGGGCGCGATGTGCGAGCACGCCGGACTCCTGAACCACCTCTTCGCCAAGATCGACGACTTGCAGATCGCCGCGGGCACCGTGGTGGCGCAGACGGCGCCGCAGTGCTTCGACATCTCTTTGTGGCAGCTGCTGGCGGCGCTGCTGGTCGGCGGACGTGTCGTGATCGTCGAGCAGGAGACGATCCTCGACGCGAAGCGCTTCATCGACCGGATCGCGGACGCCCGGGTCAACATCGTGCAGGTGGTGCCGTCCTACCTCGATGTCCTCGTCGCCCATCTCGCACAGCACCGCAGGGAGCTCCGGGACCTCGAGTACGTCGTGGCGACGGGCGAGGCGCTCAAGAAGGAGCTCGTGGAGCGCTGGTTCGCGGTCCAGCCGGGCATCAAGCTCGTAAACGCCTACGGGCTGACCGAGACCTCGGACGACACCAACCACGAGATCATGGATCGCGCCCCGCGTGGGGAACGCGTTCCCCTGGGCCGCCCCATCAACAACGTGCACATCTACATCGTCGACGAACACCTGCAGTCGGTGGCCGCCGGCGAGTCCGGTGAGATCGTGTTCTCGGGCGTGTGCGTGGGCCGCGGGTACATCAACGACGCCGAGCGCACCCAACGCGCGTTCCTGCAAGATCCGCGGCGCCCGGGGCAGCGGCTGTACCGCAGCGGCGATTTTGGCCGCTCCCTCCCCGACGGCAAGCTCGAGTTCCTGGGGCGGCGGGATTCCCAGGTCAAGCTCCACGGCTTCCGGATCGAGATCGGCGAGGTCGAGAACGCGCTGTTGCGCGTCGCCGGCGTGCGTGACGGTGCCGTCGTCGTGAACGCGCACCTCGTGGCCCTCTACGCCGGCGAGCGGCCCCTCGACCCCGCCGTCATACGGGACAAACTCGCCGAGTCACTCCCGGCGTACATGATTCCTTCGGCCTTCCATTGGCGAAAGACGCTCCCGCTGACGGAGAACGGCAAGATCGACCGAAAGGCGTTGACCGCCCTCGCCGCCGAGCTCGAGCACGGCTCGTCGAACCACGAGGCGCCGGCGACGGCGGCCGAGGAGCGGCTGGCCGGCGCATGGGCGGACGTGCTCGGCATTCCCAAGGACCAGATCGGCAGGCACGATCGCTTTTTCGATCTCGGCGCTACGTCGTTGGCGGCGCTGAAACTGGTCATCGCCCTCGATCGGGCCGTGTCGCTCAAGGACCTCACCTCGCACCCGACGCTCGCCGACCAGGCGGCCCTGATCGAAGTCACATGACGCACTCCATCGCAGCCTCGATGCTCAACGCCGACCAGCAGGACGGCAAGCCGCTGCTGCTCACGGTCGAGCCTACGGATGATGCGGCGGCGTGGGCCGCCCAACACCGCAACACGCTGCGCACCTTCGTCGCCGAACACGGGGCGCTCCTGGTGCGCGGTCTCGGACTGCGCGACACCCGGCAGGCCGAGGCCGTGTTTCGGCCCTTCGGTACCCTTATCCCTGAGCGGGAAGGGTTCGCGCCTCGGCACTGCTACGCGCCGGGGGTCTACTCGTCGTCGAAGTGGCCGGCCAACCAGCCGATGTGCCTGCACCACGAGCTCAGCTATGCGCTCGAGGTCCCCAGCCTGATGCTCCTCGCGTGCGTCGTGTCGCCGACCAAAGGTGGCGCAACGCCCTTGGCCGACGCCGCGGCCGTCCTCGAGGGTCTGCCGGCCGCAGTGGTCGAGCGTTTCGAGCGACAGGGCTGGATGTTGATCCGTAATTACCACGACGACATCGGGACATCGGTCGCCGACGCCTTCGGTACCGACGACCCTGGCGCGGTGGAGCGCTATTGCCGCGCCAACGCCATCGAGTTCGAGTGGCGAGAGGGAGGCGTCCTGCACACACGGCAGCGGCGCAGCGCCGTGGTCCGTCATCGGCTGACCGGGCAGCGCTGCTGGTTCAATCAGATCGCCTTCCTGAACTCCTGGACCATGGTGCCGGAGCTGCGCGAGTACCTGGTGGAGCTGTACGGCGAGGACGGGCTGCCGTTCAACACCCGATTCGGCAACGGTGATCCGGTCGGGGCGGATGTCGTCGAGGCGATTAACGGCGCGTACGAGGCCAACACCGTCCGCGAAGCGTGGCAGCCCGGCGATCTGCTGCTGGTGGACAACGTGCGCACCGCGCACGGGCGGGAGGCGTTTCAGGGGCCCCGCGAGGTCGTGGTCGCGATGGCCGACCCGGTGCGGGTGACGGAGGCGTGAAGACCGTGGAGGTGCACACCCGGTGCGTCCCTCTGGACGTGTCGGCCGAGACGATCGCCGGCCTCTACGCGACGCTCTCGCCGGACGAGCGAGAGCGGAGCGCGCGGTTTCGATTTGCGCGTGACCGGCAGCGCTTCATTGCCGCGCGGGGAGCCCTGCGGGCCCTGTTGGGGCGATACCTGGGAACGCGTCCTGGTGAGATACGCTTCGCGTACAACGCCTTCGGCAAGCCTGCGCTAACGCCGGAATTCGGCGGCCAGCTCCAGTTCAATCTCTCTCACTCAGGCGATCTGGCGTTGATCGCCAGCACCACGGACGCCGAGGTCGGCGTGGACCTCGAGTGCATTCGGCCGGACGCCGACTATGGCGAGATCGCGCGCAGCGTTTTCTCCGCCGCCGAAGTCGAGCAGTTGAACAGCGTGCCGAGCCACCTCTACTCGCTGGCCTTCTTGAGCTGTTGGACGAGAAAGGAGGCCTCCCTGAAGGCTCGGGGCGAGGGTCTCGCGGGCCTGGACCTCGACGGGACAACCACCGACGCCCTCACCTTCCAGCCTGCGGCGGGCTATGTCGCGTCGGTGGCGGTGCAGGGAAGGACGGAGTACCGAATCGAACAGCCGTCGTTACGTTAGGTGCTCGCGCCACCGTAACGCCACCGTAGCTCAGTGGTAGAGCTCTCGATTCGTAATCCTGCACGGCCGGCGCCCACCAGCGCTGGCCGTTGTGTTTCAGCGATGTGCGGTGCCGAGTACGATTGCCTGCAACGGTGGACGACGAAAGGATTGGCACCACCATTGGCACCATAAACTCGTTGGACGTCGCGGGCTCGAAGCGCTCGCGGGCGGGATTGGCCAGTCCCACTTGACACGTATAACGGTATCCGTTATAGTCCTCGTTCAGTGATGCCGGTCGGCGCCCGTGATTCGCTCGTTCTATGATCGGGGAACGGAGGACATCTTCAACCGGCGCCGCACCAAGGCGGCGCGGCGAACGTGCCCCGAGCAGGCGCGACGCACCGCAGAACGCAAGCTCGACCAGCTGAACGCCGCCGTTTCGCTCGGGTCGCTTCGGATACCCCCTGGCAACCACTTGGAAGCACTCGGCAAGGACCGCCCGGGGCAGCATAGCATCCGGATCAACGATCAGTACCGGATCTGTTTTGTCTGGACCACAGAGGGACCGAGTCGGGTCGAGATCACGGATTACCATTGACCGTGCCGAAGAGGGGAGCAACGCGATGGTTCGGGTTCCGACAGATGGTGCACCGACGCATCCGGGCGAAATGCTCGAGGAGGAGTTTCTCAAGCCGCTCGGCTTAAGTCAGACCGAGCTGGCTGCGAAGCTGGGGGTCTCCTACCCGCGGGTCAACGAGCTCGTGCATGGCAAGCGGGGTGTCACGCCGGACACGGCGCTACGGCTGGAGCGTCTTTTCGGGATGGAGGCGCAGTTCTGGCTCAACCTCCAGTTGGCGTGGGACCTCTACCACGCGCAGCGTTCGCCGGCCGCCAGGAGCATTCGGCGCATCCGTCGAATCGGGCGCAAGTCCAAGGCGACGTTGTAGTACCGCGTCCCGGCACGCACCGCTAACTTAATCCTTCGGCCACCGTAGCTCAGTGGGAGAGCTCTCGATTCGTAATGCCGCACGGCCCGCGCCCGCCAGCGCTGGCCGTTGTGTTTGCAAGGCGTTAGCAGCGCCAATCGATTACTGGCGCGCGTCAGCGACAAGCGTTTCGGCCACGTGGCCATCGACGCGGCTACAGCTTCAATGTCTTCGGATCCTGAAAGATCATCAGGTGCGCGTACGGCGTTCCCGCGAACATGATGTACGTCGCCCCCGTGGCCTTCGTTGGGAGGCCGCTCGTCGCAGGATCCATGGGCCAGAGCAGCATCCAATGCGGCGGTTCCGGCACCATCTTCGTGTTCGCGCCCGGGGCCATTACGATCTCGCCGTCTGGCGTCTCGTAGTGCATCCCGCCCGCCGCCATATACGCAATCCCAGGCGCGGTGCTCGTGGGTTTCGGCTTACCGGTGAACGCGTCCGCGAGAAACTGCCATCCCTGCGCGTCGGCGCAGAAGGGGGCATCGGAGCCGTCGGGGAGCAGCGAGCACGTGAAGGCGTTGGTGCCTTGGCGCACGACATGCACGGCCTTTCCCGCGGCGTCGATATGGGCGATGGTGGCATTGGCACTGATCGCCGCGGGCGCACCCATCTGCGCTTTGCGGGCGAAGTCCGCCGGGATCTGCGCGACGGCAAGGATCGGCAGCGCGGCGAGAGCGATACCACTGCCGAGGAGCGAGAGCATTCTCATGGGATTTCCCCGAAGAGGTGAGCGGGGTAAGATACGGTCCGTCGTCCCGCGCGCGAGGCCAGCGCCATTTGGTCGAGAGATCACGACCGGCGGAGTACCGCGGGGACCAGCACGTTGCTAAGTTAGTGCCCTTCAGCCACCGTAGCTCAGTGGTAGAGCTCTCGATTCGTAATCCTGCACGGCCGGCGCACACCAGCGCTGGCCGTCGTGTTTCAGCGTCTCCCGTGAGGGCAGCGATTGCCGGCGCGGGTCAGCGACGAGCGTTTTGGCACCACCATTGGCACCCCGACAAACTCTCGTCTGCCACGCACACACCCGCTTTTCGCCAGCAGTGTAAACGATCGCGATCCGTAGGGAGTACCATGTACGGAGTCAGCGATCACGCGAGGGCTCGATATTCCAAGCCAGCCAGAGCGGGAAGTAATTCGGGGAGCCCAGGCCGGGAACGAGCGGATGTACCGTGAGCTCGTCTCGCGGTACCTCAGGCAGGCGCTCGCGGTTGCCTGGGAATTCACGGATTCGCTCGACGATGCCGAGGATATCGTCCAGGAAGCTTTTCGCCGGGTCGTGAACACAATCCACCGCTTCGATGCAGAGCGTCCCTTCGCACCGTGGTTCTTCACGATCCTGCGCAATGTGGCGCGCGACCGCGCGGCGGAACGGACCCGGCGACTCCACGCGGCGCTCGATGAGAGCGAGCCCGATCAGGCCCCGACGCCAGACGAGGTCGTCGAGTATCTGGAGTTGCAGGCGAAGGTCGATCTGGAGATCGCATCTCTATCGGAGATGCAACGAGCGTGTTTCCGGCTGTGCGCGTTGGAGGGATTTTCGAGCAAGGAAGTCGCGACCGCGCTTGGCGTGAGCGACCAAACGGTCCGGACGCACGTGTTCCGGGCTCGACAGGCGATGCGAAAGGTGGTTGATGATGTCACGCCTTCCTGAGGACCCACGCTACTGGGAGAGACTCACCGATCGTGTCGTCACGAACGCCGGCAGCCGGCTACGCGAGTACCGGAACGCGACGAGCCGCCCATGGCAGGGCCTCGCCCGGCTCTCCATTCCCCTGACCACCGGCGCTGCCGCCGCCCTGATCGTCGCGCTCCTGTGGCTGCCTCAGCGAGATCGCAACGTACCCGAGCGCGCCTCGGCGGTGACCGTCTACGGCCTTACGCCAGCCGATCCTCTGGCCGCGCTGTTCATCACAGCGGCGGCTCCGCCAACAATGGCGACGCTGTTGGCTACTCTCACGTTGGAGCGTACACCATGATCCGCTTGAACGAATCTACGCGCGCGCTGCTCGCCGTCGGGTCCACATTTGTGATGGGGTTCGTCGTCGGTTGTGGCGCAGACCGAACGCTGCTGAGTGCCCCGTCGTACGCGGCGAGTAGCTCGACGAGCCAGGACGTCGCACGGCACCACGACGAGGTGCTCGCCGAGCTGCGCACCGAGCTGGGCCTCTCGGACAAGCAGTACGCGCGTGTGCAGGAGATCTTCAAGACACGCCAGGGTCAGATCGAAACCGCCTGGCGGCAGGTGCACGCTGACATGCAGCGTGCGATGCAGCAGACCACCGCAGAAATCGAAACCGTCCTCGACTCGACGCAGGTGCAGAAGCTCCATGCGTGGATTGCCGCACGTCATGGATCGGCGCACGGCGCTCACGTGCGCACGGATCACACCGACCACTAAGGGCCATGACCCCTGGTGTCCATCTCGCGTTCTCGATTGGATGGATTGGCGCCGTTGTGGCGCGTGAAAAGGTTCCTTCACCCTCACTTCATCAGTGCGCAACGAGTACTCGCTAGGTTGCTCCCATTCGGAACGTCGTGTTTCCTAGCGAGGGCAGGGGAGTTACATTGCGGACGATGGCTATGATCGCAGAGCGTCAGCGACTCAACCCATGCCACAAGGCGCTCGCCAGTTTCCTGGCGGTGAGTCTCGTTTTGTCCCTGTTCCCTGTGTCGGTGAGAGCATCCGGACACGACTGCGCCAGCATGCCCGGGACGACCACGGTGTCCGTAATTACAGCTACAGGCAACGCAGGGACCTGCGCTGACGCCGGTGCATGCGGCGCGACCGTCTGCTGCACCGGCGTGACGCCGGTTGTGATTCAGTCCGCGGCCCTTCAGGCACCATCGATTGGCTTGACGTCTACGACTCCAGCGTCGAATACCCGGGTCCCCCGCCTCCTCCTGGGTGGACCTCCCACACCACCGCCCAACAACTGATCCTCCTCGCCTCACGGCGAGTGGCGTAGCGACCGGATTCCCCGGCCGCGTCGAACACGTCCGTTCCGGTCTCTGTGCCGGGACTCGAGGATCAGATGAAGACGCAACCAAGCATTCGTGTATTGGGCTCTGTCGCGCTGGCGGTCGTGATGTCGGTGCGGGGTGCCGCCGCGCAGGCGACGCCGCCGGAGACCCTGACGGTCGCCGCGGCCACTCGGATGGCGTTGCAGGCGAACCCGGTGCTCCGCGCCGCGCGCGCGTCGGCCGAGGCAAGGGCGCAGCGAATTGGGCCGGCGGGCGCCCTGCCGGATCCCCAGCTCCAATTCGGTCTGATGAACCGGATGGCATCGCAATTCGGCTCGGCCGCCGACCCGATGACGATGAATCAATTGCAGCTGATGCAGATGCTGCCGTGGCCGGGCAAGCTCGGCGGGGCCCGGCTCGCCGCCCGGCATGACGCCACCGCGGCGAGCGCGGACGCCGACGAGCAGGCGCGCATGCTCGGAGCCCAAGTGCGGATGGCGTACTACGACGTGGCCTATGCGGACCGCGCGCTCGAGGTGATGCAGGAGACGCAGCAACTGCTCCGTCAGTTTCTCGACGTCAGCACCACGATGTACGCCGTCGGGTCGGCGGTGCAGCAGGACGTGCTCCGCGCGCAGGTCGAAGTTGCCCGGATGACGGAGGAGATCACTCGCGTGGGTCAGGAGCGGCTCGCTGGAGCCGCCCGGCTCAACGCGCTCCTCGGCCGCGACGCGGCAAGGCCCATTGGGCCGCTCGAGCTTCCGGAGCCCGCCGGCGACCTCCCGGACGCCGACTCGCTCATCGCCCGCGCAATTGCGGAGCGTCCCGCAGTGCGCGCCGGGATGGAGCGCGTGGCCGCAGCGGAGGCCACGCTCTCGGCGGCGCGGCGCGAGCTGTATCCGGATTTCCAGGTCGGCGTGGCGTATCAGCAGCGCCCGCAATTCCCGACCATGGTCAGTCTGATGGTTGGGGTGAACCTTCCGATCTTCGCCGGCTCGAAGCAGCTCGCCACACGTCGGCAGATGGCCGCGATGCGGGACATGTCGCAGGCCGACCTCCTCAATCTGAAGAACGAGACTGCCGCTCGAATCCTCGAGACACGGGCGCGCGCCGTGCAGGATCGCAATCTCGTCCACCTGTATCGCACCAGCATCGCGCCCCAGGCCCGGGCCGTCGCCCAGTCGTCGCTGTCCGGATACCGCGTCGGACGCGTGACGTTCATGCAGCTGCTCGACAACCAGATGACGGTCAACCGCTACGAGACTGAGACCTACCGCCTCATCGCCGACTACCACCAGGCCTTGGGAGAGTTGGAAGCGCTGGTGGGGCAGCCGCTGGAGGGACAGCCATGAAACCGATACTCGCGATTACCATCCTGAGTGCTCTGGCGCTGGCGTCCTGCCGCGGCAAGCCCGAATCCGAGGCGATGGCTGGGATGAACATGGGAGCGGACACGGGGGCGCCTTCCGCTCGGCAGCCCGTGCGCCTCTCACCGGCTCAAGCCCAGGCGATGGGCGTGACGTACACGGTGGTCCAGCGCGGGCCGCTGGCGCGCGTCGTACGCACGGTGGGCCAGGTCGCGGCGGCCGAGTCCCGGCTCGCGGATGTGACAGCGAAGATCGACGGGTTCGTCGAGCAGGTCTTCGTGGACGCGACGGGAATGGTGGTGCACCGCGGCCAGCCGCTGCTCACCTTGTACAGCCCGATGCTGGTGGCCGCACAGGAGGAGCTGCTCACCGCGAAACGACTCGCCGCGTCCGTTGACTCCAGTGACGGCGATGCCTGGCGTCAGGCCCAGGCGCTGCTGCAGGCCGCGCGGCGCCGGCTCGCGTACTGGGACATCTCCAGCGAGCAGGTCGAACGCCTCGAGCGCACCGGCGAAGTGACGAAGACGCTCACGCTCGTCGCCCCGCTCGATGGCGTGGTGCTCGAGAAGATGGTCGTCCCGGGTCAGTCGGTCATGGCGGGGATGAAGCTTTATGGACTCGCGGATCTCTCGACGGTGTGGATCGAGGGCGAGGTGTTCGAGCAGGATGTCGCCTTCGTGAAAGTGGGCGCCTTGGCACGGGTCGAGCTCGCGGCGTATCCCGGCCGGGCGTTCACCGGGCGGGTGGGCTTCGTCTATCCGACGGTCGACGAGCAAAGCCGGACGGTGCGCGTCCGGGTGAGACTTCCGAACCCCGGCGGCGCGCTCAAACCGGGCATGTACGGGACACTCTACTTCGATGCGCGCCTCGGCGACCGGATCCTGAGCGTCCCGGCTGAAGCCGTGGTGATGACCGGAGAGCGCAACCTCGTGTTCGTCGTCGGTTCCGCAGGAGCGCTCGAGCCGCGGGACGTGACGCTCGGTGCGCGCGCCGGCGACCGGCTGGAGGTGCTCTCGGGCCTCAGGGCAGGGGAGCGCATCGTGGGGTCCGCCAACTTCCTCGTAGATGCCGAGTCGCGACTCGGGAGCGGAAAGGGGATGGCCGACATGCCCGGCATGGATGTGGAGTCGGGAAGGAAGCGGCCATGATTGCCAAAGTCATCGCTTGGTCGCTGCGCAACCGTTTCCTGGTGCTCCTCGCCACGGCGGCGGTGCTGTTCGTGGGGCTTTGGGCCATGCGCACGACGCCGCTCGACGCCATTCCGGACCTCTCGGACGTGCAGGTCATCATCCAGACGGAGTTCAGCGAGCAGGCACCGCAGATCGTCGAAGACCAAGTCACCTACCCGATCGCCTCGGAAATGCTCAAGGTGCCTGGAACCCGGGTGGTACGGGGGTTCTCGTTCTTCGGGACGTCGTTGGTCTACGTGCTGTTCGAAGACGGGACGGATCTGTATTGGGCGCGATCCCGGGTACTCGAATACTTGAACGGCATCCGTGAGCGGCTGCCGCAGGGCGTCGAGCCCACACTCGGACCGGACGCGACCGGTGTCGGGTGGGTGTTCGAATACACCTTGGAGAGCGACTCACTCGACCTCGCCCAGCTGCGCACCCTGCAGGACTGGTACGTCCGCTACCAGCTCACCGCGATCCCCGGAGTATCGGAAGTGGCGAGCCTGGGGGGGTACGTGAAGCAGTATCAGGTCGAGGTGGACCCCGAACGGCTCCGGGCGTACCGGATTCCCGTGATGCGCGTGGCTCAGGCGATCGGCATGCACAACGCGGACATCGGCGCCCGCGTGCTCGAGATGGGCGGGCGGGAGTACATGATCCGTGGTCTTGGCTACCTGCGCACCAAGTCCGATATCGGCAACGTGACCGTTGGCGCCACGATGAACGGGACCCCGATCCGCGTGGCCGACGTGGCTACGGTACAGGTCGGGCCGGCGCCGCGGCGCGGGAGTGCGGACCTGAACGGCAAAGGTGAAGTCGTCGCCGGCATCGTCATCATGCGGTTCGGGGGCGACGCGCTCAAGACCATCGAGGCGGTGAAAACCCGCATCGCCGAGATCCAGCGCAGCCTGCCCAGCGGCGTGCGCTTGCGGCCCGTGTATGATCGCTCAGACCTGATCCATCGGGCCATCGCGACTCTCAAAGGAAAGCTCCTCGAGGAATCTCTGATCGTGGCGGCGGTGGCGGTGCTGTTCCTCCTCCACTTCCGCTCGGCGCTCGTGGCGATCGTCACGCTGCCGCTTGGCATCCTCATTTCGTTCATCGTGATGCGGGCCATCGGCGTGAACGCGAACATCATGAGTCTCGGGGGCATTGCGATCGCGATCGGCGCGATGGTGGATGCTGCGATCGTGATGATCGAGAATATGCACAAACATCTGGAACGCGAAGGCGCGACCGTGCGGTCACGGTGGGACATAGTACGGGAAAGTGCCATCCAGGTCGGGCCGCCGTTGTTCTATTCGCTCCTCATCATCGTCGTGTCATTCCTGCCCGTCTTTTCGCTCGAGCAGCAAGAGGGGCGGCTCTTCAAGCCCCTCGCATTCACAAAGACGTTCGCGATGGCGGGCGCTGCCCTGCTCTCCATCACGCTGGTACCGGTGCTCATGGGCTATCTCGTGCGCGGCAACGTGCGCCCACAAGACGCGAATCCGGTGAACCGCTGGCTCGCCCGGATCTATCGGCCGGTGATCGAGTCGGTGTTGCGGAGGCCGTGGGTGGTTGTTGCGGTGGCGGCGGTGACACTCGTTGCGACCGTGCTCCCGTGGAGCCGTCTGGGCAGCGAGTTCATGCCGCCACTCGACGAAGGGTCGTTGCTGTTCATGCCCACCACCGTCCCGGGCGTTTCGATCGCCCAGGCGCGGGCCATCATGCGCTACCAAGACAGCGTGCTGGCATCATTCCCCGAGGTTGCCTCCGTGCTCGGCAAGGTGGGACGCGCAAATACCGCGACCGACGCAGCACCGCTCGACATGTACGAGACGACCGTGGTGCTGAAGCCGGAGTCTGAGTGGCAACTCGGGATGACCCCCGCGCACCTCGTAAACGCCATGGACCGGGCTACGCGGTTGCCGGGCGTCTCCAATGCCTGGACGATGCCGATCAAGAACCGGATCGAGATGCTCGCGACCGGCGTACGGACCCCCGTCGGCATCAAGGTCTACGGCCCGAACCTCGATACGCTGCAGCAGCTGGGCATTGAGATCGAACGGATTGTGCAGGCCGTGCCCGGAACGCGGAATGTGTTCGCCGAACGCAACGCGTCTGGATACTACGTCGACGTGAACGTCGACCGGGCCCTCGCGGCTCGGTACGGTTTGAATGCTGGGGATATCCATGACGCTATTATGGCGACGGCGGGTGGCCTGACGGCTGCGGTCTCCGTTGAAGGGCGAGAGCGTTATGAGGTGAACGTGCGCTACCCACGCGAGCTGCGCGACGACCCCGATCGCCTGCGCCGGATCGTGATCCCAACGATGTCCGGTGCCCAAATCCCGCTCGGGCAGATCGCGACCGTCAGCGTCGTCCAAGGGCCGATGGCGGTGAAGACCGAAAACGCCTTCCCCGTCACGACGGTGTACGTCGACATCGCAGGCACCGACATCGGGAGCTACGTCCAGCTCGCGCGCCGAGCGGTGGAGAGCCGCTTGAGGCTTCCCGCTGGCTACACGCTCGCCTGGAGCGGCCAGTTCGAGTTCATGGCGCGCGTGAAAGAAAAGCTGAAGCTCGTCGTGCCCGTGACGCTTGGGCTGATCTTCCTCCTCCTCTACCTCAACTTCCGCGGCGTTCCGGAGTCGCTGATCGTGATGCTGTCGCTGCCCTTCGCGCTGGTTGGGGGTGTGTGGTCCATCTGGCTTCTGGGCTACAACACGAGCGTCGCGGTCTGGGTGGGCTTCATCGCGCTGGCCGGGGTGGCGGCGGAGACCGGAGTCGTGATGCTCATCTACTTGGACGAGGCGTATCGTCAGCGTCTCGCGGCCGGCACGATGACGACCACGCAGGACGTGGCGGCTGCGATCCGTGAGGGTGCCGTTGAGCGGTTGCGGCCCAAGGTGATGACGGTCGTGGCCATCATGGCGGGGCTGGCGCCAATTCTTTGGGGCGGGGGCACGGGCGCGGACGTCATGAAGCGCATCGCGGCCCCAATGGTCGGTGGTATGGTCACGTCCACGGCGCTGACGCTCGTCGTCATCCCGGCCATCTACTTCCTGTGGCGGGCGCGGGAACTCCGTCGCGGTGGCGAATCATGACACGCGTCACGGCTTCAGCTGATAGAAGAGCCTCTCGAACGTGTTGCCGGCAAATTCCCGAGGCGTGGCGAGAACGACGCCCAGCCCAAAGGTGACGATGCCGGGATCAGTCGGAGAATTGCGCTCGGTGCGCGTCATGAACACGCCCTCGAACGGTTCAGTCCGGCCGTCGCGGTACACCCTGACCGCGGTTAGGACGGCTCCTGTAATCTTTGCGTTTTCGAGTACAAACGTACGGGATGGCCGATCCGAATCATGCCCGTCGGCCTGTATCCTTCCATCACTCCCGATGCGGAGAGCGATCACGTCCCCAAAATCCACGACTTGATACACGCCAGCGTACTCGGTGAGGTCTTGTTTGACGACAGGCTCGCTCCGCACGTCTTTGTATTTCTCCTTCCTGACGCCACGCTTCTCGGCAACAACATGCTTCTGCTTGGTGAAGGCCGCCGCGAGCTGCCGCGCTCTCGATTGGCTGGAGACCTGCTGGGGAGCGGCAATGGCTGGATAGGCGGCCAACAACGCCACAAGCGCAACGGTACGCATCGTGGTCCTTTCGACGTGGGTCGGGAGACCATGAATCCCTGCTAGAATGGACATTGCGGAGGGCGAATTGGTTGCACCGAGGACCCCGGCGATCCTGCTCCAGAATCGGCAGGCGGCGCAGCTATCGCTGCTCGCATCGCTCGCCCTGGCGGTCGCGGCTCGGCTGCTATTTCCGTGGATGTCCATCTTCGCCCAGCTGGTGCGCGTTGGCCTTCCGGTCGCGCTCCTGATCACGCTCTACTGGCCACGTAAGCCCGCCACCGTGAGCCCGGCGTAAGCCCTTCCGGAGGAACCAGTAGGCCCGAGGCTGGTGGAGTACCGCGTGGCGCAGGACGTCGTTAAGTTAGGTGCCTGCGCCACCGTAGCTCAGCGGTAGAGCTCTCGATTCGTAATCCTGCACGGCCAGCGCATGCCAGCGCTGGCCGTTGTGTTTGCAACGAGTTAAGCGAAGCGAGCGACGACCAGCGACGGTGAGAAACGATAGTCTTGGCACCACGGTTGGCACCACCGTCCCTGCTCGTTGAGACGTGATCAAGGCGGCATCGACGTCAGTTCGCTCCGGCACCGAGACCCTTGAAGCGCTTGTGAACGGTCCACCAATAGTAGCCGATCACGAACAGTTGAATCAGTGTTGGCCAAAATGGCTGACTGACAGGAATCTCGGAATACCTGTCCGTGTCGAGGCCGCACGTCCAGCCGATCCATTGCCAAACGAACCACACACTGGAGGCAAGGAGTGGCGCAAAGGCAACTTCCAGTGCGACCGCTGGAAAGAAACGCTGTGCGTCAGGTTGCTGCTGGCCACCACGAAGGCGCCGGAAAAGCGTCGGCCAAAGGTTTAGAAAGCGCGGATACGTCTGGGGATCGACGCTCCAGAGAAACCACGCGTGGCGGAGGTAGGCGATCCACAAGATGAACGTGGAGAGCCACCACAACTCCACCGACCTGGCCAGCCTTCCACAGACGAGCGCGACGGCCGCCACACCGATCTGCGCAAAGACGGCCGACTTGAGGCGCTTGCGCGCAACGAGTGCCGGCGATGCTACGGATGGCGCCTCCCGGGATGGACTCGCGCGAGGCGGCGGCGCCGGAGCTTGGAGCACACGACCGATGTAGACCTCCTTGCCTGTCTTGAAGTCGAGCAGAACATCCATTACACCTGCCGACGTCAAGGGCAGCACGCGATCCGAGACCTCGGCGATCGGCACGAACGTAAGGGACGCCGATTGACTAGGCGTCCATCCGGGAGGGTGGGCTACTTCTCCGGGGTCCGTCCCTGCGAGCCAAACGGCGGAGAAGCCAGCCGGGTGGCGGCCACCACTGAGCCACGAGCACGGCGTGGTTGCGCCCTTGAACTGATCAACCACGACGAAATCGGCGGCTTCGCCGTCGACAATGAATAAGAGACCAACGCTCGTGAGGTGGTTGATCCAGACTTGCACGTCGGCGGGAACCATGAAGCCGATCCGCGTGAGCTCCCCGTCGGCGCAAAAGGTCGCGTTGGGGCAGTCGCGTCGATATCCCTCGAGGCCATTTGGATACTTTGCTTCGAGCGTCGAACGCCGCACGATGACGCTAAGGGCCTCCGCGAGAACACTCACACGATAGGCCGTTTGTCTAGTGAAAGACTGACAGCCGCGAATGCACTAGGCCCTGGCTCTGTCATAGGGCGCTGACTTGCGAGTCGAGGCCGCCAGCGAGCAGGCCCGGTGGCGCTGCGCACAGCGCGCGGAAGTCGTAGTCTTTTCCGTCCGCGTACTTCCACCGAAACTCGTCGGAGATGAGGCGGCTCGCTCGATCCAGGTTCCGCCCCACCTGCTCCCGGGATGCCTGCACCGAGATGAGTCGATTGGCCCCGCCTCGGCCACGCGGGTCGCTGTTGTATTCCTCAACGGTCTCGAAGTACTGGTCGAGGCGCATCGCCACCTCGTTGGCCGTGAAGATGAAGTCGTTCCCGAGGGGCGCGAACACCCTGCTCGCCTCGCGAAGCACTTGACGAGGATGGGTACCGAAGTCGGCGGGGATCGCCACCATGGGCAGCACGTTCGCCTTCCTGAATTCCGCGACGAGGTCGTGAGCGAGTCGGTAGAACGTCCCGATCGCCTCGTCGCGCCGCCACCGCATTTGTTCCTCGGCCAGGGCATGCTGTTCCTTTAGCGTCGCCTCCTGTGCGGCCATGATCTCGCCCTGGCGCTCCATCAGCGTCGCTTGGCGACGGAATACCCGCCACTGCAGCACGAGCACGACCAACGTCAGGCCGCCCAGCACCACGTCAGACCACGGGCTCACTGGGCCTCCGTCAATTTGACGAGTTCCTGCCATCGGGCGTCGAGCCGGTCGTTCCGCATCGTCAGCCCTCCTGATTGCTGAAAATGTCGCATCGAGACGCCCGCGGCCAGCCGCGAGCGCGCCTCGTCTGTTGCGACGCCAGTACGAAACTGACTTACGGGACGACGTCGGCTCGCGACCGATGCCGTGGACGGCTATCATAGCGCCCGTTAGCACTCGCGGTCGCTCATTGGAGAGAGGCAGGTCGGATGGCACGCAGGAAGCCTCCCACGACAAAGAATCCTAAGGCAGCGAAGGCCACGAACGGCGCCACCGTCGGCTACGAGGCCGAATTGTGGCAAATGGCCGACGCCCTGCGCGGCGGCATGGACGCTGCCGAGTACAAGCACGTCGTGCTCGGCCTGCTCTTCCTTAAGTACATCTCCGACGCCTTCGAGGAGCAGCATGACAAGCTCCTCGCCGAGAAGAAACACGGTGCCGATCCCGAGGACCCGGATGAGTACCGCGCGCACAACATCTTCTGGGTGCCACCAGAGGCGCGCTGGTTCCACCTGAAGGCCCAGGCGAAACAGCCAACCATTGGGCAGTTGGTCGACGATGCCATGACGGGCATCGAGCGCGACAATCCCGCGCTCAAGGGCGTCCTACCCAAGGACTACGCTCGGCAAGGGCTCGACAAGGCGCGGCTCGGTCAGCTCATCGACCTGGTCAGCAACATCAAGGTCGGCGACGCCGAGAGCCGCTCCAAGGACGTGCTCGGCCGGGTCTACGAGTACTTCCTCTCGCAGTTCGCGAGCGCCGAGGGGAAGAAGGGCGGGGAATTCTACACGCCGCGTAGCGTGGTCAAGCTGCTGGTCGAGATGCTCGAGCCCTACAAGGGCCGGGTGTACGATCCCTGCTGCGGTTCGTCGGGGATGTTCGTGCAGTCGGTCGAGTTCATCCGCGCGCACGCGAAGGGAAATGGGAACGGCGGCAAGGCGAAGGCCGACATGGCCATCTACGGCCAGGAGTCGAACTACACCACCTGGCGTCTCGCAATGATGAACCTCGCGATCCGCGGGATCGAAGGCCTGATCGCACACGGTGACACGTTCCACAACGACAGGCACCCCGACCTCAAGGCTGACTTCATCCTGGCCAATCCGCCGTTCAATGTGAGCGATTGGCGGGGCGAGTTGTTACGCGACGACAAGCGTTGGAGGTATGGCGTCCCCCCAGCCGGGAACGCGAATTTCGCGTGGGTGGAGCACATCATTCACCACCTGGCGCCTGCGGGGCTTGCGGGCTTCGTCTTGGCCAACGGCTCGATGTCGTCGAACCAATCGGGCGAGGGGGAGATCCGGGAAAGGATCGTCGAGGCGGACCTGGTGGACTGCATGGTGGCGCTGCCGGGCCAGCTCTTCTACTCGACGCCGATCCCAGCGTGCCTTTGGTTCCTGGCCCGCGATAAGAGCAACGGCCGGTTCCGTAGCCGGCGGGGCCAAGTGCTGTTCGTTGATGCCCGCAAGTTGGGGAGCATGGTCGACCGTACCCATCGTGAGCTTACCGAAATCGATGTCGCCCGGATCGCGGGCACCTATCACGCCTGGCGGGGGGAGAAGGACGCCGGTGCGTACGGTGACGTTCCGGGGTTCTGCAAGAGCGCTACTCTAGATGAGATCCGCAAGCACGGGCACGTAATCACACCGGGGCGGTACGTTGGTGCCGAGGCACAGGAGGACGACGGAGAGCCATTCGAGGAGAAGATCAAGCATCTCTCCGCCACACTCCGGGAGCAGATCGCCGAGGCCAGAAGGCTCGATGCCGCCATCGAAGCGAACCTCAAGGAGTTCGGGAATGGCGGGTGACTGGCGGGAGGCGACTGTCATTGAGATCGCTTCGTCGACGCGAAACGCTCTCGTTGGTGGTCCCTTCGGATCGAACCTCGTGTCTCGCGACTATGTGGATCACGGTGTGCCGGTGATCCGCGGACAAAACATGGGCGCACGGTGGGTTGCGGGTGAGTTCGCCTTCGTAAGTCCGGAGAAAGCTGAGTCCCTGGAAGCGAACCTCGCGCGACCGGGAGACATAGTCTTCACGCAACGTGGCACTCTCGGGCAAGTGAGTCTTGTCCCGGACAAACCGTTTGAGCGCTACTTGGTTTCGCAAAGCCAAATGAAGGTCACGGTAGATCGGGCGATAGCTGACCCGCTCTTCTTCTACTACGTCTTCCGCAGCGCTGAACAGCAGGAGTACATCCGACAGAACGCGATTCAGACAGGCGTGCCACATACCAACCTCGGGATCCTGCGTGACACCCGTGTTCCGTTGCCTCCGCTTCCTGAACAACAGGCCATCAGCAACATTCTCGGTACGCTGGACGACAAGATCGAGCTGAACCGACGGATGAGTGAGACCCTGGAGGCGATCGCGCGTGCGATCTTCAAGTCGTGGTTCGTGGATTTCGACCCGGTACGTACCGAAGCGGAAGGTCGCGATCCCGGGTTGCCGAAGGAAGTCGCGGATCTGTTTCCGGATCGGCTCGAGGGGTCGGAGATGGGGAAGATTCCGGCGGGGTGGACCGTGGGGGGATTCGGGGACGTGGTCGAAGTACTTCGCGATCAGGAAAACCCACTTGATTCACCCAACGCACTGTTTTCTCACTACAGCATTCCGGCATTCGACGAAGGGCAAGTGCCGAAGCCCGAGGATGGCCACAGCATCAAGAGCCTCAAGTTCCGCGTCCCTGCGGGAGTCGTGCTGGTTTCGAAGCTGAACCCGGAAATCGAACGAGTATGGATGGTTGACGTACGCCCCGACGAACGGCCCGTCTGCTCCACGGAGTTCCTCGTCATGCGCGGTCGGCCCCCATTCACGAGGGGATACGTCTTCTGCCTAGCGCGATCGCCGGTGTTTCGTCAACAGATTGAGGGGCTGGTGACCGGGACGTCGAAGAGTCACCAACGCGCCCAGGCCGAGTCGGTCCTGAATCTGAGGGTGGTCGTCCCCCCGGCCGGCTTCGCACGGGCCTTCGAGCACTTTGCGGAGCTATTGCTGGCACGTACGCTGGATTGTCGACGCGAGTCCGCGACTCTCGCCTCCCTGCGCGACGCGCTGCTGCCCAAGCTCGTTTCCGGCGAGGTGCGGGTGAAGGACGTGAAGAGGCTGGCTGGTAGCGCTGGTGTGGCATGAAGCCGTCCATCCAGACTGTGGGCCAGATTCTGTACTCGCCGAGCCAATACGTGATTCCGGTCTTCCAGCGGAACTACCGCTGGGAGCGACCGCAGTGGGCTATGCTGTGGGACAGCCTCGACGAGATCCAGAAGCCCGACAAGCGGGGCAATCACTTTATGGGGTTCCTCGTGTTTGTGCCCGGGCTAGCACAGCCGGGCCAGCACACGACGTTTCACATCATTGACGGACAGCAACGCCTCACCACAGCGTCCATTCTGCTGGCGGCCGTACGCAATGTCGCCCGCCAGGCGGGGCAGCAGGACCTGGCAGAGGAGGTGCACGAGTTCTATCTCGTGCACCCGCGGAAGAAAGGCGAACAGCACTACCGGATCCTCCCGAAGAAACGGGACCACGACAGCTACCTAGCGATCGTCTCAGGCGAGGGAGAGCCGGCCGGCCGGATGGCAGACGCGCTCGCCTACTTCGAGGAGCGGCTAGCAGAGGCGGCCGACGCGGTGCCGGAGCGCCTGCGCGCCGTGTTCAACACGGTTTGCCAGCGCCTCGAGTTCATGTGCGCCACGCTCGAAGCGGAGAACGCCTACAGCATATTCAAGAGCCTCAATTCGACTGGCGTGCCCCTGGGGCCGTCCGACCTGATCCGCAATTTCGTTTTCATGCACGTTCCGCCCGATGACCACGATGAGTTCGATCGGGCCCTGTGGAGTCCCCTGGAGGATCGCTTCGCCCGTCCCGACGAGACGCTCGATGAGGACGGTTTCTCCAGGTTCTTCCGAGACTTTCTGATGTCATCCGGCCGCTACGTGCAGCCGAAGGACACGTTTACGAGCTTCGAGGCGCGATACGAGGCGACCGCCTTTTCGCCGTCCGAACTTGCACACACTCTGAATGAGAGCAGCGTGCACTACCGCGTGATCGCTGGTCAGGCCACCGATCGAAGCGAACAGCTTACGGCGGCGCTCGCGGGGCTGAACGCACTCGAAAGCTCGACGACGTATCCGCTGCTCCTTGCCCTGTTCCGCGGGCGGGCGGCGGCCGTCATCGATAATGACGGGCTCGCGCGGGCCGTTCAGATGCTGCGCGGCTTCATCCTGCGGCGGTTCGTGTGCGGGGAGAGCTCACGAGGCTACGGACAGATGTTCGCGCGGGCCCTGGCGAAGAACGAAGGAGATCCACTGGCGGCGCTGGAAGCCTACCTGCTCGAGCGGGGCTGGCCCGACGACCGACGGTTCGAGACATCTTTTATCGAGTTCTCCCTTTATCTGCGGGGTTACACAAAGCAGGTCCTGGAGGGACTGGAGCGTGCTCGGGGCCACAGAGAACCTCCCGACCTTACGGAGGCACAGGTTGAGCATGTGCTCCCGCAGACGCTCAACGATGCATGGCGCGAGGTCCTTGGTCCGCAGGCCGTCCAGGTTCACGCGGAATGGCTGCACCGCCCTGGCAACCTCACGCTCAGTGCGTACAACCAGGAGCTGTGGAATCATGACTTCGCGATCAAGCGCCAGCGCTATGCCAAGAGCAACATCAGCTTGACCCGCGAGATCGCGGACTCCGACCGGTGGGGCGAAGCGGAAATCCGGGCTCGGGGGCAAACCCTCGCTCGAGAGGCGGCCAAGATCTGGGTCGGCCCGAAGGTACAGATCGCCCCCCCGGTGGCCGAAGCGGGAGAAGAGGAGGCCGGGCCGGGGCGGGATGAGTTGCGTCGTCGTTTCTGGACCGGCCTGAACGACTACCTCGTTGCCGAACATCCCGATCTGCCCGATTTGCAGACGCGGCCAAACTGGACAATCCGCTTGCCCTCCGGTATCCGCCACATCGGGTTGGAGCTGCGCTTCGCGTTGCGCCAAGGCACCGTTGGCATCGACGTGTGGTTCTGGCGCGAAGCGTCGTTCCCCTTGTGGGAAGGAATCCGTGCTTCGCCGGCCGCGTACAACGGGCTCGTGGGATGCGACTGGGACTTCATGCAATTGGAAGGTCGCCAGCGGGCGTGCATGTCCATCGACCGGCCCACCGAGGATCTCCGGAACGAGTCGACCTGGCCTCAAGCCTACACCTGGCTCGGTGAGAAGCTATCGCTGGTGTACGAACGCGTCGTCCCTGGGCTTCGGGAGGACCTGGAGCGGGTTGGTCGACGGGGCACGCCCGCGTGACCGTTTCTACGCAAGCATGACTCGATTCACCGAGTCTGTCGTCGAAGACGCCGCCCTCGATTGGCTCGACCGCCTCGGATGGACGACAAAGCACGGTCCCGAGATCGCCCCGGGCGAACTGGGCGCTGAGCGCACAGACTACGGCCAGGTGGTGCTCGAACAGCGGTTGCGCGGCGCCCTCGCGCGCCTCAACCCCGCGCTTCCTCGCGAAGCAATTGACGACGCCTTCCGCAAGCTGACCCGTCCCGAGGGCCCCACACTCGAAGCACGCAATCGCGCCGTCCACCGCCTGCTCGTGAATGGCGTGACGATCGAGTACCGCACCCCGGACGGCTCCATCCGCGGGGCGCAGGCGCGGCCGGTCGACTTTGACGATCCCCAAAACAACGATTGGCTGGCCGTCAACCAGTTTACCGTGAGCGAGAACAAGCACACCCGCCGCCCGGATGTGGTTTTGCTTGTCAACGGGCTGCCGCTGGGAATCCTAGAGCTCAAGAACCCCGCCGACGAGAACGCAACGATCTGGTCAGCATTCGAGCAGTTCCAGACCTACAAAGCCGAGCTGGCAACGCTGTTCGCGTACAACGCACTCTTGGTCGTCTCGGACGGCGTCGAAGCGCGCATCGGCACGCTGACTGCGGGGCGGGAGTGGTTCAAGCCGTGGCGCACGATCGAAGGCCAGAACCTCGCTCCGGCGTCGATGCCCGAGTTGCAGGTAATGATCGAAGGGGTGTTCGACAAGCGACGGTTTCTCGACCTCATCCGCGACTTCATCGTCTTCGAGGACGCGGGGAACGGGCCGCTCGCCAAGAAGATGGCCGGCTATCACCAGTTCCACGCGGTGAAGGTCGCGGTGGGAGAGACCCTCAGGGCCGCCGAGGTAAGGACCGCCCCGCGCGGCTTCGAGCGCGGCGGCCGCTACGAGGCCGGGGCGCGCCCGGGAGGTGAGCCTGGAGATCGGCGCATCGGCGTCGTCTGGCACACCCAGGGCTCGGGGAAGAGTCTGACCATGGCCTTCTACGCAGGGCGGGTGATCCGCGAGCCGGTCATGGCGAACCCGACGATCATCGTCCTCACCGACCGCAACGACCTGGACGATCAACTCTTCGGCACCTTCTCCCGTTGCCAGGACCTCCTGCGCCAGTCTCCGGCACAGGCCGAGAGTCGGGCGGATCTGCGGGCGAAGCTCTCGGTCGCAGCGGGTGGCGTGGTGTTCACGACGATTCAGAAATTCCTGCCGGAAGAGAAGGGCGACCGCCATCCCGTCCTGTCGGATCGACGCAACATCGTCGTCATCGCCGACGAAGCCCACCGCAGTCAGTACGACTTCGTTGACGGCTTCGCTCGGCACATGCGCGACGCTCTGCCCAACGCCTCGTTCATCGGCTTCACCGGTACGCCGGTCGAGCTGACCGACAAGAACACCCGCGCCGTCTTTGGAGAGCACATCAGCGTCTACGACATCCAACGCGCGGTCGAGGACAAAGCGACGGTCCCGATTTACTACGAGAGCCGTCTCGCCAAGCTGGAGCTGAATGAGGCGGAGCGGCCGACAATCGACCCGGAGTTCGAGGAGCTCACTGAGGGCGAGGAGACCGAGCGGAAAGAGAAGCTGAAGAGCAAGTGGGCGCAGCTCGAGGCCGTCGTCGGCTCGGAGAAGCGGCTCGAGCTTGTGGCAAGGGACATCGTCGAGCACTTCGAACAGCGTCTTTCGGCGATGAATGGTAAGGCAATGGTGGTCTGTATGAGCCGCCGCATCTGCATGGATCTGCACGATGAGATCGTGAAGCTGCGGCCAGGATGGTACGACAAGGATGACGAAAAGGGCATGCTAAAGGTCGTCATGACCGGCAACGCCTCGGAGGGCCCGCGGGTCGCGGAGCACGCGCGCAATAAGGCGCGGCGCGAAGGGCTAGCCAACCGCTTCCGGGACGCCAAGGATCCTCTGAAGGTCGTGCTGGTCCGCGACATGTGGCTCACCGGTTTCGACGCGCCCTCCCTCCACACGATGTACGTGGATAAGCCGATGCGCGGGCACGGCCTGATGCAGGCAATCGCGCGCGTCAACCGGGTCTTCAGTGACAAACCGGGCGGACTGGTCGTGGACTATCTCGGCCTAGCCCACGAGCTGAAGCAAGCGTTGGCAACCTATACCCAGAACGGTGGGACGGGGAAGACGGCGATCGACCAGAAGGACGCCGTCGCACTGATGCTCGAGAAGTACGAGATCTGCTGCGGCCTCTTTCACGGGTTCGACTGGTCGAAATGGATCTCAGGGAAGCCTGGCGAGCGGCTGGGGCTACTGCCGCGAGCGCAGGAGCACATTCTCGCGCAACGGGACGGCAAGGATCGGCTGCTCCGGGCTGTGCTGGAGTTGTCGCAAGGCTTCGCGCTCGCCGTGCCGCACGAGGAGGCGCTGCGCATCCGGGACGACGTCTCGTTCTTTCAGGCTGCGCGGGCCAGTCTGATCAAGCGGGCACCGGGTGAAGCAAGGACCGATGAGGACCTCAACCTCGCAGTCCGGCAAATAGTGTCTCGGGCGGTCGCCTCTGAGGGCGTGGTGGACATCTTTGCCGCGGCGGGGCTCGCCAAGCCCGACATTTCGATCCTGTCTGAACAGTTCTTGGCGGAAGTGAAGGGAATGCCCCAGCGCAATCTCGCCGTCGAGCTGCTACGTAAGCTGCTTTCGGGCGAGATCAGAACGCGCCGGCGCAAGAACGTGGTTCAGGCCCGCTCATTCAGTGAGATGCTGGAACAGTCGTTACGACGCTACCAGAATCGCGCGATCGAGGCGGCGCAAGTCATCGAAGAGCTGATCGGGTTGGCCCGTGATATGCGCGAGGCCGAGCGGCGTGGCGAGGCCCTGAGGCTTAACGACGACGAACTGGCGTTCTACGATGCATTGGAGACCAATGACAGCGCCGTGAAGGTGTTAGGCGATGAGAATCTGCGAATGATCGCCCGAGAGCTGGTGAAAACAGTGCGGGCGAACGTCACCATAGACTGGACGGTGAGAGAGAATGTCCGTGCGCAACTCCGCGTCCTGGTGAAACGGATTCTTCGGAAGTACGGGTACCCGCCGGACAAGCAAGAAAAGGCGACGCAACTCGTGCTGGAGCAGGCTGAGGTGTTGTCGGAGGGGTGGGCGGCGTAGATGACACTGACTATCAGCCCGTCGACGGGGGTCCGTTGGTATTTCCAGCGCGCCTACGGGGCACTGATAACGACGTCAAACCTCCGGCGAATGCACGGATGGGCGCGTAGCATCCGCTCCTCTTCCGAGTAGATCGTTGTGCGTTGATCGCGCACTGCAGTGCGGAGGACGTGGTCGTCTTCCGAAGGAAAGCGGCATTCGTGCATCCGAGCCCGATCTGAGTGAGTCCAAGGCTTCCGCCAATTTGAAACAACGTACGATCCGTCGGGCTTGGTTATTAGCTCGAGGAAGAGCCGAACGAACTCGTTCCGAGGTTCAGGAACCTGGCGGGCATACTCGGCGACGAGTTGTGGGCTGATCAAGACGGCGGCCTTGCCCCCGTTCACGCGTCGGAGGAGGCCTACCCTTGCGGCCTGCCGGGTTGCCGCAGCTCTTTCAGGCGTCAACTCGACGTTGCCTCGTACCAGGACGGTGGTGTCGATGGTAAGCTCGGGGGGCACCGTTAGGGCTCAGCCTCTACGGCCCGTTTGGTCATGGTCTCCAGCAGATCAAGACGTTCCTTTGTGACATCTTCAAGAAAACCTGTCGGCCACTTCTCTATTTGCCCGAGTAGGTCTACTGAGAGCGGCGTTACCGCGCTGGCTCCCGTCGTCCGGCCGCTGACGTGTACGATTGAGATATCTTCGGGCCGGAGCCTCGGGTGCTTGCGTGAAGGAACGTGCTCGACGGCTGCACGTCGGATCCGTAACAGAACGGCCTCGCTGTGGGTCTCCACGATGACTGTCCGGCCGCTGCGGGCGAGGTCGATGAGGTAGTCGGCCATCGCGAGTTGAGCGTCGGGGTGCAGGTGAATCTCGGGCTCCTGGACGAGAAAGATCCCCGAGGGTGGCGTACGAAGGCCCTCCACAAGGACCGGGA
>DASYRD010000093.1:0-4972 GCA_036004745.1 Gemmatimonadales bacterium | reverse complement strand
CGGCACGCCGAGATCGCCGGCCAGCTCGACGACGCCGCGCAGGTTCGCGACCGTGTAGGCGCGCATCTCGGCGGCCGCGCCGGCCACGTTGAGGTCGATGTTCGGCATGTTGAGCGTGACGACGCGAAGCCCGTTCGACTCGACGAACTTGCGGAGCTGGCGTCGGCCCGGCTGATCGATCTCCGGCGGCCACAGGTGCTTCGGGTACATCATCAACTCGAACTCGGAATAGCCCCTCCCCACCAGCGCGAGCATGCAGTCGCGCGCGCCGTGGCTCTGCGTGTACGAATACGTGTTGACGGCGAACGGGGAAGCGTCACGGCTCATGGCGATGTCCGGGAAACACGATGTGCGTAGCGGGCCTTTGGTCCGGTCAAAGAAGCCGCAGGGTCGGGCGACACCCAGCGGAGGCTTGCGCAGCCGCGAGATCGCGGCGCGCATGCTGCCCTTCGCCCATCGAGGCGCTGCGATCGACCCGTGAACGGTCATCGATACGAAGACGATCGGCAGGGGCGTGTGGACAAGAATCCGCCCGCGCCTGATGCTCGCTCGACGCCTCGCGGCTCAACTGCGCGTCTAAAATGCTCCCCCGTACGCGGCCAGTATTTTCCATTATGATGGCCAATGCGATAATATGAAACGGACTATCCCACCGACTTTCCCCCATGTCAACTGGGCCTTTGCCGATAGCGTATGCGTGCCGGGCAATAACGGCCCCGTCCGTGCAACGCCGGTGTCCGGCGCAGCGGAAAACGCCTGTCCATCCGGCGATCAGCATGTGCGGCGACGCGCAAATGACGCAGTAGTGCCGGCGGCCTAGCGTGCGGGTGGGACCTGGGTCCAGTACCACCAGGTGCGCTCGACGACCCAGTCCTTCACGTCCTCGCGGAACGCGAGGAAATGCGGCGATCGCCGGTGTGCCTCGAACGCCGCTTCGTCGTCGTAGCACTCGATCAGCAGGAACAGCATCGGGTCGCTGCGCTCCTGGTGAACGTCGAACCGGCTGCAGCCCGCCTCCGTGGTCACGCTGGTGTGCGCGTGCCGGGCGAGGCGCGCCTTGAACGCCTCGAGTGCATCGCCGCGCACACGCAGGTGCGCCGTGTGGAACACTCCCATGCGTGCCTCCGGGCGCGCTCAGTTGATCAGGTGCCGCAGGTCGTGCTGCGCCTCGAAACCGAGCACCTCGCGTGCGCGTGCGAGGTCGTAGAGCGGCGCGTGCGGATTCTTCGCATAGATTTCGAGCCGGCGAACTTCGAGCGGGCGCTTCAGGTACTGCTCGAGCCGCTGCAGCGTCGGGTTCGGTGCGAGCGTCGACGTGGCGGAAATGAAGAAGCCCTCGAACGCAGCGAACGAACGCACCTCGAGCGCAAGCCGGAACGCGCGCGCCACGTCGCGCGGATCGACGTAATGCCAGAGCGGTCCACCGCCGGCGGCGCTCGGACCGCCGACCGCCGGACCCTTGTAGTTCGCCGGATCCTGCGCGCGCGCCTTCACCTCGCCATGCATCTCGGGATAGAGCACGAATACCGGCCGCAGCGCGGCGACTTCGAGCTTGCCGCGCTCGACAAAGCTGCGGCCGATCTGCTCGCCCAGCAATTTGCTTAGCGCGTAGGGATCGGTCGGGCGCAGCGGATGCGCCTGGTCGACGGGCACGTAGTCCGGCGGACGCATGCCGCCGGACATCACGGTGAAGCCGACCACCGAGTCGCTGCTGCACAGGATGACGCGTTTGACGCCCGCATCCTCGGCCGCCTGCAGCACGTTCCACGTGCCGGTCACGTTGACGGTCATGATGCGTTCGCCCGGACCGCTCCAGATGTTGGGCATCGCCGCGATGTGCACCACCGCGTCCCTCCCCGCGCACGCGGCGCGCACCGCGGCGAGATCGGTCACGTCGCCGACCGTCTGCGGCACGTTCTCCGGCGCGCGCTGCCGGTCGAATCCCGAGACCTTGCAGCGCTCGGCGAGCTCGCGCACGACATGGCGTCCGAGCAGGCCGCCGGAGCCGGTTACGAGTACGTTGCTGAATTGCATGCTTCCTCCCTCCGTTGGGCTCTGGCGCGATGCGGCTTAAGCGTCGGCGAGCCAATGGCTTGCGTTCTTCCCGTCGCCCGTCGCCTACTCGCGATAAACCTCCGGGTGCGCCCGCATCCAGTCGGCGAACGCCTCGACACCCTGCTCGAGCGTGTAGCGCGGCATGAATCCTGTGTCGTCTCGCAGGCGCGTTCCCGACAGCGGACCGCGCATGCGGCTGTGATCGGTCCAGGGCGCCGTGCCGGGGCCCACCTCGATCACGCATCCGGGAACTGTGGCACGCACCGCCGCCGCCACTTCGTCGGTCGAGATGTTGCGGTCACAGCTCAGGTGATAGACGCCGTGCGACAGCTTGTCCGATTCGTATGCGGCGAGCAGGCCGCCGGCGACGTCTGCGACATAGGTGTAGGTCGCGCCGAAGTCGCGGCCGCTCGGCTCGTGGATTGCCTTGCCGGCGAGCGCCAGCTTCAAAAACACCGGAATCGGACCGCGGGGATTCTCGCGGGTGCGGGGCACCAGCGGCGGTCCGTAGACCCACGAGATGCGGACGATGGCGGCGGACACGCCGAACTGCGAGCGGTACATGCTCGTCAGCAGCTCGCCTGCGTACTTGGTCGTGCTGTAGACGTTGGTCACGCTCGGCGTCGCGTCTTCGAGGATGGGCTTCGCCACGTCGACCGCATTCTGGAAGACCGAACCCGTGCTCACGTAGATGAAGCGTCGCCAGTTGCGATTGCGCGCGGCGTCGAGAAGCCGGCTCACCGCGACCACGTTCGCGTCGACGGTGCCGAGCGGATCCTGGCGCGCATGCTGGTCGTTCGGCACCGCTGCGGTGTGGATGCAACCGTCGACCTGATGCCGGCCAAGCAACGCGCTCAACTCGGTCTGATTCGCGAGGTCGCCCCGCACCCAGCGCACGGGGCCCTCGAGCGCGGCGGCATCGTCTTCGCGGAACACATTACGGTACTGCGCCACCACGTCGTGGCCGCGGGCGAGCGCGTTGCGCACCGTTTCGTAACCGACGTGCCCCATCGCGCCGGTGATCAGGATCGGCATGGCGTGCTGTCCTTTCGGTCATCCACGGCGGTCGTCGCGGGAGGGCGGCCGGCCGGCATCCTACATTGTCGGTTGACATTCTACAATGTGAAGGATTATAAACAACCCGAATCAATCCGTTGCATCGATCTTATCCACAGTGCGCCGGTTCTTTCCGTGGACCGGTTCACCACCCTCGAAGGGTCGCGACATGGCACGCATGAAAGGCGCCGAGCTGATCGCCCGCTTCCTCGTCGAGGAAAGGATCCCCTACGTTTTCGGCATCTGCGGCCACGGCAATGTGGGCATGCTCGACGCCCTCTACGACGTGCGCGACACGGTGAAGCTCGTCGCGCCGCGGCACGAGCAGACTGCCGCGCACATGGCCGATGGTTACTTCCGCGTGAAACACCGCCCGGTCGCCACGCTGACCTCGACCGGTCCGGGATCCGCCAACCTGATCATGGCGCTCGCCGTGGCGCAGACCGACTCCTCGGCGCTGCTTGCGATCACCGCGAACGTGCCGACCTCGCAGTTCAACCGTGGGCCATTCCAGGAGCTCAACCGGCACAACCAGGCCGACTTTCCGAACGTGATCCGCCCGGTGGTGAAGCACAGCTTCCAGCCCTCGCGGGTGGAGATGCTCCCGCTCGCGCTCCGCCAGGCGATCACCACGATGACGAGCGGACGGCCCGGGCCGGTTAACGTGGACATCCCGTACAACCTCTTTCAGGAAGATGGCGAGGTCGCGCTCGAGCCGCAGTGGGAGGGGTTCAACATCCGCCGCAGCGGCGCATCGCCGGAGGATCTGCAGGCCACCGCGACGATGATCTCCACGGCGAAACGGCCGGTGATCTTCATCGGGCACGGCGTGACGCTGTCGGAAGCGGGCCCGCAGCTCACTGACCTCGCCCGCCGCCTGCGCATCCCGGTCATCAGCTCGCCGAACGGCATGGGCTGCCTCGACATGGACGATCCGCTGTCGCTGGGCTTCATCGGCCGCAACGGTGCGTTCCCGGCGAACCAGGCGGGCCGGCATGCCGATCTCGTTATCGCGATCGGCGCGCGTTTCGACGACCGCTCCGCGTCGTCCTGGCTGCCCGGCTATTCGTGGAACTTCCCACAGACGAAATTGATCCAGGTCGACGTCGACCACGCCGAGATCGGACGCAACTACCCGCCGAGCCTCGGCATCCTCGCCGACGCGAGGACGTTCCTCGTCCAGTTGCTGGAGCAAGTCGACCGCGATGCATTGAAGACCGACGCCACGCTGAACGAGTGGCACGCGCAGATCGGCAAGTGGCGCGCCGAGTGGGAGGAGTACATCCGGCCGAACTTCGAGGTGCACGCCTCGCCGATTCGGCCCGAGCGCATAGTCGCCGACTGCCGCGCTGCGCTACCCGACGACGCGATCATCTCGCTCGACTCGGGCATCCATCACAACTGGTTCATGCAATTCTGGAAGGCGCGTCGACCGCAGACGATGCTCAACACCTGGGGCTACTCGGGCATGGGCTTCGGCCCGAGTTCGATCCTCGGCGCGAAGCTCGCAGCGCCCGACCGGCCCTGCGTGTCGATCTGCGGCGACGGCGGCTTCACGATGGTGCCGCACGTGCTGTGCACTGCGGTCGAATACGAGATCCCGGTGGTGTGGGTCGTCTGGAACAACTTCGCGTGGGCGGCGATCCGTGACCTGCAGTACGCCTACTTCGACGGTCGCGAGATCGGCACCGCGTTCTACGAGGGAGCGCAGCGCAAGCCATACAATCCCGATTTCGCGGCCTGGGCGCGTGCGGCGGGTGTCGAAGGCATGACGGTCACGCGCTCGCAGGATTTCCGCGGCGCGCTCGAGCACGCCGTGCACTTGAACAAGCCGTGCCTGATCGACGTGCACGTCGACGCC
>DASYRD010000092.1:0-37117 GCA_036004745.1 Gemmatimonadales bacterium | reverse complement strand
CCGAAGCGAGCCGCCCGCGCGGAGGGGACCGCGAGCGTCCTCACCCACAATGAGGAAAGGCACGGGATTCGTCGTGTGCGCGGTGTGCGGGCCCCCCGTCGCGGGGTCGATCATCAGCTCGCAGTTGCCATGGTCCGCGGTCACGAGGAGCGTCGCGCCGGCCTTCTCCGCCGCCGGGAGCACTCGCGCCAGACATTCGTCTACCGTCTCTACCGCTTTGACTGCCGCAGCTAGTACCCCGGAGTGGCCTACCATATCTCCGTTGGCGTAGTTGCACAGGATGAAGTCGTGCTGCTTCCCGGCGATCGCGTTGCAGAGGACATCGGTCACGCCCGCCGCGCTCATCTCGGGCGCCAGGTCGTAGGTCGCCACTTTCTGCGACGGCACGAGGAGCCGCTCCTCTCCTTTGTAGGGAGGCTCGATCCCGCCGTTGAAGAAGTAGGTGACGTGCGCGTACTTCTCGGTCTCGGCGGTGCGGAACATCGTCTTGCCGCGCTCCGACAGGACTTCGGCGACAATACGCGACAGCACTATTGGACCGAATGCGACGGGGTAGGGGAACGTCGCGTCGTACTGCGTCAGCGTGGCGAGCGGGACAGTCGGGCGGTCCTTCACGTCGAAGCCGTCGAACCCGGTCATCGCGAGCGCCCGCACGATCTGACGCATACGGTCGGCGCGGAAGTTGAAGCAGAAAATACCGTCGCCCGCCTTGATGCGCGGCGCGCTCGCGATCACGCGCGGTTTCACGAACTCGTCGGTCTCGCCCGCCTCGTAGGCTTGCTTGATGGCCGTGAGGGGATCGGGGGCCGGCGCGCCGACGCCCTGCACCATGGCGTCGTACGCGAGCTTGGTGCGCTCCCAACGCTTGTCGCGGTCCATCGCGTAGTAGCGGCCGACCACCGTCGACACCGCTGCGCCGCGCACGTTGCGCAGCAGCTCCTCCATGAACCCGAGCCCCGACTTGGGCAGGGTATCGCGACCGTCGAGCCAGGCGTGGATCGTGACGGGCACGCCGGCGCGCCGGCCCAACTCCACGGCCGCGAGCAGGTGCTCGTCCAAGGCGTGCACGCCACCGTCGCCGATGAGTCCCATCAGATGCAGTGTGCCGCCCGACTTGCGCACCGTGGCGCACAGGTCGACGAGCGCCGGGATCCGGAAGAACTCGCCCGAGGCGATCGATTGCGAGATGCGCACGATGTCCTGCGCGACGATGCGGCCGGCGCCGAGGTTCAAGTGACCGACTTCGCTGTTGCCCATCTGTCCGGCGGGGAGGCCGACGGGGAGGCCCGACGCTTCGAGCAGCGTGCGCGGCGCGCGCTCCCAGAGCCTATGCCACGTGGGCGTGCGCCCCAGCTCGACGGCGTTGCCCTCGCGCGCAGCGCGAAAGCCCCAGCCGTCGAGCACGATCAGGACGACCGGGGTGCGCCCGCCGCGGCTCGTTGTCATATTGAAGGGGATGCAAGTTAGCCAGATCGTTCGAGCCCTACCAGTTGCGCTCGGGCTTCTCCTTCCGGGGGCGCCCGCGTGGGCGCAGGGTCCCGCCCGCTACCGTGTCACCAACGACGGCGAATGGTTCTATCAGGAACCCGATGGCCGCCGGCTCGCGCGCCTTGCGCGCGGCGCCATCATCGCGGGCGGGGCGACGCGCGGCACGTGGACGCAGGTAACCCTCGAGGGCTACATCTTCGCGTCATCGGTGGGGCCGAGCCCGCGCCCCGAGTTCGATCTCGCGGTCACGCATGCGCCCGATGAGAACCTCCGGTCTTCGGCGGGCGGCGCGCTCGTTGCGAAACTCGCGGAAGGCTTCGGCCTCAAGAAGGTCGCGCAGGACGACCGCTGGGTGCACGTCACGCGTGACGGCTGGGTCCAGACCAGTGCGTTGGCCCTGATTCCGGACGTGAGTGCCACACGCACGGTGTCCGACTCTGACCAGGGTGGGTCAGCCCCGGCCCCGCGGCCCGGGGTGGACACCACACCCGCCCCATCACCGCCAAACCGCCAGCAACCCACTCGCCCCACCACGCTGTACCGCGCGCCTGACGGCCCCGAATCTGGCACCGTCGCCGCCGAAACGCCGCTCCGCGTCATCGGACGCTCGGGCGAATGGGCGCGCGTGCAGATAGAAGGTTGGGTGAAGGCGACGGAGCTGCAGGCGGCGCCGCCGGGCGTGCAGATCGGCGTGAGCGCCGCGGAGCTGCGCGCCGAGCCGCAGCGCTACGCCGGTCAGGTGCTGCGCTGGACGGTGCAGTTCATCGCCGTGCAGAAGGCCGACGACCTGCGTCCCGATATTCCCGAGGGCGCGAACTACGTGCTCGCGCGCGGACCCCTCCCCGAGCGGGGATTCGTCTACGTGATCATTCCGGATGGGAGGCTCGGCGCCGTGCAGGCGCTGGCTCCCCTCGCCAACATCCAGGTCACCGTCAAAGTGCGCCAAGGCCGCAGCCGCTACCTCGGCAATCCCGTGGTCGACCTGATTTCGCTGGAGGCATCACCGTGAACGACGTGCTGGCGGAGCGCATTCGGCGCAGACTCGACACCCTGTCTGACGAGCAGGCGTATCAGATCCTCGACTACGTCGAGTTCCTCGAATCGAAATACGCGCAACGGGCCGCCGGCGCCCCGGCGTTTCAGAAAGTCGCCGAGACCTTGGAAGACACACTGCGCGCCGGCCGCGTGCCGCTGAACATCATTCGCGGCACCATGGACACCGTGGGGAAGGCCGGGAAGTTCTTGGAAGGGCTGGCGGCGGCGGGGAAAGCCGCGGTCGAGGGGAAGTCCGTCGAGAAGACGACCGAAAAGCCCGTTGAGGAATCGAAGCCGGCCCAGTAACTTCCGCCATGGGAACCTTCCGAACCGACGTCGCCCTCACCTTTGACGACGTCTTGCTCGTGCCCCGTCACTCGACGGTGCATCCCCGCAACGTCTCCGTCGCCAGCCGCTTCACCCGCGCGATCTCGCTCAACATCCCGCTCGTTTCCGCCGCCATGGACACCGTGACCGAAGCGGACATGGCGATGGCGATCGCGCGCGAGGGTGGGATCGGCGTGATCCACAAGAACATGCCGATCGATCGTCAGGCCGCCGAGGTCGACCGCGTGAAGCGCAGCGAGTCGGGGATGATCATGAACCCGATCACGCTGGGCCCCGACGCCGCGTTGCGCGAAGCGCATCATCTGATGGCGCGCTTCAAGATCTCGGGCGTGCCGATCGTCGACGGGTCGGGGAAGCTGATCGGCATCATCACCAATCGCGACCTGCAGTTCGAGCGCGAGCTCGACCGGCCGATCCGCGACGCGATGACCAAGGAGAAGCTCGTCACCGCCCCGGTCGGCACGACGCTGGACGAGGCCGAGCGGATCCTCGCGAAGCACCGCATCGAGAAACTCCCCGTCGTCGACAAGCAGGGCGTCCTGAAGGGCCTCATCACGATCAAGGACATCTTCAAACGGCGCCAGCATCCAGACGCGAACAAGGACGCGCACGGCCGGTTGCGGGTCGCGGCGGCTGTCGGCGGCACCCCCGACGCCAAGCCACGGGCCGCGGCGTTGATCAACGCCGGCTGCGACGTGCTCGTCGTGGACTCGGCGCACGGACACGCGAAGGGCGTGCTCGACACGGTCGCGATGCTGCGCGAGGCGTTCCCCGACACGCAGCTCGTCGCCGGGAACGTCGCGACGACGGCCGGCGCGAAGGCGCTCGTGGAGCGCGGCGTGGATGCGGTGAAAGTGGGCGTCGGGCCCGGGTCGATCTGCACGACGCGGGTCGTCACGGGAATCGGCGTGCCACAGGTGACGGCCATCGTCGACGCGGTGCGCGGGGCGGGGGACATCCCCGTCATCGCCGACGGCGGCATCAAGTACTCGGGCGACGTGGTGAAAGCACTGGCGTCGGGCGCCGAGAGCGTGATGATGGGGTCGATGCTCGCCGGCACGGAGGAGAGTCCTGGCGAGTCGTTCCTGCTCGAGGGACGGCGCTTCAAGGTGATCCGCGGCATGGGAAGCCTCTCCGCCATGGAGGAGGGCTCCGCCGATCGCTACTTCCAGGAAGGCGAGGTCTCGCCGCAGAAGCTCGTACCCGAAGGGATCGAGGGGCGTGTACCGTTCCGCGGCCCGGTGTCGGACGTGATCTTTCAGATGGTCGGCGGGCTGCGCAGCGGGATGGGCTATTGCGGCGTGTGCGACATCAAGGCGCTCAGGACCGAGACCGAATTCATCCGGATCACGACGGCGGGGCTCAGGGAATCGCATCCGCACGACGTGGTGATCACGCGGGAGGCGCCGAACTACTCGATTTGAGCTTGACACTCCGAAAGCAGAGGTCTACTGTAGCGCCCGGCATCCCGACGTTTCGTCAGTCCAACTGACACCCGAGGAGCGCATGGATCTTTTCCGACGGAAGAGCGTCACCGACCTGCAGAACGAGGCGGCCTCCGATCACTCCCTGAAACGAGCCCTGAGCGCGCTCAACCTCACGGCGCTGGGCATCGGGGCCATCATCGGAACTGGCATTTTCGTGCTGACCGGCACCGTCGCGGCGCTCAATTCGGGCCCCGCCGTCGTGCTTTCGTTCTCGCTCGCCGGCCTTGCCTCGATCTTCGCCGCCCTTTGCTACTCGGAGTTCGCGTCCCTCGTCCCGATGGCCGGCAGCGCCTACACCTACGGCTACGCGACGCTGGGGGAGCTGATCGCCTGGATCATTGGCTGGGACCTGGTGCTCGAGTACGCGCTCGGCGCTGTGACGGTCGCCATCGGCTGGTCGGGGTACGTCGTCTCGTTCCTGCATGACATCGGGATCGACGTCCCGGCCGCCATCTCGGCGGCCCGCGGCACGGTCCTGATTCAGACGGCCGACGGGTGGAAAGCGGTGAATGACGGGCTGCTGCAGACCCTGACGGCGAGCGGTGTCGATCCCAACACGCTGCCCCATGTCACCGCGATCTTCAATTTCCCCGCCATCGTCATCATCGCTCTCGTCACGACGCTGCTCGTGATCGGCATCAAGGAATCGGCGAATTTCAACAACATCATCGTGTTCGTGAAGGTCGCGGTGGTGTTGCTGTTCATCGTGTTCGCGGCCCACGCGATCAACCCGGCCAACTGGCATCCGTTCATCCCTCCACAGACCGTCAAGGACGGCGCTGTGGTGGCAGGTGAGTACGGCTGGAGCGGGGTCTTCACCGGCGCGGCGATCGTGTTCTTCGCGTACATCGGATTCGACGCGGTGAGTACCGCGGCGCAGGAGGCGAAGAACCCGCAGAAGGACATGCCGATCGGCATCATTGGCTCGCTGCTCATCTGCACCGTGCTCTACATCCTGGTCTCGGGGATCGCGACCGGCGTGATGAGTTACAAGGAGCTGAACGTCCCCGACCCGATCGCCGTCGTGGCCGACAGAGCCGGGCTGGGGTGGATGTCGACGCTGATCAAGCTGGGCGCGATCGCGGGCCTCTCCTCGGTCATTCTGGTGATGCTCCTCGGGCAGTCGCGCGTGTTCTATTCGATGGCGCGCGACGGCCTGCTCCCGCCGTTCGTCAACAAGGTGCATCCCAGGTTCCAGACGCCCTACCTCACGTCGATCGTGACGGGCGTGATCGTGGCGTTCTTCGCGGCGATCCTCCCAATCCGCGACGCGGCCAGCCTCGTGTCGATCGGCACGTTGCTCGCGTTCGTGATCGTGTCGATCGGCATTCTCGTGCTGCGCGTGCGCGAGCCCAACCTGCCGCGCGTCTTCAAGACGCCATGGGTGTGGTTCGTCGCGCCGGCCGGAGCCCTCTCGGCGCTGTACCTGATGCGGGCGTTGCCCCCGGTGACGTGGGAACGGCTCGCCATCTGGTTCGTCATCGGGATGGTGATCTACTTCAGCTACGGCATTCGGAAGTCGAAGCTCGCCAGCAGAGTTTGACCTACGCTGGACTCCGGCCGGCCTCCCGCGGGGGGCCGGCCGGCGTATTTTCCAGCATGCGCGACCTCCCCCGCTGGCTGCGATGGTTCGGACTGTGGACCCTGCTGGGGCTCGCCTCCAGCGCGCAGATCCATTTCGCCCACCTGCGCATCGCGACCAATCCTTACACCTGGCCCCAGGCCCTCCGCGCCGGGTTTTCGTTCTGGTACCTGTGGGGCGCGCTTGCACCCGTCGTCGCATGGCTCGCCCGCCGGTTCCAGGTCGACCGGGCCAACTTCGGCCGCCACTTCTTCCTGCACTTGGGCGCGAGCCTCGATCTCGCCCTGCTGCAGCTCGCCGTCACGGCGTGGGTGCAGGGACACGACTCGTTCGGCCAACGCCTGGTCGACGACTTCGCGCTCTACTTCCACTGGAACGTCGTCGTCTACTGGGCGATCCTCGCCATCGTGCACGCGCTCGACTACCATCGCGACCTCGAAGCCTTCCGCGCCCAGGTCGCGAAACTCGAAGCCTCGCCCCGTCCGCGGCCGGCGGAGCGCCTCCTCGTAGCCGACGACGGGCGCAGTCTTTTCGTCCGCACCGCGGACGTCGAGTGGATCGAGGCGGCGCGCAACTACGTTCGGGTGCACGCGGCAACGCGCAGCTACGTCGTCCGCACGACGCTCGCCGCCCTCGAGGCGCAGCTCGACCGCGAGCGTTTCCGCCGCACGGGCCGCTCGGCGCTCGTCAACGTCGATCGCGTGCGCGAGGTGCAACCCTGGTTCCACGGCGATGCGATCGTGATTCTCGAGAGCGGCGCCCGGGTGCCGCTGTCCCGCCGCTACCGGTCCAACCTGCTAGGCGCCGCCGTCCCCTAATCCCATCCACCCCGGGACGAGTCCCACTCGTCCCCGAGCCGTCGCGCGGCACCGACCATCTCCCACATTGGTCGGATGAGCCTCTTCGCCACCAAGTCCATCACCACGCTGCGCGCGGAGGCCGACGCGGCCTCCGATCACTCCCTGAAGCGCAGTCTTGGCCCGTTCAACCTCGTCGCCCTCGGCATCGGCGCCGTGATCGGCGCGGGGATCTTCGTGCTCACCGGTCAGGCCGCGGCGCTGCACTCGGGCCCGGCGGTGCCGATCTCGATGGCGATCGTCGGCGTCGCCTGCGCGTTCGCGGCGCTGTGCTACGCCGAGATGGCGAGCGCGGTGCCCGTCGCCGGCAGCGCGTACACCTACGTGTACGCCACGATAGGCGAGATCGTCGCCTGGATCGTCGGGTGGGATCTCGTGCTCGAGTACGCCGCGGGCGCCGCCGGAGTGGGCGTCGGCTGGTCGGGGCACCTCGTCTCGCTGCTCGGGCTCTTCGGTGTGCAGCTCCCGGAAGCGCTGACGGTGTCGCCGACGGCATGGTGCACGGCCGCGCAGGTGGGGACGATGGCGGCGCCGCTCTGCGCGCACGCCGGACTCAATTTCACCGGCGCGATCATCAACCTGCCCGCGGTGTTCATCGTCGCGTTGATGTCGACGGTGCTGGTCATCGGGATTCGGGAGTCGGCGCGCGTCAACAACCTCATCGTGATTCTGAAAGTCGCGATCGTGTTGCTCGTGGCGGTCGTCGGCTTGATGCACATCAATCCCGACAACTGGAAGCCGTTCATCCCCAAGAACACGGGCGAGTGGGGGACGTACGGCTGGTCGGGAATCCTGCGCGGCGCGGGGCTCGTGTTCTTCGCGTACATCGGTTTCGATGCCGTCTCCACGACGGCGCAGGAAGCGAAGAATCCACAGAAGGACATGCCGATCGGCATTCTGGGATCGCTCGCGATCTGCACGGTGCTGTACATGGTCGTCTCGGCGGTGCTCACCGGGATGGTCCCGTACAGCGCGCTGAATCTCCCGGCGCCGATGGCGTACGCGATGCAGGCGGTCGGCGCGCCGTGGGGCGTGCGCATGGCGATCGACCTGGGCGCCGTGCTGGGACTCGGCTCCGTGATCCTCGTGATGCTGCTCGGCCAGTCGCGCGTCTTCTTCTCGATGTCGCGCGACGGGCTGCTCGGTCCCTGGGCCGGCAAGGTGCACCCGAAGTTCCGCACGCCGTACCTCTCGACGATCTACACGGGGATCGCGGTCGCCCTCGCCACGGGCCTCTTGCCCCTGCAGCTCCTCGGCCAGCTCGTGAACATCGGCACGCTGCTCGCGTTCGTGCTGGTGTGCGGAGGCGTGTGGATCCTGCGGCACAAACGGCCCGACCTCGATCGCCCGTTCCGAACCCCGTGGGTGCCCTTCGTGCCGATCATGGGGATCTTGTGCTGTTTCGGTTTGATGCTGACCCTTCCCGCCGACACCTGGATCCGGCTCTTCGTCTGGCTCGTGATTGGGTTCGCGATCTATTTCGGGTACAGCCGGAAGCACTCCGTCCTGCAACGCGAACTCGCCGGGAGGCGCTGAGCCCCGTTATCATTCGGGGCGATGACAACCAACGGCGTTCCCATCCCCCCCGAGCGCGCCCGCGCCTCTCAAGAGATCGCCACGGTCCTGACGCCCGACAAGCGCGTGGCGCTGACTACGCACGTCAACGCGGATGGCGACGGCGTGGGCAGCGAGATTGGGCTCTGGTATCTGCTCAAGGCGCGCGGCGTCACCGCCACGATCGCGAACCCCACCGGCATCCCTGAACGCTTCGATTTCCTGATCCCTGAAGGCGCCGACGCCTCGGATCGCGCCGTTCGCGAGATCGAACGCGCCGACGTGATCGTCGTGCTCGACATCGGGGACCTCAGCCGCCTGGGCGACCTGGGGCACGCGGTGCGCCAACGCGCGGCGCCCACGGTCTGCATCGATCACCACGTCAGTCCCGGCTCACTGCCGCCGGGCCCGCGCCTCGTGGCCCCCGAGGCCACCGCCACCGCGGAGCTGGTCTTCGACCTGGCGAGCGCGCTGGGATGGCCCCTCAATCCCGAGAGCGCGCGGGCGCTCTACGTCGGCATCCTCACCGACACGGGGGGCTTCCGGTTCTCGAACACCTCCGCGCGCGCGCTGCGCGTCGCCGCGGCGCTGCTCGAGCGAGGCGTCGATCCCGAAGGGATCTACGAGTCGGTGTACGCGAGCGCGCCGGAGGGCCGCGTTCGGCTGACCGCCGAGGTCCTGCAAACACTGGTCGTGGAGCCCGAGGCCGGCCTGGCGTGGGTCACCGTGCCGCTCGACGCCCTCGACCGCCACGATGCGACGGCCGATGACTTGGACGGCATCGTCGAATTCCCCCGATCCATCGCCGGCGTGCGCCTCGCCTTGCTGTTTCGCCAGATCGCGAACGGGCGCATCAAGGTCTCGTTCCGGTCGATGGGCGCGGTGGACGTCGCCGATCTGGCGCACCAGTTCGGCGGCGGGGGTCACAAGAAGGCGGCCGGCGCGTCGTTCGAGGGGTCGATGGCGGACGTCGAAGCGAAAGTGCTCGCCGCGTCGCGCACGTATCTGAAGGAGCACGGCGAGCGCCGCGCGGTGAGGCGTTAGAGCGCCGAGTTGCGGATCAGCTGGATGTAGAAGGCGATGTTGCGGGCGTAGTCGCTGATCGCCACGCGCTCGTTGGTCCCGTGAATGCGACCGAGGTCGGCTGCCGTGAGCGTCAGCGCGCCGCTGCGGTAGACGTTGGCGGTCAACTTGTCGAAGTGCCGCGAGTCGGTCCCTCCCACCACCAGCCAGGGCGTCACGATCACGCCGGGTGCCACCTGGCGCAGCGTCCGCTCCATCGTCAAGAAACTCTCCGAGGTGTCCGGTGACACCGGCGACGGCTCGACCGCGCTCTCCGGGATCACGCGAATCGTCACGCGCGGATCGTCGATCGCTTCCGTTGCATGCGCCACGACGCCGGCGATCGAGTCACCCGGAAGAATGCGGAAGTTGACGACGGCGCGCGCGGTGGACGGCAACACGTTGTCCTTCACACCCGCCGCGAGAATCGTCGGCGCGGTCGTCGTGCGCAGCATGGCATTGCCGCTCGGCGTGGCGCCGAACTGACGCTCGATCAGGCTGGAGAGCAACCAGCGGTTGCCGAGCGCCACGCGGCGCGAGAACGCCATCTCGGGGCCGATGTAGTCGAGCATCGCGGCGGTGGCTCCGCTGATGCGGCGCGGCATCTGATCTTCTTCGAGCTCCGTCACCGCTTCGCCGAGGATCCCGATCGCGGTCCCGGGCGGGGGCATCGACGAGTGCCCCCCTTGCGCGTGGGCCGTGAGCTCGAGACTCACGTACCCCTTCTCGGCGATGCCGACGAGCGCGACGGGACTGGCAATGCCGGGCACGAGACCGGTCGTGATCGCGCCACCCTCGTCGAGCACGAATTGCAGGTGTACGCCGCGTGATGCGAGCAGCGCGGCGGTCTGTGTCGCGCCGTTCCGGCCGCCGACTTCTTCATCGTGTCCGAAGGCCAGGTAGATCGTGCGTCGCGGCGCCACATCAAGCGCAACGAGCTGCTCGATGGCCTCGAGGATGGCCATGAGGTTGCCCTTGTCGTCGAGGGCACCGCGGCCCCAGACGTAGCCGTCCGCGACGTGTCCCGCGAAGGGCGGGTACGTCCAGGTGCTCTCGGCCTCGACGGGGACGACGTCCTGGTGCGCCATCAACAGGATCGGCGCGAGGCTCGTATCGGAACCCTGCCACGTGTACAGCAGACTGAATCCGTTCGTGACCTCGCGCTTCAAGCGGGCGTGGAGTTTGGGGAACCGCGTCCGCAGATACTCGTGGAAGCGTGTGAACTCGGCTCCGCTGGGCGACACCGACTCGTCGTACGAGATGGTGCGGAACTGCAACGCGCCGGCGAGCCGCGCAGTGGCGCCCGCGGTGTCGAGCACGACGGGCGCGTAGGGCGGCGCGGCGATCTGACGCGAGGTGAATCGCGTGGCACGATAGAGGAGCGTCGCGATGAGCAGCACCAGCCCCAGCGCGACGCCGAGAGCGGCCCTCTTCATGCCCTAAAGACTACTGCGGATCGATCGGCGGCGCCTGCGACAGGGGGCCCATGCCGATCCCGCCGATTGTGCCATCCGGGTTGAGCACCCAGCGCACCAGCAGCGGCTCGGCGAAATCGCTGAACTTCGCGGTGCGCCAGTACTGCGTGCGGCCGTTGCGCTTCACGAACTTCTCTTCGATGACCGCCGTCTCGGTCCCGGCGCGCAGCGCGAGCTGGTCGACCGATGCCCGAATCCGCGCTCGCAGCGTCGTGTCGCGCTGCGCGTCAGCGGGATGGTGGGCGAAGAGGCTGTCGACCTGGCCCGTGTAGAGCCAGACCGTGAATTGGCGTGCCAAAGCGAGCGTATCGGGACGTTTTGGGGCCTGCGGGGCCTGCAGCAGCAAAGCAACGAGTAGCAAATGCACGAATGAACCTCTTGTCGGGGATGCCGATCTGACGAGCACAACGCGCGCGGGGTTTCAGCGACTCCCGCCCCTGACTACATTCCCGGCGTGTCGCCTTCAGATCTCACGCAACGCGTTCGCGATGCGCTCGCCGCCGTGCAGAACCCACGGCTGGGGCGGGACTTAGTCGCCGCCGCGATGGTCAAGGACCTCGCCGTCGACGAGGCGGGCGCGGTCACGTTCACGTTCGTGCTCACGCGCGAGGATCCCGCGTCGCTGGCTCGTGACGCACGCAAGGCCGCGCAGGCGGTCGCCGGCGTGACGGCGGTGAAGGTGAACGTGGTCGATTCGGCCGGCGGAGGATCGCCCCGCGCCCGTCCTCCGGCCGGCGGACCAGCGGTCCCTCCTCCCCCCACCCCCGACGAGATGCCGGCACTCGGCAAAGTCCTTGCCATCTCGAGCGGCAAGGGCGGCGTGGGGAAGTCGACGGTGTCGGCGAATCTCGCCGCGGCCCTCGCCAAGCAAGGACACCGCGTCGGGCTGATGGACGCCGACATCTACGGCCCCAACATCCCGCGGATGTTCGGCCTCGCCGAGAGCGACAAGCCCGAGGTGCGCGGCGGCAAGATCCAGCCCCTCGAGGCACACGGCGTGAAGCTAATGTCGCTCGGCTTCATCGTCGAACGCGATGCGCCGGCGATTTGGCGTGGCCCCATCATCATGAAGATCATCCAGCAGTTCCTGCGCGACGTCGCGTGGGGGGAGCTGGACTTTTTCCTCGTCGACCTGCCCCCCGGCACCGGCGACGCGCAGCTCTCCCTCACGCAGGCGATCCGGCTGCACGGCGCGGTAATCGTGACGACGCCGCAAGAGATGGCGGTGGGCGATTCGTTGCGCGGCGCAAAGATGTTTGAGCGTGTGGGCGTGCCCGTCGTCGGCATCGTCGAGAACATGAGCTACTACATCTGCCCGCACTGCGGCGATCGCTCCGAGGTGTTTCTGGGCGGCGGCGGCGCGCGGCTCGCCGACGAGGTGGGCGTGCCGCTCCTGGGCCAGATCCCGCTCCAGGCGGGGATGCCTGCCCTCGCCGACAAGGGTGAGCCGATCGTCGTGGCAGAGCCTGCATCGCCCGCCGGCGAGGCGCTCTCGGCGTTGGCAAAGAACGTCGCCGCTCGCGCCGCCGGCCTTGCGCCGGCCCTGCCGATCACGTCCCGCTGACGTGCGGCTGCTCGCCGCAGCCGTCCTCTTCTTTCAGACGCCCGCCACCGCTCCTGAGCGACTCGAGCTGCGGGCGGCGCTCGACACGCTCTACTCGGGACAGTTCGCCGCCGCCGCCGCGCACTTCGAGCGCATCGCCGCGCGTGACACGACCGATCCCGCGCCGCTGATCTTCCAGGCCGGCGCCTACATCTGGTGGGCCTCCGCGCTCGACTCCGCGAACTTCGAGCGCCGGCGCATCGACTCGCTGCTGGCCCTGTCGATCGAACGCGCGAAAGCGGCGGGTCCCGGCGCCGATTTCTGGCGCGCCACGGCGCTCGGCTATCGGGCGCGCGAGCGCGACCTGCACGGCCAGTCGTGGGGCGCGGCCAAAGACGGCAAGGCGATGCGCGACATCTACCGCCGGCTCCTCGCGGCTGACTCGTCGTGCGTCGATTGCTACCTGGGGCTCGGTGTGTACCACTACGGCCTCGCGCGGGCGAGCGCGTTGGCCCGGCTGTTCGCGAAGATCATCGGCCTCGGGAGCGGCAACGCCGAAACGGGGATCCGCTACATGCGCCGCGTGGCGCATGAGGGGGATCTGGCACGAGTCGAAGCCACGTGGGTGCTGGCCGCCGCGCTGGTGCGCGAGGCGGCGCGCGACGACAAGGGCAGGGTGGTGCTGGAACAGGAAGCGCGCGGCTACGTGCAGCGCCTCGCCGATCGTTATCCCGCGAATCCCGTCTTCCAGCGGTTTCTGCGCGAGGTGCCCGCGTCGCAATGACCTCCGGTACCGCGGGCGCCCTGACCGTCGGGCCGCTGCGGCCCGTGGTACTCAAGCTCGCGGCGCCCGCCGTCGCGATGATGGCGTGCAACTTCTCCTTCAATCTGATCGACACGATCTGGGTGGGGCGGCTGATCGGGCCCGCGGCGCTCGCGGCGGTCTCGACGGCAGGGTTCTACGTGTGGGTGGCGCTCAGCCTGGGCGAGCTGGTCGAGATCGGACTGACCGCCGTCGCCGCGCGGCGCCACGGCGAAGGCGACCCCGAGCGGGCGGCGCGCGCGGCGGCGGCGGCGGTGTTCTTCGCGCTGGCCGCGGGGGCCGTCGTGAGCGTCGCGGGCATCGCGGTGATGGATGGACTCCTGCGGCTGATGGGGGTGCCGGCTGAAGTCGCCCACTACGGGCACACGTATCTCGGCACCTGGCTCCTGGGCGGGCCGCTCGTGTTCGGGTTCTTCGCCGTCGAGGCGACGTTCCGCGCCGCGGGCGACACGCGCACGCCGTTTCTGATGCTCGCGGGATCCGTGATCGTGTCGATCGTCCTCGATCCGCTGCTCATCGCGGGCGTGGGGCCCTTCCCGAGGCTCGGCGTGGAGGGCGCAGCGCTGGCGTCGGTGATGGTGCGCGGCGGCGGCTTTCTCCTGGGCGTCGTGATCGCTCTGCGGCGCGGGCTGATCCGCATCGCGGCGCCCGACTGGCGCGCGCTGCCCACGATCGTGCGGATCGGCGCGCCCCTGTCACTCGCCGGGGTGCTGCTGTCGGTCATCTATATGATCCTCACGCGCTTCACGTCGCAATTCGGCACCCCGGCGCTCGCGGCGCTCGGCATCGGCCATAAGATGGAAGGGCTGGGGTTCATCGCGATCAGCGGCTTCTCGCTCGCGGCGAGCGCGCTCGTGGGCCAGAACCTCGGCGCGGGGCAGGAGGCCCGCGCGCGCGAAGCGGTGCGGCTCACCGTGAAGTACTGTCTGATGGTCACGGTGACCACGGCGGTCGCGTTTCTCCTGATCCCGAGAGTCTTCGTCCACCTGTTCACCTCGGATCCCGCCGTCATCACCGACGGCGTGCTCTATTTGCGGGTGATTGCGTTCGCGCAGATCGGGCAGAGCTTCGAGCTGATTCTCGAAGGGGCGCTCGCGGGCGCGGGGTACACGTTCTGGCCGCAGATCGCGAGCACGTCGCTCACGGCGATGCGCATTCCGCTCGCGGCCTGGTGGTCGAGTCTCGTGGGTCTGCTGGGGATTTGGTTGGCGCTGAGCGTGACGGCGATCGCGCGGGGGGTGGCGATGGTTCTGTTCTGGAAGGGTGGAGCGTGGCGGACGGCACGAGTCTGATCACTCTGTTGACCGATTTCGGCCTCGCGGACAGTTACGTCGCCGAGGTGAAGGGCGTGCTGCTCACGCGCGCGCCCGGGGCGACGCTCGTCGACATCTCGCATCAGGTCCCGCCCGGCGACGTGCGCGCGGGGCAGTATCTGCTGGCGCGCGCGTGGCGCCGGTTCCCGAAGGGAACCGTGCATCTCGCCATTGTGGACCCGGGCGTCGGCACGTCGCGGCGGGCCCTCGCCGCCGCCGCGGGCGAGCACCTGTTCGTCGCTCCCGACAACGGACTGCTGTCGTTCCTCGAGCAGCCGCGCCTCGTCTCGCTCGCGATTCCGGCCAATGCCGCGCCGACGTTCCATGGCCGCGACGTCTTCGCGCCAGCCGCCGCCGCACTCGCCACCGGAACCCCCATCGAGAGTCTGGGCTCCCTTATCACCGACGCAACCCACGCCCCACTTCCCACGCCCCATCACGATGGGACCGCAGTGATGGGCGAGGTCCTCTACGTCGATCGCTTCGGCACGCTCATCTCGAACATCCCCGGTCCCAATGTCGAGCCGGGCGTGCGGATTCGAGTCGCGGGCACGGACGTCGGCGCGCTGCGTCGCACATTCGGCGACGTGGAGCGCGGGACGTTAGTGGCTTTTGTTGGGTCGGGGGGAACGGTGGAGATCGCGGTGCGGGACGGGAGTGCGGCCAGGTTGTTGGGTGTCGGTGTGGGGGCGGAGGTGCGGGCGTGAACTGGGCGGTAATGGGCGGTAGTCTACCGCCTGTTACCGCCCGTTACCGCCTGTTACCGTTCTTGCCAGTCCCCCGACGGGGTCGGCACTTTCACCTTCGCCATCACTCGATCAGCGAACCCAGCGGTCGGCGCGAAGGCCGGCAGCTGGACCAGCTCCAGAATCACCTTGCGCTCGCGCTCGGCCAGCTCGCGGCACAGGGAGCAATCGGTGAGGTGAAAGGAACGCTGGGCCCCAAGGAGACCCTGGGCCCAGAGCTCGAGCTCGTCGGTAGTGAGGTGCATCTGAGATTGATTCATTGGCTACCCTTACGGGCGACCCCCCAGCCTCGGTTTCACTCGCGCCGATCCTCCAGATAAACCCGCAATTCATTGCGGGCCCGATGGATATACGTCTTCACGGTTCCCAGCGGCAATTCCAGGGTCTCCGCGATTTCCTCGTAGGAATACCCCTCCACGTGCCGCAGCAGGATGCAGGAGCGGTATTCGGGGCGCAGCTTGGCGATCGCCTTTTCGATCGCGGTGCCCAGCTCCCGGCTCTCGACCTCGTCGAGGGGTGTCTCGGCCTTGTCGCCGAGCTGCAGGGATGTGGCGCGCATCTGCTCCGGCGTTTCAGCGGAGGGCGAGCCGTCGAGCGAGAGCGTGTCGAGGCTCTTGCGGCGCAGGTGATCGATCGCCGCGTTGTTCGCGATCTTGAAAATCCACGACGAAAACTTGAACTCGGGGCGATACGACTTGATGCCGTTCAGCACCTTGATGAACGTCTCTTGCGCCAGGTCTTCGGCGAGCGCGCGGTCGCGCACCATGCGGTACAGCAGTGAGAAGATCGGGCGCTCGTAACGGCGCACGAGCTCGCGGAATGCGGCCTCGTGGCCTGCTTTCGCCCACGCCACGACCTGTTGATCGCTGGCGGCGCTTAAGTGGTCAGGTCTATCTTTCGCGCCTATGGCGCCCCCCCCGGCTAGAACGGCTGCCTACGTGCGCGGGATGTTCACCGAAATCGCGCCGCGCTACGATTTCCTCAATCATCTCCTGAGCCTCAACATCGATCGCTCCTGGCGTCGCACCGCCGTCACGCGGCTCGGCTGGGAGCGGCACCCCGCGGGTGTCTATCTCGATCTCTGCGCCGGCACTCTCGACCTCGCCGCCGAGCTGGCGCGGCGGCCCGGCTTCATGGGCACCGTGCTCGGCGCCGATTTCGCGCTGCCGATGCTCGCCCGCGGCAAAGGCAAGGCGGCCCGGACGGTGCCGGTGGGCGCCGATGCGCTGGCGCTGCCGTTCCCGGACGCCGCCTTTGACGGCGCGCTCGTCGGCTTCGGGGTCAGGAACCTCGCGGACCTGGACGCCGGCCTGAAAGAAGCGGCGCGGGTGCTGAAGCCCGGGGCGCGGTTCGTGATTCTCGAGTTCGCGACGCCCCGCTTCGCGCCGCTCCGCGCCCTCTATCTGTTCTACTTCCGCCACATTCTCCCAGCCGTCGGTCGAATGGTCTCGAAACATAGGGACGCCTATACCTACCTGCCAGAGTCGGTGCTCGCCTTTCCCGAGCCGGAGGCGCTCGCGCGACGTTTTGCTGCCGCGGGCTTCCACGACGTGCACTACGAGCTCCTGACCGGCGGCATCTGCGCCGTCCACCATGGCACTCGATAACCTCCGCGCCTTCATCGGCGCGATCGATGCCGCGGGCCAGCTCGCGCGCGTCGAGCGTCCCGTGTCGGTCGACAAGGAGATCACCGAGGTCGCCGACCGTTGCATGAAGTCGCCGGGTGGTGGCCCCGCGCTGCTCTTCACGAAACCCACGCTCGTCGCGGGAGGCGCGTCGCGCATTCCGGTCGCGGTGAACCTCTTCGGCTCCGAGCGCCGCATGGCAATGGCGCTCGGCGTGGAATCGCTGGACGACGTCGGCGCCCGCATCGCGGAGCTGCTCAATCTCAAGGTGCCCGACTCGCTGATGGGCAAGCTCGCGATGCTGCCGCGGCTGGCGGAGGTCGCGAAGTTCCCGCCGAAGAGCGTGAGCCGTCCGCCGTGTCAGGAGACGGTAATCCAAGCGGGCGACGTTGACTTCTCGACGTTGCCGGTACCGATCTGCTGGCCCGAGGATGGCGGGCCATATGTCACCCTGGGCGGAGTGATCACGCGCGACCCGGCGTCGGGAGTCAGGAATGTGGGGATGTACCGCGTGCAGGTGCTCGGCAAGAACGAGCTGGCGATGCACTGGCAGCGGCACAAAGTCGGCGCGGCGCACTGGCGCGCGATGGCGGAGCGCGGCGAGACGATGCCGGTCGCGATCGCCTTGGGGGGCGACCCCGCGAGCGTCTACTCGGCGTCGGCGCCCCTGCCGCCGACGATCGACGAGTACCTGTTCGCGGGATTCCTGCGCGGCGAACCGGTGCGGCTCGCGAAGGCCGTCACGTCGGACCTCGAGGTCCCCGCCGAAGCGGAGATCGTGATCGAAGGGTACATCGATCCGCGCGAGGAGCTGGTGCTCGAGGGGCCCTTCGGCGATCACACGGGATTCTATTCGCTCGCCGATTATTACCCGAAGGTGCACGTCACCGCCGTGACGCTGCGCAACGATCCGATCTGGCCGCACACGATCGTGGGCCGGCCGCCGATGGAAGATTTCTACCTCGGCCACGCGACCGAGCGGATCTTCATGCCTTTGCTCAAGCTGACGATTCCGGAAATCGTCGATCTGCACATGCCCGCCGAGGGAATCTTTCACAACCTCGTGTTCGTGAGCATCGACAAGCAGTATCCGGGGCAGGCGTACAAGGTGATGAACGGGTTGTGGGGCCAGGGCCTGATGTCGCTCGCCAAGGTGATCGTCGTCTTGGACAAGGACGTGAACGTGCGCGACCCGAAGGAGGCGTGGTGGGTGGCGCTGAATCACATCGACCCCGAGCGCGACGTGCGCTTCACGATGGGGCCGATCGACGTGCTCGATCATTCGAGCCGCGGGTTCACGTTCGGCTCGAAGATGGGGATCGACGCGACGCGCAAGTGGAAGGAAGAAGGATTCACGCGCGAGTGGCCCAACAAGATCGTGATGGACCCGGAGACGAAGCGACGGGTGGATGAGATGTGGAAGGAGCTGGGCATCAAATTGTGAGCCCCACGCCCCACGCCCCACTCACCACGCCCCGCGAGGGCCAGACCTTCACGGGCGATTCGTTGTTGGTCCGCTACGTCAACTTCGTCAAGCTCCCCCACACGCTCTTTGCCCTCCCGTTCGCGCTGCTCGGCGTGATCGTGGCGTCGCATAGCCATCCGGTTACCTGGCAGACGGTCGTGTTGGTCGTCATCGCGTTTACGACCGCGCGGTTCGTGGCCATGGGGTTCAACCGGATCGCCGATCGCGTCCTCGATGCCAGGAATCCGAGAACTGAAAACCGAGAACTGCCTACCGGAAGGCTCTCGCTGACCCAAGCGTGGGGAGGCGTGATAACGGCGGGCTTAGTGTTTGGCGTCGCCGCGCGGATGTTGAATCCCCTCTGCTTCGCGTTGTCGCCCTTCGCGCTCGCCTGGATCGCGGCGTACAGCTACACCAAACGATTCACGCACTGGTCGCACCTGTGGCTCGGCTTCTCGCTCGCGATCGCCCCCACCGGTGGCTATCTCGCGGTGGCGGGCGCGTGGAGCGAGCCGTGGTGGCTCTTGCTCGTGATCGCGGCGGCCGTGACTTGCTGGGTGGCGGGGTTCGATGTGTTCTATGCGCTCCAGGACGAGGCGTTCGACAGGGCTGAGCGACTCAAGTCGCTCGTGGTGCGGCTGGGGCAGGGGCGGGCGATCTTCGTGGCGAAGGCTCTGCACGGCGTAGCGGTCGCGGCGCTGCTGGTGTTCGGCTGGGGTGCCGGGTTGGGGTGGCCCTATTATCTCGGAGTGGGAGTGGGTGCGGGTTTGATTGGCTGGGAGCACCAACTCGTTAAGCCAGGAGATCTGACGAGGGTCAACGCGGCGTTTTTCACGGCCAACGGGATCATCAGCATCGTGGTCTTCGTGGGCGCTCTCATCGACCGCCTGACATGAAGCGCAAGAAGGTTGTGCGGCGGGTGTCACGGCGGCCGCCGCCGCCGCCGAGGCCTCCCGCGCACCCCAAGAAATCTGTCACCCCCAATCGGCGGGGAAGATGAGCACGCTCCTCCTCGTCCTCGCGCTGACACTCCAGGGGCGCGATTCCGTGCCCGCCGAGCGTCTCGCCGCGCGCCGCTGGTTCAGCGACGCGAAGTTCGGGCTCTTCATTCACTGGGGTGTGTACAGCGAGCTCGGCGCCGGCGAGTGGGTGATGCACAACGGCAAGCTCGCGGTGGGTGAGTACGAGTGGCTGGCGACGACCTTCAACCCGACCAAGTTCGACGCGCAGGCGTGGGTGGCGCTCGCCAAGCGCGCCGGCGTCCGCTACATCACGATCACCTCGCGCCACCACGACGGCTTCTCGATGTTCAAGACGGCGCAGACGCCGTACAACATCGTGGACTGGACACCGTTCCGGCGCGATCCGCTCAAGGAGCTGGCCGAGGCGTGTCGCGCGGCCGGGATCAAGCTCTTCTTCTATTACTCGCAACTCGACTGGCATCATCCCGACTACTGGCCCCGCGGGCAGACGGCGTGGGACAACGGCCGTCCCGACGCGGGTGACTGGAACCGCTACATCGCGTTCATGAACGCGCAGCTGACGGAGCTGCTCACGGGCTACGGGCCCCTCGGCGGCATCTGGTTCGACGGCATGTGGGACAAACCCGACGCGCCGTGGCAGCTCGACTCGACGTACGCGCTGATCCACCGGCTCCAGCCCCAGGCGCTGGTGATCCCGAACCACCACCAGCGGCCGCGGCCCGGCGAAGACGTGCAGACCTTCGAGCAGGATCTTCCCGGCGCCAACACCGCGGGATTCAACACCAGCTACGTGAGTGGGGACGTACCCCTCGAGACGTCGCTCACGATGAACGGTTCGTGGGGCTTCAACATCACCGATCGCGATTTCAAGTCGGTGCGCGCGCTGGTCGGCTATCTCGTGCGCGCGGCGGGGAACGGCGGCAACCTGCTGCTCAACATCGGCCCGCGTCCCGACGGGACGATCAGCCCGGAGTTCAGGGTGCGGCTCGATTCGCTCGGCGCGTGGCTCCAGGCTTTTGGGTCATCGATCTACGCCACGCGCGCCGGGCCGGTGTCGCCGAGGAGTTGGGGCGCGACGACGCGCCGCGGTGATACGGTGTTCGTGCACGTGCTCGACTGGCTCGATCCACAGCTAGCGTTGCCGCCCTTGGGCGCGCGGGTGCGGTCGGCGTTCGCGCTGGCGGGAAGGGCGCCGGTGCGTTTCACCGAGACGGCGGCGGGGGTGACGCTCGGCGTGCCGCCTGCGGCGGGCGAGCCCGATCGCGTCATCGTCGTGGTGACGGGCCGATGACGAAGCTCCCCGTGGTGCTCGCGATCACCGGAGCCTCCGGCGCGCCCTACGCCGTGCGGCTGCTCGAGGTGCTCGCCCAGCACAAGGTGCCGACGTGGCTTCTCATCTCGAGTCACGGCTGGCGCCTGCTGACCGAAGAATGCGACATCAAGGACGATCGCGAGCTGACCAAGGCCACGGGCGGCGACTGGTCGAGCATTCGCGTGTTCGATGACAAGGACCGCGGCGCGAGTCCCGCGTCGGGCTCCGCCAAGACTGCGGGGATGGTGGTCTGTCCCTGCTCGATGGGGACGGTGGCGGCGATTGCGCACGGCACGAGCCGATCCCTGATCGAACGGGCGGCCGACGTAATGCTCAAGGAGCGCCGCAAGCTGATTCTCGTACCGCGCGAGACGCCGTTGTCTTTGGTGCATCTTCGGAATCTGACCTTGGCGACGGAGGCCGGCGCGATCGTGCTCCCGGCGATGCCGGGCTTCTATCATAAGCCGGCGAACGTGGCGGACCTGGTGGATTTCGTGGTACAGCGCATACTCGATCATCTCGACATCGACATCGCCCTGACCAAGCGCTGGGAGGGATAGTGGACGCCCGGGAGATGCTGGCGCGGGAAGTGAACCGCGAGGTCTATCACGAGGTGCGCGAGCTGTGGAAGGCGCACTCGATCGCCGAGGACCGGCGCGACATCGCGGGCTTGATTGCAACGCTGACGGACGACTGTGTGTACGAGGTCTTTCCCGGCGGGACACGTTGGGAAGGACACGCCGGCGCGGTGCGCTTCTATACCGAGCTGATCTCGGCGATCCCCGACATTCACTTCGATCTGCAGAACATCGTGATCGGGCCGCAGGGCGTGTGCGAAGAAGCGAAGGTGACGGGCAAGCAGACGGGGAAGTGGCTCGATCGCAGAGGGACGGGCCAGCAGGTCCACTTCAGCGTCGTGATCTTCTTCCCCTGGGACGCCGCGAAGAAGAAGTTCAAGGGAGAGCGGGTGTACGTCGTCGAGTAGGGGGTCTGTATGCACGTCTTGCTGATTGTCATGGCGTCGCGTGCGCGCGCGGTCGGCACGTTCATGCAGACGCGCACCACCAAGCTTAGGGGCTCGAGATGAGCCGCCTCGCGCTCGTGTGGCTCTTCGCCGTCGCCCCGACGGGGCTCGGCGCGCAAGGGCCACCACCGACGCCGCTCAACTGGGACAGCGAGGACTCGGCGCGCGTCGCGTTCCTCACGACCCACGGCCGCGCGTACACCAGGGCCCAGGTCATCGTGTGGGCGCCGCCCGACTCCGTCGATGCTCGCTGGCTCGGCGCGTTCGTGGACTCGCTCGCCACGGGCGTGCGCGCGCTGCGGCGAGTCATGGGGGCACCGTACCCGTGGCAGCGCATCGGTCAAGGACAAGTCACGTTCTATCTCAGCCCTGGTCGCTTCGTGTCTCACGGGAGCGGCGTCGGTGCCGTCTTCATTTCGCTCACGCGCGTGCGCTCGGGGACCGCACCGTACCTCCACGAAGCCTCGCACGAGTTGCTGGCGACGCGCGAGAGTGCAGACAGCATGGCGGAGTACCCCCTCTGGCTCGGCGAGGGCCTCCCCGACTATCTGGCCCAGGCCACGGCCAGCGCCACGGGATTTCACGAGGGAGATGTGTTTGCGATCGGCGGGCTCGCGAAGGTGGACAGCACCTGCGGCGCGCGGCTCGCGGGGAGTCCGAGGCGTGCCGAAATCCTTGCCAAGGTGGGGCGCACGGGGGAGGTCGCGGCCCTGTTCACCACCGACCGCGCGCAGGTCGCGCCCATCTTCTACGCGTGCAGCCAGTCGTTCACCAAGTACTTGGTCGATCGCGTTGGCGTCCGCACCGTGGTGGCGACGTTTCCTCACATTCCCGCGGGTACGTGGGTGAGGGACCTGGAGAGCGCCGCGGGGAAGTCGCTCGAGGCGCTGCGCAACGCGTGGCTCGAGACGATCGGCCTCGGTGCCTTTACGGGGCACACCGACGTGGGTCGAGCAAAGGGTTCAGTGACGTACAGCCCGCAGCAGCAGACGTACGTCATCGCGGGTTCAGGGCACAACATGTGGGACACCCGCGACGACTTTCACTTCGTGTGGAAGCGACTCAGCGGCAACTTCATCCTTTCCACGCGCGCGCGCTTCATCGGCAACGGGGTTGAGGAACACCGCAAGATCGGCTGGACGATTCGTCCATCGCTCGAGCCCAGCAGCCCGCACGTGACCGCGGCACTCCACGGCGACGGCCTGATGTCGCTCCAGTTCCGCCGCCAGACCGGCGGGATCACGGAGGAAGCCAAGTCGGCCGATAGCCTTCCCGACGCGGACGCGGTGATCCAGCTCGAGCGGCGCGATGGCGCGTACATCATGTCGGTGGCGCGATTCGGCGACACGCTCGTCACGACGCAGCTCACCGACGTGTCACTCCCCGATACGGTCTACGTCGGCCTGTTCGTGTGCGCCCACAACGACACCGTCACGGAGCGCGCGCGCTTCAGCAACGTGCGCATCACCATCCCGCCCAAGCGCGACTTCACGCCGTATCGCGATTACATCGGTTCGAGTCTCGAGATTCTCGATGTCGCGACCGGGAATGCGACGATCGTGCACCAGTACTCGGGATCGTTCCAGGCGCCCAACTGGACGCACGACGGCAAGGCGCTCATCTACGTGCAGGAGGGGCGGCTCTACCGGTTCGATCTGGCATCACGCACGCCCACCGCGATCAACACCGGATTCGCGACGCGCAACAACAACGATCACGTGCTGTCGTTCGACGGCCGGATGTTGGCGATCAGTAATCACGTCGCCCAAGACAGCGACGCCTCGATCGTTTTCACCGTGCCGGCCACCGGCGGCACCCCGAAGCGCATCACCGCGAAGGGCCCGTCGTACCTGCACGGCTGGTCCCCCGACGGCAAGTGGCTTGTCTATGTGGGTGAGCGGAGCGACGAGTTCGACATCTACAAGATCTCGGCAGCGGGCGGTGACGAGATCCGGATGACGAACACGTCGGGGCTCGACGACGGACCCGAGTACACCCCCGACGGCGCTTACATCTACTTCAACTCGGTGCGCAGCGGACGGATGCAGATCTGGCGGATGCGACCCGATGGGAGTGAGCAGGCGCAGATCACGAACGACGGCTTCAACAACTGGTTCCCGCACATCTCGCCCGACGGCAAGTGGATCGTCTATATCGCCTTTGGGACCGACGTCGCGCCCGACGATCATCCGTTCTACAAGCACGTGACGTTGCGCCTGATGCCGATCGGTGGGGGACCGGCGCGCGTCATCGCGTACGTGTATGGCGGTCAGGGCACGATCAACGTGCCGTCGTGGTCGCCGGACGGGAAGCGGTTGGCGTTCGTGAGCAACTCAGCAATGCCCTAGTCCTGCTCCCTCCGACTGCTGGTCACCGGGACCAGGGGGCACGGCTCGAGCAACGTCGGTCCAGGGGCGGAGCAGAGGCTGGCGGCCTGCGCGAACATGTCCTGGAGCTGGAGGATGTAGAAGCTGGCCCCGAAGCTGGCTGCCGCGCAGCTGACGGAGCCGGTGATCGACACGTCTGCGGTCTCGAAACCCGTCACCGCGATGTTCGAGAAATCGAGCCGGTCGATCGGCCCGTTGAGTGTTCCGCTCGCGAACTGGACGTTGCCGGTGAGGGTGATCGTTGGCGACGCGCCCGGCGAAGTGTCGATGGTGAGGGTGCACGCGCCAACGAGCGGGACGGTGATGGGGATCCCGGAGCTGACGGCGGACATCGTGGCCGAGAAATAGTAGTAGTCCTGCCCGGTCACGAGCGCCACCGAGTCGGCGGTACGCGTCAGGGTGACGTAGGCAGGGCCGGCGAGAGTACCGCCCGGGCAATTGAGCGGCACGCTCCCCGCGCAGGTGCCGACAATCTTCACTTGGCCGGTGGTGACCATGTCGACGCCGGCCTGCACGGTCGCCAGCGTTTGGGGAAGAACCTCGGGGGCGGTGGCGTCTTTGGCGCAGCCGGTCACGGAGGCGACGGCGAGGGTGGCGAGCGCCAAGGAGCGTTTGAGGTGCAGGTTCATATGATTGATTCTATCACTGAACGAGCGCCATCACCACATGCGTCGCACGATATCGTCTCTCCAGACCTCCTTCCTGAAGTTCGTCTTCCCGCCGCTGTGGATCGGCGGGTTCACGATCGCTACGATCGCTCTGTTCCTGGGAGCCGGCGACTTTAGGGATGCCGCAGGCAACACGCCGCCCCTGGACCTGAAATGGGTCTTTCTCCTCGTCACGATCGCGGGCGGCTCCTTCATCTACTGGGCATGCGCCCCTCTCAAGCGCGTCGAGCTCGATGATCGGGCGCTCTACATTTCGAACTACAGCAAGGAAATCGAAGTGCCGCTGCGGGACATCGCGGAGGTCACCGAGAATCGCTGGATCCACAGCCACCCGGTGACCATTCACTTTCATCGTGAGACCGAATTCGGCGACAGCATCGTGTTCATGCCCACGGTGCGTTGGTTCGGGTTCTGGTCGTCCCATCCCATTGTGGCCGAGCTCCGTGCGGCGGCCGCACGGGCGCGAGGCGCGGCGTGAAGCGCCTCGGCGCAGCGGCATGGGCGGCCGCGTTGCTGCTGGGCGCTGCTAACCCTGACACCATCCCGCTCCCGGAACACCCGCGCCCCGACTTCCAGCGCGCCGAGTGGCTCAACCTCAACGGTCGCTGGGCCTTCGCGTTCGATCCGCGCAACGAGGGAGTGCGGGCGGGGTGGCCCCGCGGCCCCCTCCCCGCCGGACACGAAATCGTCGTGCCGTTCTCGTGGGGCGCACCGCTCTCGGGCGTCCCCGATAGCGCCGATATCGGTTGGTATGCGCGCGACATCACCGTGCCTGACGCGTGGCGCGGCCGGCGTGTGTTTCTGGTGTTCGGCGCCTCCGACTGGCGCACCACCGCGTGGCTCGATGGCCGGAAACTCGGCGATCACCAGGGCGGCTACACGCCCTTCTCGTTCGAGCTGAAGCTCGTCCGCGCGGGCGCGCACCGGCTCGTGGTCCGCGTCGACGACACGTCCCATCCGTTCAAGCTCGAGGGCAAGCAGGGGTACGGCAAAGCCCGCGGCATGTGGCAGACGGTGTACCTCGAGGCGCGCGGCGGCGATCCGCTGGAATTCGTGCACTTCACGCCGGACTCGGATCTTGCCGGCGTCGGAATCGACGTGCGCCTCGCCGAGCCCGCGCCGCGCGCGCTTACGCTACGCGTCGCGTTCACGAACCGCGAGGGCGAGGCGGTGGTCACGCGGCCGATCGCCAGTGGTGCCCGAGCCGTCCACCTGCATGTGGCGCTCCCCGACGCGCGCCGCTGGTCGCTCGACGATCCATTCCTGCACGACGTGGTTGTGAGCGTGAGCGGCGCCGGGATCGCCGAAGACCGCGTGCAGACGTACTTCGGCATGCGGACGATCGGCGTCGTCGAGGTGCCCGGCACGACGAATCGTTACGTCGCGCTCAACGGCGCGCCCGTCTATCTCCAGTTGGCGCTCGACCAGGCGTACCATCCGCAGGGCTACTACACGTTTCCGACCGACAGCGTCTTACGTGACGAGATCCTGCGCGCGCGGCAGATCGGGCTGAACGGCCTGCGCGAGCACATCAAGATCGAGGCGCCGCGCAAGCTCTACTGGGCCGACCGGCTCGGCGTGTTGATCATGGCCGATGTGCCCAACTGGTGGGGCCCCCCCGATTCCGCGGCGTTCGCCGAGCACGACGCCGCGCTGCGCGGCATGATCGCGCGGGACTACAACCATCCGGCGGTATTCGCCTGGGTGCTCTTCAACGAGACGTGGGGCCTCGAGACCAAGGTCGCCGGGCGCGATCGCTATGCGCCGACGACCGAGCGCCGCGTAGCCGCCGACTATCGGCTCGCGAAGCGGCTCGATCCCACGCGACTCGTCGAAGACAACTCGATTTGCTGCGGCAGCGGCCACACCGAGACCGATCTCAACACGTGGCACGACTACTTGCCCGGCTGGCGCTGGCAAGCACGGGACCAGGAGGTCAGCGACAGCACGCTCGCCGGCGCCACCTGGAATTTCAGAACGGGATGGCGCCAGGGTCGACAGCCGATGTGCAACTCGGAATTCGGCAACGTGTGGGGCTACGAGGGCAGCACCGGCGACGTGGACTGGAGCTGGGACTATCATCGCGCCGTCGACGCGTTCCGCCGTCATCCCGCGATCTGCGGCTGGCTGTACACCGAGCACCACGACGTCATCAACGAGTGGAACGGCTACTGGCGCTACGATCGCTCATGGAAAGAGACGGGCCTCGGCGACATCGTGCCGGGGATGTCGCTGCGCGACCTGCACGCGCCGCTCTATCTCGCCGTGGGCGATCCGGAGTTGAGCCGCAGCGTCCGTCCCGGCGAGCGCGTCGCCGTCCCGCTCTACGGTTCGTTCTTGAGCGGCAGCACCGCCTACGGCGACTCGCTGGTGCTGCACGCGGAGTTGTATGGCTGGAACACGCTAGGCGAGCGGCGCACCTATGCGACGTCCGTGACGCGGCTGCCGTACCGGCCGTGGCTGTCGCGGCAGCTCGCGCCGCTCGACGTCACGATGCCGAACGAGCCTGCCGTGGTGGTGCTCGCCACTCGGCTCGAGGATGCACAGGGCGGTGTGCTGCAACGCAACTTCACGACATTCATCGCCCAAGGTGAAGCGCCCACTGCGGCGACGCTGGCGGATGGCCGGCGCGTGCGGGTGGCGCGCGTAGCGGCGACTGCCGTGCGCGATGCGCACTGGACCCTCAAGCAGTGGACGGTGCTGGGCGATCGCAAGCTGAACGGGACGGGGAGCGGGTTCTTCGAGTACCGCATTCCCTGGCCGGCGGGCCTCGACGTGAACGACGTCACCGGCGCGGCCTTTCTGGTGGAGGCGTCGGCGAAAAGACTGAACGGCAAGGATCGCGACTCCACGACGGCCGAGAGCGGGGATTACATGCGCGGGGGCGGCTTCCACGATCCGAGCCGCAATCCCAACAGCTACCCGATGACGGATGCGACGCCGTTCGCGAGCGCGGTCACCGTGCGGGTGAACGGTCAAGCCGCGGGGCGCTTCGATCTGCCCGACGACCCGGCGGATTCGCGCGGCATTCTGAGCTGGCACGCCCAGCCGCATGACGGGCACCTGTATGAGGCCGGGTCGTACGGGGAGCTGCTGCGCGTGCCGGTCCCGGCGGCCGCGCTGCACGAGGGCGCGCGCACGGGAGAGCTGATCGTTAGGTTGGAGGTCGATGCGGCGTTGCCTGGCGGCCTCGCGATCTATGGCGCGCGATTCGGGCGCTACCCGGTCGATCCGTCGGTCCTCTTCATGCTGCGCGATACCATGACGACGACAGCACCCGGCGTGACACGGGCGCCCTTCGGGCGTCTCCCCGACGGGAGCAGCGTGGAGCTATTCACGCTGAGCAACGCGCACGGCATCGAAGTCCGAGTGATGACCTACGGCGGCATCATCACGGTGATCCGCACCCCCGACCGGGCCGGCCGGCTCGACGACATCGTCCTCGGCTACGATAGTCTGGCGGGGTACCTGAAGGACTCGCCTTACTTCGGCGCCATCGTCGGCCGCTACGCCAATCGCATCGCGCAGGGCCGGTTCACGCTCGACGGCACCACGTATCGCCTGGCGCAGAACAATGGGCCGAACTCGCTGCATGGCGGCGTGCGCGGGTTCGACAAGGTGGTCTGGAGCGGCGAGCCGTTCCAGGGCGACAGCGGTGTGGGCGTCACGCTGCGCTACACGAGCAAGGACGGCGAGGAGGGGTTCCCGGGGACGCTGGCGGCGCGCGTGACGTACACACTCACGCCGAGCGACGCGCTGGTGGTGGAGTATGAGGCCACGAGCGACAAGGCCACCCCGGTCAATCTGTCGCAGCACAGCTACTGGAACCTGCACGGCGCCGCGGGCGGAACAGTGCTCGACCACGTGTTGACGCTCAATGCCAAGGAGTACACGCCCGTCGACTCGACGCTGATTCCGACCGGTGAGCTGGCGCTCGTGGCGGGGACGCCGTTCGACTTTCGCGCTGCCACTCCGATCGGCGGGCGCATCACTCAGGAGAATACGCAGCTGCGCTTTGGCGGAGGGTACGACCACAACTGGGTGCTCGACCGGGGGGCGGGAGGTGCCGCGGGTCTTGTGCCTGCCGCGCGCCTGCTGGACCCGGGCAGCGGTCGCACGCTGGAGATCAGCACGACGGAGCCCGGCGTGCAGTTCTACTCGGGCAATTTCCTGGACGGCACGATCACGGGAAAGGGCGGGCAGGTGTATCCGCACCGTTCGGGGTTGTGTCTCGAGACCCAGCATTTTCCCGACTCGCCCAATCATCGCAACTTCCCTTCGACGATCCTGCGGCCCGGTAAGACGTACCGGTCGCGGACCGTGTTCGCGTTCGGCGTCGCCCGATAGAGGAAGGTCTCATGGCTTCTGTCCCAACACACATCGTCGCGACCAGCGCCTTCGCCGCGTTCTTCCACCGCCCGCGCGTGCCGTGGCATCTGTGGTTTTTCGGAGCGCTCCTCGCCGTCGCGCCCGATCTGGACGTGATCATGTTTCGCTTCGGCGTGAAGTACGCCGACCTCCTGGGGCATCGTGGATTGACCCATTCGCTGCTCGCGGCCGCCGTCGTCAGCTTCGTCGTTGTCTTGCTCTTCTACCGGGATGGGACAGGCCCGCTCACCTGGAACCAGGTGTGGCTCTTTCTCTTCCTGTGCATGGCCTCACACGGCGCGCTCGACGCGCTCACCAAGGGCGGGTTGGGCGTCGCCTTCTTCGCGCCATTCAGCGCCAAGCGGTATTTCTTCCCGGAGAGGCCGCTCGCGGTATCGCCGCTCGACATCAAGGCGTTTCTGACGAGTCGTGGCCTCGCGATTCTCATAAATGAGATGAAGTGGGTGTGGGCGCCGAGTGTTGGCATAGCGGCCGTCCTCCTGACGTACCGCTCCTGGCGTCGCCGCAAGCGTTCCACTGCGAGGTCGCGTCCCACGGTGAAGCCGCGACCGGCGCCGCTACCGCCGCCGCCGAGGAAGCCTGCACCGCCGCCACCCCCACCGATGCCGCGGGTGGGGCCTCCGCCGCGCCCCGCGGTGCCGCCTCCCCCACCGGCGCGGATACCGCTCTTGCCGCTCGAGCCGATCGCACCGCCCGAACCGTCGCCAGCTGAGGCGCCCGCGCCGCCCGCCCAGCCCCCCGAGCCCACGCCTACGCCGTCTCCGGTCGTGCAGCGACTGCAAGCAGCGCTCGCCAGCTTCACGGGCATCCTCCGGCGCCATCGTCGCGTCATCGTGATCGGTGCCGCCGTCGCCGTGGTCGGTGGTGCAGCCGCCGTTTTCGTCGCTGTACAGCCGGCCGCGCCCCCGCCCCCCGCCGCCATCGAGACGGCTCCCGTCGCGGTGGCGCCGCCGCCCCAGCCATTACAGGCCGAGGCCGAGGGATCGTATGAGCCGGGCTATCAGTTCACGGTGAGTGATCGCCGCTTTACGCGTCTCACGCTCCGCCCCGATCCGTTCGTCACGTTCCGGCGGACAGGGACGCGGCAGGAGTTTGCCTGCGCCGAGGCGACGATCACGCCGCAGACGCTGCACCTGCGCTGTGAGATCGAGCGTGTGGGCTTCATGACCATCGATGGGCGGTTCGTGACCCGTGTGGCCACGACGCGCCTCGACGCACCCGCCATCTCGGCGACGGTGACGGTGCGGAATCTGCGGAACGAGGTCTTGTACAGCGCGCGGGACAACTTCGTGTGGCGCGCGCCTGAATAGTGTGCGTCATGGGAATCCTCCGGCGTCTCCCTTCCATGACCATTCGCCCGGCTTGCTCGATTGCCGTCGGAGCTTTGCTCTTGGCCTGGCAAGGCCGGAACGTATCCCCCCCGCCGCCGGGAGTCCGCCACGCTCTGTACGAGCGTCTCAAACGTGACGTACTCGGCCACCCGTGGAGACTCGAATTCGACTCGACCACTGTGTTTATCCGCAGCGACTCCTCACGGGTCGTGGCGGGCCTTCGCTATTACTGGGCCACCTATGCGCCCCCTGGGACGGCGGACATGCTCTGGGAGGCTCGAGCGGCGGCGGTTGATTCGAGCGTTCGCACGATCGATGGTCCCGGCGATTGGATCGCGCTCGTGGGAACTCGCAACTGGCGGCCGCAGTCGCAGCCAGAAGCCGTCTCGGCCTGCGCCGAGCTGATTGCCCACGCGAGTTCGTTTTCGCGGGCCTACCCGCACTCGCTTGCCTACGTTGGGCCGCAGAGCCTGAAGGCAATCTCGGGGTACGAACGCCGGCTCCTTAGGAAAGTCCCCCTGCAACCACCGCAAGCCGATCTCGAATCGGGCGGGCAATGGGTTGTGCTTCTATGGGCCATCGAACCGGAGCGATCTACGCGGTACGAATGCCGGCCTGCCGCACCCAATGGCGGGCTAGTCGCTCTGGACTCCGTCATGGTTGGGAGGATCGTCATTGGGCCGTGACATGCGCGGGTCCATGGCTACGCTCCTGCTCGCCATAGCGGGCACCGGATGCGTCGCGCCCACGCGCGTCCCCCAGCCGGTGACGCTTACGCTGCGTGGCGTGGTGAGCGACAGCGAAGCATGGCAGCCCATTCAATTCGCGTCCGTTCGAGTGATGCGACATCGTGACGTTCGACTCCCGGGCACCGATGATCCGGGGGCGGTGACAGATTCCTTAGGAGAGTTCACCGTTCGCCTGCCGGCGCCGGGCCGTTACTACGTCTTGGTCCGGATGATCGGGTATCGCCCGTACTGGCTCCGAGTGATTCTTCCCCAGGACGCAGACCGCGTGTTACGTATCGGCCTGGGAGCACAGCCTGTTTTCATCAGCAACGATACTTTTCCTGAATAGCTTCACCGCGTGAGACTCGGCGTCATTTCCGACACCCATGGACTTCTGCGGGGGGAGGTTCTGCAGGTTTTCAAGAAGGTCGACCACATCCTGCACGGCGGAGACGTGGGGAAGTGGGACGTGATCGTCGAGCTACAAGCCCTGGCGCCGGTGACCGCGGCGTACGGCAACACCGATGATATGGAGATCCGGTCGAGGCTCCCGCAGGTCGCGGAGATCGAGCTGGACGGTTTTCGGATTGTGGTGACGCACGGCGACCAGCTGGGGAGTCCGACGCCGGCGAAGTTGCACGGGGCGTTTCCGCGCGCCGAGATTATCGTGTATGGGCACACGCACAAACCGCTGCTCGAGCTGGTGGACAAGACGGTGACGGTGATGAATCCGGGTGGGGCGGGCGCGCCGCGCTTCGGGTTGTTGCCGAGTGTGGGGATTCTGGAGCTCGAGCCGGGGATTCCGCCGCGGGGGAGGATCGTGCCGCTGGGGCGTGGCTAGAGAGGGATGTGGCGGAGATTGCGCGAATCGCGTACGCTAGGCGGCAACATGGCGCGTGAAGTGCGGGCGTCGGTCTTCGTCGGCGTGAGCGTGGACGGCTTCCTTGCTCGCGCCAACGGTGCGTTGGACTTCCTCGATGCGGGCGGCAATGAGCCACACGGCTATGACGAGTTCATGGCCAGTGTCGACGCCTTGCTCATCGGCCGCAAGACGTTCGAGACCGTCCTCGGGTTCGGTGGCTGGGCATATGGACGCAAACCGGTATTCGTGCTGACGAGCCGGCCGCTCTCCCCAACGCCGCCCGAAGCCGTGGTGGAGCGCGTGGTCGGCGCCCCAGCGGCCATTCTGGACACCATCGGCACTCGCGGCCTCGGACACGTCTACGTGGACGGCGCCAACACGATCCAGCAGTTTCTGGCAGCCGGTCTTATCCAACGACTCATCGTCACGCGCGTGCCGATCCTGATTGGCTCCGGGATCCCTCTGTTCGGTCTGCTCCAGAAGGACATCCTGCTGCGGCATGTCGCAACGCGGACCTTCGCCGGCGGTCTCGTCCAGACCGAGTACGCGATCGCCGCCTAACTATGCGAGATACTTCTCTTCAGCGGTCGGCCTTCTAACCAGGAGCGCGAATGCCTGAGACGCTGCAGACCACGACCACGTTTTCGTTTGAGGGATATCGCATCACGGACTACAAGGGTCTCGTCCGCGGAATCGTTGTGCGCTCCCCGACGATCGGCCAAGGGTTTTTCGGCGGTCTGAAGCAAATCGTCGGCGGGCAGATCGGGGCCTATGCGGAGATGTGCGAGCAAGCGCGCGGGCAGGCCTACGATTTGCTCTTACAACACGCTCGCGACCTCCGTGCGAATGCCGTGGTGGGAGTCCGATACGAGAGCTCGGAGGTCGGCCGCCAGGGCTCGGCGACCGAGGTGCTCTGCTATGGGACCGCGGTCGTCATTCAACGAGCACCGTCACCCTGAGGCCTCCACGATGACTGCCACACCTCGGCGATATCACACGGTCATCGGCGCCGCGAGTCTCATCGTGGGTCCCGCGCTGATGAGCGTCGGCGACTTGTTTCACCCGCCGGAGAGCTGGGACCCCGTCGCCCAGGTCGCCATCGTCGCGGCGTCCGCGTCGCGCTGGTATTCCGCCCATCTGCTCCTGTTCATCGGGATGCTGCTGTTCGTCCCGGGCATCTTGGCGCTCACAGCCGTGGTGGCCGAGCGGCGGCCCGCATTCGGGTACGCCGCCCGCGTGCTCATGCTCGCGGCCGTCGGCGCCCTATCGGCGGTCTTCACGTTCGAGATGCTGCTCGGTCGCGTAGTGGCCGCGGGCGCCCCCCAGCCGACCGCGGTACGGCTGCTCGAGACGTTCATGGGACCGACAGTATTCCCGGCGATCGCGCCCGGCCTGCTTGCCTTCTTTGTGGGGACCGGACTCGCGGCCGCGCCGCTCGCATCGCGCGCCGGACCGCTGCGTGGGCCGGCCATCGTGTTCGCGCTCGGCGCCGCCCTGATCCTCGCCGAGATCATCTCGGCCGAGGTGCTCCTCAGCCAGATCGGCAACGTGCTGACTCTGGTGGGCGGCGTGTGGTTCGCGCGGGTGCTGATGCGGGGCACCGCGTGGCAGACAACATGAGTCTGACCCGCGGTAGTTGAGGATTGTCCCATTGAACCGCTAGCGAGACCGACGGCGCTGCTCATCGCCCTGCTCGCCCTGGCGCCCGATCTCCCGGCGCAAGCCGAGCCAGGTCGATACCAATTCGCCATAGACGTGGGGTTCCTCTCGGCGGGCCTGTCGTACGCCAGCCGAATCCATGAAGCGCGCCTGAGTCTCGGTGTGGGCGTGTGGGTTGCGTGGGAACCGCCGAGCACGTTCGATCACAACGTGTTTGAGGCGCGCGGCGCGACGCTTTTTTTGCGGGCGGCACTCTCGCCGTCGCTTCATGCCGACGTGGGGCCGGCGTTCCTGAGGTACTCCTATGCCGACGACTGCTCCTCGTGTAACGGCACATTCGTGGGAGTCCGTGCCAGCGTGCGGTGGGGCGGACGCAAGTTCTTCCCGACGCGTGGATCGGCTGGACGAGCGATCGAGACAACGGGCGCGATTTCGCCGCCGTGGGTCGGAGATCTCCAGGGTTCCGAAGTCAGATATCAAATGGGAAGTGAATGACTGCGGGGAGGGCGGGGACGGGCGCCAGGCGCCAACGTGTGTCGAGGCGATCGTGCCCCTGCGCGGCGATTCAACCGCTCACCTCAGCCTCGCGATCGCCGATATCGACAGCAAGCCCGTCGCGCCCAGCATCTGGGATCTATCCGCGGGAGCGGGATACACGTTCCAGGGCTTTCATACACTCCGTGAATGGGAGGCGCATGTACGCCGTCATCGTCGCTGAGCTCTTATTGACGGCCTTGGCCACGGCCGGGTTTGCCCAATCCACCATTCGCGTCGACGTCACCCCGGGCCACGCCATCAATGCCTTCGATCCCGACAGCGCCCTCGGCAGCTCGATCGACGTCCTCTCCCGCATCGACATCAACCGCGTCTACACGCCGCACATCATCCAGGAGGCGCTCTCGGCCGGCTGGGGGCCGATCACCTACCGGAACAACACCGAGCTGCGCATGGCGGCGTGGCATTGGACCGAGAACGGCGCGTGGAGCGACGCCGCGCATCGCCGTGGATACTTCACCAGCAGCACTGACCTCAAAGAACCGATTCGTTATATCCTCGCCTACGCGCTGCCGCACCGCGGCTTCGCGACCAGCGCCGACCGTCACGTGGCGGGCCCGAACCTGACCTATTGGAAGAGCAACCCGTACCTGACAAAGCGATTCACGGGTGAAAGTGACTCCCTGCTGCCACAGTGGGTAGTCGTGGACTTGAAGGCCGAGAAGTCCGTTGCTGCGGTCCAGATCGAGTGGGCGAGCCCCTACGCCACGAGCTACGCGGTCGAATACTGGGTCGGCACGAACGCGCTCGACTTCGATGGCGGACCGAAAGGGGAGTGGAAGGTGTTTCCATCGGGCGCGCTGCGGCGCGCGGCCGGTGGGACTGTCACGCTGAAGTTGACGGACGCGCCCGTCACGACACGATATCTGCGGATCTTGATGAGCGAGTCGTCCAACACCTGCGACGAGCATGGCGCCGAAGACGTACGGAACTGCGTGGGGTACGCGATTCAGCGTATCGCCGCGGGCACGCTGGATGCGAGCGGCACGTTCCACGAAGTGACCAAGACGCCCGACGAGCCGCTCACCACGTATGCGGTTTCGTCCATTGATCCCTGGCATTCCGCAGACGATGTGAACGCCAGCGGCGCCTATCAGCACACCGGCTTCGACTTGTTTTTCACCAGCGGCCTGACGAACAACCTGCCGGCCATGATTCCCGTCACGATGCTCTACGGGACCCCCGAGGACGCCGCGGCGCAGGTCGCGTACATCGAGAAGCGCGGCTATGCGATCGGGTACATCGAGATGGGAGAAGAGCCCGACGGTAAGCACGCGATGCCGGAAGACTATGCGGCGTTGTACCTGCAGTGGGCCGCGGCGATCCACCGGGTCGACCCCAAACTCCGGTTGGGAGGGCCGGTCTTCGAGGGCGTCAACGAAGACATCCGCCTGTGGCCGGACCGGCAGGGTCGCACGTCATGGATGGGCCGCTTCGTCGACTACCTGAAGTCACACGGCCGGCTCGCCGATCTCGCGTTCGTGTCGTTCGAGCATTACCCGTTCGACCCGTGCGACATCACGTGGAAGTCGCTCTACAGCGAGCCGCGCCTGATGAAGCACATCCTGCAAGTGTGGCGCGATGACGGTGTGCCGAAGAATGTCCCGCTGATCGTGACCGAGAGTCACGTCTCTTGGTCATTGACCGGAGCGATGACCACGATCTTCGGCGGGCTGTGGCTGGCGGACAACATCGGCTCCTTCTTTGAAGGCGGAGGCGCCGCCTTCTACCACTCGCCGATTCAGCCGCAAGGCGTGCAAAACACCTGCCTCGGCTGGGCGTCGTGGTCGAATTTCGTGTCCGACGAGACGTATGCGATCAAGGGATATACGTCGACGTACTTCGCCGCCCGCATGATCAACGTCGAGTGGTTACAGCACCGCGCCGGCCTGCATCAGATGGTTCCCAGCACCAGCGACGTCACCGACGCCGAGGGGAATGCGCTGGTGACGTCGTATGCGGTGCGTCGTCCCGACGGGAACTGGTCGCTGATGCTCGTGAATCGCGATGAGAACAACCCGCACACCGTGCGCGTGGTGTTCGATGATGCGAAGCGTAACCGGCACGTGTCTTTTTCAGGGCCGGTCACGTCGGTCACGTTCGGCAGCGAGCAATACGTGTGGATCAACGATGGGCCGAACAGTCACCCCGACCCTGACCATCCGCCGGTCGCCACGTCGCTACCGGGACCGGTCTCGACCTTCACCCTCCCCAAGGCCTCGATAACGGTGTTGCGGGGCAGGGTCGCTGAGCCGCTTCAATAAGGCAAGTCTTTCGGGCCGAAGCCCACATGATCGGGTTCGGGATCCTCGGCGAATTGCACCGCCGAGATGTCGCTCCGGCCCTGCCGTAAGGCCTTGGTCACGCGGTGCATGCCGTCCATAACCGCACCGCTCGCGGACAGGATTATCGGATACGACAAATCGGCCTCGTCGATGAGTTTCAGGTGATCGACTAGCGCACGCCACGTCGGCGATTCGTCGTCACCGAACCAGACGGCGTCCAGCTCGCGGATCGCGCTCAGCGGAATCACCTTCCGGGGCAGGTCTCTCGAGAGGCGGACCAAGCGCTCGACGTCCCAGGCGAGGAGCCCCTGACGGGATTGCCGAAAATAGTATTGCTTTCGCACAAGGGTATCTATGAATCCAGACGAGCCGTCGCAATCCCAATCCCAATCTCAAGACGGCCGCCCCACAAATAGCGAGGCTCGTGCGCCTTGGCTCCAACAGCTCGGCATGGTCGTCTTGCCGCTCGCTGTCATGGTGGCGGACACGTTTCTGGTCTTGGTCTCTGTGTTGCGCTCATGCCCTTCGGAG
>DASYRD010000091.1:0-9974 GCA_036004745.1 Gemmatimonadales bacterium | reverse complement strand
TTTTCCATCGATGTAGATCTCCACGGAATTGCCGCGGGAGTCGCGGTAGAGGCGGGCCGTATAGCCCTCGTACGCTGCGGAGTCGTCGAGGCCGCGGGTTGGGAATTCAAGCACGGGCGGCGCTTCCCGGGCCGATGCAGTCTGAATCGCAAGCAGCAAGGCCAAAAGCATGGGCCTAGATACTCCGCCCGCTGGACACCCTTGACAAGGGCCTGACCTGGCGGCATTTGGAAAGGATAACCGTCATCCGGGGTCACCTCGATGAGTCTCGTTCGGCACGTAGTTCCCATTCTCGCGTTGCTCGCCCTCAGCTCACGTCCTCTCGTCGCCCAAGGCAATACCGGTAGCGTTCGCGGCCAGGTGGTCGACAGCGTGACCAGAACCCCGTTGGCTGGGGTGATCGTTCGGATCCAGGGCACGCAGCGTGAGACCTTGACCGGGCAAGACGGCAACTTCTCGGTCAGCGAAGTGCCCATGGGCACGGTGCTGGTACGCGCGACGCGCATCGGTTTCGCGCCGCAGCAGCAGCCCGTGACGGTCACGGCGGGCGGCACGGCGGAGGTGCAGTTCGCGCTCGCGCCACAGGCGTCGCTGCTCGAAGCGGTCGTCGTGACGGGCTACGGCACGCAACGGCGCGAGGCCCTCACCGCTTCCGTCTCGACCGTCGACGCGAGCGCCGCGAACGTCGGCGTCAAGACCAACGTCGATCAGATGATACAGGGCCGCGCGGCCGGCGTGGAAATCATCATGAACAACGGCGAGCCCGGCGCCGGGTCGCAGATCCTGATCCGCGGCGGCAGCTCCATCAGTAATACCAACGAACCGCTGTACGTCATCGATGGAGTGCCCATCAACAGCGTGCCGACCGAGCCACCCAGCTACGGTGTCGGCGGATCGCCGCCGCTGCCGCGCAATCCCTTGAACCTCATCAATCCCGGGGACATCGCGTCCATCAACATTCTGAAAGACGCGTCCGGCACCGCGATCTACGGCAGCCGGGCGGCGAATGGCGTGGTCCTGATCGAGACGAAGAAAGGCGTCCGCGGCGGGGGGGCGAGCTTCGAGTACAACACCTACGTCGCCGCGGCATCGCCTGCGAAGCGCCTCGACTTGGCAAGCGCCGGCGAGTATCGCCAGTTCGTGCAGGACCAGGTCGCGCTATTCATCGCGGACACAGCGGGTGGCGCGTCGATCGATTCGGCACGGGGACTCGATCCCATTCACCTCACCCGCCTGGGGACCGCCAATACCGATTGGGAGAAAGCGGTCACCCGCACCGCGATCACCCATAACCACGATCTGTCGTTCAACGGTGGGACCGAAGACACGCGCTATCGGGCATCGATGAACTACATGAACCAGCCGGGCGTGGCGATCGCCAACGGACTCGAGCGGATTCAGGGACTGCTGAGCGCTTCACACCAGGCGCTCGACAACCGCCTGCGCCTTGGCTTGAACGTCACGTCGTCGCGCGTGAACAATAAGTACATCACCTTCGAGAATACGGGGGGCTTCGAAGGCGGCGTGTTCCAGAACGTCGCGATCTTCAATCCCACGCAGCCGATCACGGTAACCGACGCCACCGGCACGCACTACTACGAGACCGGTTCGACCTCGGTGCGCAACCCCGTGGCCATGGCGAATCAGATCATCGACCAGGGCAATACGACCCGGACACTGGGGAATGCCACGGCCGAGCTCGAGCTCGTCTCCGGGCTCACGGCGCAAATGACCGTCGGCCTGGACCACTCGAGCGGCGGACGACAGCTCTACTATCCCAAGGCGAGCCCGGTCGGAGAGGCGTTAGGCGGAGGGCTCGCGCGGCAGTACGATCTGGACAACTCGACGCAGACAGTACAAACCCTGCTGACCTACCAGCGGCAGTCAGGCGAGAACCACAGTTTCGACGTCATGGGCGGTTACGAGTACACCAAGTTCGCCAGCAACTTGTTCATGGCCGAAGGTGTCGGATTCGTCAGCGATGCCAACGGCTTCAACAAGCTCGAATCCGCATTGACGCGCACAGACTCATCCTGGGCCTCGGACTGGCGGCTCGTTTCCTTCCTCTCGCGCGTGAACTACGGATACAAGGACCGTTACTTCGTGACGGGCGTGCTGCGCTACGACGGATCGAGCAAGTTCGCTGTCGGGAACAAGTGGGCGGCGTTCCCAGGTCTGTCCGCCTCGTGGCGCTTGAGCGGTGAAGATTTCATGAGCGGCTCGCCGTTCTCGGACTTGCGCCTGCGTCTGGGGTGGGGCCGGCAGGGCAACCCAGGCATTCCACCCTATCAGTCGCTGGTCGCCTTCGAGGGTGGGCCGAGCGGCTCCTATCCGTGGGGCGATACGCCGCAGCCCGGCGTCATTCCGACCAGCAACGGCAACCCCAACCTCAAGTGGGAGCAGACGACCCAGTACAACGCCGCGCTCGACTTCGGCCTCGGGGGCAACCGCCTGGCCGGAACCGTCGAGTACTACATCAAGAACACGGAGGGCCTGCTGCTCAACGTTCAGGTACCGCCGCCGGCATTCTCGTCCACGAGCCTCGTCAACGTCGGGAAGCTGAGCAACAAAGGCCTCGAGCTGTCGCTCGACGCGCTGGCGGTCTCGCGGCCTGGTCTCACGTGGCGGGCGGGACTCGTGTTCGCGGCCGAGCGCAACAACGTGGTGAAGCTCGCCGGCACCCTGCGGTCCGGCCAGGTCAGTGGTCAGGGCCAATCCGACCAGTGGTCCCAGCGCATTATGCAGGGCGCTCCGCTCGGCACGTTCTACGGACCGGTGTTTCTCGGTGTGGACTCGTTGGGCGACCAGGTATTCCAGTGTTCGGCAGCCACCAGCGGCTGCGTCAACGGACGAACGACGGGCGGGCTCGGGCCGGACGCCGCTGACTATCGGATCATCGGGAACGCCAATCCGGACTTCACTCTCGGGCTGAGCAACCAGATCAACTGGAACAAGTTCAACATCAGCTTCCTGGTCCGCGCCTCGGTCGGACAGGAGGTGTTCAACAACACGGCCCTGGTCTATTCGACCAAGGGCAATGCGCTTCAGGACAAGAACTTCCTCAGGGCAGCCTTGAGCGACCCGACCGATCTCCATGCGCCGGCGATCTACTCCTCCCGTTGGGTCGAGAGCGGTTCGTTTGTCCGGCTTCAGAATGTCACCGTGGAGTACGCACTGGACTTGCCCCTGCTGATGCGCTCGGCCCGTAGCGCTCGGGTGTACCTGTCGGCCGACAATCTGTTGCTGTTGAGCGGGTATTCGGGCCTCGACCCGGAGGTCTATGCGAGCGCGGGTCTGGTGTCGCGCGGCGTTGATTATCTCAGCTATCCCCGGCCACGTACGGTGACCGGCGGTATCCGTCTCGTCTTCTGAGGAGGTCTGATCCTATGAAGCGATTCTTTGTGGCGACGTCGATGGGAGCGGCCGGGCTCTGTGCGCTGCTCCTCGTGCCCCTTCAGGGATGCACAGACCTCACGGAGACGCCGCCGAGCACCATCTCGCCGGGAAACTTCTTCCGCAACGAGGGAGAAGTGCTCGCCGCGCTGGCCGGGGTGTACGCGCAGCTGCGGAGCACCCTCGACGACTATTACAACGTGAGCGAGATCAGCTCCGACGAGATGGTCGTGCCGACCCGCGGCCAGGACTGGTATGACAACGGTACCTGGCTGGAGACGCATCGCCAGCAGTGGACCGCCAGCAGTCCGGCGACGCTCAGCTTTCTCAACGGGGCGTGGAACAACGCGTTCGCCGGTGTCGCCCGCGCCAACGCGTTGATCGACGCTCTGCAAAGCGCGAACGTACCGAATCAGGCGTCCATCGAAGGGGAAGCCAGAACACTGCGGGCGTTCTATTACTACTTGCTGATGGACATGTTCGGCGGGGTGCCGCTCGCCACCACGAGCGAGATCATGCCGCGGCCCCGCGTCACGCGTGACTCCCTGTTCCGGTTCATCGAATCGGAGCTGCTTGCGGCCCGCACGGCGTTGCCCGCCACCCGCGACGCCGGAAACAACGGACGCATCACGAAGGGCGCCGTGGATGCGATCCTGGCGAGTCTTTACCTGAACGCCGGCGTATTTACGAAAGGCGACCCGGGCGGCGCCGTCATCAACCCGACGGCGTACAACTCGTGCGCGGGCGTGCAGGTCAGCGGGGCACTGGATGCCTGCCAGGCCGCGGTCAACCGGGTGGACAGCATCATGAACTCCTCAGCGGGGTACCAGCTGGCGGACACGTTCGCCCAGAACTTCCGAGCCGACAATTACGCGTCGCCCGAGAACATCTTCGTCGTGAAGTTCGCCGACCGGTCCGGCTTGGGCCTCAACTTCGTCATGCGGGCCCTGCACTACAACCAATTCACTCCGTCACCCTGGAACGGGTTTGCCGCGCTCGCCCAGACCTACAACGCGTTTGACTCGCTGGACGCGCGCCGGCAGATCTTCCTGGTGGGACAGCAGTACAACGTGTTGACCGGCGATTCGGCGTTCGACCGGGCCGGCCAACCACTCGTGTTCACGACGACGATCGCCAACGTGGCCTCGGCCACCGAGGGAGAAGGCGCGCGCATCTATAAGTGGCCGGCCGATCCGAATCACGTGAACCAGGACAACGGCAACGACTTCGCCTGGTTCCGCTTGGGGGAGATGTATCTGATCAAGGCCGAGGCGATTCTGGACGGCGCCACGGGCAGTCCGACTCCCCTCGCGCTGTTGCAGACGCTCCGTGCCCGCGCATTCGCCTCGGACACGCTCAGCGCCGTCACATTGGACGTCGTCCTGCGCGAACGGCTGTTCGAGCTCACCGGTGAAGGGAAGCGCAGACAGGATCTCATCCGGTTCGGCAGGTACACGCTGGCGTGGGAGTTCAAAGCGGGACCGACGGAGGACTTCCGCGTTCTGATGCCGATCCCGCAGGGGCAAATCGACGCCAACCCACTGCTCATCCAGAACGACGGATACTGATTGGGGAAAGCGTCGCACAATATGGGTGGTCGTGGAGGGGCGCAGCTCACTGCGCCCCTCTGTTTTCTCCTGGCCGGAATGGGACTCGTGGCCGCCTGCTCCGGCGCCAAGGCCAACGGGTCGCACCCGCCGGCCGCCGATGGGCGGCTGTTCACCCTCCTCCCCTCGAGCTACACCGGCGTCCGCTTCGAGAATCGGCTCACCGAATCCCGCGACTTCAACGTGTTCACGTACCGCAACTTCTACAACGGCGGCGGGGTCGCGCTGGGCGACCTCAGCGGCGACGGGCGTCCCGAAATCGTGCTCACGTCCAACGAGGAAGGGCCGCGGCTCTACCTGAACCTCGGCGGCTTCCACTTTCGCGACATCACGGAAGCCGCGGGCGTCTCGGAGCGCGATCGGTGGACCACCGGCGTCACCCTCGCCGACGTGAACGGCGACGGGCGGCTCGACATCTACGTCTGTCATGCGGGGCTGCGCAGCGGCGCCGCACGCGCCAACACCCTCTACATCAATCAGGGACTCCGCGCTGGCGTGCCCGTGTTTCGTGAGATGGCGGGCGCCTACGGCATCGCCGATACGGGCTACTCGACGCAGGCCGCCTTCTTCGATTATGACGGCGACCGCGATCTCGATCTCTTCCTGATCCGCAACTCCCCGCGCGCGGTCGCGAGCCTCGGCGTTCGCAACACGCGCACCACGCGCGACCCATTGGGCGGCCACGAGCTGTTTCGGAACGAGGGAGGTCGCTTCGTCAACGTGAGCGACCAGGCGGGGATCTACGGCCCCGAGATCGGATTCGGTCTGGGCCTCGCGATCAGCGACGTGAACCGGGACGGCCGCCCCGACGTCTACGTCGCCAACGATTTCTTCGAGCGCGACTACCTGTACCTCAACCGGGGCGACGGCACGTTCGCCGAGGTGCTGGACCGCGCGCTGCCGGTGTCGAGCTACTTCTCGATGGGCGTGGATATCGCCGACGTCAACAACGACGGCTGGCCCGATATCTACACCGCCGACATGCTGCCCGAAGACGACTACCGCCTCAAGACGACGTCGTCGTTCGAGGACTGGGGCGCGTATCGAACCAGGGTCCGCGAGGGATTCCACCACCAGTTCATGCGCAACATGCTGCAGCTGAACAATGGCGACGGGACGTTCAGCGACATCGGCCAGCTGGCCGGCGTCGCGCGCACGGACTGGAGCTGGAGCGCGCTCATCGCCGACTTCGATCTCGACGGCAACAAGGACATCTTCGTCGCGAATGGGCTCGCGAAAGACGTCACGTCGCAGGATTACGTGGCGTTCCTGGCGAGCGACCGCACGATGCTCGCGGCCACCCAGGGCCGTCACGTGGACTTCATGGGTCTGATCGGCGCGATGACTTCCACCAGGCTGCCGAATTACGCGTTCCGCAACACCGGCGATCTGACGTTCACGGCCACGAGCGCCGCGTGGGGCCTCGATCGGCCGAGCTTTTCGAACGGCGCGGCCTATGGCGACCTGGACGGCGACGGCGCGCTGGATCTGGTGGTGAACAACGTGAATGACGAGGCGTTCGTCTACCGGAACAATGCCCGCACGCAGCTACCGGCCAATCACTTCCTGCAAATCCGTCTGGCCGGCGACAGCGCCAATCCGTTCGCGATCGGCGCGCGCGTCACCCTACGCGATGGCAACACGCAATTCGTGCAGGAGCTCGAGCCGACGCGGGGATTCCAGTCGAGTGTGGACTACGCGCTCACGTTCGGACTGGGGCGCGTCGACACGCTCGCAGCCCTGACGGTAGACTGGCCCGACGGGAAGCGCAGCACGTTATCGCACGTCGCGGCAAACCAGAGACTCACGATTCACCAAGACCAAGCGGTACGGCCAGCGCCCGTCCGCCCGTCCGCCCGTCCGCCCGTCTTCTCCGACGTCACCGCGCAAATCGCCCTCGACTTCGTCCACCACGAGAACGCGTTCGTCGATTTCGACCGCGAGCGCCTGATTCCCAAGATGGTCTCGACCGAAGGCCCGTATGTGGCCGTCGGCGACGTGAACGGCGATGGACTGGACGACTTCTTCATCGGTGGCGCGAAGAGCCAGCCGAGCGCGCTCTACGTGCAGCGCCCCAACGGCACCTTCGCGGCGACGAATCGAGCGCTCTTCGCGCAGAATGAGATCTCGGAGGATCTCGGCGCGTCCTTCTTCGACGCCAACGGCGACGGCACGCTCGACCTCTACGTCGTCACAGGCGGAAGCGAATTCTCCGCTCTGGCGCCCGCGCTCGAGGATCGGCTCTACCTCGGCGATGGCCGCGGCAATTTCAGCAAGCCGACGGGGGGAAGCCGTTTGCCACCCTTGTTCGGCAGCGGCTCACGCGTCGCGGTCTCTCAAGACTTCATCTTCGTCGGTGGACGCGTCGTGCCGGGACGCTACGGAATCGATCCGCCGAGCACGCTCCTCAAGAGCGACGGTCATGGAAGGTTCGCGGACGTGACGGCACAGGTCGCGCCCGACCTCGCGCGCATCGGGATGGTAACCGACGCACTGTGGGTGGACGTGGATGGCGACCACCGCCTCGATCTCATCGTCATCGGCGAATGGATGCCGATCACGATCTTTCACAATACGGGCTCCAAGCTCGTGCGCGTGGCAACGCCCGGACTCGAGCACAGCGCGGGTTGGTGGAACAGGATCATCGCCGCTGATTTCACCGGGGACGGCCGCATAGACTTCGTCATTGGAAACCTGGGGCTGAACACGCGCCTCCACGCCACTTCCAGCGAGCCGGCGCGGATGTACGTCAAGGACTTCGACGGCAACGGCTTCTCCGAGCAGATCGTGACGTGTTACGAGGCCGGTGTGTCCTATCCGCTGCTGCTGCGGGACGAGCTCACCAATGCGCTGCCCTACCTCAAGCCGCGCTATCCCAAGTACTCCGACTACGCGGGACAGACCGTCGAGCAGATCTTTGGGAGCTCCCTCGCGGACGCGGTTGTGAAGCAGGCTGAAACGTCCGCGACCGCGCTGGCGCGGAACAATGGCGACGGCTCGTTCACGCTGGTGCCGCTGCCGCGCGAGGCGCAGATTGCCCCGGTCTATGGGATCGTCGCGTCCGATTTCGACCACGATGGCAAGCTCGACCTGCTCGTCGCCGGCAATTTCGACGGCGTGCCGCCGGCGCTCGGGCGGATGAGCGCGAGTTACGGGTTGGTGCTGCGGGGCGACGGCCGCGGGAATTTTATGCCCGTGCGGGTCGACGAGAGCGGGTTCGTCGTGCCGGGGCAGACACGCGACATCGCGCGACTCCGCACGCGTCGCGGCGATCTCTACATCGTCGCGCGCAACGATGATCGGCCGCTGTTCTTCCGATCCGGTCCCGCGCGCCGGCCGTTAGCCTCGCTTGGTACGGATGATGATCACGCCGTTGCTGCCGCGCGACCCGTAGGCCGCGGTGGCAGCCGCGTCGCGCAACACCGTGACTGACTCGATGTCCTCCCGGTTGATCGCCGAGAGGTTGCCACTCGCATTCGGACCGAGGGCAATGCCGTTGACGACGACCAACGGTTCTTGTTCGCCCCTGCGCAAATGCAGGATCGTGCGGCCGTCGCTCGCGCGAACGAGCTCCAGACCGGGCACATGTGCCAGCAGCAGCTGCTCGAGCGACATGCCGGGCGAGCGCTGAAAGTCTTCCGCGGTCAGCACCACTCCCGCCGGCCTCGCCGCGGCGGGCCGCGTGGTGCTGGCAGGGCCACGACAGCCAGTGAACAGGATAACGACTGGCAAGCAAGCGCGAGCGGCGAATCGGGTGGCGCTCATAAACATCCCCCCGTGGGAGTGGAGTGACTCATGAAGGTATACCGTCTTTCCCTGCTTGCCATCGCCATCCCGTGGGCTCTCGCCACCGGGCAAGTCCGTGTGGCATCCCCCGACGGCCGAAATGCAGTAACGGTCGCGACGCACGAGGGCAAGCTCTACTACAGGGTCGACCGGGACGGCCGGCCCCTCCTCACGCCGTCGTTGCTGGGCTTCGAGTTCCGGGGCGGGGGCGGCCCCGTCCTGCGGGATAGCCTGCGCATCACGGACACGACCCGCAACAGCGTAGACGAGACCTGGACACAGCCGTGGGGGGAGGTCGCGCGGGTGCGCGACTACCATAACGAGGTGAAGGTCGGGGTCGCCGAGACCACGGCTCCCAATCGCCGGTTCACGCTCGCGGTCCGCGCGTTCAACGACGGGGTCGCCTTCCGCTACGAGTTCCCCGCGCAGCCCAACCTCGGCGACTTCGAGATCTTGAATGAGCTGACCCAGTTCGCGATGGCCGACAATGCGCGCGCCTGGTCGATCCCGTCCAACCGGCCGCGGCTGGACCGCTCCGAGCAGCTCTATTCATCCCAGCCCGTGAGCACGCTCGACAGCGTGCAGACGCCCATCACGCTCGAGGCGCTCGACGGCAAGACGTTCATGGTCATCCACGAGGCGAACCTCGTGAATTACGCGCGCATGAACATCAAGGGACCGCGCATGGAGAACCGCACGCTGCAGGTGGATCTCGCGCCGTATGCGGACGGCGTGAAGGTGCGCGGCCGCACGCCGTTCGTGACGCCGTGGCGCACCATCCAGATCGCGGACAAGGTGACCGAGCTGTCGCCCTCGGTCATCGGGCTGAACCTCAACCCGCCCAACGTCCTCCCGAGCACCGATTGGATCAAGCCGATGAAGTACATCGGCATCTGGTGGGGCATGCACATCGGGACGATGACGTGGAGCTCGGGACCGAAGCACGGCGCCACCACCGCGAACACGAAGCGCTACATCGATTTCGCGGCGGCCAACGGCCTCGGCGGCGTCCTGGTGGAGGGATGGAACGTCGGCTGGGACGGCGACTGGATCCAGAACCGCAACGCCTTCTCCTTCACGAGAGCCTACCCCGATTACGATCTCGTCGAGCTCGCCCGCTACGCGCGTTCCAAGGGCGTCCATCTCATCGTGCACAACGAGACCTCGGGCGGCATTCAGAACTACGAG
>DASYRD010000090.1:0-2753 GCA_036004745.1 Gemmatimonadales bacterium | reverse complement strand
CGGCGTCCTTGGTGATCTCGTGGAACAGCACGCGCCGGACGTTGCTGCCGTTCTTGCCGTTGAGCTGGGAGGCCACGTGCCAGGCTATCGCTTCGCCCTCGCGGTCCGGGTCGGTCGCGATCAGCACGCGATCCGACGCCTTGGCCGCCTTCTTGATCTCGGCGAGGGTCTTCGCCTTCTCTTTTATGGTGACGTACTTCGGCGTGAAGCCGTTCTCGACGTCGACGCCCAGCTCGCGCTTGGGCAGATCACGCACATGGCCCACGGTCGCTTTCACCGTGTAGCCGCGCCCCAGATACTTGCCGATCGTCTTGGCCTTCGTGGGCGATTCGACGATGACGAGCGCCTTGCCGGAAGAGCCCCGCGCCTTCTTGGCGACGGGTTCTTTCGGCTTTTTGACTTTTGGTTTTTTCGCTGTCACACTGCTCTTCTTAGCTGCCACTGATCAACCTTTCGTCAACCTGCGGGAACGCATCTTTACCATCCCGCCCCAGTCTGCGCAAGCCGGACCACTTCTGCGGTGACCTGCGCCGGCGTTTTTTTGTCGGTCTCAACCTTCGCGTCGGCCTTGAGATAGAATGGCTCGCGCTCCTTCAAGAGGACGCGCATCTGCGCCTCAGGGTCTTCACCCATTAACATCGGACGGGTTCCCGACGGGGCCGCGCGCGCCGCCGCCGTCTCGGGTCGCGTCTTGAGATAAATGATGTACGCGGCGGGCTTTGCGCTCTCGAGCGCGCCCGGCTGCGCGGCCCATCCGCCCCCCGGCGCGAGCACCGCGGGCGCGTTCGCGAGCGCCGCCTCGACTTCCTTCTTTTCCATCTCGCGGAACGCCTGCTCGCCCTTCTCGGCGAAGATCATCGCGATGGGCTTGCCTTCTTTGCGATTGATGATCGAGTCCACGTCCACGAACCCGCCCTTCAGTTGCTCGGCGACGAGACGACCGATCGTCGTCTTCCCCGAGCCGGGCAAACCGATCAGCAAGATGTGCCGTTTCACGACGCGGCTTCTCCCCCTCGTTGGGGCGTGCGGGCGCGCACCTGCGCGAGATAGCCATCGACGTTGCGCTTCAGCTCGCTGAGCGCGTCGCCGCCGAATTTCTCGAGCAGGGCCCCCGTCAGCACGATGGCCATCATGGCCTCGGCGATGACCCCCATAGCCGGCACGGCGGTCACGTCGGAGCGCTCCGACTGCGCCTGGGCCGGCCCGCCGGTCTTCAAGTCCACGGTCTTGAGCGGCGACATCAGCGTGGAAATCGGCTTCATCGCGACGCGCAGGGCCAGCGGCTCGCCGGTGGTCATCCCGCCCTCGGTGCCGCCGGCGCGGTTCGTCGCGCGCGTGAAGCCGGGGAGGATCTCGTCGTGTACCTCCGACCCTTTGCGCCGCGCCGCCTCGAAGCCGAGCCCCAGCTCGACCCCTTTGACCGCCGGGATCGACATGAGGGCCTGCGCGAGGCGGCCGTCGAGCTTCGTGTCCCACGAAACGTGCGAGCCGAGGCCCACCGGGATGCCGAGGCCCACGACCTCGACGATGCCACCCAGCGTGTCGCCGGCGGCCTTGGCGGCGTCGATGCGCTTCACCATCTCTTGTTCGGCCGCCGGGTCCAGGCAACGAACGACGCTTTGGTCCGCGGCGGCGTTGAGGGGACGGGGGTAGGGGGACGGGGGACGGGCGACGACGTCGCCCAATTCCACCACGTGCGACCCGATTTCGATCCCGAACTCGCCCAGCAGGATCTTGCAGATCGCCCCGCAAGCCACGCGGGCGACGGTCTCGCGAGCGCTGGCGCGCTCCAGGATGTCGCGGGCGTCGGTGCGGTCGTACTTGAGAGAGCCGGCCAGGTCGGCATGTCCTGGGCGCGGGCGAGTCACCTGGCGGCGGCGCTCGCTGCCAGGGGCGTCGGCCTCGGGAGCCATCACGTCCTGCCAGTGCTCCCAGTCGCGGTTCCAGATGAGCACGGCGATGGGGGAGCCGAGGGTCTCACCGGCGCGCACGCCGGCGAGCCATTCGATGCGGTCGGACTCGATCTTCATGCGGGCGCCGCGGCCGTAGCCGCCCTGGCGGCGCTTCAGCTCCACGTCCACGCGCTCGGCGGACACGGGGAGGCCGGCGGGGATCCCCTCGAGGATCGCCACCAGGCCGCGGCCGTGCGATTCGCCCGCCGTCGTGAACCGGAACGTCATGTCCTGCGTGCGCCTCCCATAACAGGCGAGCCCGACCGGGGTCGGGCTCGCACACTCAGCGGTCTGGCCCGACGCCGCCCGGCCTCAAGGGCTTCCCCACACCGAGGGGCGGTGGACCGGGAAGGGATTCGGGATCACGGGCAGCTCCACCATCACGACGCCCAGCGCGGTCACGCCGAACAGCCACTGCCGCGTGTTGCCCGCGTTGCGCGCGACACGCAGCGGCCCGATGATCGGGTCGCGCACCGGAATCGTGGCGATCCGTCCGTAGAAGAACGTGTCGAAGACGTCGATGTTGCCGTCGGGCCGCGCCGCGAACGACACGCGGTTGGTCGAGTCGCGCGTGCCGCCGAACCCGGTCGTGCCCGGCGTCCCCGCCGCGAAGTCGTGCCGGTAGTTCATGTCCATGCCGAAGGTGCCGAGCAGGCACCCCGAACCGGGGGTCACTTCGGAGCACGCGGTGCCCTTGAGCTTCAGGCCCTCGTCCAGGAAGTAGATCGAATCGGCGTGCACCAGATTGGTCCCGCCGTTGAAGTTGGTGGCGACGGCGCGGATCGTCGTACCGGTGTTGCT
>DASYRD010000089.1:0-16730 GCA_036004745.1 Gemmatimonadales bacterium | reverse complement strand
CGGCAGATGCGCCGCACCAGCATTCGGTTTGGCGCCGTCGGCCTGCGCGGCGAGACCGGCGTCGCGCCCGAGCCGCTCCCCACCGCCACGATCAGCTTTTCACTCGGCGAAGAAGCCGACACGCTGCGCTGGTTGCAGCGGGAGGTGCAGACAACCGGCGCGATACCTCTGGTGGAAGCCGAGGCCGTCGTCCGCTCGTTGGCGGTCGCGATGCACGGGGGCCGGCAGATCGTCCTCCCGCTCCTGCAGCTCAAGGAGTTCGATCAATACACGACCACGCACTCGCTGAACGTGGCCGTCCTGGCGATGGCCCTCGCGGAATTCCAAGGGCTCGTCGCGCGGGACGTGCGCGCCTTCGGGATCGCGGGGCTGCTGCACGACATCGGCAAAACCAAGATTCCGATCGAGGTGCTGACCAAGCCCGGGAAGTTGACGGACGATGAACGCGCTTTGATGAACGGGCACCCCGCCGCGGGCGCACGCCTCCTCTTGGACATGGACGAAGACCTCGATTTGGCGACCGTGGTCGCCTACGAACACCACATCATGATCAACGGGGGCGGCTATCCGTCGTTGGCCTACCCGCGGGCCTGCCACCACGCCAGCCGCCTGGTCCACGTCTGCGATGTCTACGATGCCCTGCGGACCCGGCGCCCATACCGCGACGCCTGGGAGTTCGAGCGGGTGCTGGGCTACCTCGGTGAGCGGTCGGGACTCGAGTTCGACCCTGAGCTCGTCTCTTCGTTCACGCGGATGATGCGCCAGTGGGAGCCGCAGGTCGCCGTTCTCCCGGACGAACAGACCCCCGTGCCCACGCCCGGCGGTGCCTAACGGGCCCGACGCGGGTATCATTCGGCGTTCCTCAAAGAGAGACGTGATGCGGGCGTTGGCGGCGATGTTGATCGGCGTCGGGATGGTGGCGGCCTCGCAGGGGCGCTTGCGTCTGGACGGCACCTGGCAAGCGCGGTCGGGAGACGAGATCCGGCACATCATTGTGCGCAGCGACAGCTCCGCGCAGTTCGGTGAGGAGGTCGCGCGCTGGCGCGTCGTGGGCGACAGCCTGTGGATCACGTTGGGCGACGGTGTGTGGCAGGTCTACGCGATGAAGCTGACGGCGGACAAGCTCACGATCTCGGGCGGCGACCTGGAGAAGCCTGTCACGCTGCGGCGCGTCGGCCCCCCGGTGCCGCGCCCCGATTCGCTCACGATTCCCGACGCGCCGCCGGCCACCGCGCGGGCGTGGTAGTTACTTCAGCTCCGTCACCGCCGAGACGCGCCACCCGACGTTCTGTTTCTCGAAGCGCATGCCGAACCGCCGCCGGTCCTGACGCGGCGCGCCACCGCCCGTGGGGATGTACTCGAACAGGACCCGCACGTCGGCGCTGGCCGCGCCACCCTGCGCGGTGAACCGCTCGACGGTGAACCGGGCCGTGATCTGATCCCAATCGCGGAAGAACGATTCCCAGCCACGGCGCTCCGCGTCCGTCATCTTGGGATAAATCACCCGCACGTTGCCGACGCGCTCGCTCGCGAGCGCGCGCCCCAGATCCGTCAGCAGCACCTCGATCGCGCCGCGCGTATCCGCCGGCTGCGAGCTGGGCGGCGCGATCCCCGCAACGATCGCCACCTGCTCGGCGCTCTGGGCGGCGACCTTGGCCATCGTGTAGTCCTGGGCGCGGAGCAACGAGTCGGCGCGCGCGAGGAAGGTGGCGGCGTTCGCCACCGAGGGGCCCGCGGGGATCGCTTGCACCGTCGGCGTGACGCGCTGGATCATCTGCGTCGCCTCCCGCTGCAACGTTTGCGCCTCGACGGTTGCCTTGCGGTATTGGTCCACCACTACGACGTATCCGTTGAGCGCCTGCGACTGGTTGCCGGCGAGGAGGGCCTGCTCGGAGACCTGGAACATCGTTTCCGCGAGGACCATCGCCGGCGTGTTGTTTTTCAGCGCCCCCGCCGCGACGGCGCGGTCGCGCGCGGCCAAGGCGGAGTCGCGCCGCGTGGAGAGCGCCAACGACACCGGCGGAATCTGGGACGCCACCGGTCCCGAAGGCGCGGCCGTCTGGCGGGGCGGGGCGACCTCGTCGGCCGCGGGCGGTGTCGGCGAGAACAGGAGTAACGCGACGACGACGGCGAGCGCGGAGAGCACCACGATGCGCCACTTCATCGGCGCCGATGTCACCAGTTTCAACACGGGCCCCGGCAATGGCGTCCAGCGAATGCCCAGCCGCTGCGTGGTTTCCTCACCGGCCCCGGAGAGCGCGGCCCGGATGCCGAGCAAGGTGCTCTGCATCTGGGCGGCGGTCTCGTAGCGCTCGTCGGGCACCTTGTTCATCGCCTTGCCGACGACGCGCTCGAGGGCCGCGGGAATCGACGGCGCCAGCGTGCGCAGCGGCTTCGGCTCCGTCGTCAGCACCTGGTACAGCACGCCGTGCACCGATTCGCCCTCGAACGGCTTATGGAACGAGAGCAGCTCGTACAGCATGCACCCCACGGCGAAGACGTCGGTGGCGGGCGTGATCGCGCCGTTGGTAATCTGCTCCGGCGCCATATAGGTCGGCGTCCCGACGATGGCGCCTGAGCCGCTGGCGTCGGCGGACTGAAGCCGCGCGATGCCGAAGTCCATGATCTTCACGCGGCCGTCCGGCACGACGCGCACGTTCGAGGGCTTCACGTCGCGATGGATGACGCCGCGCTGGTGGGCGAAGTGCAGGCCGTCGAGCAGCTCGATCACGAGGTCGAGTTTGCGCTCCAGGGCCATCGGCTCGCGCAGCGTGATGATGTCGCTCAGGTCCCGGCCTTCCACCAACTCCATAGCGATGTAGAGCTGGCCGTCGACGTCGCCGAGATCGTACACGGTCACGATGTTGGGATGCTGGATCGCGCCCGCCGCGCGCGCCTCGCGCAGGAAGCGCTCCTGCATCTCTTTCGTCTTGCGGAAGTGACTGCCCAGGAGCTTGAGTGCCACGTAGCGTCGCAACACGGTGTCGTACGCCTTCCACACGATCCCCATCGCCCCTTCGCCGATGAGAGTGTGCAGCTCGTACTTGCCGAGCCGGCGGTAGCGCTGGGACTCGGTCACCGCGTCACCCAGTCGTACATGCGCTCGAGGTACGCGCGCATCGTGTCGTCGACCTCGACGTTGCGCCGCGGGAGCACGCGCTCGACGATCGCGAGGAATCCCTCTTTCTGCATGCGCTCCGTGCCGGCGCCGCCCCAGGCGAAGGGCGGAATCGACTTGGGCGCGCGCACGCCGTCGAACACACTGGCGCCCGCGCCCACCACCGAGCCCGTGCCGAGCAGCGTTCCGATGGCGGTCTTGGCGTGATCGCCGATGAGACTCCCGAGGTACGTGCGGCCCGTCTCGATGGCCACGCCCGCCACCTCGAGGCGGATGGGCCCGTAGGTGTTCTTCAGGTTCGACGTGATGGTCCCGGCGCCGATATTGCACCACCGGCCCACGACCGAATTCCCGACGAATCCGTCATGCGACTTGTTGCTGTAGCCGAGCATGACCGTGGTCGCCATTTCGCCGCGCACGACGCACCAGGGACCGATCGCCGACGCGCGGATCGGCCCGCCGACGATGCGGGTGTTGGCGCCCGCCCAGAAGGGCCCCTCGAGCCGCGCGCCCGATTTGACCTCGACGCCGCTCTCGAGCACGACGGGTCCCAGGGTCGTGTCGAAGACGACTCCGGGTTCCACGGCGGCCTCGCGAATCGCGAGCCATGACGGGTCGCCGATCACGATCGCGGCGCGCGGCACCGGATCCGATTCGCCGAGCAGCGCGAGCAGATCATCCTTGAGGAGCAGCTCGAGCGCCGTGACCAGATCGAACACGCCGCGCAGCACCATGCCCTGAACTTCAACGGCCTGCGCCTGAGGCACGGGGCCGGCCCACGTGGCCCCGGCCGGTACCGCCCACCCCACGGTGATCCCGCCGTGGGTGAGCCGCACGGGTGCGTCGGGCAGATGGGGCGCGAGGCCGCGGGGCGCGAAGGTCGAAGACCCGATCACGGCGGGCCCCTGAACGCTGCGGCGTGCCTCGACGGGTGGGACGCCGGGCTCGGGAAACCCCGCGAGGTGTGGGAGCGCGAAGATGGCGCTCGCTTCGACCCCGACGAAGCTCTCCCAGCGTTCGCGGATCAGGTGCGCGCCGGCGCGCAGCTCGCAGAGCGGGCGGACGCCGGCAAAGGGCGCCCAGGCCGGCGCCGGATCGGGGTCGAGCATGAACAGGGCGTGGCTCACAGGTTCTGCACCAGCGCCTTGAGGCGCTCCGACTGGCCCGTGGGCATCACCAGCGTGTGTCCGTTGGCCCGCACCACGACCGTGTCCTGCACGCCGACGACCGCGACGTGCTCGCTCTCCGACCAGATCACGGAGCGGCGCACGTCGTCGCCCAGGGTGACGTTGCCGACGGTCACGTTGCCGCGGCTGTCGGCTTTGCGAATGCGCAGCAGGGCGTCCCACGAGCCGATGTCGTCCCACGCGAATGTCCCGGTGACGACGGCCAGGCGTTTCGTACGCTCCAGGACGGCCACGTCGACGGCGACCGGCGTCACCGCCGCGAAAAAGCGCGGGATGTCGCCGGCCGAGAGAGCGGTCCATCCGGCGGTCAGCTCGCGGGCATAGGCGCCGGCCTCGCCGAGGAAGCGCGCCACGCCCCATGCGAAGAGCCCCGTGTTCCACAGCGCGCCGCGGCGCCGCAGCAGGGCGGCACGGGCGGGGCTCGGTTTCTCGATGAAGCGCTGCACACGGCGTCCGCTCCCGACCGGCTTACCGGGAACGATGTAGCCATATCCGGTCTCGCTGCGCGACGGTTTCACGCCCACGGTGACGAGCACGTCGTGCTCGGCCGCCACGTCGAGCGCGACCGTCGCGGCGGCGCGGAAGGCCCGGTCGTCGCCCACGGCCCAATCGGCGTGCAGCGACAGCATCTGGCCCCCGGGGTCGCGCTTCGAGATGACGTGCGCCGCCCACGCCAGCGCGGGCGCTGTCGACGCCGCGCGTGGCTCGGCGAAGATGTTCTCCCGTGGGACCTCCGGCACGGTGGCCGCCACGCGGTCGACCAGGAAGGGACCTGTCAGGATCAAGGTCCGCTCCGGCGGCACGAGGCCCTTCAGGCGCGCCACCGCCTGGGCGAGCAGCGGCCGGTCGCCGACGAGGGGGAGCAGCTGCTTCGGGCGCTCGCTCGTCGAGAGCGGCCAGAAGCGGGTGCCCGACCCACCGGCGAGAATCGCGGCCCACGTGCTCACGACGGCTCGTCTTCGGGGACGGGAAGGTCGCCGAACATCGTCGCGATACGCTGGCTCAGTTTCGTGGGGCTGAACGGCTTGGTGACGAGCGCCGCGCCGAGACGCCGCGCCTCGCGCAACACGCGCTCCTCACCCTCGGCGGTCAGAACGAGAATCGGGAGCCGGGCGGTGCCGTCCTTGGAGCGCAGATCGCGCAGGAAATCGAGTCCCGAGCCGTCGGGGAGGTGCAAGTCGAGGAGCAGGCCGTCGGGGATCGAGGCGCTGACGGCCGCGCGCGCTTCGGCGAGGGAACGGGCGAAGCTCACGCGATACCCCAATTGCTCGAGATACGGCCGGAGCACGAGGCCGATGTGGGGCTCGTCGTCGACGACGAGCAGGTGACGTGGGGAGGTCGCCATATCGGCGGGCTCCCGGTCAGAGCAGGCCGGCGATCGCCGAGCGGTGTCGGCGGAGGTCGAAGAGCAGCGCACCGACGTTGGTGGCGGGCTGCACCAGGACCACGAGGAGGGCGTCCGCATTGAGGACAGCAACCACGGCCAGACCGCGGCCGAACTCCAAGACGGCGGTGCCGAACTCGCCGCGTCCGCCCGCTTCGCCCAGCTGGATCATGTGATTGATGACGGAGGGCAGGAGCGCGGCCACTCCCTCTGGGTCCAAACCGTTAGCGGTGCGGGAGTCGATGGGCAGGCCGTCCCGGCCCACCACCACTACCGCGTCCACGCCAGTGCGTCGGCTGAGCGCCTCCACCACGTCGCGGATCGTCGCCATAGGGAGGGCCAACGTAGGGTTCGCGTCGGGCGAAGTCAAGCAGCCACCGTGGGTTGACCCACTCGGACGCAGCGGGGTAATTTGGGGACACCCATGCGCTCTCCACGTTTCCTGTTGGGCCCCCTGTGGCTCTTGTGTATCGCCCTCGCCGTCGGCTGCGGCGACCCCTTCGCCCTGCCCAAACCCCGGTTCCAGAATGCGGTCGATACGGTCACGCTCTACGCGCTGAACGGCGGCACGCCCGTTCGGACGCCGTCGGCGTACTTCATCGGGACTGAAATCCTGCCCCCGGAAGCCGTCCTCATCCAGAACGGGAGTCCCTTCGACTTCGCGATGGATCTGGACAGCCTGTACCAGGTCGTCGTGCTGCCGACGGGCGCGCTGCGGTTGGGGATCGGCTCGGGCGTGCAGACGACGACGACGGCCTTCGATTCGATTCACATCGCGCCGAACGGGGGGTACAAGCGCGACAGCGCGGTGACGATCCCCGTCGGTGGGCGGGTCATCGTCCACTCGCGCGATTCACAGTGCAGCAACCTCATCACCGTGGTTTACTACGCGAAGATCGAGATCCTCGCGGTCGATACCACGTCACGCAAGATCACCTTCCAAGTCCTCGTCGACGACAACTGCGGATATCGCGGGCTCGAGCCCGGCTTCCCGGCGCGCTGAGCCGTGCCACGAAGTCTGTGATTGATCTGAAGCTGCTGCGCGCCTCGCCCGCTCAGGTGCGGGCGGGGCTCGCGCGTCGTGGCGACAACGCGCTGATCCGTTTGCTGGACGAGATCGAGGCGCTGGACATGAAGCGCCGCGCGTTGACAGGACAGCTCGATCAGCTGAAAGCGGAGCGGAACGACGCCGCGAAAGCCGACGCGCTGACGGCGAAGGCGCAGGGCGGGTTGCCGGAGGCGACGACGGCCGCGCGGCGCGAGCTGGGCACGCGCATCACGACTCTCGAGTCGGAGCTGCGCCAGATCGAATCGGTGCTCGACGCGAAGACGCTCTTCGTTCCCAACATTCCGCTTCCCGAGGTGCCCGACGGCGACGCGAGCAACAACGCGATCGTCCGCACCTGGGGAACGCCGGTCCCGAAAGGCGGGCAGCCGCACTGGGAAATCGGCGAGCGGCTCGGCATTCTCGATCTCGCGCGCGGCGCGAAATTGTCGGGTTCGGGGTTCCCGGTCTTCGTCGGCGCCGGCGCGCGGCTCGCCCGCGCGCTCATCAACTTCATGCTCGATCTGCACTCGCGTGAACACGGATACACCGAGGTCGAACCGCCTTTCGTCGTGCGGCGCGAGGCGATGACGGGCACGGGCCAGCTGCCCAAGTTCGAAGACGACGCGTACCGCACGAGCAGCGACGATCTGTTCCTCGTGCCGACCGCCGAGGTGCCCGTGACGAACCTGCACCGCGATGAGATTCTGGACGGCACCGCGCTCCCCAAAGGCTACGTCGCGTACACGCCCTGCTTCCGCCGCGAGGCGGGAGCGGCGGGGAAGGACACGCGTGGACTGCTCAGGGTGCACCAGTTCGACAAGGTGGAGCTGGTCCGTTTTTGCCGCGCCGCAGACTCGCCCGCGGAGCACGAGAAACTGACGGGGCACGCCGAGGAGGTGCTGCGCCGCCTCGAGCTGCCGTACCGCGTCGTGCTGCTTGCCGCGGGAGACCTCGGCTTCTCCGGCGCCAAGACCTACGACCTGGAAGTGTGGGCTCCGGGTGTAGGCCAGTGGCTCGAGGTCTCGAGCTCCAGCACATTCACCGACTACCAGGCCCGCCGCGCCAACATCCGCTGCCGGCCCAAGCCCGGCGAGAAGCCCGAGTTCGTGCACACGTTGAACGCGTCCGGCGTCGCGCTGCCGCGGACGATCGCGGCGTTGCTCGAGGCGCGGCAACAACCCGACGGATCGGTCACCCTGCCGCCGGCCCTCACGCCGTACTTCGGCGCCGATCGGTTCGGTGGCGGCTAAAGAGCAGCTGCGACGGGCTGGACCCGCCGCGCTCGTCGCTCTCGCGCTGCTGTTCGGCGCCCTGTCCGTCGGCTACGCCTGGATCGTGGCGCGCCACCTTCGCAACGACGCCAGCGAAACGACCCGCCTCTTTGGCCGAGTCTTCTCGGGGCTCAACGACCCGCGCGAGGGCGCCGCCGCCGAAGCGCTCTTGAACCTCGCGGAAGAAGTCCGCCGCCTCGGTATTCCCATCGCCGTCACGGACCCGAGCGGCCGCATCAGCGCGCTCGACAACGCGCCCTTCGGCCCCAACGCGAGCGAGGCCGAGCAGCGCGCCTGGATCGCGCAGCTCGATCGGATCAACGAGCCCCTCGTGCAGCCGGGCGTCGGGACGATCCACTACGGCGCCGTGCCGTCGGCCCGCCGGTTCACGGGGCTCGCGGCACTCCAGGGCATCGTGTTCGTGTGCCTGGCGCTGCTGGCGGTGTGGGCGGTGCGGGTGCGCGTCGGCGCCGCGCGGGACCGGCTCTGGGTCGCGATGGCGCGCGAGTCGGCGCACCAGCTCGGCACGCCCCTGATGAGCCTCACGGGTTGGATTGATTACCTGCGGGAGAATCCGGGTACGCCGGGCGGCGACCTCGTGAAGCATCTTCAGGCCGACGCCGAGCGCCTCGAGCGCGTCGCCAAGCGGTTCGAGCGGATCGGGCGCCCCGCCCGGCGTGAGCCGGTGGGACTGGGTGCGGCGGCGGAGCGCGTCGTCGGCTACTTCCTGCCCCGGTTGCCCACCCTCGCGAACACGGTGTCGCTCGCGCTCATCTCCCCGGGCACGGGCCCGATCGCCACCGGTGATCCGGTGTTGATCGAGTGGGCGCTCGAGGTGATCGTCAAGAACGCGATCGACGCGCTCAGCGGGCGCGGCGGCCGGATCGAGGTGAAGGTCGAGGCCACCGCCCGCGGTCCGCGCGTCACCGTGACCGACGACGGACCCGGCGTGGCGGCGGAGATTCGGGGCCAGCTGTTCGAGCCCGGCTCATCCACCAAAACGGGCGGGTGGGGCATTGGCCTCGCGCTGGCCCGGCGCATCGTGGAGCAACAACACGGAGGCCGGGTGTCCTTCCACCCAGGCGATGACGGCAAGGGATCGGTGTTCGTGCTCGAATTTCCGCCCGCTCATAGCGCGAAATGACGCTGGCGTTGAACCCCGCCCAGCAGGCGGCGGTGGAGCATCCTGGTGGGCCCCTCCTCGTCCTCGCGGGTGCGGGCTCGGGGAAGACGCGCGTCCTCACGGCCCGCATCGCGCACCTCATCAAGAGCCAGGGCATCGCGCCGCAGCGCATCTTCGCGGTCACGTTCACGAACAAGGCCGCGGCGGAAATGCGCACCCGTGTCGGCACGCTGCTGGGCGCCGACCCGCGCGGCCTGTGGATCGGGACCTTTCACTCCCTCTCGGCACGGCTACTCCGGCGCGAGGCCCCGCTCCTCGGCTTCGGGCCGAACTTCACGATCTACGATGTCGATGATCAAGCAGCGTTGATCCGGCGCATCCTGGAGCAGCGCGGCGTGTCGCCCAAGGCGTATCCGCCCCGCGCGCTGCAAGGCATCATTTCGGCCGCCAAGAATCGCATGCTGCTCCCCGAGGAGCTGGGCGCCCAGGCCGACACGCCGCTCGCGCGCATTGCCGCCGACGTGTTCGCGGCGCTGGGACCCGCCCTGAAGCAGGCCAACGCGATGGATTTCGACGACTTGCTGCTGTATCCCCTGGTGCTCTTTCGCGAGCACCCGGAGCGTCTGGCCTACTGGCAGGACCGGTTCCAGCACGTGTTGGTGGATGAGTTCCAGGACACCAACGCCGCCCAGTACCTGCTGGTCAAGCAGCTCGCCCGGAAGCACGGCAACCTCTGCGTCGTCGGTGACGACGACCAGGCCATCTACGGCTGGCGCGGCGCCGACGTGCGGCACATGCTCGCGTTCCAGCAGGACTTTCCCGGCACGACGCTCATCAAGCTCGAGCAGAACTACCGCTCGACTCAGATCATCCTCGACAGCGCCAACGGTGTGATCGCCGAGAACGCCACCCGGCTCGGCAAGACGCTCTTCACGGCCAAAAAGGGGGGCGACCCCGTCGTCCTTCTCACGGCGGCCGACGAGCGCGACGAGGCCGAGTGGATCGCGAACGAATTCTCGCGGCTCGCCGCGGTTGACGACATCGCCTACGAAGGGATGGCGGTGCTCTATCGGACCAATTCCCAGTCGCGGCCGATCGAAGAGGCGTTCCGCTTCCGGCGGATCCCGTACCGGCTCGTCGGGGACGTGAGCTTCTACGAGCGCCGCGAGGTGAAGGATCTGCTCGCCTACCTGCGCTTGATCGCCAATCCCGCCGACAACGCAGCCTTCGTGCGGGTGGTGAACGTGCCGCGGCGCGGCATCGGCGACGCCTCGCTGGCGCTGCTGGTGCAGGCGGCCACGACCTGGGGGAAGCCGCTCCTCGAGGTCGCCGCGGGGGCGGCGCGCGTGGCGGAGCTGCGGCCCAACGTGCGCGACGCCTTCACGGGGGTGGCCGCGCTGATCGCGCGGCTGCGGGACGCCGCCGGGCACGCCGACCCCGCCACTGTGCTCCAAGCGATCGTCAAGGCCACCGGGTACGACCAGTACCTCCACGAGGAGGGCGCCGAGGGGATCGACCGCGCCGACAACGTGGAGGCGCTGATCGCCGGGGCGGCGGCCTGGGCTGAAGTGGAGAGCGGCGAGACCGAGGAGGGGGAGGGAGGGACGCCGCTGGAGCGCTACCTCACGCAGGCGGCCCTGATCACGCCGGTCGACGAGGCGAAGGATGTGGCGGGCGTCACACTCACGACGACTCACATGGCGAAGGGGCTCGAGTGGCCCGTCGTGGCCCTCGCGGGACTCGAGGACGGACTCTTCCCGCTCGGCCGGACGGTGACCGAGCCGGGGGGCGTCGAAGAGGAGCGGAGATTGTGTTACGTGGGTCTCACGCGCGCGCGCGAAAAGTTGTATCTCTCATGGGCGCGCACGCGGTATCGCCACGGCCGGCTCGACCTCGCGGAGCCTTCGCGGTTTCTCGAGGCGCTGCCACCCGAGATTCTCCAAGAGCGGAGCACCACTCCCTCGTGGGACCGGCAGCCCCGCGGACCGCGCGCTCGTCGTGCGGCCCTGACCGCCATTCCAGAAGCGTGGATGCCCGCGGAAGAGTCGCAGGACGCCCCGCGCTATGTACAGGGTGAACGGGTCCGCCACCGCAAGTTCGGCGGAGGCATCGTGCGCGCGGTCGCAGGGCAGGGCAAGGGACTGAAGGTCACCGTCGAGTTCGACGACCAAGAGATCGGCACCAAGCAACTGCTCGTGGCCTACGCGGGCCTCGAGCGCGATTGGGCGGGGGAGGGGAACGAGAGTCCATGAGTGTCACGCGGGAAGACGTGTTACGCATCGCGCAGTTGGCGGAGCTCGAAGTCGACGAAGACTCGCTGCCCACGCTGGTCGAGCAGATGTCGCGCATCCTCGACTACGTCGCGCAGCTCAGCGCGGCGACGGGGAATAACGGCCTGCGGCCCTTCGTGCCGGGGCCCGACGCGATTCGCTTCCGTCCCGATGAAGAGAATCCCTGGCCCCTCGCCGTCGGACCCGACGAGCTCGCCCCGGTCTTCAAGGGCGGCTTCTTCGTCGTGCCGAAACTGGATCAATTCGAATGACGGGTGAGGGCAAGTCGGCGGCCGATCGCCTGGTGAAGGTCAAGCGACTCAACGCACTCCTCACCCCCGTCAAGGAGCTGCGCAAGTCGCTCAACGAGCAGGCCAGCGCGGCGCGCCCGACGGGCGTGCTGTACGGGATGCCCGTCGCGGTCAAGGACAATATCTGCACACTCGAATTCACCACGACGTGCGGCTCGAAGATTCTCGATGGCTACCGCTCGCCCTACGAAGCCACCGCGATCACCAAGCTCAAGGCCGCGGGTGCGTTGATCGCCGGGAAGACGAACTGCGACGAATTCGCGATGGGCTCGTCGACCGAGCACTCGGCGTATGGGCGATCCATCCACCCCATCGATAAGACGCGCGTCCCCGGGGGCTCTTCGGGTGGCTCGGCGGCCCTCGTCGCGGCGGGGGCTGTCCCCGCCGCGCTGGGCTCCGAGACGGGCGGCTCGGTGCGCCAGCCGGCGTCCTTCTGCGGCGTCGTGGGGATCAAGCCGACCTACGGGCGCGTCAGCCGCTACGGCCTCGTCGCGTTCGGGTCGTCGCTCGATCAGATCGGTGCGCTGGGGCGCAGCGTCCACGACGCGGCGCGGGTGCTCTCGGTCATCTCGGGCCGCGACCCCAAGGACGCGACCTGCGAGGACCGCGATCCCTTGCGCCTGCCGACGGTCCCCGAGTCGCTTCAGGGCTTCGTGATCGGCCTGCCGCGTGAGTACTTCCCGACCGATCTCGACCCTGCCGTGCGGCGCGCGTGCGACCGGGCCATCCGTCTAATGAAGGAACAGGGCGCGGCGGTGCGCGAGGTGTCCCTGCCGCACACCCAATACGCCGTGCCGACCTACTACGTGATCGCGCCCGCCGAGGCGTCGTCGAACCTGGCGCGCTTCGACGGGGTGCGGTACGGGCCGCGCGCGGAGGATGCCGGCGACGTCCGAGCGCTCTATCGCAAGACGCGTGGTGAAGGCTTCGGCGCCGAGGTGCGCCGCCGTATCCTGGTGGGCACCTACGTGCTCTCCGCGGGCTACTACGAGGCCTACTATCGGCGCGCCCAGCAGATGCGGGCGCTGATTGCGCAGGACTTCCGTAACGCGTTCGACCGCGGTGTGGATCTCCTCTTTACGCCCACGACGCCGACTCCCGCCTTCAAGGCAGGAGAGAAGTTGGCGGACCCCGTTTCCATGTACTTGTCCGACATTTTCACGGTGACCGCGAACCTGGCCGGACTCCCGGCGATTTCGGTTCCAATCGGTCGCGTAAAGGGTCTCCCCGTCGGCGGCCAATTCATCGGGCAGGCGTTTCTCGAGGACGAGATGCTCGAGGCGGCGTACGCGCTCGAGCGGGTCGTGCCGGCGACGGAGGAAGCCTGATGGGGAGTCCGGCCGCAAGCTGGGAAACCGTCATCGGGCTCGAGACGCACGTCCACCTGCGGACCGTCTCGAAAATGTTCTGCGGCTGCTCGGCGGCGTTTGGCGCGGCTCCGAACACCCACGTCTGCCCCGTCTGCCTGGGACTCCCCGGCGCACTCCCCTCGCCCAACGGCGAAGCGCTGAAGCACGCCGTCCGGGCGGCGCTGGCCCTCGGCTGCACGGTGCACGCCAAGAGCGTGTTCGCGCGCAAGAACTACTTCTATCCCGACCTGCCCAAGGGCTACCAGATCTCGCAATACGAGCAGCCCCTCGCGACCCAGGGCTCGCTCTCCTACCTGTCTCCCGATCGCGGGCTCCAGACGGCCACCATCGTGCGACTGCACGTGGAGGAGGACGCGGGCAAGTCGCTGCACGATCGCTTCCCCAAGGCCACCGCGGTCGATTTGAACCGCGCCGGGGTGCCGCTCATCGAAATCGTCACCGGCCCCGACTTCCGCTCTCCGCAGGAGGCGCGCGCCTATCTCCAGACGATCAAGCAAGTGCTCGAGTACATCGGCGTCTCGGACTGCGATATGGAGAAGGGGAGCCTACGCGTCGACGCCAACGTCTCCGTGCGCCGCGCGGGCGACAGCGCGCTCGGCGTCAAAACCGAAGTGAAGAACATCAACTCGTTCGCCTACGTCGAGAAGGCGCTCGCCGTGGAACGGGACCGTCAGATCGCCGTGCTCGAGGGCGGCGGGACGCTCACGCAGCAGACAATGCTGTACGACCACAAGGACAACGCGGTTCGGCCGCAGCGCTCTAAAGAGGAAAGCCACGACTATCGGTATTTCCCCGAGCCCGACCTGCCGCCTCTCGTGCTGAAGGAGGAGTTCGTCGCGGAGCAGCAGAGCCTGCTCCCCGAGCTCCCGGCCGCGAAGCGCGAGCGCTTCGTCGCGCAGTATGGGCTGCCGCAGCAGGACGCGGCGGTGCTCACGGCGGGGCGCGCCGTCGCCGACTACTACGAGGGCGTCGTGCACGCCGGCGCCGAGGCGAAGGCGGCGGCGAATTGGGTGATGGGCGAGGTGCTGGCCGACGCGAAAGACCACGCCGACGCGCTCCGCGTCCCCGCGGGATCACTGGCGCAGCTGATCGGGCTCGTGAAGGGCGGCACGCTGTCGCATCAGGCGGGCAAGCGCGTCTTTGCCGAGCTGGCGAATCGCGGCGGCGATCCCCGCACGATCGCCGAGGCCCTCGGCGTCATTCAGGTCGCGGATTCGAACGTCGTGGCCGGGTGGGTGACCGAGGTGCTCGGCGCCCACGCCACCGAGGTGGGACGTTACAAGAGCGGCGAGACGAAGCTGATGGCGTTCTTTGTTGGGCAGGTGATGAAGACGTCAAAAGGCAAAGCCGACCCCAAATTGGCGCAGCGCGTCCTTGAGGAGCGGCTCGCTTCCTAACCCTAAAGGCGTTGAACAACGGCGTCGAGCAACGTCGTGGACCAACAGCGTCGAACAAAGTCGTCACCACAACGCTTCGTGTTCGACGCCTTTTGTTTTATTTGTCTGGCGGTGGGTGAGCGTACAACCGGCTGATCATCTTGAGAATGAGCACGGTGCGACTGCGGAGTGACTGAAGGCGGCTGGTCTGCGCTGCGTCGGTCGCGTCCACCAACCGGAGCTGTGCGAGGGTCTCTTGCGCTGAGCCCCGAGCGATCAACAGGAAGCGCCGAAACTCCGGCACCGTACCGCGACCGCAGCCCTCCGCGATGTTGGAGACGATCGATAGTGTTGCGCGCACCAGCTGGTCGCCGCGCGCAAACCTCCCCGGTCCACGAACGGTCTCGGCCAGAAGCGCGGCGTCCCTAGCCACCGAGTTGGCGACACTGGACACGAGGAGGTGGCGGGGGTCGGCGCGCAGGACCATCGGCTGCAATGTTGGTGGGTTGTCTGCCGAGGCGCGTCACCGTTTTGGCGCGGCGGTCGTGCATTCGAACGCAGGCAGATTGGTGTCTCTACCGCCAGACCCTCGGACGCTAGCGAACGATGATCGGGGAGCCCACCCGTTGGGCCCAGCTCGTTAGGTCACCGAGCCGATTGAAACGAAAAGAATACGCGATCGGCATCCACGCACCGGGCGTCTCTTCTGGATCCATCTCTGAGAGAGCTGTCACCCTGACTCGAAATCCGCCATCGGCGTCAACCACTATCGTGTCGCTCGGCCACGTAACCGGCGCCTCGGTCCACCAAATACGCAACGGATCAGTGCGGGCAGGATTTGCACTGTCCTGGTCAAGGAACCGAATTGACGCAGCGCCGTGCGGATCCAAAACTCGAGCGAGAATTGTTGCTCGCTCACGCGGGTTCTGATGGCGCAGACCTGGGGGCACCGAGGCCCAGAACTTACTCGGCTCGGGATCAGGGAATCCGCCCAGGCGATACACTCTTCCATCGATCACTCCAACCAGCAACCGAGGCATGCCAGAGGACAGAACACGCCGTCCGCGAAGAACGCTTCCACCATTCTCTAGCACAATCACCGTGTCCAGCCAGACGTTGGTCGAATCGACAACTTCAAACGTCCTCGCTACAAGGCCGACGGAACTACTCAAATAAGCCGCGACCATCCCCCTTGGTCCCAAAGACGACGGCAGCGTTCCTGCGAAGCGCATGTATGGGACGAGCTCGGCTCCCCCGACTTGCGTCTTCCAACTAATCTCAGCAATGAGCGCTCCATTGCTCCGCAATCCCAGCAACACCCTCGAATCGCTCTCCTTGCCATACTTGTCACCGCAGAACGCCGAGAGCACTACGATGTAGGTCTCTCCGCTCTGGAAGAATCGATTGCATGCGGCGGGCCGGTGTCGTTGCTCCGCGAGACGAGCCACCGTGTCACGCACCTGGCGTGGCACGTTCCACACTTCTGGGATTCTCACAGAGGGTGGGACCGCAAAGGCGGCGGCGGCTTGGGGTCCTGGAACTAGGTATCCTGCGTCCAAGAGTTGGAACGTGCGGCGTTCGGATCGGCGGGCATTTGCCGAGTCCGCCGACAACCTGTAGGCGGGTTGGACGTCTCGGACCCACCCTTTCAGCTCGAAGACGGGGCCCGCCGCTGTGCGACCGTCTCGCGAGACAGCCATGACGGCTGTTGTATAGTCGCGTCCGCGCATGTTCGGGAGGTCGCAGGCTGCCGTTAACATCACGATCACGATGTCTCGGTGCACGAAGAACCGTGTGCATGTTTCGTCGAAATCGATGAGCTGAGCGTAGGTTCCAGCTCGCGCCTTCACAGCGGAATCAATCGCCGCTCGTGGTGCCTCTAGCACGTGTTGAGACCTCACACCAAAGGCTGCGCGCGCTCTCTCTCCCAGCGTGATCTCGCCGTACGCCCTCGGCGCCGTCGACGTCTGGCACTCCACGTCCTGACAACCAGCACATAGCGCGAGTGCGACAACGGCTCCAAGACCTCTGCGGCGGTGCCTATCCCTACCAGGTGTCATTTCTTCCACGTCATGTTCTGAAGAGGACTCCAAGATGGCCCTGCGTTCGACGTCTCCGCTTGACGCCTTCGTTGAACGACTCCGCTCGACGTCTTTGTTTAACGATCTCTCCAAGGCCTTTGCGCCTTCGACTCGTACCAATAATCGAGCGACGGCTGCGGCAGCCCGAAGTGCTGTTCCGCCGTCTCCTCGATCCGCTCCGGTTCGTGCCG
>DASYRD010000088.1:0-1687 GCA_036004745.1 Gemmatimonadales bacterium | reverse complement strand
GAGGTGCCGAAGGCGTGGATCTTCGAAGACGAGGGCTATAGCGGGGCCACGCTCGAACGACCAGGTTTGGAGCGCGTGCGCGATCTGGCGGCGGAAGGACAGATTCAAGCCGTTCTCGTCCACAGTCCGGATCGCTTGAGTCGCAAATATGCGTATCAGATCCTGCTGATCGAGGAGCTCGCTCGTCACGGCGTCGAGACACGCTTTCTGAATGCGCCGCAGAGTGCAACGCCCGAGGATCAGTTGCTGGTGCAGTTCCAAGGCATGATCGCCGAGTACGAGCGAGCGCAAATCCTGGAGCGCTCGCGGCGTGGCAAGCGTCACCGCGCCCGCGCGGGCGAAATCAGCGTGCTGAGCGGCGCACCGTACGGCTACCGCTACATTCGCAAGAGTGAGGACGCGCCCGCGTCTTATGCCGTCATCGAGAGTGAAGCCCACGTGGTGCGACAGGTGTATGACCATTACACCGTCACCGGCTGGAGCATCGCCGCGATCACACGGTGGCTTAATGACGAAGGGGTGCCGACACGGAAGGTGGGGACCCGATGGGAGCGCTCGACCGTGTGGGCGATGCTGCGCAACCCCGCCTATGTCGGTGCCGCCGGCTTCGGCAAAACGCGCATCGCCACCCGTCAGCGTGTGACGCGACGGCTTCGCTTGCGCGGCGGCATCACGACCCGCAACAGCGCCAATCACGAACGGCCCCGCGAGGACTGGATCGAGATTCCCGTGCCGGCACTCGTCGACGAGCCGACCTTTGCCCGTGCACAAGAATTGCTGCAGGAGAACAAAGTGCGGGCGCGGCGGCGGACCGTCACCCCAAGTCTCGTGCAGGGTCTGGTGAGCTGTCATCGGTGCGGGTACGCGCTGTCGCGCGCGTCAACGCGGTCGAGCGCGCGCCTGATTCACTACTATCGTTGCATCGGCTCGGATTCGTGGCGACATCTCGGCGGGCCGCGCTGCGACAGCCGCCCCGTGCGACAAGACCTCTTGGATGAGATCGTGTGGACCGAGGTCATTCGATTGCTCGAGGATCCCACGCTCATTCAGCAGGAACTGGATCGCCGCCTCGCCGTGGCGCGCGCCGCCGACCCGACACGGCAACGCGAGCAGGCGTTGCAACGGGATCTGGTGCGTGTTGGCAAGAGCATCGAGCGCATGCTGACCGCCTATCAGGAGGACCTGCTGTCGCTGGAGCAGCTGCGTGAGCGGATGCCATCACTGCGGCAGCGCGAGCGTGCGCTGCGAATGGAGTTGCAATCGATTGCCGAACAGACGCGAGACCGAGCGACGTACCTGCATCTCGCGGAAACGCTGTCGGCATTTCTCACGCGGCTCCGTGAAGCCGCGGACACGCTTGACATCATCGAGCGGCAACGCCTCGTACGCCTGGTGATCAGGGAAGTGCTCGTTGGCGATGACACGATCGTCATCCGCCACTGCATTCCCGTGTCGGCGGGACCGCCGAATGGAAGCGGCCCTCAGAACTCGGATCCCCCAGATAATGTTGGAGACGGCAGAAGTTACCTTTTGCGTTCGGGGAGTAGCGTCGCCATTATTGGCGAACATCTACATGCATCGGTACATCAAGGCGTTTCGCAAGTACGGGCTGGACCGGCAGTACGGTGCGGTGCTGGTGACGTACGCTGACGACTTCGTGGTCCTCTGTCGGCATGGAGCCGCCGAG
>DASYRD010000087.1:0-3725 GCA_036004745.1 Gemmatimonadales bacterium | reverse complement strand
CACAAGGAATCGGTCCAGGTCCCGCGCGGCGCCATCGACATCACCTTGTACCGCGACGACCTCGAGCTGGTGGGTCCGAAGCCCGTGATCGGCGAGACCCGGCTGCCGGGCGATCTGACGGGCAAGCACGTGGTCATCGTCGATGATGTGCTCTACACCGGCCGCACGGTGCGCGCCGCGCTGGATGAGCTCGCCGACTTCGGCCGGCCCAAACGGATTTCCCTGGCGGTACTCGTGGACCGCGGCGGGCGGGAGCTGCCGATCCAGGCGGACGTGGTGGGTGAGCGGGTGCAGCTGGGGCCCGGAGGGCGGGTGGACGTGCGGATCGAGGAGCTGGACGGCCGGGACGAAGTGGTCGTGGTGGAAGGCTCGTGACGGTGGCGCTCGAGAAGGATCTGACCGGGCTGGAGTTCCTCTCCGCCGAGCAGATCCGCCTCATTCTCGATACCGCCGAGCCGTTCAAGGAAGTGTCGGAGCGTCCCATCAAGAAAGTGCCCGCCCTGCGCGGCAAGACGATCGTCAATCTGTTCTTCGAAGCCTCCACCCGTACCCGCATCTCGTTCGAGTTCGCCGAAAAACGTCTCTCGGCGGACACGGTCAACGTCGCCGTGTCCGGCTCGTCGGTATCGAAGGGCGAGACGCTCGTCGACACCGCGAAGAATCTCGAGGCGATGCGCATCGACATGGTCGTAATCCGCCACGGCGCGTCGGGGGCCGCGCAGTTCCTGGGCCGGCGGATTCGCTCCAACGTCATCAACGCCGGCGACGGCAAGCACGAGCACCCGACGCAAGGGCTGCTCGATATGCTCACCATCCGCGACAAGGTCGGGCACATCGAAGGCGTGAAGGTCTGCCTGGTGGGCGACATCCTGCACTCGCGCGTCGCGCGCTCCAACCTGTGGGGACTCACCAAGCTCGGGGCGGAAGTCGCCGTGTGCGGCCCGCGCTCCCTGTTGCCGCGCGGCATCGAAGGGCTCGGGGTACGGGTGTTCGGCCGCATCGAGGAAGCCATCGAGTGGGCCGACGTGCTCAACGTGTTGCGGCTGCAGCTCGAGCGGATGGAGAAGGGATTCATCCCCAGCCTGCGTGAGTATTACCGCGTCTTCGGCGTTACGATGGAGCGTCTCGAGCGGGCGCCGAAGTCCCTCATCATCATGCATCCCGGCCCGATGAACCGCGGCGTGGAGATCGACAGCCGCGTGGCCGACGGTCCCCACAGCGTGATTCTCGATCAGGTGACCAACGGCGTCGCGGTCCGGATGGCGGTGCTCTACCTGCTGGCGGGGGGCCGGCCCGAGCTGGCCGATGCGGCCAAGGGCGGAGGCGGCGAATGACGCGGCCCCCCCCCGTCCTGCTGCGTGGCGGGCGCGTGATCGACCCGAGCCGCTCGTTCGACGCGATGGCCGATGTGTTGATCACGGATGGGAAGATCGCGGCCGTGGGGCCGGGGCTGACCGCTCCCGACGACGCCGACACGCGGGACGTGCGCGGTCTCGTCGTGGCGCCCGGCCTCGTCGACGTGCACGTCCATCTGCGCGAGCCGGGAAACGAAGACGAGGAGACGATCGCGACGGGCGCCCGCGCCGCCGTCGCCGGCGGCTTCACGGCCGTGTGCGCGATGCCCAACACCGATCCCGTCACCGACAACCAGGCGGCAGTGGGGTTCATCGTGCGCCAGTCGGTGCGCGCCGGGCTGGCGCGCGTGTACCCGATCGGCGCCGTGTCGGTGGGGCAGCGAGGCGAGCAGCTGGCCGAATTCGGGGAGATGGTGGGCGCCGGGGCGGTGGCCGTGTCGGACGACGGGAAGCCCGTGGCGTCCGGCCACCTCATGCGGACCGCTCTCGAGTACGCCCGCACGTTCGCTATTCCCGTCGCGGACCACTGCGAGGAGCCGAGCCTGGCGGCCGGCGGCGCGATGCACGAGGGGTTGGTCTCCACACGGCTCGGTTTGAAGGGGATCCCCGCCGCGGCGGAGGAGATCATGGTCGCCCGCGATCTGCTGCTCGCCGAGCTCACGGGCGGCTGCGTGCACCTGTGTCACATGTCCACGCGCGGCTCGGTCGATCTGATCCGCCGCGCCAAGGCGCGCGACATCCGCGTGTCGGCTGAAGTCACTCCGCACCACCTGACGCTCACCGATGCCGCGTGCGAGGACTACAACACGCTCGCGAAAATGAATCCGCCGCTGCGTGAGGCTGCCGATGTGCGCGCTCTGCAGGAGGGACTGAAGGACGGCACGATCGATTGCATCGCGTCGGATCACGCGCCGCACGCCTATGACGAAAAGGAAGCCGCATTCGACGACGCGCCGTTCGGGATCGTGGGATTGGAAACGGCGTTCGGCGTGGCGCACACTGAGCTGGTGCGGGGCGACGTGCTCACCCTGCCGGAGCTGGTGGCGCGGATGAGCACCAAGCCGGCCGCGCTGTTCCGTCTTCCCGGTGGCTCGCTCGCCACCGGCGCGGTCGCGGATGTGTGCGTGCTCGATGTCGCCAGCCCGTGGGTCGTACGCTCCGCGCAGTTTCATTCGAAGAGTCGCAACACGCCGTTTGCCGATCGGGAATTGGTGGGCCGCGCCGTGCTGACGCTCGTCGCCGGGCGCGTCGTGCACGAGTCGGTCGCAACCGGTCGCTCGTGACACCGACGGGAAGCACGAACGTGGGGCTGGGAAAACCTCGAGGTGACGCAAATCCACCAGAGAGTTGGACTTACATTCGCTGATCCGGAAACCCGGTCCCGGTGTCCGAGGCTCTCGTGCTTGCCCGCCGGACGGGGGCGACCGCGTTTGCTGTAGCGGGAAAAGGGTTTACGTCATTATATGTGCTGCCGGAGCTTATCTTCTTGGTCGGCTCGACGCCCCTGGTGTCCATTTCGACGCCGGGGACGATTGGCTGTGTGCGATAGAATAGAGCACCTCGAGGGTCATAACGCGTTGCTGCTGGCCCATCACGGGGCGGTGACGGTGGACCGGACGCCCGAGGAAGCGGGGATACGCATGGAAGCACTACGCGCACGCGCCAGCGCGGCAGGAGTGGAATGACGAAACCACCGAGCAAGAGTACGGCAGCGATCCAGCGATTGCTGGAGGAGCGGCGTCAGTACGAGGCGTGGATCGCACGGATCGACGCCGCGGGCGGTGGTGCGCCTTCGACGGTGCGCAACCGCGTGCGCTCGGATTACGAGGCCCGTCTCAACGCCGTCACCGAAGAGCTCAAGGTGCACGCCGAGGCGGCACGGCTGATGGCAGCGCAGCGCAAGGAGCTGCGACGCGAGCTGCAGGCCAAGGAAACGCATGCGGCCGAGCGCCTGTCCGAGGCCGAGCTGCGGCACGCGGTCGGCGAGTACGACGAATCGCAGTGGACGCAGATCCACAAGGAATCGCTGGCCGAGCTGGTATCCGTGCGGGAAGAGCTGGGCGCGATCGACGAAGACATCGGTCAGCTCGAGGAGCTGGAGCGGCTGGTGAAGACGCGGCCCGTGCCGCCCCCAGCGCCCCCTCCCTCGCCGGCTGCCGCCGCGCCGCCGCAAACCGTCGCCGCTCCGGCGGTGACGGCCTCGATGCCGCGCGTCGGTCCGCCTCCCCGTCCGCAACCCGCCGCGGCGCCGCCGCCGGCGGCCCCGCCCAAGCCGGATCAGAAACCGGATCAGAAGCAGGATCAAAAGCCGGCGATGATCGACGAGCTGGCGTTTCTGAAATCCGTGACCGACGACGACAAGCGCGGCAT
>DASYRD010000086.1:0-46388 GCA_036004745.1 Gemmatimonadales bacterium | reverse complement strand
GTGCGCGATGAGATCGGGGAGGAGGAGCGGGCGACCAGCACCGCCTTGCGCGCTGGCGAGAAAGAACGTGCCCAGCATCGCGAGCGCGATCCCGACCGACGAGACCACGAGGTACTTCCACGTCGCTTCCAGCGAGCGGCGGTCGCGGCGCAGGAAGACGAGCGGCGCGACCGCCAGCGTCGTCGCCTCCATGCCGACCCAAAGCATCGCCAGGTGGTGGGCGAGCGCCACGACCGACGCGGCGGCGAGGAACGCCAGCAGGCCGCCCGCAAACACGCGCCCGCTGCGCGGCGCATCGAGCCGGACGTGGCCGACGATGTAGATCGCCGTGACCAGGAAGAGCACGCTGGTGAGCGACAGTACGGTCAGCCCGAGCGGATCGACGTCGAGCCACCCACCGAGCACCGGAACGGCCGGAACGAACCACAAGGACGCGACGAGGGCCAAATGCGCGCCGCCCACGACCACCAGGAGCGCGACCGGGACGCGGCGCCCTCGAAATGCCGGCGCGGCCAGCACCACCAGCGCAGTAGCGAGCGGGATGGCCCAAAGGGCGAGCAGGCGCATCAGTCCGTGAGCTCCGTCAGGCGCGTCGCATCGAGCGAGTCGAACTCGCGATTGATGTGGAACACGACGATCCCCATGATGAAAACGCCCACGAAGACGTCGAGCAGCACCCCCAGCTCGATGAGAAACGGCACACTCTCGGTTTGCGTCAGGCCAAAGAGGTAAATCCCGTTCTCGAGGATGAGGTAGCCCACGACCTGCACCAGCGCCTTGCGTCGCGTCGTCAGCACGATAAAGCCGATCATGAGCGTCGCCAACGACACCGGCACGAGCAGCGGTTGATGCAGCGCGGGGAGGGGGAGACGTGACGCGATGGCGAACGCGAGGGCGAGGGCGAACGCGCCGAGCAGCTGCGAGGCGATGAACCCGACGATCGGTTCGATCTCGCGCCGCACCGCTGCCTCACGAATCGCCCACGCCAGAAACCAGGGCAGCACGACGGCCTTCACGATGACCGTCCCCAGCGCGAGACTGACGGCGTGAACGGACAACTGTGGTGCGATCAACACCGGGAGGAGTCCGAGGAGCAAGCCCTGCGCCGCCAACCCGCGGATACAGCTCGAGAGACGCGACGTGCCGAGGATAGCGAGATCCGAGAGCACGACCAGTAGCAGGACGATCTGGGCTGCGTCGCGCATGGTCACCCGAGCTGCAGGATCGTGGCGAACAACGCCAGCGCCGCGGCCCCGACGAGCAGCTGCGGCACGCGGACCAATCGGAGCCGGGCCATCGCCGATTCGACGATGCCGACTGCCACCGCCGCGACACCGAGGCCCGCGATGAGGAGGGCGAGCGCCGCGGGCGTCGAGAACCCCGCGCGGGGGACGAACACGCTCACCACGAGCACGCCGAACAGCGCAAGCTTGAAGGCGCTGCCGTAGAGGATCAGCGCGAGGTCCGGTCCGCTGTGGTCGAGGACGATCACCTCGTGGATCATGGTCAACTCGAGGTGCGTCGCGGGATCATCCACCGGCACCCGCGAGTTCTCGGCCAGGAGGAGAACAAACAGGCTGATACCGACAAGACTCAGCGACGCGCCGGCACGCGGCCACGCCGCCGCGAGCGGAGTCCCCAGCATGCCGCTGAGCGACAGATCCCCCGTCGCGAGCACCAGCGCGATGAAACAGAGCAGCAACGCGGGCTCGGCGAAACTCGCGATCGTAACCTCGCGACTCGCGCCCAACCCCTCGAAGCTCGACCCGGTGTCGAGCCCCGCCAGCACCAGCGCGAATCGCCCGAGCGCGAGCAGACCGGCAAACGCCACCAGGTCCCCCGTAAAGGCTGCCGACGCTTCGCGCCCATCGACCGGAAGCAGCAGCGCCGCCACGAACAGCGTCACAAGCACAACGACCGGCGCGGCGCGGAACAGCCAGGTCGTCGTGCGGCTGTACACGGCGCCCTTCCCGAGCAGCTTGCGCAGGTCGGCGTAGAGCTGGAGCACCGGAGGGCCCCGCCGGCCCGTCAGCAACGACTTGGTTTTTCCGGCGATGCCGGGCAATGCCGGCGCCACAACACTCAGGATCCCGAGGGCGATCAGCCCCGACCCGCTCACGGATGCCTCCCCGCCACGACGAGGTAGAGCAGCGACAGAACGACGGCCACGCCCACGAGCAGCAGGTACACCGACAGACCGCCGCGCTGAACCTGGCGCACCCACATCGCCGCCGTGCGCGCGCCACGCCAGGCGGGAACGAGAACGCCGTCGAGGACCGGATCACTCGCGTGCGTCGAGAACGCCTCGGCGCTGCGGTGCGTGCGTACACCCGTGAAGGACCGAAACACGCTGAGCAACGGAGCCGCAAACGAGCTGGCCGTGTACGCCATGCGTGGCGTCGGTGTCGAGTATCCGCAGCTCCAGGTTCCAGCCTCGAGCCGCTTGCGCCCGCGAGCCACGGCGGCGTACGCCCCCCACCCGACCAGCAGGCTGAGCGCCAGCCCGGCGGTAAACGCGGTCGCCGGGCCCGCGCCGACGTCCACCTGCGGGCCCGCCCCAGCCGCGCCCACGACCAGCGACCCCACGCGCAGCGCCGCTGGAACGACCACGACGGGCACGAGCCCGATCGCGACGCACCCCGCGGCCAGGCCGACGAGCGGACGCATCATGGCCGGCGTGGCCTCGTGCGGCTCCGCCGCGAGGGGGTATCGAGGCGTCCCGAGAAAGAGAACCCCCACCACCTTCACGAAACAGGCAAGTGCCAGCGCCCCGATGAACGCCAGGACGACCGCGGCGAGACCAGTCAGCCGGACCATACCCCCCGTGCTCGCCCCGCGGAGCAGCGCCTGGTACACGACCCACTCGCTCACGAATCCGTTGAGGGGCGGCAACCCCACGATCGCCGCGGCGCCCACCAAAAACGCGGCCGCGGTGCCCGGCATGCGGCGCGCGAGACCTCCGAGCCGATCGATCTCCCTGGTGCCGGTCGCGTGGATCACCGACCCGGCTCCGAGAAACAGTAGACTCTTGAAGAGCGCGTGATTGAGGGTGTGGAGGACAGCTCCCGCGAAGCCCAGCGCCGCGATCAGCGGGTGTCCGTAGGCGACGCCCAGCGCCCCCGCGCCGATGCCCAGGAGGATGATCCCGACGTTCTCGACGCTGTGGAACGCCAGCAGCCGCTTGATATCGTGCTGCGCGAGGGCCCAGACGACGCCCATCACGCCGGAAACCGTGCCGAGCACGAGGACCGCCCACCCCCACCACGGTGGGGGCGCACCGAAGAGCAGGAGGGTACGCAGCAATCCGTAGATGCCCATCTTGATGACCACACCCGACATCAGGGCCGAGACGTGCGCCGGCGCCGCGGCGTGAGCTCCGGGCAGCCAGAAATGGAATGGGACGGCTCCCGCCTTGAGGCCGAACGCGATCAGCGCGACGGCCAGGATCATCCCACCGCGGGCCCCGGGGAACGGCGCGTGAGCGGCGAGGGCGGCGAAGCTCAGATCACTCGTTCCTCCCGCCCAAATGGCGAACAGCGCGAAGAGCAGGAGCGTCCCCACGTGCGTGGCCACGACGTAGATCATGCCGGCCCGCCGGACCTCCTGCTTCTCGTGTTCGAGCACGACGAGCAGATACGCCGCCACGGCCATCACTTCCCACGCGATGAGGAAAGGCAGCGCCGCCCGGGCGACGACGGTGACGGCCAGTGCGGCCACCAGCACGGCGAGGAGCAGGTGAGCAACGCCGACGGCGCGGTGTGCGCGCTCGTGCGCGAGATACGCGAGACCGTAGTAGGCGCACGCGGCGCCCACGCTCAACACGGTGAGGAGAAACGCGGCTGAGAGCGCGTCGAGGCCGAACACCCAGGGCCCGAACGGCGTGACGGGAGCGAGCCGCAGGTCGGTCACCGTCGCTCCCGACAGCACCACCAGCGCCGGTAGCACGCCGGCGACGCACCCCGCGCCGAACAGGATGCGGAACAACGTCTCTCCCAGCGCCGGACGTCTCGCCATGGCGACCGCGGCGAGGCCGCCGAGGAGGATCAGGGCCACGCCCAGCGCGACCAGGGTCACGGCAGCGCCTGGTGCACGCCGCTGGACCGTCCTTCGACCGTCTGGACCCGCGCCAGGATGTCCGCGGGAGCTGCCCGGCGACTGAGCAGGCGTCGCAGCTCGTCGTCGTGCAGGGTGAAACCGAGTTGGCCGAGGATCCGGAGGTGGCCGGGGACGTTGGTGCTGATCACGGTAAACAACGCGTGCACCGGCTGCCCGTCCAGGGCGCCGAATTCTACCGGATGGCGGAGCAGGCACAGCGTCACGAAGGGGGCCGCGACGTGCAGCAGAATCGGGTTGCGGACGTGCGGAATGGCGATCCCGTCACCCACGCCGGTGGAGCCCATGGCCTCACGGGCCTCGAGCGTCGTGACCAGAAACTCCCGATCGATATCGGCCGGGAGCGGGAGGCACTGGACGACCGCGCGCAACACGCTCGCCTTGTCGCTCCCACCCACGTCGTGATGAATGCCGCCGGCCGACAGCAATGCCGAGAGTGGCGGCACCTGGTCAGGCCGACGCTGGGCCTGTTCGAGCAACGCGCGCGAGACGGGAATCCCGTTCTCGGTCGCCCACTCCCACAGCTCGATCGCATTCAGATACAGCCGCTCGTTCGCCCGATGCACGGGAAGCGCGCGGCGTCCAATCCAGCGTCGCACCGTCGCCTCGTCGACCCGCAGGTACGACGCCGCCTCGCGCACGGTCAGCTGCATTACGGTATCGCCGGCATGCCGGGAGTGCTCTCCCGCGCGACGGTCGGCGTCGCGAACGCCGGCCGGGCCGCCGGGGGCAGGCCGAGGTGGGCGCGGGCGCGGTTCAACGCATCATCGATGTTGCCGTGGATGTTCTCCTCACCCATCTCATCGTACGTGCCCGACCGCTCGAGCGCGACGACCGGCTGGGCGTGCACGTCCGACAGAATCACGAGCGTGCCTTCCTGGCGGCTGCGCCGCACCACGTCCCGCAATGCATGCAGCCCCGTCGAGTCGATCACCGGCACGTGCCGGAGTCGCAGGATCAGCACCTTGGGCTGCCCCGCGATTCGGCTGACGCGGTCCTTGAACATTTCGGCGGCGCCGAAGAAGAACGGCCCCGTGATCTCGTACACCTGCACGCCCTCCGGCACGATGCGGCGCCGCACCGCGTTAGGATCCGTCTCAAAGTCGTCGGTGGGATCCTCGAACTCATGCGTGAGGACCTTGATGTTCGTCACCTCGGCCATGCGGCGCATGAACAGGAACGCCGCGAGGACCATCCCGACTTCGATGGCCACCGTCAGATCCACGAGCACCGTGAGCAGGAACGTCGCGAGGAGCACCGCGACGTCGCTCTTGGGGGCGCGAAACTCCGACACGAACGTGCGCCACTCGCTCATGTGGAACGCCACCACGATGAGAATCGCCGCGAGCGTCGCGAGGGGGATCAGCGCGGCCCAGCGGCCGAAGAACAGGGTGATGAGGAGCAGGACCGCGGCGTGCGTCATGCCCGCCACGGGCGTGCCGCCGCCGTTCTTGACGTTCGTCGCGGTGCGTGCGATCGCCCCCGTGGCCGGCATGCCCCCGAAAATCGGCGACACGATATTCGCCACGCCTTGGGCCACAAGCTCCATGTTGGAGCGGTGCCGGCCACCGATCATGCCGTCGGCCACCACCGCCGAGAGCAACGATTCGATCGCGCCGAGCATCGCGATCGTGAACGCGGGTCCCACGAGCGACGTGAGCAGCGGCAGGGTCAGATGCGGCAGCGACGGGCTTGGCAATCCCGCGTGAATCGCCCCGAACCGGCCGCCGATGGTCTCGACGGGCAGGTGCAACAATTGGACGAGAGCGGTCGTCACGATCAAGGCGACGAACGGGCCGGGGATGCGGCGCTCGATTTTGGGCCACACGAGAATGATCGCGAGCGCGCTGACCGCCACGAGCAGCGCCCAGGGGTTGACCGAGTCGAATGCGTGGAGATAGGCGTCCCACTTGGCGAGAAACTCCGCCGGGACCGCACCCATCTCCAGGCCGAGGAGGTCCTTTACCTGGCTCGAGAAGATGATGAGCGCGATCCCGCTCGTGAATCCGATCGTCACCGGGAACGGGATGAACTTGATCGCCCCGCCCATCCGGACGAGACCGAAGACGACGAGGATCACACCCGCCATCAGCGTGGCGACGAGGAGACCGTCGACGCCGTAGCGCTGCACGATCCCAGCGACGATCACGACGAAGGCGCCCGTCGGGCCGCCGATTTGGACGCGCGAGCCGCCGAGGGCGGAGATCAGGAAGCCCGCGATGATCGCCGTGTAGAGGCCGCGTTCGGGGGTCAGGCCGCTGGCGATGGCGAACGCAATGGCGAGTGGCAGCGCCACGATGCCCACGATGACGCCGGCGCCGACGTCGCGCGCAAACTGCGCGCGAGTGTAATCCTTCAGAGTGGTGACTAGCTTGGGGATCAGCACGGGCGGATAATACTACCATGCGCATACGCCTTTTGTCGGTCCTCGCCGTCGCCCTCGGTGTCGCCCCTCCCGTCGGCCTGCCCCTTCACGCCCAGGGTCTGCCGCCCGATTCCACCGTGCGGCGAATCGTCACGGAGCGCCTGACCTCATCCCCATTCCGCGGCATCGTCGTCGGCCTGGTCGACGCCAACGGCAGTCGCCGCGTGGTAGCCGTCGGCGTTCCCGCCGACCGGGTGTTCGAGATCGGGTCCATCACCAAGACCTTCACGAGCGCGATTCTCGCCACGATGGTGGCCGACGGCTCCGTTCGCCTCGACGATCCAGTCGCGAAGGTCCTCCCCGCAGCGGTGCGCATCCCGGCGCGCAATGGTCGCCAGATCACGCTCCTCGACCTGGCGACGCAGTCATCGGGCCTGCCTCGCCTCCCCTCGAACATGGGTCCCCGAGACTCGACCAATCCGTACGCCGACTACTCTGTCGACCAGATGTATGCGTTCCTGTCCGGCTACGAGCTGCCGCGCGACCCGGGCGAGACCTACGAGTACTCCAATCTCGGCGTGGGTCTCCTGGGGCACGCCCTCGCGCTCAAGGCCGGCGTGAGCTACGAGGAGCTGGTGCGGCGGCGCATCCTCGCGCCCCTCGGGATGCGCGAAACCGCCATCACACTGTCCCCCGCCCTACGCGCCCGACTGGCGCCGGGTCACGACGCCGAGGGCAACGTGGTCCCCAATTGGGACCTCCCGACGCTCGCCGGGGCTGGTGCATTGCGCTCGACGGTGGGCGACATGCTGACGTACGTCGCGGCCCATCTCGATTCGAGCGCGAACCCGCTGGCGCGCGCGCTGCGGCAAACACACCAGTCACGCCGTGGCGCCGGCAGTGCAACGATGACGATCGGCCTCGGCTGGCACATCCTCGCCCGTCCACAGGGAGCATCGATCGTGTGGCACAACGGTGGGACGGGAGGCTACCGCTCGTTTGCGGGGTTCGACGAGGTTCGCCGCGTCGGCGTCGTCGTCCTAACCAACGCGAACATCGGAGCCGACGACATCGGGTTTCACCTGCTGGATGCGACGCTCCCGCTGCAAACGCCGCCCAAAATCCGCACGGAAGTCGCGGTCGACTCGATGATTCTCAATCGCTATGTCGGGGAATACGAGCTGGTGCCGACCTTCCACATCGTGGTGACCCGCGAGGGAGCGGGCTTATTCATTCAAGCCACCGGCCAACCGAAGTTCCCGATCTTCGCCGAGTCGGCGAGCGAGTTCTTTCTCAAGGTGGTAGATGCCCAGATCTCATTCGGTGGGGATGGAATGGTCCTGCACCAGAACGGGCAGAACTTGCCGGGCAGGAAGATTCGCTAGGGGGGAGAGGCGCCGGTCGGAATCGAACCGACGAATCGAGGTTTTGCAGACCTCTGCCTTACCACTTGGCTACGGCGCCGGGAGGGGGAAGTTAGCCCTGGCCCTTGAGCAACTTCAAGATGTCGGTGCTTCCCTGATCCGCCGCGAGTCCAATCGCGCTCTTGCCTTCGTCGTTCTGCACTTTGGGATCCGCGCCGTGCGCCAGGAAAAAACGCGCGAGATCCAGGTTCTTTTTGTTCACCACTTCATGCAATGCCGTCCACCCCTTGTGCTGCTTCGCGTTGATCGGCGCCCCCGCCTCGACGATCATCTTCACTGCCTCGGTCGAAGAGCCGGCCACCGCGGCGTGGATCGCCGAGATGCCCATTGGGTTCTTGGCGACTTGCGCGACGTCGGCGCCGCGCGCGAGCAGCAGGCGCACGGTCTCCGCGTGGCCGAAGAACGCGGCGAGGCCCAGAGGGAAGAAGCCGTCACGCGAGTACGTGTTGAGGAGCGTCGGGTCGGCGTCGAGCAGCTCGGCCACGCGCTCGGTGCGGCCGACGGAACAAGCGTCGAAGATGTCGAGTCTCGGGCCGACGGCGAGCAGCACCGCGACCAGGTCGTGCTTGTGATGGTATTGGGCGATCAACACGGGTGAATGGCCCATCTCGTTGCGCGCGTCGACCAGTGTCCGGTCGGCCGCGAGCAACGTCTCCAGCCGCGCTTTGTCTCCCGCGCGAATGACGTCGAAGATTTCCATTAGAAGCTGAACCCTCTCCGCAACGCGATCGCCCACCCCGTCCCCGCGCCGAAACGATAGCCCACGGCCAGCTCACCCGCATCCCCGCGCACCGCGCGCGTGGGCCCGAACCGCACCGCCAGGCCGACATCTCCGCCGAGCCGCGCGGCTTCATTCTCGTACCAGGCGCCACCGTAATCGACGAACGGCGCCAGCCCCAGTCCCACCATGCCCCACAAGTCTTCCGCAATGAGGATGCGGTCCTCGAACGCGAGCCACGTCATGCGCGTCCCCGTGAACGCGTGGGCTCCGTACAGCCGCGGCCCGCGCTGGTCGAACCACAGATCGAACTCCGCGCCGGGCTTCGGCCGGTGCAGCGCGCCACCCTCAACGTGCGCGATCAACGTCTGGCGCGGAAGATTCTGACTCACGATGGTCAGGCGGCCGCGGGTGCGCGTAGAATCGAGACCTGAGGCCTCGCCATACAGCAGCGCGAACCCGCCGCGCCATACCGTCGATACCTGGCCGCGAATCTCGTATCCAACTCCTGATTGGACCACCGTGCCGAGGTACAACGCCTGCGACACGTCCACATCCTCGCGCCGCGCGTACGAGTTGAATTGCTCGAGCACACGGAACCGCACGTGGCCGACTTGCAGGCCCACCCGCCCCGTCGTGAAGGTGGAACTCGGGAACGGCGCTGTCGTCGCCGGGGCGAAGTCCTCACGCCGCCACTCCGCGCCAAGGGAGAGACGCATGTAGTCTCGACTGGTGGCGTGGAGCGCCACGCCGCCGCTCACGCCGACCCGCAGCACTCGGCGCTGCACGCTGTCGAGCAGGGCGCCGTCCTTGAAGGTCAGGACGCGTTCCCGCCCCGATTCTCCGTACGTCACGAGCGCACGACGCGCCGCGGTCTGATAGAACGGCACACCAAACTGCCACGCTCCTCGTTTCCCATCCGAGAGATCCCCATAGCGAAGCAGCAGCACGGCGCGGGGGACGAGGAAATGCGGGTTCAGGTATTGGAGATCGAGGCGCCGCCGGTCGGGCGTCTTGCCGTACGACACCGCGAGCTGGCTCGCCGTCCCGAGGAAGTTTTCCTCTATGAAGCCGACTTCCCAGGTCTGATCGCCCCCGGCCGTCGAGTAGTTCGCCTGCGGCTTCGAGCTCCAGCCGTCGGCGGTCACGACACGCAGCGCCAGCGACTCACCCAGCCGCGTCGTATCGACCCGCACGAACCGGAACACACCGAGCGCCCGCAGCGACCGCTCGCTCTCGGCCACGCGTGCCGAGTCGTACAACTGGCCGGGACTCACGAGCAGGGAGCGCCGGATCACGGAGGCGCGCGTGCGGATGTGGAGCGCATTCGCCAGGCGCGCGACGAACCCTGGCCCGTCGTTCGCATTGTCGAACACGTTGCGGTTGTCGACAACGATAGTGTCGATGGCTTGCTGCGGGACCGCCGTCAACAACAGGACCGCGACGGCGACCGGAGTCACGGCCTCACCCCAAAGAGGCGCTGCTGGAGCCGGTAGGTGGCGTGTATCGTGCGATCATCCCAGGCGGTGAAGTAGAGCGTGGCTTCGATGCGACCCGAGAGCTGCCGCATGCCCCGCGTCGACATCGTGTACGTGCCGCGCACGGAGTCGGGCCGCAGGGGACGGCAGAGACAGGTCACCGTGGCGTACGCGGGGATCTCGCTGCCGAGATGATAGGCATGCCCGGCGCTGAGGCGCCGCGCGTCGCCAACCTCGAGTCCGATGTTCAAGGCGTACTCGTCTCCTATCGCATCGCTCGGGTCGAACTCGAATCGTGCGCTGAGGATGTCGTGCCGCTCGATCACGCCGTTGGTGTCGACCTTGATCCGCACCACGGTGTAGCGGTCGTCGGTTTCTACGCGGAGCCGGCCGCGCCAATCCCAACGGCCGGTCATTTGCTGTCCCTCGGTGTCTCCGGCGCGCGGCAGAATATCGCACGCGGGGACCCCCAGGGCCGTGACGACAATCAGTACACGCTCAAGTACCGTTCGAGCTCCCACGCACTCACCTTCCCGATGTACTCCTGCCACTCCTCCCGCTTCGCCTCGACGTACCGCGAGTAAATATGCGGACCCAGGGCGCCGGTGATCACCTCGTCCTTTTCCATCTCGTCCAGCGCCTCGTACAGGTCGCGCGGCAGCTCGTCGATCCGGTACTTACGGCGATCCCGGTGGCTCATTTCGAAGATGTTCTTGCTCACGGGATCGGGCGGCGTGAGCTTGCGCTCCACGCCGTCGAGCCCCGCCGCCAGCTGCACCGCGAGCGCGAGGTACGGATTCGCCGACGGATCGGGCATCCGCAGCTCGCAGCGCGTGCCCGCGCCGCGTCGATCGGGAATGCGGACCAGCGGCGAACGATTGCGCATCGACCACGCGACGTTCACCGGCGCTTCGTATCCCGGCACCAGCCGCTTGTAGCTGTTCACCAGCGGGTTCGTCACCGCGCAGTACCCGCGCGCGTGCCCCAGGAGTCCGGCGATGTACGCGAGCGCCACCTCCGACAGCTCCCACTGCCCCTTCGGATCGTAGAAGGCGTTCGTGTCTTTCTTGAACAGCGACTGATGCGTGTGCATCCCCGAGCCGTTCTGACCGAAGATCGGCTTGGGCATGAACGTCGCCAGGAATCCATGTCGATAGGCGACGTTGCGCACCACGAACCGGAACGTAGCCAGATTGTCCGCGGTCTCCAGCGCCTCGGCGTACCGGAAGTCGATCTCGTGCTGGCCCGGCGCGACTTCGTGGTGCCCCGCTTCGACTTCGAAGCCCATCGACACCAGGTCTCTCACGATCAACCGCCGGATCTCCTCGGCGCGATCGACCGGCGTCAGATCGAAGTAGCCACCCGAGTCGTGCGTCTCGGTGGTGGGATCCCCCTTCACATTGAGCTGGAAGATGAAGAACTCGGCCTCGACCCCGGCCATCATCGTGTACCCCATGCCCTGCGCCTTGGCGATCTGCCGCTTCAAGGCCTGGCGCGTGCACCCGGCAAACGACGAGCCGTCCGGGTTGTAGATGTCGCAGATCACCCGCGCGACGCGACCCCCTTCGTCGTCGTTGGGGAGTACGCGGAACGTGTCGAGGTCGGGCTTCAACACCATGTCGGACTCCTCGATCCGGACAAACCCTTCGATCGACGAGCCGTCGAACATGATGTCGCCTTCGAGGGCCTTTTCGAACTGGCTCTCGGGCACCTCGACGTTCTTGTTGACGCCCAGAATGTCGGTGAACTGGAGCCGCAGGAACGACACGCCTTGTTTCTTGGCGGTTTCGAGGATTTCGCGCTTGGTTGTCATGGAGAACAGGCGGTAATGGGCGGTAGAAGGCGGTAAAGGGCGGTAGGAGCACTTACCGCCCCTTACCGCCCTTTACCGCCTGTTACCGCCCCAGTTTATACGTCGTAATACAGGAAGAACTCGTACGGATGCGGCCGCAGCGCCACCGGATCGACGTCCTTGGCACGCTTGTAACTGATCCACGTGTCGATCAGGTCCTGCGTGAAGACTCCCCCCTCGGTCAGGAAGGCGTGATCGGCTTCGAGCGCCGCCAGGGACTCCTGCAGGCTTCCCGGCGTGTTCTTGATGTGCTTGCGCTCGGCCTGCTCCAGCTCGTACAGGTCCACGTCCATCGGCTTGGGCGGCTCGATCTTGTTCTTGATGCCGTCGAGACCGGCCATGAGCAGCGCCGCGAACGTGAGATACGGGTTGCTCGCCGGATCGGGCGCCCGGAACTCGATCCGCTTCGCCTTCGGCGACTTCGAGTACATCGGGATGCGGCAGATCGCCGAACGGTTGCGCTGCGAGTACATGAGGTTGATCGGCGCCTCGTACCCCGGCACCAGGCGGCGGTAGCTGTTCGTCGTCGGGGCTGCGAACGCGAGCACGGCAGCGGCGTGCTTGATCAACCCGCCGATGTACCAACGCGCCGAGTCCGACAGCAGGGCGTAGCCATTCGCATCGAAGAACAGGTTCTTGTCGCCGTTCCACAGACTCATGTGCACGTGCATCCCAGACCCGTTATCGCCGTACATCGGCTTGGGCATGAACGTCGCCGTGTAGCCGTGCTGGTGGCAGACGTTCTTCACGATGTACTTGTACATCATGATCTGGTCGGCCATGCGCGTCAGCGTGCCGAAGCGCATGTCGATCTCGGTCTGGCCGGCGGTACCCACTTCGTGGTGGTGCACTTCCACGTCGATCCCCGCGGCCTGCATCGCGAGCACGATCTTCGAGCGCAGGTCCTGCAGCCGGTCCACCGGCGGCACCGGGAAGTAGCCTTCCTTGTGACGCGGGCGATGGCCCAGGTTCGGGGAACCGTTCGTCCCCGAGTTCCAGATGCCCTCTTCCGAATCGATGTGGTAGTAACCCTCGTGCGCGTTCTGATCGAAGCGCACGGAGTTGAAGATGTAGAACTCCGCCTCGGGCCCGTAATACGCCGTCGTCGCCACGCCACTCTTCTTCAGAAAGGCTTCGGCCTTGCGCGCGACGTAGCGGGGATCGCGGGTGTACGCCTCGCCCGTCACCGGATCGACGATGTCGCACGTCAACGACAGCGTCGGGACCTGCAGACACGGATCGACGAACGCGCTCGACGGATCGGGCAGCAGCAGCATGTCGCTTTCGTTGATGGCCTGGAATCCCCGGATCGACGAACCGTCGAACCCGAGTCCTTCCGTGAACACGTCTTCGGTCAGCTCCTTCATCGGCACGGAGAAATGCTGCCAGGTGCCTGGCAGGTCGGTGAACTTGACGTCCACGATCTGCACGCCGGCTTCCTTGGCGCGGCGAATCACATCCGCCGCGGACGGCGCGGCGGCGGCTTTCGCGCCAGTCGCTACGGTGGGTTCCAGCGTCGCGGTCATACGGTCGGTCTCCTCCAACAGTGGTGGCGGTCGGCGGACTCACAAAAGAAGAACCCGGCGCTGGGGCTCGAGCGCCGGGCTCTGGACTCAGGTTACGGTTGGCATACGGCAAGGTATGGGCCACATAGCACGGTGTCAAGGATTCCGTGCACGAACTGCAAAAAAACACGTCTAAGACGTCTGAGACTGCTAGGAAACTGTCACAGTGATGTGGAAAACGTGCAACACTAGCGCTCGAGAGATTCCACGAAATGCAGCAGCTCCACGGCCGAAAACTCCCCGAACCGCTCGTGCACGTCCTTCTCCTGCCACTCGAGGAAGATCCAGCCGGTCGTGCGGCGTTGCGCCCCGCTCACGAAATGGATGCGGCCCCGCACGGCGCCCAGGTCCCCATCCTGCTGGGCCTCGACGTACACGTCCCATTTCTGGTCGCCGCGCTTCAACTCCCCCATGTGTTTGGCGCGTTCCTGCCCGGGGAAGGCGTTGGTCATGGGCATTACACTACGCTCCACCCTCGTTTCCTGCCAGTTACATTCCCCTTTCTATGACCTGCCACGCGTGCGGCGCCCAACTCGCAGCAAACGTTCGATTCTGTCACAAGTGCGGCGCCGCCGTTGGCGGAGGACAGGCCACCGGCTGGCGCGTCGGCCTCCCGTGGGGTGTCGCCGGGGCAGCCCTCGGCGCCCTGGTGACCGTCGTGGCCATGCGAGCCGGCGGAGGAGCTCGACCTCAGGACGTCGAGACCCGGGGCGGCCCCGTGGGCATCCGGCCCCCCGACATCTCGCAGATGTCTCCCGAGGAACGGGCCACGCGCCTCTTCGATCGCGTGATGATCCTGGCCCAGGCCGGCAAGCAGGATAGTGTCGAGTTCTTCCTCCCCATGGCGATCGGGGCCTACGATCAGCTGCCGGCACTCGACGCCGACGCCCGTTACCATGTCGGGCTCCTGCGCCTGGCCGGGGGCGACGCGGCGGGAGCTCTCGCGCAGGCCGACACGATCCAGCGCGCCGTGCCCACCCACTTGTTCGCATACGTGCTGCGCGCTCACGCCTTCCAGCAACAGGGGAACCGGCAGGCCGAGCGGCGCGCGTACGCCGACTTCCTCCGCCACGAGGCGGCCGAAATGGCGCGGAACCGGCCCGAGTACAGCGATCATCAGAACGCGTTGACCGCCTTCCGCGAAGAGGCACGCCGCCAGCAGAGCGCCGGCCGCACCACCTCGTGACGGCCACCGCCGCGCGCGTGATCCACGTCGCGCACAGCCCCGACGCCGACGACGCCTTCATGTTCTGGGCGATGGCCGAAGGAAAGATCGACACCGGCGGCCGCCGTTACGTCCACGAGCTGGCGGACATCGAGACTCTGAACCGCCGAGCGCTCGGCGCCGAGCTCGAGCTCAGCGCCGTGTCGATCCACGCGTACGCACACCTCGCGGACCGGTACGCGCTGCTCGCCCACGGCGCCAGCATGGGCGATCGCTATGGCCCGAGAATCGTGGCGCGCACGCCCCCCCCCGCGGCCTCCGACGCCCGGGCCGACCTCGCGGGCCGCACCGTCGCCATTCCCGGGACCCTCACCACCGCGTGGCTCGCCCTACAGCTCTACCAGCCCAACGTGCGGCCCGTCGTCGTCCCGTTCGACCAGATCGAAGACCACGTCGCTGCCGGGAAGTCCGACGCGGGGCTCCTCATTCACGAGGGGCAGCTCACCTTCGCGGATCGAGGCCTGCATCTCTGGGCGGACATGGGCGAATGGTGGTACGGAGAGACGGGGCTGCCCCTGCCCCTCGGCGGGAACGTGGTGCGCCGCGACCTGGGGGACGACCTGCTGCGCGACATCGCGCGGGACATGAAGGCCAGTATCGCGTACGGGCTCGCCCATCGCGCCGAGGCGCTGCGTCACGCGCAGGGGTTCAGCCGCGGGCTGGACGAGATTGGTACCGATCGCTTCATCGGGATGTACGTCAATGATTACACCATCGATTACGGGCCGACCGGCCGGCAGGCGGTGATCGAGCTGCTGCGGCGGGGCCACCGCGCGGGGCTTATTCCGGGGCCGATTGACGTAACCTTCCTCAACGCCAATCCTTAAGTCTTATGGTTTCCGTGCTGGTGGTCGACGATGAGGAGCCCATCCGGAACGCGCTGCGCAAGTTTTTGAAACAGCAGCAGTTCGAAGTCTACTCGGCTGGGTCCGGCGACGAGGCGCTGCAGCAACTGCGCCTGCACAAAGTCGCGCTGATGCTCTCCGACATCCGCATGCCCGGGACCAGCGGGGTCGACCTGGTGCCCCAGGCCCTCGAGATCGAGCCCGACCTCGCCATCCTGATGTTGACCGCCGTCAACGACGCCACCAGCGCCGCCCTGTGCATGCAGCGGGGCGCCATGGATTACCTCACGAAGCCGATCGAGCTCGCCGACTTGGGCCGCGCCGTCCAGCGCGCCCTGAAGCGGCGCGAGATGCAGCTCGAGAACCGCGAGCTGAACCAGTGGCTCAAGGAAGAGGTCACAACGCGTACCGCCGAGTTGCAGCGCGAGCGCCACAGGCTCGAGCGCGTCTCGACCGCCACGCTCGAGGCCCTCGTCAACGCGCTGGAGGCAAAGGACCCCTACCTTCGGGGTCACTCGGCACGTGTCGCCGACTTCTCCGCCAACATCGCGGCCGAAATACAGCTACCGGAGGAGGACGTCGAGCGAGTCCGCATGGCGGGACGGCTCCACGACCTCGGCAAGATCGGCACACGGGAAGGCGTGACCAATAAGGAAGGGCCCCTCACTCCCGAGGAGTTCGAGCACGTCAAGCAACACGTCATCATCGGCGCCCAGATCCTCGCGCCCCTCACACACCTGGGGGATGTGGTGTCCATGGTGCGCAGCCACCACGAGCGGTGGGACGGGACGGGGTATCCCGAGGGCCTGCGCGGCGAGGAAATCCCGATCGGCGGGCGCGTGATCGCCGCGGCGGAGGTCTATGACGCCCTCACCACGTCGCGTCCCTACCAGGACCGGATGACCCCGGAACAAGCGATTGAACGCCTGGCCGATCTGTCGGGCACCGTACTCGACCCCAAGGTGTTCGACGCGCTGACGCGCATCGTTGGACGGCGCCAGACACTCGTCTTCCTCGACGAGGACGTCGGACCGGCCATCTGATCGATCTGAGTTGCTGTGGTGTTTCCCCTCCTCGCGTTCCTCGTTCAGGCAGTCCCCTCAGCCTCACTCACGCACGCCGAGATCTGGTTCGACGCCCGCGCCACCGTCGCGGACTTTCAGGGCCGCGCCAAGGTCGTGAGCGGAGAGCTGGTCGGCGGCGCGAGCCCGGCGGATGTTCGCGGCTGGATCGAAGTGCGTTGGAGCGACATCGACACCGATAACGGCACGCGCAACCGGCATATGCTCAAGACCGTCGACGCGGAGCACTTCCCCGTCATCCGGTTCGCCATGGCGGCGGTACACCCCAGTGCCGACAGCGTCGCGGGGACCCTCGCTCTCCACGGCGCGACACGGCAAGTCGAGTGGCCCGTCACGGCGCGCGTCGAGGGCGACAGCGTGACCGTCGCCGCAGACTTTCCAGTCGACATGCGCGACTTTGGCATCAAGCCGCCGGTGCGCTTCGTGATCGCGCGGATGGGCCCGGTGGTGACGGTGCACGTGCGATTGGTTTTCGCGAGAGGAAAAAACCAAACCCGGGGCTGAAAGCTCCCCGGGGTGGCGGTCGGGCGAAGTGGCCGTCACACTTCGACCGCGACACTTGCTCAACGATCTATGCCAACAACTGGTTTCACGTGATTAGATGCTCGATGCACCCGGAGGGTTGCGTCTACCAGCGTTTCACCCTGCCCACGCGCGACACCGTGATCGTTTCTACCTGAGACCCACGACGCAATACGACTTTCGTGTTCGAGGCGCCCCAGCCCAGGCCCGTGGGCCCGAACACGACCTCGGGGTTTGAGACCTCGAGCTGCACGCGGTAGTCGGCCGGTCCCGGCCGCCGCCACCACGGCACCCACTCGTCGGTCGTCCCGATTTTGAGCCGGTCGATCCGCACGGTGTCGGCGGCGATCGTCACGCGCGCCCGCGTGGATTGCATTACGGCTCCGTGACGTCCCACCGCCAGCGCGGTCGTAATCTCTTGAGCGGCCTGGTTGGTCGCGATCCGATCGATGTACGGCTTCAGCTGTGGAAGGCCAACAGCGGTGAGGACGGCGACGATGAGCAGTACGAAAGCGAGCTCGATGAGCGAAAAGCCTTTGGTCATGCCCCCTATTAGCGCTTTTCAGATCTGATCCGTCACCGGAAAACCCCGGCGAAAAGCCAAAAAACGCGTCATTTGCGGCCTAACGCGTTCTTGCCTGAAACGCTATGTTCAAGCGTTAATTGGCCTTGCGTTCCGGCACACCTGCTGCCTTAAGGAACGTTGATGACACGAACCGCCCCAGCCAGACCGACTGGACTTCCGCACGCGGTGTTCCTGCAGCGCGTGACCGACGAACCGGCCACGTCGCCGGAGGTACGCCTCGGGCAAGGTGCCTTTTTGGCCCTGCGGTTCGTCGATCTCCTCGCCCCCGACCGTGAGGCCCCGGCGCCTGACGTGTTCCGATACCAATGGGCGGCGACGGAGCGCTATTGCAACGAGCTGGCGGGTGAGGGCACCGAAGCCGCCCACCTCGCCGGCATCGTGCGCGCGACGAGCGAAGCACAGCGGAACGAGGACGTCCGCGGGCTCGCCCCCGCCCTGCTCGCGTACGCGCTCTACCTCGAGCAAGTGGCGCACTTCGACGAGGCCGAGGACGTGCTCTTGACGCTGATTCGGGTTGGGGGCGCGCGGCTCGCGGCCTCCGACGCGACGGCCGCCTGGATGCGCACCGGGCGCGTGCGGCGACTCCAGACCGACTTCGACCACGCCGACGACGCGTACGCTGAGGCGGGTCGCATCGCGAGCGCCGCCGGCGACCGGCAAGGCGTGCTCCTCAGCCGCATCGGACAGTGCAACGTGCTTCACTTTCGGGGCAACCTCGGTGAGGCCGAGCAGGCTTGGCGCAGCGTGCTGGCGGACGCTACCGCGGCCGGCCTGGGGAACGTCCAGGCGCAGGCCGAGCATGGCTTGGGCACCATCCTTCATCGCCGCGGCCAGGCGCACATGGCGGCGCCGCACGTGTGGCGTGCCTACGAACTGTACGAGGACGACGGCGCGCTCCGCGCGCTCGGGGACTTGGGCAACCTCATGTTGGCGCTCGGCGACATCGTGGGGGCTGAGCGCGCGCTGAACGAGGTGGTGCGCCGCGCGACATTACCCGACCTCATGGCGAACGCCAAGATCGAGTTGATGCACTGCGCGTCCTATCGCCGCGATCGCGTTGGGTTCGAGCGGTGGCGCGAGCGGGCGCTCGATCATTTCGAGGATTCGCTGCCGCACATCCGCGCCGACTACCATCTCAAGGTCGGGATCGGGCTGGCGCGGTTCGGAAACTACGTCAAGGGCGCGGCCCAGATGCAGCAGGCGCTCGAGATTGCGAGCGCGCATGGGTTGCATGACGCCGTCTTCAAGATCGAGCGCATAAAGAACGGGCTCCGCGAGTGCGATGCTCTCGAGCAAGTCGAGACCGTCGCGGCGGAGCCCGTGACATGGACTGAGCAGCTCAGGGAAGTGTCGGCTTCCCTGGCTGCCTTGAGTGCGTAGCCGCTACTTACAGGTGTTGGGGTTGTTCTGTTCGCAGGTCGTGTCGGCGTTCATCGTCGGGCCGGTGGCATCGGCACAAGCGGATGCGACCATCGCGAACGAAACGAGCAGCAAGGAGAGGGCGAAGCGGATCCGACGGGACATAGGAGCCTCCACGGTCAGGTTGGGCGGTGCAGGAACACTCCCAAGCTGAGCGCGGGGACCCCGCGGGTTTAGGGCGTTTTTGCTGCATCGTAGGGCGTTTTTGCTGCACTGAGCGGTCCGGAGGGGGCATGCTCGTACTGGCGGCAGTACCGGACATCCAGTATCACAAGCTGCGCCGCGCGGTCGCGGAGCGGTTTTCGGTCGCCCACGCCCATTCGTGGGATGGCGTGCTCGATTCGATCCGGAGCCGGCCCGTCGAGATCGCCGTCGTCGATCCGCTGCTGTCGGGAGCGCCGCGGGGGCAGGAGATCGAGCGCCTGCGCGTGTTATTCCCGTCCCTGCCGCTGATTCTCTACACGGCGCTCACGCCGCAGGTCGCCGCCGTGCTCCTCGGTCTCGGCCAGCGGGGCATCCGCCACGTCGTGTTCGCGCGTTTCGACGACCATCCCGAGCGACTGCGCGAAGTTGTCGAACGCGAGGAGATGCACGCCGCGTCGCACCAAATGCTCGGTCAGCTCGCGGCGGCGCTCGCACCCCTGCCGCGCGAGATGCGCTGGGTGCTCGAGGACGTCCTCCGCACGCCCGGTACCGTGTTGACGATCCAGCAGTTTGCCGCCCGGGCCCGCGTCGATCGGGGGACCTGCGCGCGCTGGTTCGCGCGGGCCGGCCTGCCGAGCCCGCGGCATTTCCTCGCGGCGACGCGCGTGCTGTACGCGCACCGCCTGCTGCAGGACCCCGGATTCACGATCGAAGACGTGGCCCAGCGTCTCGGATACGCGCAGGCCAAGACGCTGCAACAGCACGCCCGCGCCTACCTCGGCCTCACCGCGGGCGAGATGCGCCTGTCCCTGACGCCCGACGACGCGGCCCTCCGCATCCTGGGAGGCGTCCTCGCGCCTCCGTCGCGCCTCGCGGCGACCGCGTCATGAACTCCCCGCCCACTCCCGTGCCGACCGTCCTCGTCGTCGACGATGAAGCCGGCTTGCGCCGGGTGTTGGAGCGTGTGCTCACGCGCCACGGGTACCGCGTGCTGGTGGCGGGGACCGCCGAGACGGCCTACGAACTGCTCACGTCCGAGCGGGCCGATGCGCTGCTCCTCGACATCCACCTCCCCACGATGTCCGGTCTGGCGCTGTACCTCGCGATCATTCATCGCTGGCCCGCGCTCGAGGGACGCATTGCTATCATGACGGGCGACGCCGAGGCCGACGAAGTGCGCACCTGGTTGGAGCATCACCGCTGCGCGGTGATCCGCAAGCCGTTCAACCTCGACCAGGTAACGGAGTGGGTCGCGGCGGTGCTGCATCCGCGCGGCCGCTCGACGGGGGCCATGGACGCATGACCGGCGCGGCTCAGCCCGATCCGCTCCACGTCCTCAGAGAATACTCGGGGCTCGCGCCCTGGAATCTCCGCGACCTGTCGGTGCTCGTCGGCGCGGTTCTCGACGCGTCGGCGGTCACGCCGATCAACGCCGCCGCGCGCGCCTCACCGAGCGAGCGGACGATCCGCTTCTATGTGACGCGCGGCCTCGTCAGTCCGCCGGAAGGGCGCGGCACGGCGGCGACCTACTCGTACCGGCACTTCCTGCAGCTGCTCTGGATCAAGCTCCGCCAAATGGAAGGCGCCACGCTCACGGCGCTCACCAAGGACATGAAGGACCAGACGGGGGACGTCCTGGAGCGCCGCTGCGCACAGGTGCTCGGCGCGTCGCTGCCGTTGCCCGATCGCCTGCAGCTGAAGGGCGCCGAGGGCATGCCGCGCGGGCGTTCGGGACGCGCGCTCACCGCCTGGCTCACGCGCGATACCACGAAGGAAGCCGGTGCCCCGACGACGTGGCGCCGCATCCCGGTGACGCGCGGCGTCGAGCTGCACGTCGACGCCGACCATCCGCTGGCGCGCGTCGGCCCCGGCGACGCCGGCGTCGCCGACGTCGTGCGCCAGGCGCTGGCGAAACTCCTACCACACTCTCCGACGTAGCATGCTAGGGGCGCGCAGCATGCTGCGCCCCTACGTTGGCCTCTTCACCCGGGAGTTACGATGATCTGGGTTCCGCTGATTCTTGTCGTCGTCGTGGGGCTGTGGATGGTCGGCGCCTACAACGGCCTGATCGCCCTCAAGAACCAGACGATCAACGCGTTCAAGCAAATCGACGTGCAGCTGAAACGGCGTCACGACCTCATCCCCAACCTCGTGAACGCCGTGAAGGGCGCGATGGACTTCGAGAAGTCGACGCTCGAGGCGGTGATCCAGGCCCGCAATCAGGCCGTCAAGGTCAACGCCTCCGGTCCCGAGGGGATCAAGCAGATCAGCCAGGCGGAGAATGCGCTCTCGAGCGCGCTGTCGAAGCTGATGGTCGTCGTCGAGCGTTACCCCGACCTCAAGGCCACGGGCAACATCGCGCAGCTGCAGGAGGAGCTCACGTCGACGGAGAACAAAGTCTCCTTCGCGCGCCAGCTCTACAACGACACGGCGACGCAGTACAACACCAAGCAGCAGCAGTTCCCGACCAGCCTGGTCGCGGGGCTCGCCAAGGCGCAACCCTCCGAGTTGTGGGAGATCGAGGATCAGGCCGAACGGGCGGTGCCTAAGGTTGACCTCACCTCCCGGTAACCTCTTTCAACAACAGGAAGCCAATCGCCGGCGCACGACCTGGCTGGTGATTGGCTTCGTTGTGTTTTTCGCGTGGTTGGGCTTCGGCGGGGACTACATCTTCTGGCTCAGCACCCGCGACGCCGACCTCGGACGCTACCACCACGTCTTCCCCTGGTTCGGGCTGATCATCTCCGCCATCGCGATCGGCGTCGCCCGCTACGCGTACCGCACCGGGCCCGAGAAGGTCTTGTGGGCCACCGGCGCGCGCGAAGTGATCGACCCGCAGGACGACGCCGAGCGGCAGCTCGTGAACGTCGTGGAGGAGATGGCGATCGCGGCCGGTCTGCCGCGGCCGCGCATCTGGGTCGTCCCCGATGACGATCCGAACGCCTTCGCCACGGGCCACGACCCGAAAGACTCGCACATCGCGGTGACCCGCGGTCTGCTCGGCATCTGCAGCCGCGATGAGCTGCAGGCGGTGATCGGACACGAGCTGGGGCACGTGAAGAACCTCGACGTCCGGCTGATGACCACGCTCGCCGCGCTGGTCGGCGCCGTCCTGCTGGTGCGCGATGGGATCGGCCGCATGTTCCGCGGCGGCGGGCGCATCGGCTCGATCGGGGGAGGTGGAGGCGGTGGGGGTCGGAGTAGTGGTGGCAAGAAAGGGGGCGGCGCCGGCGCGCTCATCGCGATTCTCCTCGTCGTTTGGATCATCTCGTGGCTCATCGCACCCCTCGTCACCCAGCTCCTGGCGCTGGCCGTGAGCCGCAAGCGCGAGTATTTGGCCGATGCGATGAGCGCGCAGTTCACGCGCAATCCCCTGGCGCTCGCCAGCGCGCTCGAGAAGATCGAGAGCGCCGCGGCGCCCACAGCCACCATCAAGCGAGGCGCCGCGCACCTCTGTATCGCCGACCCTCTGGGCCGGCGGCTCACCAGCAGTGAGAGCTGGCTTGCCGACCGGCTGGCGACGCATCCGCCGATGAGCATGCGAATCTCACGGCTCAAGGGAATGGGCTACGCGCAGCTGAAAAAGGAGGGGGGGGCACCGTCGTGAGAGGTTGGTTGCGCCGCAAAGCCCTCCGCACGTTGCACGAGTTCCAAACCCGCCTCGCCCGCTACAAGCTGCAAGAACGCCGCCTCGTTAAGGCCGCCCTTGCAGACGACCCCATCATCACGGCCGCCGTGCACGAGCACATGGCGGCGCACAGCCTTTCGGAAGCGGTGGTGCGCCGGCGGGTGAACGTCTACATCGACGAGATCGTCCCGCACTTCAGCGTCCTCTCGTACTACAAGATCGGCTACAACCTCGCCAAGATCTTCGTCAACCTGCTGTACAAGGTGAGCGTCGATTACCAGGACGAGGCGGCTCTGGCGGCAATCCCGCGACGCGACGTCGTCGTCTACCTCATGAACCATCGCTCCAACGCCGACTACGTCGTGGTTGCGTACGTGCTCGCGCGCGGCGTGCACGTCAGCTACGCGGTGGGCGAATGGGCGCGCGCCTGGCCCCTCGAGTACGTGTTCAAGTCGTTCGGCGCCTACTTCATCCGCCGCCGTTTCCGCGAGCCGCTCTATCACGCCGTCCTGGAGCGCTACATCCAGCTGATCACCCGCAACGGCGTCACGCAGGGGATCTTTCCCGAGGGAGGACTGACGCGCGATGGCCGGCTCCGCACTCCCAAACTCGGATTGCTCGACTACATCTGCCGCACGCTGCTCGATCCGTCGTTCACGCGCGACGTCTGGTTCGTCCCGGTCGCGATCAACTACGATCGCGTGCTCGAGGATCGATCCCTCATTCGCGAGCTGACCGACGAGCGCGATCGCCCAGGGCGGATCGCCCAGTTCTTCACCGTCGCTTCGTACCTCGCGAGCAACACCCTGCGGCTGCTCACGGGCCGGCTGCAGCGTTATGGCCGTGCGGCGGTGAACTTCGGCACGCCGCTGTCGCTGCGTGCCTGGCTCCGCACCGCCCCCGACGGGGTGCTCGACTGGCCCAAGGAGAAGCGCCTCCCCGAGCTCGACAAGCTGGCCCGCGAGATGCTGGACCGCATCGGCGCGATCCTGCCCGTCACCCCCGTGCCCCTCGCCGCCGCGGCACTCCTTTCCTTTGATCAGACCGTCATTCCCCGCACCGCCGTGCTCGAGCGGATGGACGAGCTGCGCGACCGCCTCCACGAGGTGAACGGCAAGGTGGTGCGAGGCGGGGCGCGGATCGGCGACATCTGGGACCGGGCCTGGCGCATGTTGCGGATGCGGCGTCTCGTTGTAGCAGAGGGAGACTCGCTCGTGGTGCTGCCCCGTGGTCGGCCGCTCCTCGAGTACTATGCCAATGCGATCGCCCACCTCGTCCCGATTCGCGGGCCGCGGCGCCCGTTCCACAAGGCGCACGAGGTGGAGACCGATCTGCCGAAACTCAAGAAACCCTAAAGGAGCTTGGAGGAGACAGATGAGCGGAATGGCAATGCTACTGGCCGTCCTCGCGCTCCAGCAGCAGCCCCCCCCGGCGGACCTGGTCGTGCTCAATGCCAGGATCTACACCGCTGACGTGAACCGCCCCGTGGCCGAAGCCTTCGCCGTGCGTGCCGGACGCATCGCCTTCGTGGGCAGCAGCCGAGGCGCCCTGGCCCTCGTCGGCCCGCGCACCGAGCGGCTCGACCTCGCGGGCCGGACGGTGATCCCCGGCATGGTCGACGCCCACGCGCACCTGCTCGGCCTCGGTCAGGCGCTGCGGACCGTGAATCTCGTGGGCACGCGTTCGTACGACGAAGTGATCGCGCGGGTCGTCGAGCGGGCGAAGACGGCCCGCCCCGGGGAGTGGATCCGCGGCCGCGGCTGGGACCAGAACGACTGGGCCGACACGCGCTTCCCTACCCATCAGGCGCTGTCGCGCGCGATCCCCAACAACCCCGTGTATCTGACGCGCGTGGACGGTCACGCCGCCTTGGTCAACGCCAAGGCCCTGGAGCTGGCGCAAGTGACGGCGGCGACTCCTGACCCGACGGGTGGCCGCTTCATCCGGGACTCGGCCGGCAATCCCACGGGGGTTCTGGTAGACGGCGCGCAGGGCATCGTGGGGCGTGTCATTCCGGCCGCGTCGCGCGCCGAGCTGCGGGAGCAAACGCTCGCGGCGATCACCGAAGCGAATCGCTGGGGCCTGACGGGGATCCACGACGCCGGCGTCGATGCGGACGGCATCGCGGTGTACGAGGACCTCGCCCGCGAGGGGAAGTACGACCTGCGCAACTATGTCATGATTCGCAGCAACGACTCGACGCTCGATGCGTTCATGAAACGCGGCCGCCAGATCGGCCTGTACGACGGGCGGCTCTGGATCCGCTCGATCAAGCTCGTGGCGGACGGCGCGCTCGGCAGCCGCGGCGCGGCGCTGCTCGAGCCCTATAGCGACGATCCGGGAAACACCGGATTGATCACGACGGCCCCCGAGCGCATCAAGAGCGTTGCAGTGCGGGCGCTCCGGGCCGGGTTCCAGGTGAACGTGCACGCGATCGGTGATCGCGCCAATCGGATCGTGCTCGACCAGTTCGAAGCGGCATTCAAAGAGGTGCCGCTGCCGGACCACCGCTTCCGGATCGAGCACGCGCAGATCCTGCGCTACCAGGATATCCCACGGTTCGCCGAGCTGGATGTGATTCCGTCGATGCAGGGGAGTCACCAGACGAGCGACATGTATTGGGTGCCGAACCGCCTCGGCTGGGCGCGCTCACAGGGCGCGTACCCCTGGCGGTCGCTCCTCAATACCGGCGTCGTGATCCCCAACGGGTCGGATTTCCCGGTCGAGGCGGTGAACCCGCTCATCTCGTTTCACTCGTTTTTCACGCGTCAGGACGCCGACAACTTCCCGCCGGGGGGCTGGTTCCCGGAGCAGCGGACGACGCGCCAGGAAGCGCTCTGGTCGATCACGCTGTGGCCGGCGTATGCGGCGTTTATGGAAAACGAGAGCGGGACGCTGACGGCCGGGAAATACGCGGACTTCGTGGTGCTCGATCGAGACATCATGACCGTGGCGCCGGAGGAGGTGCTCGAGACGAACGTGATGATCACGGTCCTGGGTGGGCGCGTCGTCTTTCGCCGGTAGAAAACACGAAGCCCCCGAGTCGGCACCATAGGCCGCCCGGGGGCTCCGACACATCGGCTACCCAGAGCCGGGGGCTTTCACCCTCCGTTCTTCTTCCTGCTGCCGCCGGTTGACTGTTGCGTCGCTCGGTAGGGCAAACAGGAGCCCTGGCTTCCATCCCCAAGCAGCCTGGCCGGGCCGCAAGGTTCGCCAATGTGAGTGCTACGGGTCAGATCGGGTCGCGGACCGACCTTCCGCACTGCACGTCGAGGCACTACGTCGACGTGGATGAGGCAACGCGACTGGCCCCACCTGTCCGACCCAGAGAGCTGCTCCCGGATCAGCGAACGCCTGAGCCCTTGATTGCGTCGGCGTTCTCCCCGGAATTTCCGTTCGGACCCGTCTTGAAGGCGTCGTTGAGACTAGAGGTCCCAACCCTTCCCTCCAAGCCGCGTGCGATGAATATAGGCGTAGCCAAAAAGCGCGCAAGTGCCGATGTTTCTTCGGGTTAGCTCACTTCGATGTGCACGAATTGTGGATGCTAACCCGCGACGGCGACGCTCCTTCCACCGACCTTCCACACGATGTGGAGTTGTGAATCCACACCGTGCACGTTCCCACATCAGTGTCTCGGGACCACCGCTGCCTGCGCAAACCGCCGCATCGCCTCGTCGAGACGGCGCAGCCGGAAGGGCGCCCAGGCCCGAACGCTGTCGGCGCGCTCCTGCCAACGCACGGTCGTGTCGTACTCGCGCCGGCATGTGGTGAGGGCCGCTCGCAAGGCGCGAGTTTCGCGCCGCAGGTCCGCCGGGGCCCCGGCGGGGTAGGAAGCGGTCACCGTCGAATCGAGCCGCACGAGAGCGGCATCGGCGGCCACGCAGCTGCCGTGCATGCGCTGCGCGCGATTGTACAGCACGACGGGCGATGCGCCGCCCAGGTCGGTGCGGAAGTTGTACGCGGCGCCGCGCACGCGGTCGAGCGAGTCCTGGACTTCTTTCAGCGCCGCCATGACGCGCGCGCGCGTCGCGCTATCGGGCGCAGGGCGCTGAACGAGAACGGAGGAACGGACGGGCAGAACGGCCGTCCAAACCACGAGCAATGCCGCGACCATCATCAGCCGTCGATCGCGACTTCGCAGTAGGTGAAGGGGTCGTCCGCGTGCGGGGGAATGAACAAGAATCCGGCGCCGCCCGTCGCCCACCAGGCGGCGAGGAGCTGCGTCGACGGAAACGCCGTCGCGCCGTCGGCAAAGAGCACCTGCGTCCAGCGGCGGATGTGTCGCAGCTCGGGGGCGCGCCGCGACAACATCGAGATTACGGCGCTCATGCCCTGCGTCGCACGGAGAAAGTGCGCGATGGCATGGACCCGTTGCGCGAAGATGTACGCGCGCACGCCGGGCTCGTCGTACAGCAGCGTGCCCTCATAGGGATCGGCGGGCGGCGCGTCCATACGGGGGCCGAAGTAGATGAAAACGCGGGCCTCGCCGTCCTTGCGCTCGACGACCGCGGCCGCCGAGTCGGGACCCAGACGGGCGGCGTGCACGAGATCGTCGGGAAGGATGATCCCGACCTGGCCGGTCCACTCGAGGGCGGCCAAGGCCTGGTCGAGGGGGCAGCCGACGCCATCGTCGTAGGCGACGAGGCGCGGCGCTTCCCCGGCCCGTTGGAAGAAGTGGGACAGGGCATCGGCGCGGTCCTCAAAGGTCCGCACGACGCGCGAGGTTGCGGGAACCGCCATGGTGTGATTATAACCCCAGGGCCTAATACACTGTTAGAGGAGTTCGGATGCTCGCTACCGTGATCGTCATGCTGGCCGCTGCAACAGCGCCGCTGCAAGACACCGTCGCCCCGATGCCACCCACCCCCGAGCAGACTCGGTACCTCGAGGGGCTGCGGACGGTGGCGCGCGGTGTCGCGCAGCTCCGCGACGGCATCGATCGCGTCGCCCGCACACAGCAGAGTCGTGATACCTTGCGCCAACGCCAGGCAGGTCGGCGCCTGGGCGGCCTGTGCACGACGGCGCGGAGCTTCATCACAAGCGGCCGGCCCCGCATGGTGTCAACCGCCTACGCGGACTCGATGCGCATCATCGCGCGGCAGCTCGTGGTCCGCATCGACTCGATCGCTAAGTTCCTGCCCAGCTGCTCGACGACCGCGGGGCGACAGCCCGCGTCGGTCGCCGCCGATCTCTTGAACCGAATGAGGGCCTACGAGACGGCGCTCGCCGCATTCCGCGCCGCCCTCGCTCCCCCAAAGCCTGACAGTATCAAAACACCAACCCAACACTAAGACTGCAAAGCGTTTAGCTACAATTACTTACCCCCTGCGTTAGACCACTCCTGCAGCAGCTCGTCGACCGCCTGTTTGGTGTCGGTGAACTTGAGGCCCGCGCGCGCCGCCTGTAGCGCGGGCTGCGCCAACTCGCGGCGCAGCGAGAACTGGAACGCCTCGACGGCCCACCCGCGTACGACAGCCCGGTCGTCGTTGAGCAGCTTCGAGAGGAGGTCGAGCGCCCGCGTGCTGCCGCGGCTCGCCAGGGCCGCCAGTACGTGCGGCGCAAAATGGTGGTCCCCCGCGTGCGCGTTCACCGAGTCGACCATCGTGGTGTCACCCGAGCGGGCGATCGCGCGATACGCCGAATTCTGGATCTCGTCCCGGTAAGACGGCATGAGCAGCGCCTGCAGCAAGAAGGGACGACGCCCGGCGGAATCGGTCTGCGCGATGGCGACCACGGCGGCGGCGCGCACCGCGGAGCTCGAGTCACTGGTCCACGCCTGGCGGGCGAGGGTCGCGGCCTGCGCGCCCCCCACGGTGCCGAGCGCCTCGACCACGGCGGCACGGACCTGCGCCGACGTGTCCTTCAGCGCCGCTTGCAGCGGAGGGAGCGCCGCAACCGCCGGGAACTGGGCCAACGCCTGTGCCGCGGCGGCGCGCGTGAGGAAGTAGTCTGAGCTGGTGGCGGCTTTGGCGAGCGCCCCGGCGGCGAGCGGATCGTTGGGGCGCTGACCCAGCTGCGCGATGACCCAGTGCCGGTTCCACAGGTCGAGATCACGATCCAGCTGCACGGCAAGCCACGCGGTCGACTGATCGAAGGTCAAACGCTTGAGAATCGCGTTGCCGTCGTCGAAGATCACCATGGTGGGTGCGCGTTTCACGTCCCGTACCACGATGGTATCCTGGCGTCGCGATAACTGGGCCCGCGCCACCACGTCTCCCGACGCGGTTCCGATGCGGACCGTCACGGGCATCCGGAATGCCGCCGGCGTCGTGTACTTGAGGCCGGTGCTGTCCGCCTTGGACGAATCCTGCTGCGTCTGCTGCACCACCAGCGTGAGGGTCGCAGCGGTTGAGTCGTACTTCGTGGTGACGGTAAAGTCGGGGTATCCCGCCTGGTACATCCACTGGTCGAAGAACCAGTCGAGGTTCTCGCCGGTGGCGTCGAGTACCGCCTGACGCAGGTCGTCGGTCGTCGCGTTGTCGTAGGCATGATCGACGAGGTAGCGGTGTACCGACGCCCAGAAGGGCCGGTCACCCAGATACTGCTTCAGCATCTGGAGGACGAGAGCCCCCTTCGGGTAGATGTTGTTCGACCCCAGCGCGGCGAGCGGCATGCGGTGGTCGTCGTCGATCTGCATGAACTGGTTGTACTCGTCGAGCAGGTAATCCTGCGCGACATGCGCCCCGAGCTTCTCGCGCCAGTACTCACCCGGCATAAACTCCGCGAACCCCTCGTTGAGCCACATGTTGGCCCAGTTCTCGGTGGTGACGTAGTCACCGAACCACTGATGCGACAGCTCGTGGGGGATCAGGATCCACTGGAACCACGGGCGGTCCTGGTAGTCGCGCAGCCCCGGGAGCCAGTCGACCAACGTGGTGGCGCTGACGTTTTCCATCCCGCCGAAGAAGTCGGCCACCGTCGTTTGCGCATACTTGGCCCACGGATAGGCGACGCCCGTCAGGCGCGAGTACACGTCGATCATATCGGGGGTGACGTGGAAGAGCGGCCGGGCGAGCGCCGAGTCCTCACGGTAGACGTAGTAATCGACCGGGATCGTGCGCCACGTATCGTGGATTCTGACGAGCGGCGCGACGATGAGCGACACCAGGTAGGTCGCCGAGGGTTTGTCCTGGCGCCAGGTGAACGCGTGCGACCCGTCGCGCGCGATGACGTCGGAGACGAGACGGCCGTTGGACACGGCGGTCATGCCGCGGGGAACCGTAGCCACGACGTCCCAGGTCATCTTGTCGTTGGGGAAGTCGTACGTGGGGAACCAGTAGTGGTTGTTGTCGTCCTCCCCCTGGCTCCAGATCTGGCGGGGACGGTGGGGCCGGCCTTCCGGGTTGATGTAGGTGAGCCCGCGGCCGTTCTCCACGACCCCGTGATAGGAGATGGTGAAGCGGACCGTGTCGCCGACGCCGGCAGGACGCGCCAGGAACACGACGAGCGTGTCGCCGTGCCGCGCGGTTCGCAGGGTGGCGCTCTTCACGACGAGCTTGGCGCCGGCATCGAGGATCACGGAATCGACCCCGGCGCGGCGGGCGACGAGGGTCGTCGCGACTTTGCCGTCGAACGACGTCGAGTCCCAGTTGAAGTTCGAGAGCTCGATGCGCTGGTGAATGAGATCGTAGTCGTGGGACCGCGTGTAACGATCGTTGGCCATGCGCTCGGCGTTCGTTTGAGCGCCAAGGGTGGTGGCGACAAAGGACGCCGTGACCAGCGAGAGGAGCAGCCGCATCGATATTCCTAATGCAGAGGGGGCCGGAATCTACTGGAAAAGCCTCACTGTTAACGAGTGTTGAGATGATGTCGCCATAGTGTCGTTCAGCGATTCGTGGGGATCGTGGCGTTGTGATTGACAGGATTTGAGCGGACTCGTACTATTGCCCTCGGTTCAAGCAATCCGAGGCACCGTCACCGGCTGTCTGCGCTTCCGCGAGGACCATTTGTCTCGCGGTTTTTGTTTGAGCCCGTCCCAGGCCGCGGTGGCTTGGGTCGTTTTCCCCCCGGGGCCGTGCCCCTCAGTGCAGAGGTTTGAACAGTATGGCAAAGGGTAAGGTGAAGTGGTTTAACGACGCGAAGGGCTTTGGCTTTATCGCGCAGGAGTCGGGTCCAGACGTGTTCGTCCACTTCACGGCAATCCAGGCGGAGGGCTTCCGCAGCCTCGCCGAGGGCGACAGCGTGGAATTCGATGTCGCGCAGGGTCCCAAGGGTTTGCAAGCGCAGAACGTCCGTAAGGCCTGAACGGCGGCAGCGATTTCAAGCGACGGGCCCGGGGGTAACTCCCCGGGCCCGTTGCGTTTGGGGTATATTGCACTTCATGATCCGGTTCGGACTCGGGGTTTCGGCCCTCGTCGTCCCGGCGCTCCTCGTCGGGCAAACACCTCCCTCTCCCGCCCGGCCAGCCCCCGCGTCCAGCGCGCGCGTCGCGCCGCTGTCGCCGTCGTACCGCGGCTTCACTCCCGGTCGATCCTATCAAGAGTTCGCAGAGCGGGCGCGCGCGCTGGCATCGCGCGACACGCTGCGGTGCAACACGTCACGCAACACCGCGCAGCTGATGGAGTGCGGTGTGATGATCCGCGACCCGCTGGATAGTGCGAAGTTCTACCTCAGCGCCTACGTCGTCGAAGGGAAGATCGCGATGGTTGCGTTCACCGACTCGGGCGGGCCGCGTCTCGTGGAGCGGGCGCGCCGCGACATGTCGGCGCGGTTCGGCCCCACGCACCGCCGCGAGCGCAGCATGCTCGAGTGGGTAAGCGGCAGGAGAGTGGTGCGGCTCAACTGGCGCGGCGCGGCGCAGTGGCGCATCATCTCGATCACCTTGACCGACAATGACGTGATGGACGGGATCGCGCGCTACGTCAAGCGGCCCCCCGCGCGCCGCAACTAGATCAGCGGCCGCCGTCCTCGAGCAGCTGTTCGGCGAGCTTCGCGATCCCCTGCGCACCCACCAACTGATCCATCCAGCGCGGCGGCAGCGCGCTCTCACCGTGGCGCGCCCCCAGCAGAGCACCCGCGACGGCCGCATTCGTATCCGTGTCGCCCCCCGCTTGGGCCAGGTAGACGAGGGCGTCTTCCAGCGTCCGGTCGTGGGTGACGAACCAGAACGCAATCTCCACGCAATGCACCACGTATCCGGCCTCGCCGACGCGGGTGACCGGCAGATCGTCCTGTCCCTCGCGCGGCACCCGATGGATGGCTTCGACGAGCGCGCGGGGCGCGCGATCGCGCAGGCGGTGCAACACTTCGTCGACGAAGTAGATGTTCCCCTGAAGCAGCTCCCGCACCGCGAGGTTCACGGCAGCGGCGCCCCACGTGCACCGCTCGTCGGCGTGCGTGATCGCCGACTGCTGCGTGGAGACGCGAATCAGCCGATCGATGTCGTCGCGAAACCGGAGCGCGACGGGCACGCATCGCATCACGCTGCCGTTGCCGGCAGACCGCTGCGGGTTCTCCTGGCGCACCAGCCGGCCCGCTTCGAATGGCTCCTTGCCACGATCGATCAGGGTGAGCGCGCGCCGCGTCGTCATGCCGATGCCGCGGCCGTCCACCTTCATCCACTTCACCCAGCGCCGCGAGACGTCGGTGGCGTCGAAGCCCTTGCACTCGAGCAGGGACTCGCCGAGCAGCAGTGTCATCGCCGCGTCGTCGTCGTAGGGGGAGTTCTTGGGAGGGGGGGCGAGGTCCCAAACACCGTCAGGAAACGCCTTGCGAATCGCTTCTGGGGTGCCGAGGTGCTCCGTCGGGACGCCGAGTTGATTCCCGGCGACCAGTCCCAGCAGCGCTCCTCGGGCGCGAGAAACGAGCTCTGGGTTCATTGGCTATCAAGTTAACACCCGCCATGACTCTCATTTTGAGCCTTGCCGGGGTCTACCTGGCCGTGCTGGTGGTGCTCTGGGCCCTGCAGGAGCGCATCACCTTCCCCGCCCCGCGGGCGGCCCTCCCCGACCCGACCCGGGTCATTGCCACGGGGGAGCGGATCGAGCTGGTCATGCACGATGGAACGCGGCTCGTGGGCTGGTTTTTGCCGCCGAAGGACGGCGCCCGCCCGGCGCCTGGCTTGCTTTGGTTCTACGGCAACGGCGAGACGATTGGGGCGATCTGGCCGGTCATCCGGGACTTCCGCCCACCGAACGCGGCGCTCCTGGTGGTCGACTACCCCGGCTACGGCGCGAGCGGCGGCCGCGCGAGCGAAGCGGGGATTTACGAGGCTGGGGCGCTGGCGTATCAGGCGTTGGCGAACAAGTCCGGCGTCGATCCACGACGCATCTACGTGTACGGCCGCTCACTCGGCAGCGCCGTGGCGACGCGCACGGCCGCCGATCTTCCCGCCGCCGGTCTCATTCTCGAGTCGCCCTTCACGAGCGCGCGTGACATGGCCGCTCGCACGTACCGCATCTTCCCGCTCTTCCTCGTGCGTCTGAAGCTCGACAACCTCGCGACGATCCGCCGCGTGCACTGCCCGGTGCTCGTCTTCCACGGCACGGCGGACATGCTGGCGCCGATGGACATGGGGCGGCGCGTCGCGGAGGCGGCACCGGGACCGAAGGAATTCGTGATGATCGAGGGGGCGGGACACAACGAGACGTACGATATGGGTGGAAGCCGCTACCGCGACAAGCTCGCGCAGTTCGTCCGCTAGATCACCACGACCGGCACGAGCCGGTCGCGCTCCTCCTCAAAGAGCCGCTCCGCCTCGTCCAGCGCGCGCACGACGTCCGGCTCCACGGGATTCGGGAACTTCACGCTCGGCGCCACACGGCCCGTGAGCTGCCGCACACCCACCAGGGCCCGCGTCACTTCACAACGATCGAGATAGGGATCGGTGTGACCCGCCACGAGCAGCCCCTCATACAGGGGAAGGGCCTCTGCTTCGCCGAGCACGTACAACGACTCGAGGATCTTGGGACCGAGGAACCGGCGCAGCATCTGATCGCCGCGGATGCGCTCGAACAAGGCGACGAGCGTCGCGGCGTGACCGGGATAGTAGCGCGCCGCCTGGGCCGCCGCGGCGACGAACGCGTGATGTGCGCCGGGCGTCTCGAGATACCTCGCAAACAGCGGCCACGCCCCTTCCGGGTGCCGCTCGGCCAGCGCCAGGAACGCGTAATAGCGGCGGCCCAGCGGCGCCCGTGTGTCGGCGATGACCGTGTGCAGCCCCGCGACACCCCAGCGCGCGCCCACGAGCGCCGCGGCGGCCGCGTGTTGCCACCGCTCCAACTCGGGAACCCGGAACGTCACGATGTGCGGGTCGAGGAACGTGCGACACCGCTCGATGACTGCGAGGAGGCGCCGGTCCACTTCGGCGAGGGCGGGTTCGAGCGACTCGGTGTTCGCGCGGCGCGCGAGCGCGAGCGCTTCCCAACCCGCCTGCGTCAGCTCCAACGCTTCCCACGTCGCGTCGATGTGCTGCGCGTCGCGCGCTTCGAGCAGGCGCTCGAGTCCCGCCGCGAAGGCGCAGAGGCGGTGGGTCGCGTCCATACCCATTAATGTGGAAAGCACGTAGATATTGCGCTATCCTATGCGGATGCGCCGACTTGCCTTAATCGCGAGCCTTTGGCTCGTGGCGTGCTCCCAGGGCCGTGGTCCCATCGTCGTGGGTCTGGCCGGGCCCTTCTCGCAGCCGCGGGGCGTCTCGATGCAGCGGGCCGCCGAGTTGGCGGTGAAGGAGATCAATGCGCGCGGTGGCCTGCACGGCCGGCCCATCGCGCTGCGAGTGATGGACGACAGCGGCCGCGCCGATGTCGCCATCCGCGTCGCGCAGGCCCTCGCGGACGATCCCGAGGTGGTCGCGGTGGTCGGCCACCTTCAATCCGGCACGTCCCTCGCCGGGGCCCGCGTGTACGGCGCCGGCCGCCGCCCGGTGGCGATGATCTCGCCGTCCGCGTCGAGCCCCGATCTGTCGGGCGTCAATCCGTACACATTCCGCGTTTGTCCCAGCGATCTGAACCACGGCGCCCAGCTGGCGCGCTACGCCCGTCAGACGCTCGGCGCGAAGCGGGCCGCCATCCTTTACATCGATGACGACTATGGCCGTGGGCTCCGCTTGAGCTTCGCGACCGAGTTCCGGCGACTGGGTGGGACGGTCGTGAAGGAGGACCCATCCCTGGCCACCACGGCGAGCCTCGAGCCTTACCTCGCGCGGCTGCGACAGGTGGGAGGCGTCGACGTGCTCATGCTGGCGATGGAGCGCGGCGGTGGCGAGCTGGCGCTCCGTGATGAAGGGCGCCTCGGAATCCGGTGGCCGACGATCGGCGGCGACGCCCTGACAGGCATCGAAGGCGCCGGGCCCGTCGCTGAAGGTGTCCGGGTGTCGACCGCGTACCTGGCCGACCGGCCCGGCGACCGCAATTCCGTGTTCGTGGCGGCCTATGCCCGCGAGTACGAGGGGACGCGCCCCGATCACCGCGGCGCGGGGGCCTACGACATCCTGCAACTCCTGGCGACGCGCGTCTTCACCGCGGCGGGCACCGATCGCCGCGCGGTGCGCGACTACCTGGCGCGCATCGGAACCGACGTGCCTGCGTACGAGGGCGTGACGGGCACGATCGCCTTCGATGCGCGCGGCGACGTGCCGGCGAAATCGGTCGTCGTCGGCGTCGTACGCGGCGGTCGTATCGTCACGGAAGCGACGCAATGAAGTTCCCAGCCCTCGACACGATCCGGTGGCGGATCATCCTGGGGCTCTCGGGCCTGTTCGTGGGGCTCGTCGTCGCGGCGGTGGTAGGCGTCAACTCGCTCGCCACGATGCGGCGCTCGCTCGAAGTGGAAATCGGGAGCCTCCGCACCTCGAGCGAGATCGGCAACGGGCTCGTCACATCGGTGTTCGAGGAGATACGCTCGGCGGAGGAGTACCTGAGTGTGCCGGGTACCGATGCGCGCGATCAGTTCCAGGCCGCGGCGGACGGCGCCTTCCGCTATCAGAATCAGCTCGACGGGCTCGAGGGGTTGACGGAGAACGAGCGGATCACGGTGAGCAAGATCAAGCAGCTGCAGGCGGTGATCCACGTCGACTACTCCATCGCGCTCGCGCTGCTCGACGTGGGACGGAACCGCGAGGCCCTCGTGCAGGCCGCGGAAGTCCGCGTGCCCGGGGCCGAGCTGAGCCGCCTCGTACGCGAGCTGGCGGCCCGGCAATCGGAGAAGGCGGGTCTGGCGGGCCAGCGCCTCGGCAACGAAGCCCGTCGCCGGCAGATCATCCTGTGGCTCGTGCTGTTGTCGACGACCGTGATCGGTGTGGTGGTCGGCGCGTTCACGCTGCGGTGGGTCGAGGGGCCCCTCGTCCGGCTCGTGACGGCGGCGGAACGCTTCGGCAGCGGTGACCTGCGCCCGGTGACGACGGGCCAGATGCCGCAGGAGTTCCAGGTGCTGGCGGACGCTATGCGCATCATGGGCGAGCGCCTGCGCGGGATCGTCGGAGAGGTGGTGGGGTCCGCGGACCAGATCGCGGGGTCGGCGAGTGACCTGTCGGCGGTAAGCGAGGAGCTGGCCGCGTCGTCGAGCGAAGTATCGACCGCCATGGTCGAGATCGCGGGGGGCGCGGAGCACCAGCGCAGTGAGCTGCACGCGATGCAGACAGGGCTCGAGCAGATGCGCCAAACCACCGCTGACATGACCGAGGCGGCGAGCAGGGTCGCGCGGCTGGGCGAGGAGATCCGCACGGTCGCCGACCGGCACCGCGGCGACGTCGCGGCCGCGGGCAATACGCTGCTCGACGTGCGTGAAGTGGTGCGGACGACCGCGACCGAGGTGACTCAGCTCGCGCAGCAGAGCGCCGCGATCGACGACTTCGTGGATCTCATCAAGCGCATCTCATCGCAGACGAACCTGTTGGCCCTCAACGCGGCCATCGAGGCGGCGCGCGCCGGCGAGCACGGCCGCGGCTTCGCCGTCGTCGCGGAGGAAGTCCGCCAGCTGGCCGACGAGTCGGCCCGCGCCGCCGAAGATGTGGCGCGCACGACGGCGGTGATCCGCGAGCAGGTCGAGGAAGTCACGGCGACGATGTCCGTGGGCCAGGCGAAAGTGCGCGGCATCGAATCGGTGGCCGAGGGCGCGGCGCGCGGGTTGGCGGAGATCGTCGCGGCGGTCGAGCAGGTCGAGCAGGCCGCCGCGCGCGTGACGGGCGCGGCGCACGACAACCGCAGCGTTACGGAGCAGCTCGGCTTGCGCGCCCAGCAGGTCGTCGCGCGCGCGGTGTCGCACGCGTCGAGCGCGGAGCAGGTGACCGCGGCCACCGAAGAGCAGGGCGCCTCGACGCAGGAAATGGCGGCGTCCGCGGGCGATCTGCTTCAGGCGGCCGAGAAACTGCGCGGATTAGTGCGGGGCTTCCGGATCTAGCGGCGGGCTTTTTTCTTCGCCGGCTTCTTCGCGGCTGCTTTCTTCCCGCCCGGCTTCGGCTTGCGCTTCCCCACCGCGTCCTGTACCTCGCCGAGGACTCGGTCGCCCTCGTCGGCGCCGATGAGGCCCCGCCGGACCGCGTACCGGATCAATTCTTCGGCGTCTTCCTGGCCAAACTCACCCAATCCCATGGCGCCGCGGATCGCTTTGATCAATGCGTCGGCCACCGGACTGCGCAGCACGCTGGCAATGCCGGGAAGCGTCTCGAGTAGCGAGGAGATCTGCGATCCACCGAGCTCGGCTGGCACGGAAACGGCCGCTCCGAGGTTGAAGGTCGCGCCAAGCTACACCCCCCCTGCGAGGGCGTCAAGAAAAGGGCTAGATTCCCCCGTTGGAGGCGAATCTGTGGGTCGAAGGGGCATCAAGGAGTTTCGGGCGCCGGAAGCACTGGCGCTCATAGCGGCCGACCGGGACCACCTGCCGTTGGTGTGCCCCTCGTGCGGTACCCGGACGATCCATCGGGTGCCCCGCCGCCGGCCCTTGCCCCCCGCCGAGGAGCCGCGGGCGGAGCGCATCAGCCTGATATGCGCGACGTGCGGCCGGTCCGCTTCCTACATCGCCCGAGGCCTCGAGCCTCCGCGCGACGCGACCATGGACCCGCGGGAAGAACCGGGGGAAGTCTAGAACCGAAAGGAGGTCAGGACCAAGCGTGGCTGGTGATGCGATTCAAATGATGGGCACGGTAACCGAGGTGCTGCCCAACACGACCTTCCGAGTCAAGCTGGAGAACGGGCACGACGTGCTCGCCTACGTGAGTGGCAAGATGCGCAAGAATTACATCCGCATCCTCCAGGGCGATCGCGTGGCCGTGGACCTGTCGCCCTACGACCTGACGAGGGGAAGAATCACCTACCGCTATAAGTAGCGCGTACTCCCACGTAGAGATTCCGCCCGGGCGCCGGCTCGTAGTAACGGCCCGCCGCCGCATTCACCACGACAGACGCCACGTACTTGCGATTGAACACATTCTGAAACGCGATGAAGGGCGCCACGCGTCGGCCTTCCCATCCAGCTCGCAGGTTCGTCACCCACCACGACGATGTCTGGCGGCTCAGTGTGTCATCCACCGCGTAGCGTGACGTGTATTGGGTTTCGATCTCACCCCAGACGCCCCGGAATGCGGCGGGGTGCGCCCGCAACGCGAGGCGCAGGGCCTGCTGCGGGATCCCGGGGAGACGGCGCCCGTCGAGCACGTGCGTGGTCCCTCCAGCGGTGAACGCGTACCGGCGATAGCGCAAGTCGGAATAGGTCCAGGTCACTCGGCTCTCGAGCCCAGGGACGATCGGCGTGCCGACCGACAACTCGACGCCCCGGTAGCGCGCGCTCCCGGCGTTCCGGAAGAAGCGGCGCCCCGGCGAAGCGGGAATCTCGAAGCTCACGAGCGCATCCCGCACATCGGCCTGGTAGAGCGCGACCTCCCATTCCGACCCTCGAGCACCGACCTCGTAGGTCCACGCCCGCTGCGGCGACAGGTTTCGGTTGAACCCCCCCGCGGTGTCAGGCCGATTCGCCAGCTCCGTGGTCGTGGGCGTTTCGAACGACGAGCCGGTGCTGGCATACACAGTTACCGCCTCACTCGCCTGCAGCGTGGCGCCAAGGGAGCCGGAGAACGCCGCCATCACCCGGTCCCCGGAATCGTTGCGGTATTTCACGTCCGAAGTCGAATCGCCGACCAGGCGATCCGACACGCCGAAACTCACGCGGTCATAGCGCACCCCGGCGGTGAGGGTGGCGCGGGGTGTGATGTCCACGACCGTTTGCAGGAATGGGCCGATCTCGGTGACGCGTTCGAGCTGATCGAGTGAGCGCACAGTGTCGGGCCTACCTGCAGCATTCCCGACGTTGGTGCGATCGTCGCGCTGCCGTTGGACGTCGAGCCCGGCCGTGACGCGACCGCCGCGGCGCGAGAACACCGCTCGCGTGCCGTAGGCGGTGCGATTCAGCCGGATGTACGCGAAGGTCTGCGGGTTCTCGAGGTCGCGCGCGAGCCCGAACAGCGTCACCGTCGCCTCATCTCCCGAGGCGAGCGTCCCGCGCAGCGTCACGCCGCCTTGTCCCTGGAGGACGTTCTTCCCCGCGTGTGTCGCCACGTTCAGCGGCGGCACCGTGTCGCGGTTCCTTCCCAGCTCGGTGAGGTTCAACGCGCCGGGGTTGTCCGCGCGGGGTTGGTCCCCGATGTCGGCGAGCGCGGTGAGCGACCAGACGGCGCCGAGGGGCAGGCGCAGCCGTCCGCTCAGCGCGCGAAAGTCCGCGGCGCTGTGATCGCGTTCTCCTTCGTAGGAGAGTCGCGAGAGACTCAGCGTGGCCCCGCCTCTCGGGCCCACGCGAAAGCGTCCGGTCCCTTGCCACTTGGTCCACGTCCGATCGAGCCCGCGATCGAATGTGCCGGCGACGACCCGGACTTCACCGGTCGACCGTTCGGGGACGTGCGCATCGGTCCAGATGCTGATGACGCCGCCGCTCGCGTTGCCGTACAGCGCCGAAGCCGAACCGCGCAGCACTTCGATACGATCGGCGGCGCCCAGCTCGACGTGCGTCAGCTGCCCCTGACCGTCGGGAAGTGTCTGCGGGATCCCGTCGAGCATGATCTTGATGCCCCGCACCGCGAAGGCGGAGCGCGCCCCGAAACCGCGGATCGACAGGCGCTGATCGAGCGAGAAGTTGTAACGGTTGGCGGCGAGGACACCGGGCACGGCCGCGAGCGCTTCGTCGAGCCCCCAGGTGGGCCGCGCGGCGAAATCGCGCTTGTTCACGACTGCAACGGCGAACGGGAGCCGCGCGAGTGGCAACGCCGTGCGCGTCACGGTGACCGACACGGGGGCGAGAGTATCGACCCGGCCGGTGTCGGGCTGCTGGGCGCTTGCGCAGACGAGGGCCAGTAGCCCAGTATAGACGTTAGTTATGGCCCCGCTCCTCAGGCAAAGACTGTGCGCGGTGCTGAGCGTACTCCTGACCGCGTGCTCGACGCTCCGACCGGTTGCCGCGCCGCAGCAGTTCATCCCGACGGCGCAGCCCACCCGCATCTGGGTGACTCAAGCTGACAACTCGACCCTGATGCTCGAGGCGCCGCGGCTCCTCGGCGACACGTTGGTGGGATTTGTCGGCGGGCGCTACCAGGAGATGCTCCTCCCTCAAGTGCGCTGGATGGGAGTCCGCCAACCGGCTCCGCGCCGTACGACGGTCCTGGTGGCTGGTCTCGTGTTCGTGGGCGCCGGTCTCATCGCGATGCTGGCGAGCTCCGGCCCGGGCGGAGGCCCGATGGGTGGCGAAGACCCCTCCAACCCCAGCTCCCTGCTGCTACCCTTTCGGCCGTAGGTAGCGCAGAAACCGCTTCAACATCAAATCGGTCCCCTGCATGCCCCCGCGCACCTGATACGCGGGTTTGTGGGTGCGACAGTCGTACAGGTCGAGCTCGTTCCAACTGACAAACAGGAGTCCGTCCACATCGGTGGTCTGCCCGAGCGGGCAGATGTCCGTGAGGGCTTCGCGCTCGACAGACCACAGCCCGCTGCGTTTCTGCGCCGAGATCCCCGCGTCGTTCAACTGCTGGCGCACTCGAGCCGTGAGCTGCAGCGACGACTGATCGTCGTCGCCGGAGATCACCACCAGCGTGCGGAAGCTGTCTCCCGGCACCGTCGCGCTGACGATCTCGTTCATCTTGCCGTAGGGGCCGGCACAGGCCACCGCGACTGCGACAATGACGACGGCGAACGTCCAGCGGATGGTCATAAATCCCCGTGTCGGAGAATGCGTCGAAAGAGGTGGTACGAAAATCTAGCGCCCCGTGCGAGATCCGCACGGGGCGCTAGCACAAAGCGGCACCGACTCCCTAGAACAGGTAGTCGATGTTCATTGCCCAGTTCCAACCCGTGACTGCCGGAGCGCCGACCGTCAACTGTTGGCTGTTCCCGTACGACAACGCGATGATCATGTTCATCGCAGGCTGGAACGTGAAGTACGAGTTGTAGCTCATCTTGTTCGGGATGTCCGTACCGTTGTACGTGTACGTGACCTGTTTCCCAACGGTGAGGTCAACGCCGTACGTGCGGTTGTTGACGTACCGCACGCGACCGAACACGCTGCTCTGCTTCAGCTTGTCGCCCGTCAGGTAATTCTCAGTGTTGGTGTTGAACGACGCACCGACTTCCATACTGTGCGGGCCGTGGTCGATGAACGCGTAACGGGCTTCCGCCGTCAGGCGGGAGTAATCCGAGAACTGGGGAACGCCCGCGGCATTCACGAACGTCGGTACGCCAATCACCCCGGCGGTGTAGTTCCACGTGCGAGTCGCGGCCGGCGCGGTGTTCGTGGCGATGGGAATGCCGTCATTGCCCGCCTTGAACATCACGTTGAGCCACGCCTCTTTCGCGTCCGAGTTGTAGATCGCGTAGGCCACCTGCCCCAGATAGCTGAGCTTCTTCCAGTCGAGATTGTTCTCCCCGGGGCTGGCGCCGCCGGTGATGAGCAGCTTGTCGTTCAGCCACGCGTAGGCGAGGAAGTTGCCGCGATTGGGGTGCGACCAACCGTTCACGCCGCCGCGGTTCAACTGCGAGCCGCCCGGCGACCAGGGACCAAAGCCCGAGACTTCGGCGATACCCTGGTTGTTGAACGCCAGCCCGAACACGTTGTTGTTCTTCATTCTGGTGTAGCGCAGGTCGTACTCGTCGAACGAGAACAGGCCAAAGGTCCATTCACCTGTGGCACTGCCGTCCGGCGTCAGATACATCTCGGTCCACAGTCCGAAGTAGTCACCCACCGGGCCGCCCGTGAAGATGGCGAGGCGTGACGTTGGGTTGGACGTGATCGGACCGGCGGCCGCCGCACCAGGAGCTTTTGTCTGCGCGGCGAACACGCTCTGATACCGGAGGGAGATGTAGGGGAAGAGCGATATGTTGAGTCGCTTCCCACCGAGGGCCCCTTCCTGGCCCGCCTCGATCCGCTCGGTGACGAACGGAACGCGATACCCGTTCATCCGGAATTTCTTGCCGGTGAACGTGAAGTTGGGCACGGGGGCGCCGAACATCACGTGACACTGCGCGCACGTCATGCCGGTCTGCCGTACAAACGACGGCACGGCTTCGGCTTTCCGAGGCGCGAGTGCCAGGGCCCCTAGTGCCACGAGTCCGAGTGCTACCATCCAGCGACGCATCGTGTGGCCTCCTTTTGTCGACTCCGTGGATTCCCTAATGCGCAGCTCCAGCTTTATCACTCTCCTGCTGGATGTATTGCAGGAGAGCGTCTACTTCATCATCCTTGAGTCTGAGGTTTGGCATCCGCGTGTTATTGAATTCTGCGAGGAGGGCTTTGGCGGTCGAGTCGGTGTCGAACATCGGCGTCGGATTCTTGATCCAGCGGCGCAGCCACTCCAGACTGCGGCGCTGCGTCACCCCCGCGAGGTCGGGGCCCGAGCGCTTCCCCTTGCCGATCGAATGGCATCCGACACAGCCCCGGTTCTGGAACAACGACTGCCCGCGCTTGGCCGCGGCGGCGTCCACCTGCAGGGGGGCCTCCTGCGCCGTGGCCAGCCCCGCCCCTGTCACCAGCAGCCCCGCCACGAGCAGCCCCCGCAACATGCGCATGCCCTCCATGGTGAAGAATGAAACGTACCGCACAACTCTGTAACAAATAGGATTTACTTTGTGTGTCAGCCTGTCAAGACAGCGGAGGCCTACATGTATCCTAGGTGCCTGTCAGCGCTGCTCCTGCTCGCCGCGGCTCCCCTCGCCGCGCAGACTGACCCGACCCGATGGGTAATCGAACGCAAGACGAGCCTCGCCTGGTGGCAGATGGACCCCCACTACGAACACCTGTGGGCTACCACCTGCCCCGCCGACCCCTCCTGGCAGCCCGGCGAGGGACGGGACCCCGGCCAGTACACCGACTACAGCTGGCGCCCTAAGACCATCGCCGCGGGGCGGAGCGACTCACGCATCCCGTTGTTCCCACGGTTCCGCGTCCGCCCCCTGTGCCGTGATGCCGTCCGGGGTGAGATCACGGCGACCGACGCCACCGCGCTGCGCGGCGTCAAAGGCACCGTCACGCTGATCGCCGACTCGCTCTTCACAGGTCTCGAGATGCGCGACAAGTACGCTCGGCGCGCGGTGCTCGAGACGGGGCGCTACCCGGAGATCACGTTCACGATCGACAGCCTGGTCGACGTGCAGCGAGGCGATACCACGCGAGCGACGGCAGTGGGCACCCTCACGGTCCACGACAATACCAAGGCGATTCGCGCGCCGGTCCTCGCCTGGGAGGAAACGGCGGGCCTCAGGGTCCGGGCGCAGTTCTCGATCCCGGCCGCCTCGCTCACGAGTGAGTTCCACCTGCCCGAGTGGGCGCTCGGCATGGGCGTCGGGATGCGACGCTGGAAGACACTGCATATGGGGATCGACGTGATCCTGAAGCCGCCGACCTAGTGGGGGTGGCGGAACAACCGATTCCAGCGAATGCGAAACGGATCCCGGGCGACGCTCATGTAGATGAAAAGCGGCCGCCCGCGGATGTGTGCGCGCGGCAGGAAACCCCAGTAGCGACTGTCGTAGGACTCGTCGCGATTATCGCCCATCATGAAGTAGTGGTCCGGCGGCACGACGATCGGACCCCAATCGTGCGTCGTGGGATGGTAGCGGGCGGTGTCTCGGCCGACGTAGTACGGGAGCTGCCGCGCCCGAATCTCGCGGAGACGGAACGCCTCTTCCGGTGCCGGATTCATCTCGGTGTGCAGGGCGTAAGGCTCGTCGAGCCGCTGCCCATTTCGGATCACCGTGTCGTGCACCATCTGCAGCGTGTCCCCCGGGACCCCCATCAGCCGCTTCACGATGTTCAGGTTCGGCGTCGAGTCCTCCACCGATCTAAACACCACGACTTCGCCACGCTGCGGCGTGCCATACCCCGGAAGCCGGATGAAATGGATTCCGGTGAACGGGATCTCCATCTCGCCGCCGAACGCCACCTTGTTGACGAACAGGAAGTCGCCGACGAGCAGCGTGTTTTCCATACTGCCTGAGGGAATGCGGAACGCCTCGACCAGGTAGCCCCTTAGGAACAACCAGAAGACAAACGCGACGCCAATGGCCTTCGCCCAGCTGATCGCCTCTTCCTTGAACGATTTCTTGGCTGGAGGAGCCGTCACGGGCGCTCGACCCAATCCGCGATGAAGATGTTGGTTTCGCCCTGGACCTTGCCGTGACGGTTCGACGCCCACACGAGTCGCCGCCCGTCGGGTGAGAACATCGGGAAGGCGTCGAAGTCGACGTCGGTGGTGACCTGCTCGAGGCCGGTCCCGTCGAGATCGACGAGATAGAGATCGAAGTTCCGCGAGCGTGGGTTCTTGTGATTCGACGCGAAGATGATGCGCCGGCCATCGGGATGGAAGTACGGCGCGAAGTTCGCTCCCCCGATGTTCGTCACCTGGCGTTGATGGCGCCCGTCGGTGTCCATCATCCAGATCTCCATGCGCGTCGGCCGCACGAGGTTCTTCTGGATGAGGCCGACGTAGTCAGCGGAGTCTTGTGCGGTCGTCGGGTGCCAGGCGCGGTAGACGATGTGCTTGCCGTCGGGGGAGAAGAAGGGACCACCATCGTACCCGAGGGTGTGCGTCAGGCGACGCAGCCGCGTGCCGTCGACCCGCATCGTGTAGATGTCGAGGTCGCCGTCGCGCAGCGACGTGAACACGATCGTCTTCCCGTCGGGAGACAGCGTCCCCTCGGCGTCGTACCCGGGATTCGTCGTGAGGCGGCGCGCGCCGCGGCCGCTCGAGTCGGCGACGTAGATGTCGTAGTCGTACAGGGCCCAAACGTAGCCGAGCGAGTAGTCGGGACGCGGCGGGCAGGCGGGGCCCAGATGGACGGTGCTGGCGTAGAAGATCCGGCGGTCGCGGTCGTAGAAATAGCCGCAGGTCGTGCGGCCGTCGGGACTCGAGACGCGATGCAGGCCCGTCCCGTCGACGTTGATCACGTACTGCTTGTCGCAACCGGTATCGGCTTCCTGGCGCTGAAAGATCAGCTGACGGCCCGAACGGGAGAAATACGCTTCGGCATTCTGACCGCCGAACGTGAGCTGGCGAATGTTGGCGAGATGGCCCTCACCGGAATCGGCGGGGATCATCGCGGCTGCCTGGAGAAACGCTGCGAGCAGGAATGGCACCATAGGCCCACGCAAACTAGACGCCGCCAGAGGTTCGGGCAATCGGTGTGTCCCACTCTGAAGAGTGACCGCCGAGCCCAGGCTTCAGCCTGGGTGTTAGATTATCGGCTCCGATGCCCGACCCCACTCTCGATCAGCTTTGCATCAACACCGTCCGCACGCTCGCGATGGATGCGGTGCAGCAAGCGGAGTCGGGCCACCCCGGGACGGCGATGGCGCTGGCGCCCCTCGCTTACGTGCTGTGGCAGCGGCACATGCGCTACAACCCGGCGAATCCCTATTGGGTCGACCGCGACCGCTTCGTGCTCTCGTGTGGACACGCGTGCATGCTGCTCTACAGCGCGCTGTACTTGAGCGGCTACGATCTGACGCTCGCCGAGATCAAACAGTTCCGGCAATGGGGCACGCGCACTCCCGGGCACTCCGAGCATGGCGTGACTCCCGGCGTCGAAGCCACCACCGGCCCCCTCGGCCAGGGCACCGGCAATGCGGTCGGTATGGCGATCGCCGAGGCGCAGCTCGCGGCGCAGTTCAACCGGCCCGGACACGAGATCGTCGACCACTACACCTACTTCCTCGCGTCGGACGGCGACCTGATGGAAGGGATTTCGCACGAGGCGTGCTCGTTGGCGGGACACCTGAAGCTCGGCAAGCTCATCGGCCTCTACGACGACAACCACATCACGATCGACGGCGACACTGCGCTCGCCTTCTCGGACGACACGGCTAAGCGGTTCGAGGCCTACGGCTGGCACACCCAGCACGTGACCGACGGCAACGACCTCGATGCGCTCGACAAGGCCATCCTGGCCGCCAAGCGCGTCACCGACAAGCCCTCCCTCATCGTCATCCGCACGCACATCGGCTGGGGGAGCCCGCA
>DASYRD010000085.1:0-2233 GCA_036004745.1 Gemmatimonadales bacterium | reverse complement strand
GTGGATGTGGCGCAGCGCCGACTCCACCATCCCCTGCGCCGTGGGACCGTTGTACTTCGCGAGGAGATCCTTCTCGAGCGAGCCTGCGTTGACGCCGATCCGGATGGGGATCTTCCGCGCCTTGGCGAGGTTGACCACTTCCATGACGAACGGCTTGCCGCCGATGTTGCCGGGATTGAGCCGCAGGCCGTCCACGCCCTGCTCGAGCGCGATGAGGGCGAGCTTGTAGTTGAAGTGGATGTCGGCGACGAGGGGGATGCGGATCTGCCGCTTGATCTCCCCCAGCTTCTCTGCCGCCTCGCGCACGGGGACGGCGCAGCGCACGATGTCGCAGCCGGCGGCTTCGAGCGACCAGATCTCGAGCAGCGTCGCCTGCACGTCGCGCGTGTCCGTCTTCGTCATCGACTGCACGGTGATGGGCGCGTCGCCTCCGATCTTCACGGTGCCGATCTGGAGCTGCCGGCTCTTGCGTCGTGTGATCATGTCATCCCTATCTGAGGAACTTGAAGGCGTCGATCCGTACGAGGTCGTTGTAGAGCGCGTAGACCATGAGCAGCATCAGCAGGACGAAGCCGAGCTGCTGCGCCGTCTCGCGCTTGCGCAGCGACAGCGGCCGGCCGAGCGCGGCTTCCAGCACGAAGAACAGAAGGTGACCACCATCCAGCATCGGCACCGGCAGCAGGTTCAGGACGGCCAGATTGACGCTGATGATGGCGGTAAACATCGCCAGGGGCCCTAGTCCCTCCTTCGCTTGCTGTCCGGCCATCGACGCGATCTGGATCGGCCCGCCGATGTTCGAGCGGTCGATGGTGCCGACCACCAGCTTCCCGAAGCCCTTGATCGTGACGACCGTCATGTCTTTCGTCCACAAGGCACCGTGCCAGAGTGCCTGCACCGGGTTGTACGGGACGAACGCGACCGCCTTGCTGCCGATCGCGGCCTGAATACGCCCGATCTGAACCGTCTCGCCGCTCGGGGTCTTCTCCTCCTCCGCCTTGGGCGTCACGTTCACCGTGAGTCGACGTCCGTCACGCTCGATCTCGACGGGCAGCGTCTGGCGCGGGCTCGCGCGAATCGCCTGGACGAGATCTTCCGCGGTGTAGACGCGCTTCCCCCCGATCGAGATGACGACGTCGCCCGGATGGAGACCGGCCGCCTCGGCCGGCGAGCCTGCCGCCACCGAGCTGATTTGCGGCACGCTCTGCGGGCCCGCGCCGATGTCCCACGCGGTCTTCGTCTCCCTGAGGATCGGATCCTGCACCGTCGTGCGCTTTGGCGTCACCGTGATGACTTGCGTGGTGTTGCCGCGCTTGACGGTGAGCTGAAGCGGACGACCTTCCGACGCCGCGACCGCGCGATCCACATCCTCCCAGTAGGACACCGGTCGGCCGTTGATGGCCGTGATGACATCGCCCGAGCGCAGTCCGGCCGCCTCCGCCGGGCCGCTTTCCGTGACGCCTCCGACCGCGGGCGCCCACACCGGTCGGCCGGCTGTCGCCAGCACGACCGCGACGATCAGCGCCGCCAGCACGAAGTTCATGGCCGGGCCCGCAAAGACGATGAGGAAGCGCGCCCACAGCGGCTTCAGCGCGAACGCTTTCTTCGGGTCGTACGGCAAACTGCCGCCGCCCTCGAGGGGATTCTCCTCGCCGAGCATCTTCACGTACCCGCCCATCGGAATCGCGGAGAGGCAATACTCCGTGTCCTTGCCACGCCAACGGAGCAGCACGGGTCCGAAGCCGATGGAGAAACGCTCCACGCCCACGCCGACCCATCGCGCGACGAGGAAGTGGCCGAGCTCGTGGATCAGGATCAGGATCCCGATGACGATGACGAAGGATACGACCGTGGTCACGATGATTACCGCCTTCCAACACCTGCGTCGACGAGGGCCTTCGCGCAGCGGCGCGCTTCGGCGTCGACGGCGACGCACTGCTCGATCGATGTGAGCGATGCTCCCGGCACGGCCGCGAGCGCGCGCTCGATGAGCTCCGCGATGGCCGTGAATCGGATGCGCTTGTCGAGAAACGCCGCGACCGCGATCTCGTTGGCGGCGTTGAGAACGACCGGCGCGATGCCACCGGCCTCCAGTGTGGCCCGCGCGAGACGCAGGCACGGAAACTTCTCGGGATCGGGCGCGAAGAACGTGAGCCCGCCCGTCCGCGTGAGGTCGAGGCGGGCGCTCGGCATCGGCCGGCGCTCGGGATACGTGAGCGCGTACAGGATGGGCACC
>DASYRD010000084.1:0-13991 GCA_036004745.1 Gemmatimonadales bacterium | reverse complement strand
TGGGGCACCGACTGGCCCAGCCCCGGCGTCAAGGATCTGCGGCAGAACATTGACCAGTTCCTGGCACTCCCGCTCAGCGACGCGCACCGGAAGGCCATCCTCGAGACCAATGCCCTGGCTCTGTTTCCTGCTCGGTAGTTCGTCGCTCCAGACCGCGAAGCCGCTTCGCTTCGACCTCACCGCGCTGACCGCCGCGCGCGACTCCTTCGTGTTCTACTTGAACGGGGAGGAACGGGGTCAGGCGGTGTGGCAGTACGAGATTCAGGGCGCCCAGTTGATCTTCACGGCGACCTCCGAGCTGCGCCCCGCCGACGCCGAGAGCCTGCGCGTCGTGATGAACCGGACCACCGGCGCGCCGGTATCGACGTTTCATCGGATCGCTGTCTTCAACCCGCAGTCCGACACCGTGCTCGTGGAGCACGACCTCACCGTGCGGCAGGGACGTGTCGAAGGCACGAGGCGCGTGGGGTTGCGCGATGGGCGCGTCGCGACGCACCCGGTGCGGACGACGCTGCCCGCCGGCGCCGTGTGGTCGGACTACGCGCTGCTCGCTGCCGCGGCGGTGGTAGCGGAGCCCGGCGACGTCGTGAACGGGCGTGCGTACAGCGAATTCGGCGACACCCTCACGACCCTCTCTCTCGTCGCCGAGGCGCCGGCGACGATCACGGTTCCCGCCGGCACGTTCGAAACGATCCCGCTGCGCAGCGCCGTGGTGCGTCTGTACGTGACGCGCACGGCGCCGCGTCGCGTGGTGAAAGGGGAATCGCTCGACGGCGCCTTTCGGTTTGAGCTGGTACCACATTGACATGGAGTTCCTGATGCGCCTCCTGCTGCTCCTTGCCTTGCTGCCCGCGGGTCTCGCGGCGCAGCAGCCGTCTCCCCCCCCGTCGGCCGATGCGGGCCGCATCGTCTACGAGCAGTTCACGCTGCCGAACGGGCTGCGCGTGATCTTCTCGGAAGACCACTCGACGCCGGTCGTCTCGGTGGACGTATGGTACAGCGTCGGGTCTCGAAACGAGCGTGCGGGGCGCTCCGGCTTCGCGCACTTGTTCGAGCACATGATGTTCCAGGGCTCGGCGAACGTGAAGAAGGCTGAACACTTCCAGCTGGTGCAGCGCGCCGGTGGCACGCTCAACGGCAGCACCCAAGAAGACCGCACCAACTATTTCGAGACGATTCCCTCGAACCGCTTGAACCTGGCGCTGTGGCTCGAGGCCGATCGGATGCGCTCGCTCGCGATCACGCAGGAGAACTTCGAGAACCAGCGTGAGACAGTAAAGGAAGAGCGGCGCCTCGGCGTCGATAACCGGCCGTACGCGGCGGCGTTCACCGATGGCCTCGCCTGGCCGTACGACAGCACGGGCTGCTTCGCCTACGCGCACACCGTCATCGGCTCGATGGACGACCTGAACGCCGCGAAGCTTCCCGACGTGCAGGCGTTCTTCGACACCTACTACGCGCCGAACAACGCGACGCTCGTCGTCGTCGGCGACTTCAGCTCCGCGGAGCTGCGCCGCCTCGTCAACTCCTACTTCGCGGGCATCCCGTCGCACCCCGCGCCTGAAGCGGTGCGCTGTGACTGGAAGGTTGGCGGAGGCGCGCGGCGGCGCGAAGTCCGCGACGCCCAGGCGAACCTCGACGCGGCCCTGCGGTTCTATCGGGTCCCCGAGCATCGCAACGCCGACACGCCGGCCCTGGAGCTGCTCAACTTGATCCTGGGCTCGGGCGAGAGCTCGCGCCTCAACGTCGCCATCGTGCGGCGCGAAAAAGCGGCTCTCGGCACCGGCACGTTCGTGAGCCCCGGCGGCTCGCGCAACGGTCCGGGCGTCTGGGTCGCCTTCGGCATCGTGAACCAGGGCATCAGCGTCGATCACCTGGACAGTCTCATCGGCCAACAGCTCGACAGCATCCGCGCCAACGGCGTCACGGCGGAGGAGCTCGAGAAGGCCAAGAACATCCTGCGCGCCGGGTTCATCGACAACCGCGAGACGACGCTCGGCAAAGCCGAGGAGCTGCACCACTATCTGCTGTTTCATGACTCGCTCGACGACATCAATACCGACCTGGCCCGTATCCTGGCGGTGACGTCGGACGACCTGAAACGGGTGGCGAACAGGTATCTCGATCCCGCAAACCTTCTGCTCGTGATCGTACGGGCAGGACCAACGCCTGCGTCCGGGGGTGGACAATGAAAGCGGCGCTGACGCTGACCCTGCTGGCGGCGAGCACCCTCGCCGCTCAAACGCCCTTCCCGACCCGGCCGCCGGCCCCGGCGCCGCTGCGCGCGGCGCAGTTCCCGCCGTTCCAGGAAGCCGCGCTGCCGAACGGCATGACCCTGCTGCTGATCGAGAACCACGAGCAGCCTTCGGTCTCGGTGACGCTGAGCTTCCGCGCCGGGACCGCGTACGACCCGGCGGGCAAGGAAGGCCTCGCGGCCATCGTCGCCGAGCTGGTCACCAAGGGCACGCCCACCCGCACCGCCGAACAGATCGCCGCAACCATCGAAGGCGTCGGCGGCAGCCTCGGCGCCAGCGGGGGCGAAGACTTCTTCACCGTTGCCACCGATGTGCTGACCGATCACGCCGACCTGGCGTTCGAGCTGCTCGGCGATGTCACCCGCCACGCGACCTTCCCCGCCGAGGAGCTCGAGCTCGCCCGCACCCGCTATCTGTCGGCGCTCGAGGTCGAGCTGTCGCAGCCCGAGAACGTGGCGGCGCGAGTCTTTGCCAAGGAGATCTACGGACGGAATCCCTACGGGCGCAGTGCGTCTCCGGCATCGTACAAGGCGATCACGCGCGACGACGTGGTGAGCTTCGCCGGCCGCCGGCTGCGGCCCGCCGGGGCGCTGCTCGTCGTCGCCGGTGACATGACGCTGGCGCGCGCGCGGGCCCTCGCTGTGAAGACCTTCGGCACGTGGCGCGGCACGCCTCCCCCCACGCCGCTGGCGCCGGCGGTTCCCGTGAAGCGCGGCACCGACATCGTGCTGGTCCATCGGCCAGGGTCGGTGCAGTCGAACATCGTGATGGGGAATACCACCTTCCTGCCCACCGACACCGGGTACTACGCGTCGCGCATCGCGACGCAGGTGCTCGGCGGCGGCGCCGACGCGCGGCTCTTCCTGATTCTGCGCGAGCAGAAAAGCTGGACGTACGGGTCGTACGCGAGTCTCGACCGCAATCGCGGCATGGGTCACTGGGAAGCGACCTTCGAGGGGCGCACGGCCGTCACCGACAGCGCCCTCGGGGAAATGCTCGACCAGATCGAGCGCATGCGGAGCGAACTGATTCCCGATACGGAGCTCGCGGCGGCGAAGGGGTTCCTCGTCGGCTCGTTCCCGCTCACCATCGAGACGCCGCGCCAGATCGCCCGTTCGGTGACGACGGCCCGCCTGCTCGGCCTCGCCCCTGATTACCTGCGCCTCTACCGTCAGCGCCTGGATGGCGTCGGGGCCGCTCGGGCCCGGGCCGCCGCGCGCCGCATTTTCCGGCGCGACGCACTGACGATCGTGGTCGTGGGTGACGCGAAAGAGATCTACGACAAGCTCAAAGCGATCGCGCCCGTCCGTCTCGTCGACATCGACGGCAATCCGATGGCTCCCGCCGATCTGAATCCCACGGGCGGGCCCGTGGCCTTCGATCACAGCCAGATCGTGGCCCGGAGCGACAGCTTCCAGGCGCTCGTGCAGGGGAACCCGTTCGGCTCGCAGGTCACGACGGTTCAGACATCCGGGGACTCGATCGTGTTCACCGAGGCGACGACGCTCGGGCCCATGGTCGCGCAGCGCACCACCGTGGTGCTGTCTGCGGCCGATTTCGGGATGCGGCGCACCGATCAGACGGGGACGATCCAGGGCCAGCAAGCCGAGATTCACCTCGTCTACGCCAACGGGCGCGTCAAGGGCAGCGCGATTGTGCCGCAGGCAGGTGGCACGCCGAAGACCGTCGCGGTCGATACCACCATTCCGGCCGGTGCCATCGACGACAACGCGATCGGTCTACTCGTCGCCGCCCTGCCCCTCGCGGAGGGCAAGAGTTTCAGTCTCAACGTGTTCTCGTCGGGTGAGGGCGTGACCAAAGTCGCGACCATCAAGGTGACGGGTGTCGAGAATGTCACCGTCCCCGCCGGCACGTTCTCGGCGTACAAGCTCGAGATCTCGGGGATGCAGCTCCCCGTCGTGATGCACGTCAGCGTGGACGCACCGCGCCGGTTGCTCAGAGTCGCGCCGGTCGGGGCTCCGCTCGTGTTCCAACTCGTGAAGTAGGAGGAGACGGTATGCGACAGGTGTCAGCGGCGCTGCTCCTCGTGGCCCTCACGGTGGGGTGCGCGTCGGCTCGGGCGGGCCAAGCCGGGGCTGCCCAATCGTCCCCCGCTCCGGCGCAGACGGCGGCCAAGGGCGCAGCGGGCGATTCGACGAGCGTCGACCGGCCGCAGTACCCCTCGACCTACAAACGGCATCCGAATCCGCCCGTGGTGATCCGCAACGCGACGATCATGACGGCGACGGGTCAGGAGATCCAGGGCGGGTCGATCGTCTTTCGCGACGGCCGCATCGTGTCGGTGGGCACAAACGTCGATGCCCCAGCCGACGCGGTGGTCGTCGACGGGACCGGCAAATGGGTGACGCCGGGCGTCATCGATACGCACTCCCACATCGGCGTGTACGCGGCGCCGGGCACGTTCGCCGAGTCGGACGGCAACGAGGCCACCAACCCCGTGACGGCGGAAGTGTGGGCCGAGCACTCGGTGTGGCCGCAAGATCCGCAGATCCCGCTGGCGATCGCCGGCGGCGTCACGACGATCCAGGCGCTTCCCGGCTCGGCGAACCTGATCGGCGGGCGCAGCGCCATCTTGAAGCTCATCCCCGCGCGTTCGGTGCAGGAGATGAAATTCCCCGGCGCGCATTACGGGCTGAAGATGGCCTGTGGCGAGAATCCCAAACGCGTGTACCAGAACCGCGGTCCGTCCACGCGGATGGGCAACATGGCCGGGTATCGCGCGGCGTTCATCCAGGCGGAGCAGTACCGGCGGCGCTGGGACAAGTGGAACGCCGATCATCAGGGCGACCCGCCGCAGCGCGACCTGAAGCTCGAATCGCTGGCCGAGGTCCTGCGCGGCAACATCTTCGTGCAGAACCACTGCTATCGCGCCGACGAGATGATGCAGATGCTCGATCTGGCGCACGAGTTCGGGTTCAAGATCCGCTCGTTCCACCACGCGGTGGAGGCGTACAAGATCGCCGACGTCTTGGCGCGCGAAGGCGTCGCGGTGTCGATCTGGGCCGACTGGTGGGGCTTCAAGGAAGAAGCGATGGATGGGATCTACGAGAACGCGGCCCTCAACCAGCAGGCGGGTGGCCGGCCGGTGATTCACTCCGATGATGCGAGCGGGATTCAGCGGCTGAACCAGGAGGCCGCGAAAGCGATGTACCACGGGCGCCGTGCCGGGATCCAGGTCACACGCGACCAGGCGCTGCGCTGGTTCACCGCCAACCCCGCGTGGGTGCTCGGCCTCGACTCGATCATCGGCACGCTTGAACCCGGCAAGATGGCCGACATCGTCGTGTGGTCGGGCGATCCGCTGACGGTGTACGCCCGCGCGATGCAGGTCTACAACGACGGTTGGCTCGTGTACGACCGGAATGATCCGGCGCACCAGCCCAAGATGGACTTCACGATCGGACGGGAGCCATGATCGCCTTCCTGCTGGCACAGACCATCGCCATCACGGGCGGCACGGTCTATCCCGTGTCTGGCCCCAAGATCGAAAACGCGACCGTGTTGATCCGCGACGGCCGCATTGCCGCGGTCGGCACGAATGTGGCGGTTCCCGCGGGCGCGACGCGCATCGACGCGTCCGGCAAGTGGATCACGCCCGGGTTGATCGACGGCGCGGGCCAGATGGGGTTGCGCGAGATCAGTGCGGTGCAAAACACGAATGAATCCGCGCTGCGCGGCGACGAAGTCGCGGCCGCCTTCAATGTCGCCGAAGGAATCAACCCGGCGTCGATGCTGATTCCCGTCAACCGCGTCGAGGGGATCACGACGACCCTCGCCGTGCCGAACGGCGATCTGATCTGGGGGCAGGCGGTGCTGATCGATCTCGACGGCACGACCATCGAAGCGATGGTGGCCACGAGGTCACCGGTGGCGATGGTCGCCGACTTGAGCGAGGGGTCGAAGAGCGCCGGGGGTGGATCGCGCGCCGGCGTCGCGCAGCGGCTGCGTCGCGTGTTCAACGACGCGCTCGAGTTCTCACGCCGCGGCGCGTCGTACCAGCGGGCCCAGAACGAGCAGCTCGCGGCCAGTGCCGCGGACCTCGAGGCATTGCTGCCGGTGTTGCGCGGCCAGATACCCCTGCTCGCGGTCGCCAATCGTCGCAGCGACATCGAAACGGCGCTGCGAATCGCGCGAGAGTACAAGCTGCGGCTGATTCTGGCGGGCGCCGCCGAGGGCTGGGAGATCGCTGACAAGATCGCCGCGGCGGGCGTGCCCGTGGTCGTCCAGCCGATGGATAATATCCCGAGCTTTGACGCGCTCGGTGTCCGCTACGAGAACGCAGCGCTGCTCGCGAAGGCCGGGGTGAAGGTTTCACTGATGGAGACCCAGACGGAGAACTCCCGCAACCTGCGCCAGCAGGCTGGGAACGCCGTGGCCTACGGCATGACGTGGGACCAGGCCCTGCGCGCCGTCACGCTGGCGCCCGCCGAGGCGTTCGGCGTGGGGGGGCAGTACGGCTCGCTCGACGTCGGCAAGGTCGCGAACGTGGTGGTGTGGACCGGCGACCCGTTCGAGTTCTCGACCGGCGTGGAGCACGTCTTCATTCGCGGCAAGGAGATCTCGTTGCGGAGCCGGCAGACTGAGCTTCTCGACCGCTATCGCACACTTCCGCCTAAATACTAGGGCGGTAAGTGGCGGTAAAGGGGCGGTAGGGGGCGGTATCAACCCTACCGCCTCCTCTTTTTTACAGCCTCGTACAATCTCCATGTCAGAAAGCCAGCCCGCCGACGCAAGGTCTCCATGCGCCCGTAATCAGCGTCGTCCAGAAACTCGAGCTTCTTGCAAAACTGAAGGGTATACGCGAGTTCGGAGAGGGATCCGATGGAGATATTGAGAAACCGACAGAACTCCGCCGGCCCTGGTTTCGCAGAACCTTCGGCGATGTTCACGGGGGCGGAGAAGGCGGCACGTCGAGCCTGAGAAGTCAGACCATACAGTTCATCCTTCGGGAACGAGCGCGTGACGCGATACACCTCGAGAGCCAGTTCGTCGCAGACCTTCCAAGCCTCAAAACGCTCGTAAGGCATCATCCTCCAACAATTGTCGATCGGCTGCACGGCGCGTAAGCAAATTGATGTGGGTAGGAGCAAAAAAAACAGGCGGTCGGGTTGTCGCCCCTACCGCCCCTTACCGCCTCCTACCGCCCCTTACCGCCCTAGTCCTTAGCCGCCGCCACCGGATACACGCTGACCTTTTGCCGCTTCTTGTCTTTGTGTTCGAACTTGACCACGCCATCCACCACGGAAAAGAGCGAGTCGTTCGAGGCGCGCCGCACGTTCGTCCCGGGATGGAACTTGGTGCCGCGCTGAATCACGATGATGCTGCCCGCCGTCACGAACTCGCCGCCGTACCGTTTGACGCCCAGGTACTTCGGATTCGAGTCGCGGCCGTTGCGCGAGGAGCCTACGCCCTTCTTATGAGCCATGCATGCCTCAGCCGACCTTCACGTCGGCAATCTTGACTTCGGTGAAATCCTGGCGATGCCCCGCCTTGCGGCGATAGCCGGTGCGGCGCGCGAAGCGGAAGATCCGAATCTTCTTCCCCTTGCCGTGACGCACGACTTCGGCAGTGACCTTCGCGCCCTTGATGGTCGGCTTGCCGGTCTCGACGTTTTTGCCGTCGGACGTAAACAGCACCCGGTCGAACGTCACCTTGCTTCCCGGCTCGGCATCGAGCAGCGGGATCTTGATGGTGACGCCTTCTTCGGCGCGAAACTGCTGGCCGCCGGTGGTGAAAATGGCGTAGGACATAGGGCCGGAACTCTAATCAGGACAGGGGCTTTGGTCAAGCGACCGCGTACAGCTCGGTCACGTCGCGACCCGCCGGCTTCGCCATCATCCGGAACTCGTCGAGCCGCATCATCGGGTCGTCGCGCACCTCGAGCTCGAGCCCGGTTTGCTTCTCCAACTGACGCAAGAAGTTAGGCTCCTGCTCCACGAGGTACAGCGCCACTTCGGGGTGCAACCGCACCGCGAGCTGACGCTCCTTGTGATCGGCGCCGGCGCGCTTGAGCGACCGCTCCATGCGACGCACCACCACCTCGGGCCGAAAGACACGCCCCGTCCCCGTGCACGTCGGGCAGTCGGCCGTCATCGACTGCCACAGCGACGGGCGCACGCGCTGACGCGTCATCTCGATCAGTCCCAGCTCCGATACCGCAAAGGCCTTCGTCCGCGCCCGGTCGCGGCCCAGGTGCGTGCGCAGCTCGTGCAGCACCTTGTCGCGGTTGCCGCGGGTTTCCATGTCGATGAAGTCGACGACGATGATGCCGCCGATGTCGCGCAGCCGCAGCTGCCGCGCCACCTCGCGGGCCGCCTCGACGTTCGTCTTGAAGATCGTGCTCTCGGGGTCCTTCTTGCCGGTGTAGCGCCCCGTGTTGACGTCGATCGAGATGAGCGCCTCCGTCGGCTGGATGATCAGATAACCACCAGTCGGGAGGTCGACGCGCTGCTTGAACAGATTCCGGATCTCCGCCTCGATGTCGTATTCGTCGAAGAGCGGCGTCTCGGCCTGATAGAACTTGACCCGCGACAGAAGGTCGGGATCGATCTGCTTCAGGTATTGCTCGATCTCGTTGTAGAGCTGCTTCGAGTCGACGAGCAGCGAATCGATCTTGTCGCTGAACAGGTCACGCACGATGCCGCGCGTGAGGCTGGTCTCGCGCTGGATCAGCGCCGGGGCGCGTACCGACTGCGATTTGCGCTGGATCTTCTTCCACAGGCCATAGAGGTGGTCGATCTCGCGCTTGCAGCTCGCCTCCGTCAGGTCGTCGGCCACAGTGCGGATGATCCACCCGCCGGCATCCTTGGGAACGAGCTTCGACACCATCTCGCGCAACTTGGCCCGGAGGTCACGCGCTTCGATCTTGCGCGACACCCCGACCTTCGACGCGAACGGCATGTAGACGAGGAAGCGGCCGGCGAGCGAGACCTGCGCGGTGACGCGCGGTCCCTTGGTCCCGATGGATTCTTTGATGACTTGAACGAGCTTGGTCTGACCCCGCTTCAGCTCGTCGCCGATGTTGGGATCTGCCTTGCGGCGGGACGATCCGCCACCGTTCCCGTTATCATCGTCGGGACGGTCGCCGGGTTCTTCGTCGTCGTCTTCCGACTCGATTAAGTCCGAGGCGTGAAGGAAGGCGCTCTTTTCGGCGCCGATGTCGACGAAGGCTGCCTGGATCCCCGGCAGGACGGCTTCGACCTTGCCGACGTAGATGTCGCCGACCGAGCGGCGGGTGTCGGGACGATCGACCAGGAGCTCAACAAGACGGTCGTCCTCCAGGATTGCCACGCGGGTTTCCCGCTGGCTTCCGCTGATCAGAATCTCGCGCTTCAAAGCAGTTACCCTCGCGCCCGGACGGGAAGCACCCGTTCGGGAGCCTATGGTTATCCCAGCAAGAGTTTGACTCGCCCAGAACCTTGGGCAGAGATATGAACCGATTGGGCAGGCGGCTGAGAGGCGCCAAAGACCAATGCATACGGTAAATGTAGGAAGAGTGGGGAGTTACGTCAATCAATCAAACTGCCCAGCAACTGCCGAGCGATGACGATCCGCTGGATTTCGCTGGTGCCTTCCCCGATCTCGCAGATCTTCGCGTCCCGCATCATCCGCTCGACGGGATACTCGGTGGTGTAACCGTACCCGCCGTGCAGCTGGACGGCTTTCGTGGTGGCCCGCATGCACAACTCCGAGGCGTACAGCTTGGCCATCGCGGCCTCGCGCTTGAACGGGTGACCGTGCTGCTTGAGCCACGCCGCGTGATACACGAGTTGCTTGGCGGCCTCGATCTCCGTGGCCAGGTCGGCGAGGGCGAAGTGGACGCCTTGGAAACTGGCGACGGCTTTCCCGAACTGCTTGCGCGTGGACGTGTAGGCGAGGCACTCCTCGAATGCGCCCTCGGCGATGCCGAGTGAAAGCGCCGCGATGCCGATGCGCCCGCCGTCGAGCGTGTGGAGGAACTGGCGGAAGCCGTTGTTGACGGGCCCCAGCACATTCTCTTTCGGGACCACGGCATCCTGAAAGATCAGCTCCCGCGTGTCGGACGCGCGCCAGCCGAGCTTGTCTTCCTTCTTTCCCGCCTGCACCCCCCGGCATTTGGGCAAATCGCTCGCGTGACCGATCCCCACCCGCTTCGCCTCGGCGAGGTCGCAGGTGTCCTTGGTGACGATGAACGCCGTGATCCCGTGCGTGTGCTTCGCGGTCGGGTCGGTGCGCGCTGTGACGGCAAAGACCTCTCCGACGCCGGCGTGCGTGATGAAGATCTTGGAGCCGTTCAGGACGTAGTGGTCGCCCTTGTCGACCGCGACCGTCTTCGTGCCCCCCGCGTCTGACCCTGCTCCTGGTTCCGTCAGCCCGAAGCCGCCCAGGACTTTTCCGGTGGCGAGGAGGGGCACGTACTGCTTCTTTTGCGCGTCGGTGCCGAAGTCCACGATGGGCGAGGTGCCGAGCGTGGTGTGCGCGCTGACGGTGATCGCGTGGCTCGCGTCGACCTTGGCGAGCTCGTGAATCACCGTGATGTAGGACAAGTAATCCATCCCCGACCCGCCCAGGTCTTCCGGCCACGGAATGCCGAAGAGGCCGAGGTCGGCCATCTGCTTGACGTTGTCCCAGGGGAAACGGCTCTCGAGGTCGTACTGCCGAGCGGTGGGCTTCACGACGTTCTGCGCGAAGTCCCGAACCATCTCGCGGACCTGGAGGTGGTGGTCGGAGAAGTACAAAGAGTCGTGCATTGAGAGAATATAGCACGACCTCTGATCCACCCCGGGCTTGCGCCCGGCGTCAGCTTCGTCCGAATGCTCGACTGACCCCGGGCGACAGCCCGGGGATCACCGAGCCACACACGTCACATCCTGAACACGTCCGGATCTTTTCCCCGAAGTACCCGAGCAGCATTCTCCGCCGGCAACGCCGCACCTCGATGTACTGCCGCATCTCGGGCGAGAGATCTCCCCACCTGAGGTCCGCCCGGCGCCATAGCACGAGACATTCGGCTAGGGCACCGTCGCGCCCGGCGCGTCCCGCCTCTTGATAGTAAGCCTCGAGGGTCCGCGGCGGCCCCCAGTGGATCACGCGGCGCACATCGGGCTTGTCGATCCCCATGCCGAACGCGCTGGTCGCGACGATGACGCGCACCTGGTCGCCGAGGAACGCCCGCAGCACGCGCCGCCGGGTGCTCGCGCTGAGACCCGCGTGGTACGGCGCGGCCCGCACGCTCACCCGGAGCAGCGCGCGCGTCACCAGCTCCGCGAGCCGCCGGGTGGGCGTATAGATGAGGGAGGCTCCCCCCTCCGTCGCGCGCTGCACCGCCGCCCGCACGATCGCGAACCGTTCACGGTCGTCCCGCACCCGTCGAACCGCGAACTCCAGATTCGGCCGATCGAATGATGTGAGGACGACCTCAGCATCAGGCATGCGGAGCACGTGCAGGATGTCGGCGCGCGCCGAGGGGGTGGCGCTGCCGGTCAGGGCGATCGTCGGTGGACGACCGAGGAACGAGCGGAACACACCCAAGCGCCGGTACACGGGCCGGAATTCGTTGCCCCACTCGGTGATGCAGTGCGCTTCATCCACCGCGAGCAGCCCCACCGGTGTGCGCGCGGCGACGAGGCGACGCGTGAGCGACGCCAGGCGCTCCGGCGCGCAGTACAGCAACGCGAGGCGACCGCAGGTTGCCGCGTCGAGGATCGCGCGGCGTTGGCCGGCATCGAGCTGGCTGTTCACGTAGGCCGCGGCAATCCCGCGCCGCCGCAGCGCCCCCACCTGATCCTGCATCAGCGAGATGAGCGGCGAGACGACGAGGCTCAGTCCGTCGGCGAGCAGTGCCGGCACCTGGTAGCAGAGGGACTTCCCCGCCCCCGTCGGCAGGACGGCGAGCACGTTCCGCCCGGCCAGCAGAGGCCCGAGCACTCTGAGCTGGTGCACGCGGAAACGCGGGTGTCCGAAGTGCTCGGCGAGCACGCTGCGCGCCGCGTCGAGACCGCCGCGAAAGCCCGCCACGGCGTCAGCCTATCATCGACCGGGCCGCGCCCCCCTACCCCAAAACCGCAGGTGTGGCCACGTTTACGCGCCATGACTCCTCTTCTTCTCCTACCGACGCTCATGCTCATACAGGCCATTTCGTATCCCCCCACGCGCAAGAGCGACGTGGTGGACGACTACCACGGCACCAAGGTCGCCGATCCATACCGTTGGCTCGAAAACGTCGACGCGCCCGAGACACTGGCCTGGGTCGAGGCCGAGAACCGCGTCACGCTCGCCTACCTCGCGCAGATTCCGCAGCGCGAGTGGATCCGGCGGCGACTCACGGCGTTGTGGGACTATCCCAAATTCGGTGCGCCTTTCAAGAAGGGTGGGCGCTACTTCTTCTTCAAGAACTCGGGCCTGCAGAACCAGGCGGTCCTCTACACGCAGGCGACACTCACCGCCGAGCCACGGGAGCTCCTGGACCCCAACACCCTGTCGGCCGACGGCACCGTGGCGCTCTCGACGCTCTCGCTCTCCGAAGATGGCCGGCTGCTCTTGTACGGCACGTCGGGGAGCGGATCGGACTGGCAGGAGTTCCACGTCCGGGACGTCGCGACTGGGGGCGATCGCCCCGATCATCTCAAGTGGATCAAGTTCTCGGGTGCGACGTGGACGCACGACGGCCAGGGGTTCTTCTACAGCCGCTATCCCGAGCCCGCAGCGGGCAGCGATCCGCTCACCGGCGTGAACCGCGATCAGAAGGTCTACTATCACCGTCTCGGCACCGACCAGGGGGCCGACCGCCTGATCTACGAACGCCCCGACCAGCCCGATTGGGGCTTTGCCGCCGAGGTCAGTGCCGATGGGCACTACCTCGTGTTCTCGGTCTGGCTCGGCACCGACCGGCGCAACCGGGTCTACTACCAGGACCTCGGGGATCCTCAGCATCCCAAACTCGACGGTCCCGTGGTCCGGCTCCTCGACGCCTTCGACGCCGGCTACGAATTCGTGGGAAACGACGGCGCGGTGTTCTACTTCGCGACCGACCTGGATGCGCCGAAGAAACGCGTGGTGGCGGTCGACACCCGCCGACCCGACCGCGCGGCGTGGCGCGAGGTGATCCCGCAGGCCGACGACGTGCTCGAAGGCGTGCAGATCATCCACGACACGTTCGTGGCGCGCTACCTGCACGACGCGCACTCGGTGTTGCGATTGGCGTCGCTCGACGGACGCCCCGGCGGCGAGCTCGCGCTCCCCGCCCTGGGGTCGATCGTGCAACTGAGCGGCGAGCGCCACGACACCGAGATGTTCTACGCGTTCACATCGTTCCTCTACCCCACGACGATCTTCCGCCACGACTTCACGACAGCTCGCACCAGCATCTTCAAGTCGCCGCAGATCGCGTTCGATCCGTCGGGCTATCAGACGGTCCAGGTGTTCTACCGGAGCAAGGACGGCACGCGCGTCCCGATGTTCCTCACGTATCGCAAGGGACTGAAGCGCGAAGGGTCGAACCCGACGTACCTCTATGGGTACGGCGGTTTCAACGTCAACATGACGCCGGCGTTCTCCATCGGCGTGCTGGTGTGGCTCGAGATGGGCGGGATCTTCGCCCAGCCCGTCCTCAGGGGCGGCGCCGAATACGGCGAGGAGTGGCATCAGGCGGGCATGCTGAGCCACAAGCAGAACGTGTTCGACGACTTCATCGCCGCCGCGGAGTACTTGATCGCCGAGGGCTACACCTCGTCGCCC
>DASYRD010000083.1:0-6700 GCA_036004745.1 Gemmatimonadales bacterium | reverse complement strand
GCGCCTGCGCGACCGCGTGAGAGAAGTCGAGCCCGGCCATACGCTCGTGCGCGAGCTCCGGATTGACGCCGACCATTTCCGGATGGTCCAGCGTATAAATGAAGGCAAGCATGTGGCCGGTGGTCGGCAGGAAGATGTCGCCCCGCGGTTCGTTCGGCTTTGCCTCGAGCGCAAAGCGCAGATCGTAGCGCTGTGACCGCACGTATTCGCACAGGTAGTTGATGGCGTCGCGGTACCACGCGAGTGCGGTGCGCGGATCCTTGGCCGCGTTGGTTTCGACGCCTTCTCTTCCGCCCCAGCACACATACGTGGTCGCGCCGAGCTCGACGCCGAGGTCGATGGCGGCCAGCGTTTTTTGCAACGCATAAGCACGCACGCGCGAGTCACTGCTCGTGAATGCGCCATCGCGAAATGCCGGGTCCGAGAAAAGATTCGTCGTGGCCATCGGCACTTTCATGCCCGTGTCGGCGAGCACGCGCTTGAACTCGCGCACGATCGTATCGCGCTCCGCGGCGCTGGCGCCCGAGGGGACGAGATCGTTGTCGTGCAGATTGACGCCATAGGCGCCGAGCTCCGCCAGTTTGCGGACGATCGCCGCTGGCGAAAGTGAGGCCCTAACCGGATCGCCAAAGGGGTCGCGTCCGGGGTTCCCCACGGTCCACAGCCCGAAGGTGAAGCGATCCTCCGGCCGGGGCCGAAACGCATCCTTGCCGCTTCGCACCATCCCGGCGATACTCGGCTCGCTTTGGCGAGTTGTCAAACCCACTCTGAAGAGTGGGCCCGTGAGACACTGCGCTTAAGCGCAGTGGAGTATCGGGCCCATGCTTCAGCATGGGGCCTCAAACGGAGACACGCATGGTCTGGGAACAGCGTTGGCATCCGCTGCGACGGGAATGGGTGATCATCTCATCCCACCGCAACGAGCGGCCGTGGCAGGGTGAGCGGGTCTCGGAATCCGCGCGCCCCCTGCCTGCCTACGTCCAAGACTGTTACCTCTGTCCCGGTAACGTGCGTAGCTCGGGGCAACGCAACGCGCCATACAGCGGTGTGTATGTGTTCGACAACGACCATCCCTGTGTTGGTCCCGGCGCGCCCCGCGCCCCCGCGGTCCCTGCCCCTGCAACCGCTATCTATCGGAATAGCTCGGCGAGTGGCTGCGCGCGGGTCGTTTGCTACACGCCGCGCCACGACCTCACACTCGCAGAGCTGCCGGAGTCCGAAGTCCTCGGTCTCTTGCAAGCACTCCAGGCGCAATACCGCCAGCTCGGCACCCAGGCGGGTGTGCGACACGTGCTGGTATTCGAGAATAAGGGCGAAGTCGTCGGCGTCAGCAATCCGCACCCTCACTGCCAGATTTACGCGACCAACTTTGTGTTCAAAACCATCGAGGTGGAAGCCGAAGCGCAGGCGGCGCACTTGGCGGAGCATGATCGGCCGCTGTTTCGGGACATTATTGCCGCCGAGGAAGCGGACGGCAGGCGACTACTGGTGCGGCGCGAGCAGGCACTCTCTTTTATCCCGTACTTCGCGCGCTACCCGTACGAGACGTTCGTCGCGCCGCGCGAGACACGCGCGAGCCTAGCGCACCTCGGCGCCGCCGAGCTGGGCGATCTTGCGATCGTACTCCGCGAGACACTGATCCGGCTCGACAATCTCTGGACGATGTCGTTTCCCTACGTGATGGTGCTGCACCAATCGCCCACAGACCGCGAGTATCCCGGTTTTCACTTTCACATCGAAATCCATCCGCCATTGCGCAAACCGGGTCTCCTCAAGTATCTCGCCGGCCCCGAGATCGGGGGCGGGAATTTTCTGAACGACACGGCTCCGGAAGAAAAGGCGGCGGAGTTGCGTGCGGTCTCGAACGTTCACTACACACAGGGCGGCGAAGGGCGGCGTGATGAATCGGCGGCGAGATAAGGCGGCGGCGAAGGGCAGCGTGATGAAGCGGCGGCGTGATGAAGCGGCGGAGTGATAAGACGGCGGCCGTGGCGATTGACGGATCGGGTGCAGAAGGTTTGCTCGAGCCCATCCTAGCACTGCACCACGCGATTCGCGCGGCGGTGGTCGCGGCGTGCGAACGTCAGGCTTCGGAACAGCTCGCGCAGCGAGCAGGCGACGCCGGAGACACGATCTACGCGATCGACCGCGTAGGCGAAGAGGCGCTCGTCCAGGGCCTGGCGCAGCTCGGCCCCGAGCCGATCTGTGTCGTCGCCGAGGGGATTGCCGACCCGCTCATTCTGCCGCGCGGGGCACGCGAGAGCGACTGTCGCTGGCGCTTGCTGCTGGACCCGCTCGACGGCACGCGCGGCCTCATGTATCAGAAACGCAGCGCCTGGATCCTCACCGGTGTCGCGCCGAACCGAGGATCCGCGACGCGGCTTTCCGACATCGTGCTTGCCGCGCAAACCGAGATCCCGCTGCTGAAGCAGCACCTGTCCGATCAGCTGTGGGCGTTCCGCGGCGAGGGCATGCAGGCGCGACGCTACAATCGCATCTCGGACGCGACCGAGTCCCTCACGCTTCGACGCTCGCAGGCGGCCACCATCGCGCACGGCTTCGCGACGATCGTGCGCTTCTTCCCCGGCGCGCGGGAGACCCTGGCCGCCATTGACGACGAAGTCGTTCAGGCGCTGGTGAAACCCGAGCCGCGCCGTGCCTCATGCTTCGAGGATCAGTATGCCTCGACGGGCGGCGAGCTGTACGAGCTGATGGCTGGTCACGATCGGTTTATCGCCGACCTGCGTCCGCTGGTGAAGTCGGCGAGCCCTCCCCTGTGCTGCCACCCCTATGATCTCTGTACCGCGCTGATCGCGTGCGAAGCCGGTGTGATCATTACCGATCCCTCCGGAGCAGCGCTGGACGCGCCGCTCGACTTGACCACCGATGTGGCGTGGGTCGGCTATGCGAACGAGAGCCTCCGTGGCGCGATCGAGCCTGTCCTGCAGGGCGCGCTGCGGCGCCGTGGCTTGCTGAAGTGAACTGGTTTCAGCCGGCGCTGGATCGGCTGCGCTCGCTGCCTCAGGATCCCGATCCCCGGTTACGAACTTTCTTCTCGTCCGGTCACCAACTCTACATCGCCCGAGCGCCTGCCCGGCTCGACGTCATGGGCGGAATCGCCGATTACAGCGGCGCCCGCGTGCTCGAGCTGCCGCTCGCGTGCGCGACGTTTGCGCTCGTGCAGGCGCAAGACGCGCCGCGCTGTGAGGTCGCAAGTCTCAGAGGAGATCGATGGGACTTCTTCGCGACGGAGCTTCCCTGGGTTCGCGAAGCTCAGGCCGATCGCTGGCCGAGCTACGTCGTTGGCGTCGTCCAGGCGCTCTTTCCGACAGGACGGGCAACGTCTGGCTTACGGATTCTGATTCACTCCTCCGTACCGGAAGGCAGAGGCGTGGCGTCATCGGCCGCGCTGGAGGTTGCGGTCGCTGTCGCCGTCGCCGCGACCCTGGGCAATCGCATCGAACCGGCCGACCTCGCGGCACTGTGCCAACGCGTCGAAAACCACGTCGTGGGCGCACCGTGCGGCATCATGGATCAGATGACGAGCGCCTGCGGCAAGACAGAGCGGTTGCTACAGCTGCGTTGTCAGCCGGGCACGATCGAAGGCTACCTCGAGGTTCCTGCGGGATACCGATTCTACGGCATCGATTCCGGGATCAGCCACGCGGTCTCGGGGGCCGACTACGGGACGGTCCGCACCGCCGCGTTCATGGGCCTTCGCATCCTCACAACCGACACCCCATGGCGCGGTCGGTATCTCGCCGATCTCACGCCGCCCAAGTTCGCCGAGCTCGGCTCGCTTCCGGAGGAAATGTCGGGAGCCGAGTTCCTGGAGCGCTATGGCGGAATCACGGACACGGCCACGAGGGTCAACGCCAACCGTCGCTATCCCGTGCGACAGGCCACTGCTCACCCAGTCCACGAGCAACAGCGCGTCGATCGCTTCGCCGGATTGCTGGAGGATCTTCCTCGGCGACCGAGCGCCGCCACTGAGCTGGGCGAACTCATGTTCGCTTCGCACCAGAGCTACAGTGCGTGCGGACTCGGCAGCGAAGGCACCGACGCCATCGTTGAGTTGGTCCGCGCCGCAGGTCCCCAGCGCGGCGTATTCGGTGCGAAGATCACGGGCGGTGGCAGCGGTGGGACGGTCGCCGTGTTCGGTACGCGTGAAGCGGAGGGATGTGTGCGCGAGATCGCGGCCCGGTACGCGGCAGAAACCGGTCGCTCGACTACTGTCTTCACCGAGTCCGGGCCCGGCGCGGCCGAGATTGGCGTCCGGGAACTGAGGACGTAGCGCTTCCCCGTGACGACGAAGCGAAAACACGGGATTGCCCCTCCGGGCGACGAGACACAAAATGATATTATGACTCTGGCTGGCGACCCCCTCTGCTGCTCCTGGTGGCCTGGTGCCTACCACCGCCGGGCTTCGGCCAGCCGCCGCCCGCAGCCCGAGCGAACCCGTCCGTGCGCACGCCCTGACGGCATGCCTCTCGCCTTCGGCCGCCGCCTCATCGCCGCACTGACGCTGGCGTCGGCGTTCACAACGTGTGCCCGGCCACGGGCCTCAACCCCCGCTCCCGCGCCACACTGGCTCGGCACATGGACCGCATCGCCGCAGCTCGTCGAGCCGCGCAATATGCCCCCCGCGCCGGGGCTGACGGGGAGCACGTTGCGTCAGGTGCTCCACGTCTCCGTCGGCGGGTCAATGATTCGGCTGTGTCTTTCGAATGCGTTCGGCGGCACGCCACTCGCTATCACGTCCGCGCACATCGCGCGTTCCCGTGGAGGTTCCGCCATCGACCTCGCAGGTGACCGCAGGTTGTCGTTCGCCGGGTCGGACTCTGTGCGCATCGCACCCGGTGCCACCGCAACCTCTGACCCCCTCGACTACGAGGTCGCCGCGTTGAGCGACCTCGCCGTGACCATGCACATCGGGGCCGCGCCCGTGGAGGTGACGGGACATCCTGGTTCGCGAACCACCTCGTATCTGCAGGCTGGCACGTGGCTGACCGCGGCCGAGCTGCCGGAGGCCGTGACCACCGATCATTGGTACGTGCTCACGGGACTCGACGTGGCGACCGAGGGAAACGGCGCGGCCGTGGTCGCGCTCGGCAACTCGATCACCGACGGGCGTGGCTCCGGCACGAACCGCAACAACCGCTGGCCTGACAATCTCGCGCGCCGACTCCAGGCGGACCCACGGACTCGTCACGTCGCCGTCCTCAACGCGGGGATCGGCGGCAATGCCGTGCTGACGGGCGGGCTCGGCCCCACCGCGCTGTCGCGCCTGGATCGCGACGTGTTGGAAGTGTACGGCGCGCGTTGGGTAATCGTGCTCGAAGGCATCAACGACATCGGCGGCGCGCGGCAGCCCGGGACAGCGGCCGCCGTCGCACAGCAACTCCTCGCCGGGTACCGCGACATCATCGACCGTGTCCACGCCCGCGGGTTGCGGATTTACGGCGCCACCCTCCCACCGTTCGGCGGCTCGCAGTACGACGGCGAGGAGCGCGAGGCGGCGCGGCAGACCGTCAACGACTGGATCAGACGGAGTGGCGCGTTCGACGCGGTGATCGACTTCGACGCGTGTCTGCGCGATCCCGCCCAGCTCACCCGGCTCCTGCCGTCCGCCGACTCGGGCGACCACCTCCACCCCAACGAAGCGGGGTACCGACTCATGGCCGACGCGATCGATCTCGCGCTATTCGTTCCGTGACCGCGTGGCTTGCAGATTTGGTACGATGAGCAAACGCGTCGCGGTGGTCACAGGCGGGTACGGTGTGCTGGGCGGCGCGATCGCCGACGGCCTGGCGCGGGCTGGAGTTGCGGTGGCGATCCTCGGTCGCCGTGCAGAGCCCGCCGAGGCGAAAGCGGCAACGATCCGCAAGGCCGGCGGTGATGCTTCCGTGCTCATCGCCGACGTCCGGGACCCGGAGCAGCTGCGGGCCGCGCGCGAGCGGCTGCTCGGCGAGCGCGGGCGTGTGGACATCCTGGTCAACGCCGCCGGGGGCAACGTCGCGCGCGCCCGCAGCGACGACCGGCCCGTGTTCGATGTCCCACCTGATGCCATGGACGAGGTGCTGCGCCTCAACCTGCACGGCACGCTCACCCCGTCCCTCGTCTTCGGCGAGATCATGGGACGGCAGGGCTCAGGCTGCATCGTCAACATTTCGTCGATGGCAGCGCGGCGTGCGCTGAGCGGCGTGCTCGGATACACGATCGCCAAGGCGGGCGTCGAAGGGCTCACGGCGTGGCTGGCCGCCGATCTCGCACGCCGCTACGGCGACCGCGTGCGCGTGAACGCCGTGGCGCCGGGGTTCTTCGTGACGGAGCAGAACCGCAACGTGCTCCTCAATCCCGACGGCTCCCCCACCGCGCGCGCCCGCGCCATCATCGCGCAGACGCCCATGGGTAGGCTCGGCAGACCGGAGGAGATCGTCGGGGCGGTGGAGTGGTTGTGCAGCGACGCGGCCTCGTTCGTGACGGGCGTCGTGCTTCCCGTGGATGGCGGATTCAGCGTCTCCAGTGGCGTCTGACCCGGTTGGCCGCGAGGTGCCGGGGGTGAGGTGGACCGTCGTGGCGCTGCTGTTCGCGGCGACCACGGTCAACTACATCGACCGGCAGGTCCTCGGCATTCTCGCGCCGACGCTGACGCGCGAGCTCGGCTGGCGGGAGACGGACTACGCCGCGATCGTGTCGT
>DASYRD010000082.1:0-1704 GCA_036004745.1 Gemmatimonadales bacterium | reverse complement strand
CCTCATCTCGCTGGACACCGCTGGAGTGGGAGTCTGGGACGCATCGATCCGCGACGGGTCGTGGCGCAAGGGTCGCCCGCGCTTCCCTCTCGTTCCGGGAGTCGACGGGGCCGGGGTGGTGGTCGCCAAGGGGTCGCGGGCGAAGCGGTTCCGGATCGGCGACCGCGTCTACGCCTACGAGTTCGGCAACAGGCAGGGCGGCTTCTATGCCCAGTTCGCGGCGGCCAGCGCCGAACACGTCGCGCGCGTCCCCAAAGGACTGGACCTCAGAGAAGCAGGAGCCGCGGCCACGACAGGGCTGACGGCGCTACAGGGCGTGAGCGCCCTGCGCCTGCGGCCGGGAAGCACGCTCCTCGTGTTCGGTGCTTCGGGCGCCGTTGGAACGATGGCGGTGCAGTTCGCCGCGGCGCGGCGCGCCGCCGTGATCGCGACCGCCTCCGGCAAGGCCGCGGCGCGCCTGGTCGCTTCGCTCGGGGCCAGCGCGGTCATCGACGCGCGCAGCGCGACGGCCGTCGACGAGCTGCGCCGGCTCGCTCCCGGAGGCCTCGACGCCGTGCTCGCTCTGGCCGGCGGAGACGAGCTCGAGCGTCTTATCGACTTCGTCAAACCGGGCGGGCGCGTGGTGTACCCTAACGGCGTCGAGCCGGCGCCGCGCAAGCGGCGGGGGCTTCGCCTCGAGAGCTACGATGGCGTGGCGAGCCCGAGGCAGTTCGCGATGCTGAGCCGTGCGCTCACCCGGATCGGGGTGCGGGTGCCGATCGCCGCCACCTACCCCCTTGCCCGTGCGGCCGAAGCCCACCGCCGTCTCGAGGGCGACCACGTGCTCGGCCGAATCGTGCTGAAGGTAAATCAGCGTTAAGCGCCGGTATCCAGCCTGATACGCGAAGGAGCTCACGACCATGATTGCAAAGAACACGATCTGCCTCTGGTACAACAAGGACGCCGAGGATGCCGCGCGCTTCTACGCGGCCACCTTTCCGGACAGCAAAGTGACCGCGGTCCGCAAGGCGCCGGGCGACTTCCCCCGGGAGGCAAGGCCGGCGATGTCCTGACGGTGGAGTTCACTGTCCTGGGCGTTCCTTGTATCGGCCTCAATGGCGGCCCGGCGTTCAAGCACAACGAGGCGTTCTCCTTCCAGGTCGCAACGGACGACCAGCAGGAAACGAACCGCTACTGGAACGCGATCGTCGGCAACGGCGGCCAGGAGAGCCAGTGCGGCTGGTGCAAGGACCGCTGGGGGCTTTCCTGGCAGATCACCCCGCGCACGCTGACCGCGGCGCTGGCGGCGGGGGGCGGCGAAGCCAAGCGCGCCTTCGACGCGATGATGCCGATGCGAAAGATCGACGTCGCGACGATCAACGCGGCGCGGCGGGGCTGAGGTGTATGGGGCGAGGATGCGGACGGGCAGCTGGCTGCAAACCTGGGCTCGAGGCTCCTAGATTCTGGGCCGTGCCAGGGGAGCTAGACTATCGCCGCCCCAAACCAAAATACGAGGGCCCAATATGACCCCGTTCCTGTCGTTGCTGCTGCCCATCGTGCTGGCATCGGTTGCCGTGTTCATCGTCTCATTGATCGTTCACACGGCGATGCCCTGGCACAAGAGCGACTACGGCAACGTGCCGAATGACGATGCCGCGATCGCCGCAATTCGGTCGTTGAACCTCGCGCCCGATGATTATGCGGTCCCGAATCCGCGCCTGCCCG
>DASYRD010000081.1:0-2148 GCA_036004745.1 Gemmatimonadales bacterium | reverse complement strand
CCGTACAGGCCGAGCAGCGCCAACGCGAGGCCGAGGGCGCCGAACACCGCCAGCACCGTGGAGCCGACGCGTTGCGGCAGCATCGCGAAGCCGAGGTGCTGGTCCATGGTCGTGAGCGAGACCGGGAGATCGGGAGCGATGCCACGCGCCTCGGCACGCAGCGTGGGGAACAGCGCGGCCGGGTCGCGTGAGGTTCGCACGATCACCGTGAGATCGATCGCGGGGCGCGGCGTGTCGATGGTTTGCAGCACGGGAAAATAGAAGAACGGTCGCGGGTCCTCGCCCAACGAAGCGTACTTGCCGTCGCGCGCGACCCCGACCACGCGCAGCGGCTGGTCCCCGCCGTTGTCGAGCGTCTTCCCGATCGGATCCTGGCCGGGCCAGAACCGGCGGGCGAAGGTCTCGTTCACGATGACCGCCCGCGGCGCGCCGGGCTGGTCCGCTTCGGTGAACGCGCGGCCACGCGCCATGGGAATCTGCATCGCTGCGAAGTATCCCGGCCCGACGTCGGTGGCGCCGAACTCCATGTCCTCCCCGGGATGAGGTTGGTAGCCCGGGACAGAGATGCCGCGCCGCTCGAAATTCATATCGAGCGGCAGCCGTTTCGTGAACGACACGGCGCGGACCGCCGGGTCGGCTGAGAGGCGTTGGACGAGCGTCGCATAGAACTCGCTCGCGCGCGCCGGCGGGTAGCCCTCGACCGACGGCTCGACGGTCATCAGGGCGATCCCGCGAGGATCGAATCCGATATCGAGCTGTTGCGCCTTGTGAAGGCTGCGCAGCAGCAGTCCGGCCGCGACGAGCAGGACGAGAGACACCGCCACCTGGCCAGCGACCAGCACATCCCGGAGTCCAAACCGGTGCCACCCCCCAATCCCCGGCGGCTGGTCCCGGCGCAGGGCAGGAACGAGATCCTGTCGGGTGACCCGGAGCGCGGGAATGAGTCCGAAGAGGAGCGTCGTGGCGCAGGCCACAATCAGCGTGAACAGGAGCACGCGTGGATCGAGGTGCAGGTCGACAGCCAGCGGGATCGGGACGGGCAGCCGGGCGGCCGCGACGAGGCTGGCGATCCAGACGGCCAGCAACGCTCCCATCGTCGCGCCCATGATCGAGAGCGCCAGACTCTCCGTGAGCAGCTGACGCACCAGGCGTCCCCGTCCTGCTCCCAGGGCGAGGCGGACGGCGACTTCGCGTTGCCGTGACGTCGCGCGGGCCAACAGGAGGTTCGCGAGGTTGGCACAGCAGATCAGCAACACCAGACCGGCCACGACCATCAGGATCGACAGAAATCCGACTACCGAGCCGCGAATCTGAGGGAAGATCCCCGCCCGCTGTTGCGGCACGACCGTGATGCGACGCGGGGCATCGTGGACGTCGGTCCAGTTTTGCGGGTAGGCCTGGTGCAGCTGGCCGGCAACGACCGCAAACCGAGCTTGCGCCTGCGCAAGCGTGCTACCCGGCTGGAGACGTCCCGCCAGCTGCCAGAATCGCGCGCCTCGCTCCACGAGATCGTGCGTGCCGACCTGGAGCACCGTGAGCTGCGAGAGCGGGACCCAGAGCCCGACGTCGAATCCGTTCATCAGGCCCGTGAAGTCTCTCGCGGCGACCCCGACTACGGTGACGGGGTGGCCGCTGAGACGAACGGTCCGGCCGACAACGCCGCTATCACCGCCAAGTTTTTGCCAGAATCCCCAGCTCAGCACGGCGACCGGATCCGCGCCGGGGGTAACGCCCTCATCCGGACGGAAGGTGCGGCCCAGCGCGGCGGTGGTGCCAAGGACCCGGAAGTAGTCGCCGTTGACGAGCTGAGCGAGTGCGCGAACCGGTTCCGCTCCGGCGTTGAAGCTGACGAGCTGGTTGTTGTACACGGCGAGCCCGCTCAGGACGTCAGTGCGGCCGGCGAAGTCGAGGGCATCGGGGAGTGAGGATCCACCGAACGGTGGGCCGCTGTAATCGCTCGTGAAGATCGCCACCAGGCGATCGGGCTGTCGCACTCCGGGCGGCGGTCGCAGCAGCAGGCCGTTGATCACGGTGAAGATCACCGTCGTGCCGCCGATGCCGAGCATGAGGGTGAGCAATGCGACGGCGGTGAAGCCTGGGCTCTTGGCGAGCTGGCGCAACGCGTAGCGCAGGTCCTGGAGCAGGGTG
>DASYRD010000080.1:0-9150 GCA_036004745.1 Gemmatimonadales bacterium | reverse complement strand
CATCACGCCTGGATCTCCGGCACTGCTCATCGGCGCCGGCGACATCGCGCGTTGTGACCGCACCAACGACGAGGCGACCGGGCTGCTGCTCGACAACTACCCGGGGGCGACAGTGTTCACCGCCGGCGACAACATCAACGGCAACGCGACGCTCACGAACTACAACAACTGCTACGCGCCGTCGTGGGGGCGAAACAAGGGGCGCACCCGGCCCGCGGTGGGGAACAACGACTACAAGACCGCGAACGCGGCGGGCTTCAACCAGTACTTCGGCGCTGCCGGTGGAGACGTCGGCAAGTACTATTACAGCTACGACCTTGGCGCGTGGCACATCATGGTGTTGAACGATCAGATCGCCATGACTGTCGGGTCGCCTCAGGAGCTGTGGCTCCGCGCCGAGCTCGCTGCGAACACCAGAAAGTGCACGCTCGCCTATTGGCACCGCCCGCGCTTCAGCTCCACTGGAACCAACAATCTCAATGCTGTCCGGCCGCTGTGGGACGCGCTGTACGCCTACAACGCGGACGTCGTCGTGAACGCCAATTACACCGTCTACGAGCGCTTCGCGCCGCAATCGCCGACCGGCGCCGCGGATCCCCTCGGCATCCGCGAATTCATCGTCGGCACCGGCGGCCTGAATCTGCAGAACCCCGGCGGCGCGCGCCCGAACAGCCAAGTGCGCAACGGCACGGCCTACGGTGTCCTGAAGTTCACGCTCGACTCGGCCAGCTACACGTGGGAGTTCGTCCCCGTCGCCGGCGCGACCTTCACCGATGCCGGGACCACTACGTGCCACACCAGGATCGCGGTCGCGGCGGTCGACGTGAGCCCTGCGGCAGCCAGCGTGCCCGTCGGCGGAACCGTGCAGCTCGCCGCGACCCCCAAAGACGCGGCGGGCAATCCGCTCACCGGACGGACGGTGACGTGGGCGACGAGCAACGCCACCGTCGCCACCGTCGACGCGAACGGCCTCGTCACGGGGAAGGCCGCGGGCGGCCCGGTCAATATCACCGCAACGAGTGAAGGAAAGAGCGGGATATCGGCCGTCACCATCACGCCGGCTCCCGTCGCCTCGGTCGATGTTACGCCATCTCCGGCGAGTGTGGCCGTCGGCACAACGCTGCAGCTCACCGCTACGCCGAAAGACGGGAACGGCAATCCGCTCACGGGTCGTTCGGTGACGTGGGAAACGAGTGACGCGAGCCTCGCGACGGTGGACGCCAACGGTCTCGTCACAGGCATGAGCGTCGGCGGCCCCGTCACCATCACGGCCACGAGCGAAGGCAGGAGCGGGACGTCGGCCGTGACCGTCACGCCGGCTCCCGTCGCCGCGGTGGACGTGACTCCGTCTCCGGCGAGCGTGGTCGTCGGGAACACCGTCCAGCTCACCGCCACGCCGAAGGACGCGAACGGCAACCCGCTCACCGGCCGCGCCGTGACGTGGGGGACGAGCGACGCCAACATCGCCACGGTCGACGCCAACGGTCTCGTTACCGGCAAGGTCGCGGGCGGGCCGGTCACGATCACGGCCACGAGTGAGGGCAAGAGCGGCAGCTCCGCGGTGACCGTCAACGCCGTGCCGGTCGCGGCTGTTGACGTGAGCCCGGCATCGGGCACGATTCAGGTCGGCGCCACCATTCAGCTCACCGCGACGCCGAAGGACACGGGCGGCAATCCCCTCACCGGGCGCACGATCACGTGGACCACGGGTGACGCGGCGCTCGCGACGGTGGACGCGAACGGCCTCGTCACCGGCAAAGCCGCCGGCGGCCCGGTCACCATCACCGCCACCAGCGAAGGGAAAACCGGCACAGCGGCCATTACGGTCATCCCGGTTCCCGTGGCCTCGGTCGACGTGACGCCCGCGACAGCAACGATCGCGGTGAATGCCACTGTGCAACTCACCGCAACCCCGAAGGACGCCGACGGCAATCCGCTGACGGGCCGCGCCGTGACGTGGGCGACGAGTGATGCGAGCATCGCCACAGTGGACGGAAATGGTCTCGTCACCGGCAAGGTTGAGGGTGGTCCGGTCACGCTTACGGCCAGCAGCGAAGGCAAGAGCGGCACATCAGCCATCACGGTGAGCGCGACGGCTATTCCGGTGGCGTCGGTCTCGGTTACTCCTGCGTCGCCGAGCATCCCGGTCGGCGGCAACGTCCAGCTCACCGCGACTCCGAGGGACGCGAGCGGGAATCCATTGTCCGGGCGAACGATCACGTGGCAAAGTGGCGCGCCCGGCAGCGCCACCGTCGACGGCAGCGGAGTCGTGCACGGGGTCGCGGCGGGATCCGCCACGATTACGGCCACGAGCGAGGGCAAGAGTGGCAGCGCCACCGTCACGGTGACGCCGCCGCCGGTCGCCGCCGTGGACGTGACTCCGACTGCGGCGACGATCCCGGCGAACGGAACCGTTCAGCTCACTGCCACACCGAAGGACGCCAACGGCAACGCGCTGACCGGGCGGACCGTGACCTGGGGGAGCAGTGCGCCGTCGATAGCGGCCGTGAACGGCAGCGGCTTCGTCGTGGGACTGGCCGCAGGCACGGCCACCATCAGGGCGACGAGTGAGGGCATCGTTGGCACGGCTGCCGTCACGGTGCAGACCGCTTCGGGTCCGGCAGTACTCGCCGGTGCGGGCGATATCGCGGATTGCTCGCGCACCAGCCAGGAAGGGACGGCGAGATTGCTCGACGCCATCGTCGGCACGGTCGCCACGTTCGGTGACGGCGCCTACCCGGACGGATCGCTGGCGGATTACATGAACTGCTTCGATCCGTCCTGGGGCCGACACAAGGCGCGCACCCGCCCGTCGACCGGCAACCACGAGTACAACCACGGGTCGGCGGCCGGCGCGCCGGGCTACTATGCGTACTGGGGCGCGGCGGCGGGCGATTCGGGGATCGGCTACTACAGCTACACCCTGGGCACCTGGCACATCGTGGTCATCAATTCGAGCCTCGACATGAGCGCGGGATCAGCGCAGGAGCGCTGGCTGCGCGCCGATCTGGCGGCGCACCCGGCGACCTGCACGCTGGCGTACTGGCACCACCCGCGGTTCAGTTCAGGCGGGAACGGCAGCACCCTGTCAACACAACCCATCTGGCAGGCATTGTACGACTACGGCGGCGACGTGGTGGTCAACGGTCACGACCATAGTTACGAGCGCTTTGCCCCGCAGACGCCGACCGGGGCCCTCGACAATGTCAACGGCATCAAAGAGTTCGTCGTCGGCACCGGCGGCAACGCGCTGTACAGCTGGCCCGGGAGTCCGATCGCGAACAGCGAAGTGCGCAGCGACATCAACTACGGAGTGATCAAGCTGACGCTGTGGCCCACGAGCTACGATTGGGAGTTCGTGCCGGTCGCGGGCGGGACCTTCAGCGACAGGGGAAGCGCGTCGTGTCATTCGGGGGCGCCTCTGCCGAACCAGGCGCCGGTCGCGAATCCCGGTGGGCCCTACAGCTCCGAGGGCACAGCCTTACTGGACGGCAGCCAGTCGCGCGATCCCGACAACAACACGCCGCTCACGTACGCCTGGGACCTGGGGGACGGCACGACGGCGACCACCGTGACCGTCACGCACACCTATCCAGCCGAGGGCTCGTACGTGGTCACGTTGACGGTCCGGGATGCCAAGGGGCTGAACAGCTCGCCGGCGTCGACCAGCGTGAACGTCGGCAACGTCCCACCGACCGTAAAGGCCGGACCCGACCAGTCGGTGGTCGGCGGCACCGCGTTGAACCTGCGCGTGACGTTCACCGATCCCGGATCGACCGATAATCCGTGGTCGTACACAATCGCGTGGGGCGACGGCGCAACCGATGGCGGGAGTACGAACGCGCAAGCCAATCCGATCAGTGCGAGCCACGTGTATGCCACACCGGGGCAATACACCGCGCGCGTGACAATCACGGACAAAGATGGCGGCGTGGGCGCAGACGACATCGCGGTCAAGGTGCTCGACCCGGCTACCGTGCAGGTCTTCTCAGGAGCCAGCAACATCGCGTCGTGCGGCACCGATGAGGACCAAGTGACGGCCCAGATCCTGGACGGCCTTCCCGGCACCGTGTTCGTCCTCGGCGACAACGTAAACCCGAGTGGCAGCGCCGCGAACTACACCAACTGCTACACCCCAACGTGGGGTCGCCATAAGGCACGGACGCGCGCGGTGGTGGGAAACCATGAGTACGACGTCGCGGGGGCAAACGCCTTCTATACGTACTTCAAACCAACCGTGGGCGACTCGGCGAAGTATTACTACAGCTTCGACCTCGGCCCCTACTGGCACGTGATCGTGCTCAACAACACCACATCGGTCTCGAGCGCCGCCGGCTCCGTCCAAGAGCAGTGGTTGAAGGCGGATCTCGCCGCGAACACGAAGCCATGCACGATCGCCATGTTCCATTACCCGCTGTTCTTCTCGTCCGACGATCCATCGTGGCACAGCGCGTCGGGCGTCCTGCCATTCTGGAATGATCTGTATGCCGCCCGTGCAGACATCGTGCTGAACGGCCAGCAATACGACTATGAGCGGTTTGCGCCGCAAGACCCGGGCGCGAATCTCGATCCCGCGCGCGGGATCCGCTCATTCAACCCGGGCACCGGCGGGTACGCGACGGCCATGCCGTCCTCCATCGCCCCCAACACGGAAGCGATATCGGACGCATACGGCGTCCTGAAACTGACGCTCGGCCCCGACAGCTACATCTGGGACTTCATCCCGGCGCCCGGCTACACGTTCACTGATCACGGGTCCGGCAACTGTCACTGAGCACCATGGGAAACGGCGATTCATCCTGTCGGGTAGCGATCATCGGCGCCGGTCCGTACGGATTGGCCACCGCCGCACACCTCCGCACCAGGCATGTGGAGACGAGAGTTTTCGGTGAGCCGATGGAGTTTTGGAAAAAGCACATGCCGCGCGGCATGTTCCTGCGCTCGGGCGCGGGAGCGTCGAGTCTCGACGATCCCGACGGTCGGCTCCGGCTCGATCGCTACCGGTCACTCCACCACCTCCCCAATGCCGAGCCTGTGCCCATCGACGATTTTATTCGGTATGGGGACTGGTTCCAACAACTGGCAGTGCCCGATGTGGACCGGCGCCGGGTGGCGTACCTGTTCCGAGAGGCCCAGGGGTTTCGCATCCGGCTCGATGACGGGGAGGAGTTCCACGCTCGGCGCGTGGTGGTAGCAACCGGCATCGGATTGTTCGCGCAGCGTCCCGTACAGCTCGTGGAGCTGCCCGCGTCGCTGGTCTCACACTCCCTCGACCACGCCGACCTCAACCGATTCGCCCGCCAGCGCGTGCTGGTCGTGGGGGCCGGGCAAAGCGCGCTCGAATCGGCGGCGCTCCTGCATGAGGCCGGCGCAGAAGTCGAAGTGCTCGCCCGGGCTCACCAGATCAACTGGCTCGGGCAGACGCCGGCGCAGCCGACGCTGATGAGCACGGTCCGGCGGCTGTTGAGCCCGATGGCTCGCCCGCCGCTCGATATCATGGGCCCTCGCTTCATGAGCTGGCTCATCGCGTGGCCCCGCATGTTTCGCAAGATGCCGAGAGCGCTGCAGGATTACCTCACCGCTCGCGCGGTGCGTCCCGCCGGCGCAGGCTGGTTGGTCCCACGCCTTGCAGGCGTACCCCTCACCACCGGCTGCCGGGTTGCCGCGGCGACTCCCAGCAGCTCGCAGCTCCGCCTCCGCCTGAGTGACGGGTCAGCGCGACTGGTCGATCACGTCCTCCTCTGTACAGGCTATCGCGTGGACATCGGGCGATATGCGTTCTTGGCCCCGGAGCTGCGGCGGGCCGTGCACACGAATGATGGTTATCCGGATCTGACCGACGGATTCGAGTCGTCCGTGCCGGGCCTCCATTTCGTGGGCACACCCGCCGCCAACTCGTTCGGCCCGCTCTGTCGCTTTGTCGTCGGGACGCGGTACGCGGCCCGCGCACTCACGGGGTTCGTCGCGAATCACTCGCGCAATGGTCACACGCGACCCACGCTCGCAGCGGAGAGGAGCCAGTCCCTCGCCGGGAGTGGGTCGCATGGAGCGTAGATCACCCTGGGCGGTCGCGCTCGGCTCTTGCGCCGTCGTGCTCAGCTCGGACGCAGTGGGTTTGGGGGCCGTACGCAGCCTGCAGGAAGGCGGCGTTCCCACCATCGCGGTCATGCTCGATCCGATGGAGCCCACCCGCTTCTCGCGATTCGGCCACAAGATTCTCGTCCGCAAGACGGGCGATGTGGAAGGGGCCGTCCTGCAGGTGTTGTCCGGGATCCAGCAGGAGCCGCGGCCGGTCCTCATCCCGACGTCGGACCTGCTCGCGCACATTGTCGCGAAGCATCGCGCGCACCTCGAGGAGCGCTTCCGCTGTTGCGTTCCGCCCGATGCCGCCTTCGACATCGCGCTCGACAAAGCCAAGGACACGCGATTTCTCGAGGGACACGTTCCCTTGCCTAAGACCGCGCAGGAATTGCCGGCCTCGCCAGCGGAGTTGGTCCGGCGCCTGGGACTGCCCATCATCATCAAGCCGCGCACGCACTTGGACAAAGACGGCATCGGCTGGAGAAACGTCATCATTCGCAGCGCCGCTGATGCGGAAGAGTTCTATCGCACGAGCACCGACCTATTCCACCGCGTCGTCGCGCAGGAGATGATTCCTGGCCCCGACGATGCGCTGTGGGAATGTATCGGCCTGTTCGACGGCAACCACGAGCTCGTCCGCGCATTCACGTTCCGCAAACTGGCCACCATGCCTGCGCATTTCGGCGCGACGAGCCGCGCCCGCAGTGAGCGGAACGACGCGCTGCTCGAGCTCGCGGCCACCGTCGGCAGACGGGTCGGCTATATAGGCCTTGGGGATATCGACGTGAAGTACGACGCGCGCGACGGCACGTTCAAATACCTCGAGCTCAACCCGCGCCTGGGACTGTGCCACTGGTTCGGCACGCGCTGCGGGATCAACCTCACGCTCGACGCCTATCGCCAAATGTGCGGCGAGGAAATCCGGGATCGCACCCCACAGATCGACGGCGTGCCCTTCCTGGCCGTGCTCGAGGAGCTGGGCGGCAGGCTGCACGACGGCGATTCGATCGCCGCCGTGCTGGGTGGCCTGTGCGCTTCGCTCGTGCGCCGGCCGGTGGGCCCGTACTTCACCTGGAATGATCCGTTGCCAGGACCGATGGCGGTCGTGCGGATCGCCTCCCGGTTCCTCGCCAAGGCGTGGCGCGGGCAGCTGGGCTTCTCGTTCACCAAGGAATACGCCCGGCGCAACGCGTAACTCACGACGCGCGATCCATGATCACTTTGGTCACGAAGAATATGACCGCACCGGCGAAAAATGCGGCGGGCAGCTTCCAGCCTCGCTTCCCCTGGAACTCCGGCACGAGGTTGGACGCGGCGACATAGATCGTCACGCCTGCCGAGAGGGCGAGACCGTGCTCCACGAGGAACCCCATCGCTTCGGTAAGCACCACGCCGAGCAGTGTTGCGACGCCGAGCAGCGCCGCCGCTCCCACCGCCCGCCCGCCCGACCGGCCGCCCGCGAGCATGAGACTCGCGATCGTGACACCCTCCGGCAGCTTGTGCAGGAAGATCGCGATGAACACCATGATGCCGAGCTCAGGCCGCACCAGGAACGCGCTCGCGATTGCCACGCCGTCGAAGAAGGTATGGAGCAGGAGGCCCACGAGTGCCGATGTTCCGGCGACCGAGCTCACCGGGTGGGTCTCCTCACCGAAATGGAAATGCGGCGTCACGGTGTGCTGCGTGAGGTGCACGGCGAGATATCCGAGCAGCACCAGCGCCGGCGCGACGGCCCCGCTGCGCGACAGCGCGGCCGGGAGCAGCTCCACAATCGCCACGGCGAGCATGAACCCGGCGCCGAACGCCACCAGCAGCTCGATGATCCGCAGCTCGCGCATGGCGCGGCGGGTGACGGCGAGCGCGCCGAGCACGTTCCCGGCGGCCGCGACCAGCGCATAGAGCAGGGCCTTAGACACGCGAGAGCAAGTACTCCTTGGTGTTGCGGGTCGGATCCTCCAGGACTTCCTCCAGCAACCGCGCGAGTGCCTCACCCACGTCGGGTCCCGGCCGCACCCCGGCGGCAATGAGATCGTCGCCCTTTACGGCGAGGTCCTTGAGTGCCAGTGGCTCACCCGCGGCACGGATGCGCGCGACCCCGTGGAGCAGGGAGCGGGGCGCAGGGAGCAGCAGCAGATCGTCTGCGTACGGACCAACCGCCGCCAGCCACCGCCGCACCGCGACGGCATCCTTTGGGTCAGGATATTTCTCGCGCCACTGCCCAATCGCGCGTCCGCGTTCGATATCCCGCGTCGCGCATTTGAGACGCGTGAGCAATGACGCAGGATCCTTGGCCAAGAACGCGGAGATCAGCACCGGATCTCGCGGCAGCTTGTCCACCGCGCCCAGCTCCCCGCTCCCTGCTGCCATTTCCGGCAGCCAGATTCGCGTCGCGCCCACGTCGCGCCACAAGCCGACGAGCTTCGACACCTTCTTCGCCGTCTTGATGCCTTTGAACCACTCGTCTCGAACGCGTTCTGCCGACAACTGCGCCAGTCCTTGTGCGTTGGCCTTCGCGGCCTCGAGCGTCCGGGCGTGAATCCGGAACTCGAAGCGCGCGCTGAAACGCAACGCGCGCAGAATGCGCAGGTAGTCCTCCTGAAACCGCCAGTTGGGATCGCCGACGGAACGGATCAGCTGCTTCGCGAGGTCCTGCTCTCCCCGAAACGGATCGCGCCATTCGTGCCGGATCGGGTGGTAGGCGATGGCGTTGATCGTGAAGTCGCGCCGCGCCAGATCGTCCATGAGCGACACGCCGAACTCCACGACCGCGTGGCGGCCGTCGGTCTGAATGTCCTTCCGAAAGGTCGTGACCTCGTGCGGCTGGTTGTCGGCGTCGAGCACCGCGACCGTGCCATGCTCGATCCCCACCGGCACCGTGCGCCGGAACGCCTGTTGCACGGCCGACGGCGGCGCCGACGTCGTCAGATCGAAGTCGTGATTCTCGAGCCCGAGGAGGTTGTCGCGGATGGCTCCCCCGACACACCACGTCTCGAACCCAGCGGCTTCGAGTTTTTGGGCGATCTTCACGACTTCCGACGGAATGGGGAGCGTCGCGGGGAACGTCATCCG
>DASYRD010000079.1:0-38492 GCA_036004745.1 Gemmatimonadales bacterium | reverse complement strand
CGACGCGATCAAGTCGGGATACGTGACGGACACGATTACGGGCGGGCACTCGCACTGGAGCCAGCGCATGGTGCAGCACTATCGCCATGTGATCGAGAAGGCGGCGCAGTACCACATCATGCTCGACGTGCACGAGCCGATCCACGACACCGGTGAGCGCCGCACCTATCCGAACATGATGAGCCGCGAGGGCGCGCGGGGGCAGGAGTACAACGCCTGGGGCGGCGAGGGGGGCAACCCGCCCGAGCACGAGACGATCCTCTTCTTCACGCGGCTCCTCGCCGGGCCGATGGACTTCACGCCCGGGATCTTCGACATCCTGCGCGAGAACACGGGACCGAGGCGGCGCCTCGATGAATCGCGCGTCCGCACCACGCTCGCGAAGCAGCTGGCGCTCTACGTCGTCATCTACTCGCCGCTCCAGATGGCGGCCGACCTGCCGGAGAACTACGGGCACAAGCCTGCATTCCAGTTCATCAAGGACGTCGCCGTCGATTGGGACACGACGCGCGTGCTGCAGGGGAAGGTCGGCGACTACGTGATCGTCGCGCGCAAGGCGAAGGGCAGTCGGGAATGGTTCCTCGGAGCGATCACTGACGAAGAGGCGCGGACCTTCGACGTACCGCTCTCGTTCTTGACGCCCGGGCGCCGCTACGTCGCCGAGATCTATGCGGACGGGCCCGGCGCCAATTGGGCGACGAACCCGCTGCCGGTGACTATTTCGCAACGCGCGGTGACCTCGCTGACGCGGCTCCACATCGTGCTGGCGCGCGGCGGCGGCCAGGCGATCCGCATCCGGCCGGCACGTTAGGAGTCAGCCATGAACCAGCCACGCCAGATCGCGCGCGTCGTAAACCTGATCCCGCCAGAGTCGCAGCAGCTCTGGTCGGCGACGGCAGACGAGGCACGGCGGCGCCTCCTCGCGACCGATCCCGCCCGCGTGCTCGAGATCGACGGATCGTTTGCGCTGGTCGCGCAGGATGGTGAGCGCGTCGTGCTGGCGCGCAGCCTCGACCGCCCGTTGCGCTACTTCCTCGCCAAGGCCGCGGACGGGCCCGTGCTCATCGTGGCCGAGCGCATCGACGAGATCGCGGCCGAGCTGGGGCGCCGCGGGTGGGCCGGGCAGTTTCATCCGACCTACACGCGCATGGTGCCGGCGCACCACGTGACCACGCTGCGCCTGATCGGATGTCCCGATCCGAATCCCATTCATCACCGCTTCTTCGACCCGCCGCGCGCGACGCTGCCCCCCGATCTGGACGTGATCGGCCGGCGGTACATCGAGGCGGTGTACGCCGAGCTGCGGCGCTGGCTCGCGGCGCAAGATCGCGCCGCGCCGATCGGCGTCCCGTTCTCCGGCGGCATCGACAGCGGTGCCGTGCTCCTCTGCCTGTACAAGTTGCTCCTCAATGAAGGCCAGTCCGCCGCACGGTTGAAAGCGTTCACCCTCGCGGTCGACGGCGGCGGCGACGATGCCCGCCAGGCGCGCGAGTTCCTGCGCCGCACCAATCTCGAGATGCTGGGCGAGACGATCGATGTCGCGTCCAGCGCGCTCGACCCCCTGCGCGCGGTGGCGGTCATCGAGGACTACAAGCCCCTCGACGTGGAGTGCGCCGCGGTGAACCTCGCGCTGCTCGCGGAGATCAGGGCTCGTTACCCCGAGTGGCGGCTCCTCGTGGACGGCGACGGCGGAGATGAGAATCTCAAGGACTATCCGATCGAGGAGAACAGCGAGCTGACGATCCGCAGCGTCGTCAACAACCGCATGCTCTATCAGGAAGGATGGGGCGTCGAGTCGATCAAGCATTCGCTGACCTACTCGGGAGGCTTGAGTCGCGGCTGCGTGCGCGGCTACGCGTGCGCCCGCGCCTACGGATTCAGCGGCTTCAGTCCCAACACTCGGCCCGCCGTGATCGCCGTCGGCGAGGCGATTCCCTTTGCGCAACTGACCGAAGGCTCCACTGAGCGTCTCTACGCACTCAAAGGTGAGATCATCGGGCGCGGTATCAGCACGGTGTTGGGGATCGACATGCCTATCTACGCGAAGCGCCGTTTCCAGGACGGCGTCCCGCAGACCTTTGCGCAAGACGAGGGGTGTTATCGCCGCCACTTCCACGCCCTCTACTGACGACCGCCGGATCAGGAGTCTCCGCGCGCCCAAGCCCAAGATCGATCCATGGGTCGCGCACGGATCGGTGATCGAGGAGGAGCGGCGCCCCGGTGGCGTGACCGAGCGCTCCCTCACGGTGTTCCTCTCCGGCGCCGAGTGTCCGTTCACCTGCTCGTTCTGCGACCTGTGGCGTTGGACGCTCGACGGCCCAACGCCCCCCGGCGCGCTGCCGGCTCAGCTCGCGAGAGTCCTCGAGCCGCTCGAGCGTCCCCTTCCCCGGCGGCTCAAACTCTACAACGCCAGCAACTTTTTCGATCGCCGCGCCGTCCCCGTCGAGGACGTGCCGGCGCTGGCCGAGTTGGCGCGTCCATTCGACGGCCTCACGGTCGAATCGCACGCCAGTATGATCGGACCGCCGGTCCTCGACTTCGCGCGGCTCATTCCGGGCCGCCTCGAGGTCGCCATCGGGCTCGAGACGATCAATCCCACCGCCGCTCGGCACCTGAACAAGCGCATGGACCTGAAGCGCTTCGAGCGCGCCGCCGCGTTTCTCCTGGGCCACCAGATCGATCTGCGCGTGTTCGTGCTGGTGGGCGCGCCATACATCGCGCCCGCTGAAAGCGTGGAATGGGCCGCGCGCACCGCCGAGTACGCCGCACAGCTCGGCGCGGCGGCGATCGCCCTGATCCCCGTGCGCGGCGGCAACGGTGAGCTGGAACGGCTCGCATCACAGGGCCACTTCACTCGCCCCACGCTGGTCCAGCTCGAGGAGGCGCTTGACCGCTGCGTGGAGCTCCGACCCGCGGCCGTCGCCGCCGATCTGTGGGATGTCGATCGGCTCGAGGCGTGCGCGGAGTGCCGGCCCCGCCGCGTCGAGCGGCTCCGCCGCGTGAACGCGACCGGTCGCCGCGAGCCGCCTGTCACCTGCTCCGACTGCAGAGCCTAGTGACCGAACGCTGCTCGGTTGCGATCGTGGGTAGCGGCTTCTCGGGGTCGGTGCTGGCGCGCGTGCTCGCGGTCCAGGGGCATCGCGTCGTACTCATCGAGCGGGGCACGCACCCGCGCTTCGCCATCGGCGAATCGACCACTCCGCTCGCCAATCTGGCGCTCGAGCGCCTGTCGCGCCGCTACGGCCTGGCCGACTGCTACGACCTCGCGGCTCACGGACGCTGGCTCGAGCGCTATCCCGACGTGATGCGCGGCCTGAAGCGCGGGTTCACGTTCTACCGGCACCACCGCGGCGAGCCCTTCGCCGACCGGGGTCTCGACTCGGAGCGACTCCTCGTCGCGGCGAGTCCGTCGGATGCCATCGCCGACACGCATTGGCTGCGCGCTGACGTCGACCATCACTTCGTGCGCGAGGCGATCGCGGCGGGGGTCGAATATCAAGACCACGTCGAATTGAAGGGCGCCGACATCGGCGCACGCGGCGTGCGGCTCAGCGGGCGGCGCAACGGAAACGACGTCGCATACCAGGTGGACTTCTTGATCGACGCGTCGGGGCCCGGCGGCTTCCTCGCCCGCCAACTCGCGATCCCCTCCGGCCTAGCCCGCACGCGGACTCGCTCGGCGCTCGTCTTCAGCCACTTCAAGGACGTGCGCCTGATGAACGAAGTCCTGCCGGGGTTGCCGCCGGGCCCCTACCCGGACGACTGGGCCGCGATGCACCACCTGATCGACGGCGGCTGGATGTACTCGCTGCGCTTCGACAACGGAGTAGTGAGCGCGGGATTCGCGCTGTCGCCGCGCGGGCTCGCTGCCGTGACGCCGTCGCGCTCGCCCGACGCGCGTCAGCTGTGGGACACGCTCCTGAAGCGATATCCCACGATCCGCGCGGCGTTCGAGGCCGCGACGCCCGTCATGCCATTCGGGTTCCGGTCGCGCATTCAGCACCGGCTCACCCGCGCCGCGGGCCCGCGTTGGGTCCTGATGCCGCACGCGTACGCGTTCGTCGATCCGTTGTTCTCGACCGGGATTGCCTGGAGCTTCCGCGCGATCGAACGGTTGGCCCTGTGCTTCGAAGCGGGGTTACCCAAGCCCAACGATCTCAAGCGGTACGACCAGATGCTCGCCGCAGAGGCGGACCAGATCGACGTTTTGGTGGCGGGCGCCTACGAGGCCATGGAGCAGTTCAACCTGTTCGCCGCTCAAGCGCTCATCTACTTCGCCGCGGTGTCGTTCGCCGAAGTGCGGCAACGATTGGTCGAGAACTCTCCGTGGAGCGGCTTCCTCGGCGTCGGCGATCCGCTGCTTGGGCCCCTCCCGCGGGAGAGCCTCCGGCGCCTGCGACGCCGAGGCTTCGAGCGCTGGGTCGCCGAGGCCATCGCGCCCCGCAACATCGCCGGATTCGCCGACCCGGCGGCGCACAACCTCTATCCCGTCGACCTGGACGTGCTCGTCGATCGGCGCGCGTTGCTGGGCCTCTCCCGCGAAGAAATCATCGCGGCCCTCCCCGCGCTACGGGGGGTCGCGCCGGCTCTGACGGATGAGGCGCGTGTTGTATTGCCGTAAGTAGCGGACGTGTGTGGAGTCGGTTGGGTACGACTCCCCCGGCGCGTACGGATAAGCCTGGATGGCGTGGAACGGCAGGGGCGCCACGCTGTCGCCATACGCGGTGTGCAGGTCCGCGTCCTTGATCCAGCCATCCGTGTAGAGCAGGAACGTGCGCCGCCACCCCGGCGGCAGCGGCGTCAACGACGCGGGGAACTCGAGCGTCGCTTCATCGCCCGGCGCCATGATCACGTAGCGGTCATCCGATTTCCCGACGAGCGGCAGCACGTCGCCGAAGCGGGTGAACGCCCCTTCAATCGTCCGCCACGGCGACTCTTTGGTCACATCGTCGTACGCAAACCAGTGCGGGCCATAACGGCTGCCGCGCCGGTACATGCGCGAGAAGCCGCGGTAGTGCAGATCGGCCGAGGCGGGCGTCAGCGTGGTGAGGTGCATCGGACTCGTGGGGGCCTCGTGTGCCACGAACGCCTGATCCCAGTAGATCTGCAGGTTGGTGCGAATGCGCACGCGATGGTCGCTGGTGGGGAAGCGGCCGGCGAGATCGACGATGACCGTTTTGTCCTTGCCCGACGGGAACCCGATGTTCGGGATCGCGGTCACCCATCGACCGCGGGCATCGCGCACCTCGAGTGAGGGCGGCTGCGTGGTGATGTCCGCCTGAGACAGGGCGACGTTGATGCTGGCGTCGCTAGGATAGATCCAGCCGCGCAGGAAGAGCAGCGCTCCCGTCCGTCCCGCCGGCTCGCCGAGATCCATGATGAGATCGTGCGGCTCGACGACGCCCTGATACCGCGTCGGCGTCAGGTTCGTGACGTAGACATCGTCGTGGCGGCGCAGCGCCGGCAGCAGATCGGTGCCGCGTTCGTCGGTCGCCGAGACCGCGGGCCAGAGATCGACGGCCTGGAAGGGCCGGAGCCCCGCCCCGGGTCCGCCGGCCGGTGGGAAGCGCTCGTCCACGAAGACGTCGACGCTGTCGGGATGATCGACGGCGAGGAGTTTGACCTCGTCGAGATACGCCGCCTCCCATAGCTCTTCGGTAACCTGGAGAACGAATCGACCGCGGCGCGGTTCGAGCGCGTCGCCGGGGATGCGCAGGTACTCCCGCGATGCCCCGGCTGGCGCGTAGGCGCTGGCTCCTGTCCCCATGATGCCGACGGGCATGCCCAGCGCGCTCTGCCACATCACGTCGGTGATGAACCGAAACTGCTTCCCGTCCCATGTATAGAGGAAGGCGCACGAGCCTTTGAGCTGCTGCAGCTCCAGCACATCTGCATCAGTCCCGGGGAAAAAGACGGTCTGCGGCACCCCGTTCGTCCACTGGACGCGCAGGACGTCGGCTTTCAGGTGCGGGCCGAGGCCGAAGTGCGTGACCCGCTCGGTCGCGATGCGTATCTGGTAGATGTCCCCGGCACGCACCTCGATCCGTGACCCGATGCCGAAGGTGTTGTTCTTGCCGCTCCCCGTGCGCAGCGCCGTGAGCTGCACCGCCATTCCCAGATTCGCGTTGCCGCCGTCGTTGCGCACGAGGTGCGCGCCCGTGCGGTTGGCTACGAACAGATCCTGGTCGCCGTCGCCGTCCACGTCGCTCACCGCAATCACCGCGTCTCCTCCCGCCGTTCTCACCGAGGCAGGGAGGAGCATGGTACGATCCGAGAATCGCCCGCCGCGATCGTTGTGATAGAGCGACACGCCCCGAGTTCCCGCGATCACGAGATCGACCCAGCCGTCATTGTCGTAGTCGATGAACTCGGCGAGACGCGCGTCAGGGCCGCGCAGCCGTTCAAACGACTGGGCGGCGCGGGCTTCACGGGTGAACGTGCCGTCACCCGCGTTGTGCCACAGTGTCGGGTCGGGCAGCACGAACAGGTCCAGCGAGCCGTCGTTGTCGTAGTCCCCGGCCGCGACGACGTCTGACCCGCGGCTGACCGCGGAGCCGCGGAAGCCCTGCGCGCCGGCGTTGTGATAAAGCGTGTCGCCCACGAAGATGTCGGTGCGTCCGTCGCCATCGAAGTCACCGAAGGCCGCGTCCTCGCCCCTGCCCAGCCCCCCCCGGCCCCCGTTCAGCGTGAATGTCCCGTCCAGGTTATTGCGGTAGGCCCGGGTCGCCCCCTCGCCTACTAGGAGAAGGTCGAGATCGCCGTCGTGGTCGAGATCGACGAAGAGCGCCTTGCGCGCATCGCCGGCGTCGCCGACGTGAGCTGTCGCCGTGACGTTCGTGAACTGGCCCGTCCCGTCATTCCGGAACAGGTATCCGTGCCCGTCCCCGCCGAGCGCGAACAGATCGAGCCAGCCGTCGTTGTCGAAGTCGGCGAAGGTGGCGTCGGAGGTGCTGGCGGGAAGCGCGACTCCGGCCTGCAAGCTGACGCTGGAGATGAAGCCGCCGTGCACCGTGTAGAACGACGCCGGCGCGACAAACAGGTTGTCCTCCCCATCCCCGTCGTAGTCGCCCAACGCCAGGGTCGTGCCCTGTGCCGTGAGGCCTGCGTCACCCGTCACATCCGTGAACTGCACGGCGACCTGAGGTGTGCGGAGGAGGCCGCGCGTGCTGTTCAGGGTCTGCGCACCGAATGCCAGCACCGGCCTGCCCACGAGCGGCCCCTCCGTCCAGGCGACGTCACGCAGCGCCGCCTGATAAGGAGCAGTCAGCTCCATGATGCGCAGGAACCGATCGATCGTCGCGCGCGCCGAGTCGATCTGCCCCGACTGCAGGGCCCCGAGCGCCCCGAGGGCAACGACGGCCCGGTCGAGATAGGGCTTGGCCTCGGGCGGCGCTTCAGGACGCAGCCGCCGCACCTCTTCCAGGTAGCGCAAGGTGCTGTCGGCGGCGCCGCGACGCGCGAACAGGTCGACCAGCTGGAGCCGCACCGCGAGATTCGCGGGCGCCAGCGTGAGCACGTCACGCAGCGGGTCGGGATTGAGCGAGTCGAGCCGCGCGAGCGCGTACAACACCTTGGCGTCGCGCGGCAATCCCTCGAGCGTCGCGCGCGCTTCCGCCGCCCGGCCGGTGAGCGAGTAGAGCTTGGCGACAATCAACCCGACCTCGGGATTCGTCGGAGCGAGTCGGCGCGCGCGCTTCAGCTGCGCCTCGGCCTCCGCAAAGCGGCCGCCCCTGAGATAGACGAGCCCCAGGTTCGCGTAGCCGAGGGGATCCTTGGGGGCGTTGGCGACGACGGTCTTGAATTGTGTCTCGGCTTCGTCGAGGAGACCGCGCTCCAAGTCGGTGACGCCGAGGTAATGCGCAGTGAGGAGCGCTTGCCGGTCGATCGGTTTCGATCGACACGCCGTCGCCGCCGTTGCAACGACCAACGCGGCGACGAGCGAAAGGGCCCTGGAGGAGCTATCCTGCGGCATGGTTCGCATCCGCCTCGGAATCGTCGTGGTCTTGTTGATGTCGTGGGGGTGCCGGGGTGAGCACGGCGCGCCCCTCTTCGAGTCGGTTCCGCCGGCGGCGAGCGGCGTCACGTTCGTCAACGCGCTCCCCGAAGACAGTACCCCGTCGTTCAACATCCTCAATTATCTCTACTACTACAATGGAGGCGGCGTCGCCGCGGGGGATGTCGATGGCGACGGCCTGGTCGATCTCTACTTCACGTCGAACCTGGGGTCCGACCGGCTCTATCGCAACAAGGGAACCTTCCAGTTCGAGGACATCACCGAGCGCGCCGGCGTCGCGGGGCCTCCCGGCTGGAAGAGCGGCGTCACCATGGCCGACGTCAACGGGGACGGGCGGCCCGACATTTACGTCTCCGCCGTCAACTACCTCGAGATGCACGGCCACAACATCCTCTACGTCAACAACGGCGACGGCACCTTCACCGACCGCACCCGGGAGTACGGGCTCGAGCATATCGGGTACTCGACGCAAGCCGCCTTCTTCGACTACGACGGCGACGGCGACCTCGACATGTACCTGCTCAACAGTTCGGTCCACACCGAGCGCAAGCCCAGCTCGCATCCGCAGCGCACGCCGCGCCACCCGCGCGCCGGCGATCGGCTCTTCCGGAACGATCGCGGCCACTTCGTCGACGTGAGCGACCGCGCCCACATCTACGGCGGCGTGGAAGGATACGGACTCGGCGTCGTCGCGAGCGACCTGAACGGCGACGGCTGTCCCGACCTGTACGTCGCCAACGATTTCCAGGAGAATGATTTCCTCTACTGGAACAACTGCGATGGCACGTTCACGGAGGCGATCGCCAGCGCCGCGCCCCATACGAGTGAGTTCTCCATGGGCGTCGATGCCGCCGACTTCAATAACGACGGGCGCATCGACCTGATGGTCCTCGACATGCTCCCGGACCGCGAGGACATCCTCAAGCGGTCGGCGACCGCCGACAACCCCGATCTCTTCGATCTCAAGCTCCAGACCGGCTACCACGCGCAGTACGCGCGCAACACGCTCCAGTTGAATCGCGGGCGCGGCCACTTCAGCGATATCGGCTACCTGGCAGGCGTTTACGCCACCGACTGGAGCTGGGCGCCCCTCTTCGCCGACTTTGATAATGACGGGTTCAAGGACCTGTTCGTCACGAACGGTATCTATCGCCGCCCCAACGATCTCGACTACATCGCCGCCGTCCAGGGACGGACGCAGCGCAACGACAAGGCGCTCATCGCGCTGATGCCACATGAGCCCATCGCCAACTACGCCTACCACAACAACGGCGACCTCACGTTCACGGACATGGCCGCCGCGTGGGGACTAGGGGAGCCGGACTTCTCGAATGGCGCGGCGTACGTCGATCTCGACAACGACGGCGCACTCGACCTCGTCGTGAACAACCTCAACGCGCCGGCCTCGATCTACCGGAATCGTGCTCGCGGCAGCTACCTGCGGGTCCAGCTGCAGGGGAGTGGCGCCAACACCGCGGGGATCGGCGCCAAGGTCATCGTCCATGCAGGGGGACAGACGCAGGTGCTCGAGCAGATGCCGACGCGGGGCTTCCAGTCGTCAGTGGATCCACGCCTCCATTTCGGGCTGGGGCCTGCGACGCGCATCGATTCGCTGACCGTGATCTGGCCTGACAGGCGCTTTCAGCTACTGACCGACCTCCCCGCCAACCAGGCGATCACGCTGTCGCAGAGCGACGCAACTCGTCGGTTCACCTCCGACGCTTTTCCTCCGCCGCCTCTCTTCACCAACATCACATCCGGAGCCGGCATCGACTTCACACACCGCGAGAACACGTTCTACGACTACACCCGTGAGCCCCTGATCCCGCACCTGCTCTCGACCGAGGGCCCCGCGCTGGCGGTCGGGGATGTGAATGGTGATTCGCTCGACGACGTCTTCGTCGGGGGCGCGAAATGGCAGCCGGGCCGGCTCTTCATTCAGCAAGCTGGTGGCTTCCGAGCGGCGAGCGAGCCCTCGCTCGTGTCGATCGCGGCCGACAGTCTCGCCGAGGATGTCGGCGCCGCGTTCTTCGATGCGGACGGTGACGGCGATGCCGATCTCTACGTCGTGAGCGGCGGCAACGAGTTCTGGGATGATGCCGAGCCGCTGCGCGACCGGCTCTACATCAACGACGGACATGGCGGGTTCGAGCGGGCGGGGCACGCGCTCCCCGACTTCTTCCATAACGGCTCGTGCGTGGTGTCCGGCGACTTCGACGGCGACGGCGATGTCGATCTGTTCGTCGGCAGCCGAGTCGTCGCGCGCAAGTACGGCGTGACGCCGCGCAGCTACCTCCTGCAAAACGACGGCAAGGGTCATTTCACCGACGTGACTCTGGAAAAAGCACCCGACCTCGCGTCAGCCGGGATGGTGACGGCGGCCGCGTGGCTCGATAAGGATCTCATCGTCGTCGGCGAGTGGATGCCGGTGCGCGTCTTCCGGAGCGAGGGTGGCCACCTCGTCGATCGCACGCGCCAGGCGGGCCTCGCGGATACCGAAGGCTGGTGGAACAGCGTGACGGTCGCCGACCTGAACGGTGACGGTCGCCAGGATCTGGTACTCGGCAACCTCGGGCTCAACTCCTACATCCGGGCGTCGCAGTCCGAGCCGGCGCGGCTCTACGTGGGGCTCGACGAGATCCTCACCTTCTACAAACACGGCGTGAGCTATCCCTTGCCCACGCGAGACGAGCTGCTTGCCGTGAGACCGCAGCTACGCGCCAAGTACCCGACGGATGCCGCGTTCGGCGCCAGCCGCATCGAGGACATCTTTTCCGCGAGCGACCGGCGAGCCGCCACGGTGCTCGAGGCGCGCGACTTCGCCACCTCGGTCGCGCTCGACCAGGGCAACGGGAAGTTCGTCCTCCAGCCACTCCCCGCCGAGGTGCAGTTGTCGCCCGTGTACGCCGCGCTCGCGGCGGACTTCGATCGCGACGGATACGCCGATCTCCTGCTCGGCGGCAACTTCTACGGCGTCACGCCCGTGCAAGGACGCTACGACGCGAGCTACGGGCAGCTGCTGTCGGGTGACGGCAAAGGCGGGTTCGTACCCGTCGACCTCGAGAAGAGTGGCGCGATCATCGAGGGGCAAGTGCGCCACATGGCGCTCGTCAGGGGGCCCAATGGCGCGCGGTTCGTGGTCGTGGCCAGGAACGGCGACCGGTTGCAAGTCCTGCTTGGTGCCAGCCGCAACGATCCATGATCCCTCGACGACGCTCTTGACGCTACGGCGTGGACGTCGAGTGGGTGTCGCGGCTCTTCAGCCAACGTTGCGCGCGCAGCGCGAACCCGAGCATCACCACCCCGAATACCAGGAGTACCAAACCCCACCAGAGATTGACGTTGATGCCGAGCGACCGCGCGTAGATCGCCGGGTCCGCCACGAAGCCTTGCAGCGTCAACATCACGCCGAAGATCGTGAACATCAGTCCAATCGGCAGCCGCAGATCGAGTTTCATCGCGCGCTCACCAGAAGATCACATTGAGGACGAGCGTGAGCCCGAGCACCAGCACCGCGAGGGTGGCGGGGCGCTTGTACCACACGATCTCGTGGTCGGTGAGGCGCGGCGTCAGCGCGTAGACCAGGCCCTTCAGCTCGTCGTCCGACTTGTTGCGCTTGGTCGCGAGCGAAATCGCAATCGTCGCCACGAAGCAGGCGCTCCAGGCGAAGATCGCGGTCCAGAAGTTCTGCGCCATTTCGCTCGGGTACGTGTGCAAGACCGTCCCGAGGAATGCGCCCTTCAAGCCCGGCGTCGCGCCGTGCGGCAGAACCAAGCCGTGGTGAATCGCGGCCGCGACCGTGCCGAGCAGCAGGCCGTAGAACGCACCGTGCCCCGTGGTGCGGCGCCAGAACATCCCCAGCAGGAACGTCGCGAAGAGCGGCGCGTTCACGAACGCGAACACCAGCTGCAGCATGTCCAGGATGTTGTTGAACCGCGTGGCGGCGTACGCGGCGACCACGCTGAGCAGGATCCCGAACACCGTCGCCGCGTGCCCCATCCGCAAGTAATGCTGATCGGATTGACCTGGGCGGATGTGCGATTGGTAGATGTCGTACGTCCACACGGCGTTGAACGCCGTGACGTTTCCCGCCATCCCCGACATGAACGACGCCATCAGGGCCGTGAGCCCGAGACCGAGCAATCCCGAAGGCAGGTAGTGCCCGAGCATCACGGGAACCGCGAGGTTGTAATTCGGCGTGCCGTCGCTCTCGAGGGGCAGCAGTCCCCCCCCGGTGCCGTGCATCGCGATCGCGATCATGCCCGGGAGAATCACGAGCGCGGGGAAGAGCATCTTCGGGATCGCGGCGAGGAGCGGGGTGCGGCGGGCGGCGGTCATCGAGTCGGCGGCCATGGCGCGCTGCACGACCAGAAAGTCCGTACACCAATACCCGAACGACAACACGAACCCGAGCCCCATCACCAGGCCAAACCACTCCACGCCCATCGGATTGGCGCTCGCGGCATCGAGATGCCGCCACGAGCTGGACCAGGCGCCCGGCGCGTAGCCGGCGTTCGTGGCGACGGTGCCAAGCTTCGCCGTCAGCCCGTCCCAGCCTCCCACGTCCTTGAGACCGAGCAACACGAGCGGCAGGAAACCCATCACGATCAGGAAGAACTGCAGCACTTCATTATAGATCGCGGAGGTCAGGCCACCGAGGAAGATGTACGCCAGCACGATGGCTGCCGAGAGGATGACGCTCGTGTGAAAGCTCCAGCCGAGGATGAGCTCGAGCAGCTTGGCGAGCGCGTACATCGAGATCCCCGAAGAGAACACGGTCATCACCGCGAAGGTGATCGCGTTGAAGCCTCGGGTCTTTTCGTCGAAGCGGAGTTTCAGGTATTCGGGGACGGAGCGGGCGCGCGAGCCGTAATAAAACGGCATCATGAAGATGCCGACGAACACCATCGCGGGGATCGCGCCGAGCCAGTAGAAGTGGCTCGTCATCATGCCGTACTTGGCGCCCGACGCGCCCATCCCGATCACTTCCTGCGCGCCCAGGTTCGCCGAGATGAACGCGAGGCCGGCGATCCAGGCGGGGATCGACCGACCGGAGAGGAAGAAGTCTTCGCTGCTCTTGACGAAGCGACGCAGGGCCCAGCCGATGCCGAGGACGAACGCGAAGTAGACGCCGAGAATCGCGTAATCGATCGGGCCGAGCTGGATTTGCTGCACGGTGGCCTAGAGTTTGTATCCCCGCTGCATCAACGACCGGGCCGACGCCGCGAAACCCGCGGCGCCCGGCAGATGGAACTTGAGCGCATCCGCCATCCGGTCGTACACGTTGAACAACACGCACGCGTGAATCGCATCCTCGATCGCTGCATCACTGACGCCGGCGGCCCGCATCGGTTCGACGTCGGCGGGACGCACGTCACCGGGCTGGAGCGTGAGCTTCTCGAGGAAGCCCAGCGTCGCGCGCAGCTTCGGGTCGATCGGCGCCGTGCGCCAGTCGTTCAGCACCGCCCCGACGACATCGTCGTGCTTTTCTTTTTTGAAAACCATCGACGCGACCGCGCCGTGAGCCTCCGTTCAGAAGAGGCATTGATTCAGGCGTGACGTGAACGCGGCGAACAGCTCTCGCTCCCCCACGCTCCATTCCGACGGCCCCCGCATCACCGCCTCCGTCCATTCGCACATGGGCTGGCCCCAGAACGCGGGCCGGTACATGAGCGTCTTCACGATGTCCGGGACGCGGCGCATCTCGACGAGCCGAATCAGGATGAGTTTGAGCTTCTCAGGCAGGCGATGATTGTGCTCGACGGCGCGGAGGCGCATCAGTCGTCCTCTCGACCCTGGAGCGCGGCCATCGCGCGCTCGAGGCGTCCCAGCGCGGCGCCGACCGCCGCCGCGGCCGTCACCTCGAACAGCACGTCGTCGGAGTTCCCGGCCTTCTGCAGCGCCGTGACGTCTTCGTCGGTCACCTTGTACGCGTGCTGCGCGACCTTGTCCACGTAGTTGCCGAACGGCGCCGGAGCCGGCGCACCACTGCGCTGACTCGCGAGGCGCGCCGCGCGTGCCATCACGGCCTTGCGCAACTCGCTCGGTGTATGGCCGGGGCCGAGCATCGTGTCGATGATGCCCTGCGTGAACTGCGCGTACTTGCCGGGTGGATTTTTCACGGCCTAAGGATACGCCACTTCGAAGGTCGCCTCCAGACCCTCGATGGAGTTGGGCCCCACGAACACGCGGAACGTGCCGGCCTCCACGGCCGACCGCATGTCGAGGCCGTAGAAGGCGAGATCGCGTGCCGCCAAACGCAACTCGACCCTGCGGGACTCGCCGGGCTTGAGCGTCACCCGGAGGAACCCCTTGAGCTCGCGGACCGGTCGCGCAACGCTCCCCACCTCGTCCCGCACGTACAGTTGCACGACTTCCGTCCCGTCACGTGCCCCTGTGTTTGCCACGGTTACAAGGACGCTGAGCGTGTCGCTTGGCCCCCCCCGCGGCAGCCCCGCTTGCAAGTCGCGCGAGCCGATGGTTGTGCGGAAGAGGACCTTGAGATCGCGATACTCGAATCTCGTGTAGGACAGACCATAGCCGAACGGGTAACGCGGCGTCACCGGCACGTCGATGTACTTCGAGGTGAACTTGTCCGCCGCGGGCGGTCGTCCCGTGTTGCGATGGTTGTAGTAGATCGGGATCTGGCCGACGGCGCGGGGGAACGTCACCGGGAGCCGGCCACTCGGGTTCACCTCGCCGAAGAGCACCTCGGCCGTTGCATTGCCTGCCTCGACGCCCAAATACCACGTCTCAAGGATCGCGGGGACATGCTCGGCGGCCCACTCGAGGATCAACGGGCGACCGTTCATGAGCACGAGCACGACGGGCGTTCCCGTCGCGGCCACAGCCTCGAGAAGTTGCTGTTGCACGCCCGGGAGCCCGAGATACGCGCGGCTCGCGGCCTCGCCGCTCATGTCGTGCCGCTCGCCCAGAACGAGAATCGCGACTTTGGCGCGGCGTGCCGCGTCGACCGCTTCGGCGAAACCGGCGGTGGATGGGTCTTCAATGCCGGCGCCCTGCGCGTAGAGGACCTGCGTGCCTGCCGGCACGCGCGACTTGATCCCCTGGAGCACCGTCACGACGTCTTCGGGCTTGCCGTCGGTATGCCAGGGGCCGAGCGGGTCGAGCTGGTTATCGGCGAGGGGGCCGATCACCGCGATCACCGGAGTTGCGCGGTCCAACGGCAGCAGGTTGCGGTCGTTCTTGAGGAGCACGATCGACTCGCGGGCGGCGCGACGGGCGAGCGTGCGAAACTCGACGGCGTTCGGTGCCGCGGGTTTGAGCTGCGCCACGCGCGCCTTGGCGCGCAGCACGCGCCGCACGGCCTCGTCTACGACCGCCATCGGGATACGCCCGCTCTGCACCAACGGGGCGAGGGTCTCTACGTAGATGCTGCTTTGCATGTCCATATCCACGCCCGCCGTGAGCGCGCGCCGTCCCGCCTCGTCGCGCGAGCCCGCGATGCCGTGCGGGATCAGCTCGGCGACTGACGTCCAGTCACTCACCACCATGCCGCGGAAGCCCCACTCGCGCCGCAGCAGCGTGTCGGTGAGCCACGCGTTGCCCGATGCCGGCACGCCGCCGATGTCGTTGAACGCGGACATCAGCGTGGCGACGCCGGCATCGACCGCGGCCTTGAAGGGCGGGAGGTACACCTCGCGGAGCGTGCGCGGCGAGATATCGGCGCTGCTATAGTCGCGTCCCGCTTCGGCAGCGCCGTAGGCCGCGAAGTGCTTCGCGGTCGCGAGGATCGATTCCTGGAAGCCACGCACCCGTGCCGCCGCGAGCTGCGAGCCGAGGTAGGTGTCTTCGCCGGAGCCTTCGGCGATGCGGCCCCAGCGCGGATCGCGCGCGATGTCCACCATCGGCGCGTACGTCCAGTTGATCCCCGCGGCTGCGGCTTCGCGTCCCGCGGCCCGTGCCGTGGCTTCAGCCAGCTCTGGGTCGAACGCGCCCGCCTCGGCGAGCGGAATCGGGAAGATCGTACGGAAGCCGTGAATCACGTCGAGGCCGAAGAGCAATGGGATCTTGAGCCGCGACTCGGTCGTCGCCACGTGATCGACGGCCTGGGTGTTCTCGGTGCCGATCACGTTGAAGAGTCCGCCGACGAGGCCGCGGCGCACGAGCGCCGTTTGCTCGGGGCTCGCGCGTCCACCCGCCGACAGGAGATTGAGTTGCCCGAGTTTTTCTTCGAGGGTCATCGCGGCGACGAGCGAGTCGATGCGGCGGTCGGTTAAGGTTTGCGACGCCGCGGCGGCGAGCGGCAACAACCCAAACAGCACGGCGAGAAAACTGTAGCGCGGGCGCAACATGGTGACGTGTCTCCTCGTGAAATCGATTCTGAAAAGAACGTCGCGACGTGCGACAAGACTCTAGCGACGTTCCGTTGACCGGGCACATGTTATGCCAGCGTTTACGAGACCACCCTACCCAACGCAGGCGGACATGAATCTACGACACGTTTTCATCGTTGGCGTCGCCGCCCTGATGTTCACGGGCTCGGCGCGCGCCCAGACGACCACCGGCACCGTGCGCGGATATGTGAAGGATCAGAGCGGTGCGCCACTCACCGGAGCAGAAGTCCAGGCGACGAACGTCGAGAACGGGGTTGCCCGTTCGGCGACCAGCCGGGCCGACGGCGCCTACATCCTGCCGGGCCTTGTCCCCGGGACCTATGACGTTGTTGTGCGCATTATCGGTTTCTCACCGCAGCGCCGCCGCATGGCCGTGCAAATCGGCGCCACACTCATGGTCGACTTCGCCTTGCAAGCAGGAGCCGTGGAGCTCACGGCGGTCACGGTACAGGCTGAGAACCCGGTGATCGAGACGCGCACCTCGGAGGTCGCCACTAACGTCACGCAACAGCAGATCAACAACCTCCCCACGGCGAACAGAAACATCTTCGATCTCACGGCGCTCGCCCCCGGCGTCATCACGCAGAACGACCAGATCAGTAGCACGCGGCGGACGTTCGTTGTTGGGGCGAATTGCCCGACCTGCGCCGATCAGATCAACGTCTTCATCGACGGCGCGAGCTACAAGAACGACCTCACGCGCGGCGGAGTCGTGGGCCAGGACCGTAGCCGCGGCAATCCGTTCGCGCGAAACACGATCCAGGAGTTCCGGGTCCTCACCCAGAACTACAAGGCCGAGTACCAGAAATCGTCCAGCGGCGTCATCGTGGCGACGACCCGGTCGGGCGGCAACACCTTCCAAGGCAACGCGTTCTTCGGCTATCAGGACAAGAGCCTCGTCGCGCAAGACACGTTTGCCCGCGCCGCCAGCCTGCCCAAACTCGATTACACGCGCTACCAGCTCGGCGTGTCGCTCGGTGGACCCATCATTCAAAACCGGCTTCACTTCTTCACCGCCTACGAGGGGAACTATCAAGACCGGACCAGTACGGTCGCCATCAATGTCCCCGCGCCAGGGACCTTCCCCATCCTCGATACGTTCAACTTGTCGAGCCTCAACGGCAGCTTCGCGACGCCGTTCCGCGAGTCGTTCTTCTTCGGCAAGCTGAGCTACGAGGCGACGCCCAACTCCTCTTTCGAACTCACGGTCGACGACCGTCACAACAGCGACCTGCGCGAGTTTGGCCGGTTGTTCGGCCTCGCGGACCACTCGCGTGACTTCGCGGCCCTGCTCAACGTCGACACGTACACGGCGCGGGCCAAGTACAGCTGGTTCAAGGGGCCGTGGCTGAACGAGGCGATGATCGGTTACCAGCGATATCGCGACCAGCACCGCCCCGACGATCCTGGGCAGATCACCCAGTTCCTCTGCTGCTTTGCGGCGTGGATCGGCAGTAACAACACGATTCAAGACTTCAAGCAGGGCCGGTTGTCCCTGCGCAACGACCTGACCTACTCGGGGTTCAACCGCGGCGGGCAGCACGTCATCAAGACCGGGGTGAACGTCGACCTGCTGTCGTACGACGTGTTGAAGCGTAACTCGGAGAATCCGTTGTTCGTGTGGACCGACGCCGATAGTTTCGCGGTGCCGGAGCACCTCGAGTTCCAGCTCGGCAATCCGAACTACAACGCCAACAACGCGCAGTTCGGCCTCTACGTGCAGGACGATTGGAGCCCCTCGCAACAGCTGACCTTCAACCTCGGCGTCCGGTGGGACTACGAATCCCACATGATCAACTACGACTACGTGACGCCCCAGGACGTCCGCGACACGCTGCTGGCGTACCAGGGGCAGCTCTTCATCCCGCTCGACACGGCACGGTATTTCACCAACGGCTCCGAGCGCCCGCGCTTCAAGGGCGCGATCCAACCGCGGCTTGGCCTCTCATACCAGCTCGACAAGGCTGGCCGAACGACGGTTTTCGGTGGGTGGGGCGTGTTCTACGACCGCACCGTATGGGACGTGGCCCAGCAGGAGCAGGAGGCGCTGCAGCACCCGTCATACCGCGTCAACTTCAAACGCTTCCCTGCCGACTCGAACGATGCCAGCAAAGTCGTGTGGGACCCCGCCTATCTTGGGATGACGCCGCAACAGATCCTCACCGCCATCGGACCGAGCGCCAACGCGCGAGAGGTGAAACTGCTGCCCAATGACCTGCGCCCGCCCAAATCGAATCAATTCAGTTTCGGCGTGCGCCAACTCCTGGGGAGCTGGGCAATCCAGGCGTCCTACAACGCCACGCGGTCGTCCAACATGTTGACGTTCAGCTGGGCGAACATCGACTTCCCCTGCGGCAACGGCAGCTGCTTCACGTTCCACGGCGTGCCCGGGTTCAGCAACATCCTGATGGCCACGACCGACGGCAAGATGTGGTACGACGCCCTGCAGATTAAGGTGGACCGCCCCTATCACCGTTCGAGCGAGCGTTTTGGCTGGGGCGCCGGTCTCGCGTTCACGTACGCCAAACGTCAGACGCAGGGCTTCAACGACGATTTCAGCTTCCCCAACACAAGCTTCTATCCGAAGCAGCCTCGGGGTGATGAGCGCACGCACGTGGTGGCGAACTGGGTCGTCGACCTGCCGTACCTAGCCGGCATTCAATTCGGTGGGCTCATTACACTCGGCAGCGGCACGAAACTCGACGTCGGTGACTTTTTCGCGTCGCCCGGCAACCCGCCGCCGGTGCTGGGCGGGTTTACGCCGCCGAAATACGGGTTCATCATTCCCAAGGCCTTTGCATTCCGTAACGTCGATTTCCGGCTGCGGAAAGATTTCCCGAGCATCTCTGGTACGACGCTCGCGGTGACACTCGACGTGTTCAACGTGTTCAACTTCCAGAATCTGGGTGGGTTTAACACATTCAACCCGGCCGACGTGAACTTCGGCAAAGCGAGCAACACGATCAGCGATCCGCGCCGCTTGCAGATCGGTGCGGAGTACAAGTTCTGACAGCAGCGCGCATCCGCCTTTCCGCCGCCGTCCTCGCCCTGGCCCTCGGGGGTTGCCTCGCCAACCACCCCGGGGGCCCGGGCGTCACGACCGACACCGTCGCGTTCCTCGATACCCTCCAGCACCGCACCTTCAACTTCTTCTGGGAACGCACCCCAACGTCGAACGGGCTCACGCCCGACCGCTGGCCCACGGAGCAGTTCTCGAGCATCGCCGCCGTCGGCTTTGCGCTGACGGCCTACCCCGTCGGCGTCGAGCGCGCCTGGATCACGCGCCAGCAAGCCGCCGACCGCACCCTGGCGACGCTGCGGTTCTTCTGGACGGCGCCGCAAGACTCCGCGGTCAGCGGCGCCACCGGTTATCACGGCTTCTTCTATCACTTCTTGAACCCGGTGACGGGCCAGCGCTACCAGAACGTCGAGCTGTCGACGATCGACACTGCGCTGCTGCTCGCCGGGATTCTCTTTGCGCAATCGTACTTCGACGGCACCGACGCGACCGAGCAGGAAATCCGTCGCCTCGCCGACTCGATCTACTTCCGCGTCGACTGGAACTGGGCCCAGAAACGGCCCCCGGCGGTGAGCATGGGATGGCACCCAGAGGGGGGCTTCATCAACGCCGACTGGATCGGCTACAACGAGGCGATGATCCTCAACATCCTCGCCCTCGGCTCCCCCACCCATCCTGTCGATTCCACGACGTGGGCGGCGTGGGTCAGCGGCTACCAGTGGGGCACCTACTACGGCCAGGACTTCGTGCAGTTCGCCCCGCTCTTCGGCCACCAGTACTCGCACGTGTGGATCGACTTCCGCGGCATCCAGGACACGTACATGAAGGGCCGCGGCATCGACTATTTCGAGAATTCGCGCCGAGCCACGCTGGCACAGCGCGCATACGCGATCGCCAACCCCGGAGGGTGGACCGGTTACAACGCCAACGTCTGGGGACTGACCGCGTGCGACGGGCCCGCCAATGGGACGTTCAGCGTGGGCGGCCGCCTGCGTTCGTTCAACACCTACAGCGCCCGCGGCGTCGCCCTCGGCGACGAGCGCGATGACGGCACCCTCTGCCCGACGGCGGTCGGCGGCGCCGTGCCGTTCGCGCCCGAGGTCACGATCCCCGCGCTCCTCGCGATGCGCACGACGTACGGCAATCACCTGTTCTCGACGTACGGGTTCCTCGACGCCTTCAATCCTACGTTCACCGCCGTAGGCAAACAGCAGACGGGCTCCGTCGACCCGGCCCTCGGTTGGTTCGACGTGGATTATCTGGGGATCGACCAAGGCCCGATCCTGTTGATGGTCGAGAACTACCGCACCGGTCTCGTGTGGAATGTGATGAAGCGGAATGCGCACATTGTGCAGGGACTCAAGAAGGCGGGGTTTACGGGGGGGTGGCTACCGTAGAGCTTTCCCGGCATGACCACGCTCCTCGCCGCCGTCGCTGGTCTTCCCAACGCATCAGAACCAATTCCCGGGTGGGTCACCGGCGGTCAGCCCACCGCCGCCCACGTCGCCGCGCTGCACGGCGCCGGCTGCCAGGTGATCGTCGACAATCGCGACCCGATGGAGCCGCGTCCCTTCGACGAGGCCGCCACCGTGCGCGCTGCGGGCATGGAGTACGTCAACGTCCCGATCACGCACGGCGCGGTCACCGTCGCGACGATGCAACAGATGCATGAGACGGTGAAGAAGTTGGCGGGTAAGAAGGCGCTGCTGCACTGTTCGAGTGGCAATCGGACGGCAGCGGCCCTGATACCCTACTTGATTATCGACAAGAAGATGGAGCAGGATGAGGCAGTGGAAACGGCCATGCGGATTGGCTTGCGAAGTGCTGAATTGATGGAACTCGCCCTGGAATACGTCAGGAGTAAGTAGTTCCTCGGCGTCGCTCAAGCCTTCGGTTCCTCCTTCCCTCCTCCATATCGGTGCCAGTACATTCTCATTTCCGAGATCTTCCCATCTCGAGTCTCACAGAAGATCGCTCCCCTCGCATCGACCTGTTCCCCTGTGCGACGTCGCCGGAACATGCACCTGAACTCCGTGGCGAACCACGGCCCCGCGACGTAAATCTCACCCGAAGAAAAGCTGACCTCGGCCTGGTGGAGGGGGATGTCCTTCCAGTACATCCGTATGGCGGCGACGCCACGGTCGGGCTGGCTGAAGGGCGTCTCGAGGAATACGGCGTCATCGGTGAAGACCGAGGCCACGGTCTCGACGTCGCCGCGCTCCCAGCCTTTGCCGAACGTATCGATCAGGGTGCGAAATGCGTCGGTCATCTCGGCCATGGGCGCAATATAGTCCAATCCGGGTATCAAGCTGCGAACGTACCTCTAGTACAACTCATTCCGAGAGGTGCACGATGCTGAAGCGAATGCTCGCCACGACGGCCCTGCTCGCCTTCTGTGCGCTGCCCCTGGCAGCGCAGCAAGCCGCCGCCGCCGCTCAAGGTTCGAGCGACATGACGATCACTGGCCAAGTCGTCGACGTGAACTGCTTCACGACCATGGGCGCGTCCGGCGCAGGTCACAAAGCCTGCGCGACCGCGTGCGCCAAAGCCGGCGTCGCCCTCGCCATCCTCAGCTCCGATGGAACCCTTTACATGCCCGTCAGCGCCAAGCCCGGTGATCCGCAGAACTCGCGGCTCTCGCCGTTCGCGGAGGGCAAGGTCACAGTGACCGGGACCCATCGCATGGCCAGCGGCATGCATACGATCGAGATCAAGACGATCGCCGCAGCGACCTGATGCGCCGCACGTTGGGGGTGGGGGTCGCTGCCCTTTTCGTAGCGGCTTGCGGTCCCGCCCCCAACGAGCTCACCCTGCTTTTCGTGGGCCGCTCACCGACCGCCCACCTCGCCAACGTCAGCTGGGCCCCCGACCCCGACCGCAGTCGCCTCGTCGCCTTCGACGGCCATCTCCGCATCGTCCACACCATCGCCGACCCGCGGCTCGCCACGCCGGTGGCCGTCGCGCCCCTCCCCAATGACCGCCTCATCGTCACGGAGCGTACCGGCGAAGCTGTCGTCGTCGACGCCGAGAGCGGCAAGCCCGTCCGCGAGTGGGAGAGCCCGTTTCCGGCATCGCTCTATGCCACGAGCGGCGACCGCGCCCTGCACATCGTCGCGGCGCGGTCGCCGTATTTCGTGCAGCTCGTCGCCGAGCATGGGAGCGAGCCGCTGTTGTGGCGCCTCGATACGCTCGGCCGCCCGACGCACGGCATCGGCACGATCCACGTGCCCGCCATTCCCTACCTCGCGCAGCTCGTCAACGCCGGGGCCGTCGCCCTCGATCCCGCTGACGACGACGTGATCTACTTCGCACCCTACGTCCGCGACGAGGTCCTGAAGCTCGATGCCACTGGCGCCACCGTCTGGCGCGCCCAGCGCGGCCTCTTCCCCCAGGAGCCCGATCCCCGGTTCATACCGCCGCCGCCGGGGAAACCTCGCGACCTGAAAGTCGTGCACGCCATCGTCAACATCGCGGTGGTCTTGGCCAATCAACGACTCTACGTGCTCGGGGCTCAGGATTCGGGAGCGACTCGGCTGCGCCTGGACGTGTTGGACCCCGCCACCGGTCGAATCGTCACGACGCGCATGCTCGACGGACCGCAGGCCGCGATCGCCGTCGATCGCCGCGGCGACATCCGCATTCTCGATTCGGATTCGCTCCTCGGCCAAGGGCCAGTCGCGGGTCGCGAACAATTCGGGCCGCCCTTCGCCCTGCCGAACTTGACGGGCGATACGGTGACGCTCGCACGCTACCGCGGCAAGGTGACGCTCGTGAACTTCTGGGCGTCGTGGTGCGATCCCTGCCGCGAGGAGTTCCCGCACATGGGCGCCTTGTACCGGGACTTCGCGCGCAAGGACTTCGACATCGCGGCGATTTCGGACGACGTCGACGATGCCAAGATGCGCGCCTTCCTGCGTGAGTTCGAGCCGCCGTTCCCCATCCTCGTGGGCGGCGGCAAGATGAAAGGGACGTACCACTACCGCGGCCTGCCGTACTCGGTGCTGCTCGATCGCCACGGGTTGGTCGTGCAGCGCATCTTCGGATTTGGGGGCGGGGCAGAGTTCCGCGCCCTGCGCGAAACTATTGCGAAGGAGATTCGCGCCCCGTAGTCTACGAGCCACATGCTCGTTCTCCTCTTCACCCTCAGCATGCAGGCAACGGGCGATTGGCCCGCGTATGGCCGAGACCCGGGCGGCACGCGGTTCTCACCGCTCGCCCAGATCACACGCGCGAACGTCGCCACACTCCAGGTCGCCTGGACCTACCACACGGGCGAGCCGGACATGGCTGGGATGTCACACCGGCCTCCCGCCCTGGAGGTGACGCCGCTCGTCGTGGACGGCCTGATGTACATCAGCACGCCCGCAGGTCACGTCATCGCGCTCGATCCCGCCACCGGCGCGGAGCGCTGGCGCTTCGATGCCGGCGTCAACCCACATCGCGGCTACGGTGACTTCGCGAGCCGCGGAGTCTCGTTCTGGCGTGACGCTCGCGCCGCCGCGGGCGCGCCCTGCGCCCACCGCATCTTCGCGGCGACGATCGACGCGCGCCTCGTCGCGCTCGACGCTGCCTCCGGGAAGCCATGCGCGGGATTCGGTGCAGCCGGTGTGGTCGACCTCCGCGCGGGCCTGCGCGTCCCGCCGCTCGAGTTCGAGTTCTACGAGGTGACATCCCCACCCGCCGTCGTGGGGGATCTCGTGATCACGGGCTCGGCTGTCGCCGACAATACCACGTTCGCGCCGGCCAGTGGCGAGGTGCGCGCGTTCGATGCCCGCACAGGCGCGCTCAAGTGGACGTTCGATCCCGTGCCCCAGGATTCCGCTGATCCGGCGTACCGCACCTGGAAGGGCGGCAGCGCGCGGTACACGGGCGCCGCTAACGTCTGGTCCGTCATCGTCGCCGATCCGGCGCGCGATTTGGTGTTTCTGCCCACCTCGAGCCCCGCCCCCGATTACTACGGCGGCTTACGCCTCGGCGAAGATCGCTACGCCAACTCGATCGTCGCGCTGCGCGCGTCGACGGGCCGCGTCGTGTGGCACTTCCAATCCGTGCATCACGACATCTGGGACTATGACAACGCGGCTCCCCCGGCCCTGGTCACGGTGGTGCGGAACGGCGCCCGGATTCCGGCGGTCATTCAGACGGGCAAGTCGGCGATGCTGTACGTCCTCGATCGCCGGACCGGTAAGCCGATCTTTCCCGTTGAGGAGCGGGCGGTTCCGGCCAGCAGCGTCCCCGGCGAGGTCGCATCACCCACGCAGCCGTTCACGACCGTCACTCCCCCCCTCTCGCCCCTGCGCTACTCAGCGGCAGACGCCTGGGGGCCGACTCCTGAAGCACAGGCGGCGTGCCGCGCGATCATGGGTGCCCTGCGCAACGACGGGCCATTCACGCCGCCGAGCCTCCAGGGAACCCTCGTGGTGCCGGGGAATATCGGCGGGGCCCATTGGGGCGGTGTGGCGGCGGACGAAGGGCGGGGGCTCGCGGTCCTGCCTGTGAACACCATCCCCGCCATCGTGCAGCTCTTCCGTATGGAAGGGTTCAATGGGGACAGCATCAGGCGGTCGGACGCGGACCACGGGATCACGGATTTCGAGTACACGCGGATGCGCGGCACGCCCTACGTCATGCGCCGGCGCTTGCTCCTGGGCCCGACGGGGCTTCCCTGCACGCCGCCGCCCTTCGGGGCGCTGGTCGCCGTGAACTTGAAGACGGGCGGCATCGCCTGGACCGTACCCCTCGGCACGATGGGCGACACCCCCAATCTCGGGTCGCCCAACCTCGGCGGGCCGATCGTCACCGCCGCTGGGTTGGTTTTCATTGGGGCCACGCTCGAGCACGCGTTCCGCGCCTTCGACATCGAGACGGGGCGAGAACTATGGAAGGCCGCGCTCCCGGCGGGCGCGCGCGCCACACCGATGACGTTCGAGGTGAATGGACGTCAGTTCGTCGTGATTGCGGCCGGTGGCGGAGGACCCTTCGGCGCCGGCGACGCGATTGTGGCGTTCGCCCTTCCGCCGCGCTAGGCTTCAGACATGCCCCTCCCCGTCATCATCGACACCGACCCCGGCATCGACGACTGTCTCGCGCTCTGGCTCGCGCTGACCGCTCCCGAGCTCGACGTGCGGGGCCTCTCGGTCTCCTATGGCAACACGGTCGTCGAGAACGCCCACCGCAACGCCGTCGAGATCACGCGGCGCATCGGCAAACGCGTCCCGATCGCCATAGGGGCGCGCCGCCCCTTGAAGCGCGCGCTCGCCGTCGCGATCGAAACCCACGGGGCTTCGGGCCTCGGGTATGCTGCCGTACCGCCCGCCGGCGTCATCCTCGACTGGATGAAGCCCCTCGACCGCCTGCTCGCGGCCCAGCCCGAGCCGGTGACGCTCGTGACCCTCGGGCCAGTGACGAGTTTGGCGCTGGCTCTGAAGCATGAGCCGGCGATGGTCCGCGCCAAGGTCGCGCGCCACATCGCGATGATCGGGAACATCGAAGCGCGCGGCAACACGACGCCGCACTCCGAGTTCAACGCCTGGTGCGATCCCGAAGCGCTCGCGGTGGTGCTGGCCGCCGAGCTGCCCACCGAGCTGATCGGCCTCGATGTCACCCGCAAGCTCGTGGTGAAGGCCACCGAGATCTACCGGCTGGCCCACGCCGGCAACCCCACCGCCAACTGGCTGCACGATGCCCTGCGCTTCTACCTCGAGTTCCACCGCCAGTACGAGAAGCTCGAAGGCGCCGTCGTGAACGACGTGCTCGCCATCGCGGCGTTGTTGCAGCCCGACGTGCTCGACTTCCAGGAGCTGCGGCTCACCGTGGACTTGGACGACGGCGACGACCGCGGCCGTACGCGCGTCGATCCCAAGGGATCGCTCACGCGCGTTGCGTTGCAGGTCCGCGCCGAGCCGGTGCGTGACCTCTTGTTCGAGCGCGTGATGCCCTGGCTCGTGAAGGAAGACGCCGGCGTATGACGATGCCCCGGAAGGTCGCCGTGATCGGGGCCGGCGAGATCGGTGTGGGATGGGCGGCGTTGTGCGCATCGGCGGGATGGCCGGTGGCGATGTTCGACATGAATACGCACATGACGGAGCGCGCTTTCACAGAAGTGCCGCGCCGGGCGCGCGCCCTCGTGGCGCTCGAGCGGGCGACACAGGGCATCGTCGAGCGCGGACTCCTCGAGTTCACGCAGGCGCGCAGTCTGCTCCAGGCGGTGAAGGATGCCGACTGGGTGGTGGAGGCGATCGCCGAAGACCCGGTCGCGAAACAGAAGCTCTTCGAATCGATCGAGCTGGTCGCGTCACCTGAGACGCTGCTCACCAGCTCATCGAGCGCGCTCCTGCCTAAGGACATCTTCGCGCGCTGCCGCGGCTTGGGCCGCTGCCTCGTGACGCACCCGCTCAGCCCGCCGGAGCTGATCCCGCTCGTCGAAGTCGTCCCGGGAGAGCGTACGACACCCGCGGCAGTGGAGCGCGCGCTCGACTACCTGCGCTCTTTGGGGCGCATGCCGATCGTCGTCAGGAAACCGGTGCCGGGGTACGTGGTCGGACGGATCGCCGCGGCAGTTTGGCGCGAGTGCATCGACCTGGTCCTGAATGGCGTGATCGACGTCTCGGACCTCGATCGGGCCGTGTCGCTCGGCCCCGCGATGGGCTGGGCCGCCGCCGGACCCCACCTCACCTATCACCTCGCGGCGGGGGACGGCGGAGTGACGGCCTTCCTCCAGCACCTGCTGACTGCCTTTGAAGGTCTTTGGGCCGGGAACCTCGCCACCTGGCAGAAACTGGAGCCGCAGCAGCAGCGCCAGCTGACGCAGGCGATCGAGAAGGCCTACGCGGGAAAGGTCGAGATGCTGCGGGAAGCGCGCGATCGCCGGCTCTCCGCGATCCTCCGCGCCCTAGAGCAGGCACGGGCCGCCGGTCCGACGAGCTAGCTGTCCGACCGCACCATCAGGACGGGGATGCGGGTGTTGTGTCGCAATGCTGTCGCGGTGCTGCCACGAACTACATCCTCGAGTAAACGGTGTCCGTGGGTCGCCAACGCAATGAGATCGCACTTCTCCCGCTCGGCGGCGGCCGCGATCTCCTGCGCGGGGTCTCCTGCCGCCAGCACCGCATCGACCTCGAGACCCGCCGCCCGCAGGTCGTTCGCCATCCGCTCCAGGTAGGTGCGGTCTTCCTTCATTTCTTCTGATTCCTTGAGGTTCAGCTGCTCCATGTTGCGGGCGGCCCAGCCATCGGCAACGTGGATGAGAATCACCTCCGCCCCGGACAGCTTGGCGAGGCTGGTCACGTGTCGCAGGATCGTTTGGTCGGCCGGGCCATTCTCGAGTGGGACGAGGATCCGTTTGTACATCGCTAGACCACTCCGCTGATCTGGAGGAGCAGCCAGGTATTGAACCCCGCGATCGCCACCGCCACGGTGTACGCGAGCACTTTGAGCCAGACCGGGTTCACGAACTCGCCCATTTTCAGCTTGTCCGAGGTGAACTTCACGAGCGGGAAGACGGCGAAGGAGAGTTGCAAACTCAAGATCACCTGGCTGAGGATCAGGAGTTGGGCGGTGCCGTGCGCGCCGAAGAAGATAGCCGTCAGCGCCGCGGGCACAATCGCGATCAGCCGGGTGATCAACCGCCGCAGCCAGGGGCGGATGCGGATGTTCAGGAACCCTTCCATCACGATCTGGCCGGCGAGTGTCCCCGTGAGCGTCGAGTTCTGCCCCGACGCGAGCAGCGCGAAGGCGAACACGGCGCTGGCACCGGTCACGCCGAGCAGGGGCGTCAGCAGTTTGTAGGCATCCTGGATTTCGGCGACGCTCGTCTGGCCGGCGCGATGGAACGTGGCGGCGGCCACGATGAGGATCGCGGCATTGATGAACAGCGCGAACGAGAGCGCCACCGTCGAGTCGAGGAACGCGAACTTGACCGCTTCACGTCTCCCGGCCGGTGTCTCCTCGTAGCTGCGCGTCTGCACGACCGAAGAATGCAGGTACAGGTTGTGAGGCATGACGGTCGCGCCCAGGATCCCGATCGCGATGTAGAGCTTGTCGGGGTCCGCGAGGATCGCGGGGCGAGGCACGAACCCATTGAGGACGCCGATCATGTCGGGCTTCGAGATCAGGATCTCGAACAGGAAGCAGCCGGCGATCGTCGCGATCAACACGATGACGAGCGCCTCGAGGAGCCTGAAGCCGCGATGCTGGAGGAAGAGCACGAGCAACACATCGAGGGCCGTGATCGCGATGCCCCACGGCAGCGGGATGCCAAACAGCAGATTCAGGGCAATCGCGGAGCCGATCACCTCGGCCAGGTCGCACGCCGCGATCGCGATCTCGCAAATGATCCACAGGAAGAACGACACCGGCCGCGAGTAGTGGTCGCGGCATGCCTGCGCCAGATCGCGCCCCGTGACGATGCCGAGTTTGGCGGCGAGCCCCTGCAGTAGAATCGCCATCAGGTTCGAGAGCAGGATGACGCTGAGCAGCGTGTAGCCGAAGCGCGCGCCACCCGCCAGATCGGTGGCCCAGTTGCCTGGGTCCATGTAGCCCACGGCAACGAGATATCCGGGCCCAGCGAACGCCAACGCCTTCCTCCACCAACCGGCGCCGCTGACCGGAATCGTGCGGTACGACTCAATGAGGCTCGGCGCGAGTCGCGCGTTACGCCATCCCGGCTCGGCAACCACGGGTGCGCTATTCGCCATCGGTCGGCCTGCAGAGGAGGAGGAGCGCCAGCTCCTGGCCCACGACCCGGGTATCGCCCCCGCCCAGACGCACCGTTATCGGGCCGTTGAACGGTTGACGGTCGATGACCGTCATGCGCGTCCCCGGGGTCAGCCCCTGCCCCGCGAGATAGCGGAGCCGCTCCGGGTTTTCGTCGCCCACCTGGCGCAGCAGTAGCGTCGCGCCCACCTCGGCATCGGCGAGATTGACCAGCTCCGCTTCTTCGATCTCGCCCGCCGCCGTCGGAATCGGCGCCCCGTGCGGGTCGTAGCGCGGGTCACCCAGGGCGCCGGCCATGCGGTCGATGAGCTTCTCGGAGACGGCGTGCTCGAGCCGCTCGGCCTCGGCGTGGACCTCGCCCCAGTCGTAGCCGAGCTGCTGCGTGAGATAGACCTCGAGAATGCGATGGCGGCGGATCATCTGGAGCGCCGCGGTGCGTCCCTGATGCGTCAGCTGCACGCCGCGGTACGGCACGTGCTCGATGAGCCCGGTCTCCGACAAACGTTTCATCATGCCACTAACCGATGGGGGCGCCACCATGAGCATCGCGGCGATATCGCTGGTCGTCGCGAACCCGCCCTGACTCGAGAGGTGGTAGATCGCTTTCAAGTAGTCCTCGACCGACCGTGTCAGGGGTGGCGAGGGGTTTCTGACAGACGGATTCATGCCGCGGCGCTCCCGAGCTATGAGCTTTCCACAAAATCAGTTAGCCTGGTGACCAACGAAGGCGTTAGTCTAGGCTAATTATTTGATATTGTCAAGCGAAGATGTGGATTTTGCTAAGCTAAGAAGATTGGTGAGGATACGCTCGGTCATGCCCCAAATCGTGCGGTTTTCGAGGACGTAGGCGGGAAAAACTCGCTCCAACTCGCGATGCCGAATCGTAACCTCGCGCTGCACGCCGGACGCGTTGAGCGCGGCAAATGAAAGCCAGAAGGCGTCCTGCACTTCGTTACTGAGGGTGAGCGGCGGGCGATCGACGAGGCCGAACACGAAAGGCCGCACCACCACAGGTGGGAGCACCGGCGTGCGCGGATACATGTCGTCCAGCACGCCGAGGCGCTCGGCGTCCGTCAGCTCGACGCCGACTTCCTCGCGCGTTTCACGGATGGCGGTGGCACGGAGGTGGGGATCACTCGGTTCGCGCCGTCCGCCGGGAAACGCGATCTGCCCGGACCAGGTGTCGTCGGCGCGCTCGGCACGGTGAATGAACAGGGCTTCGGGGCCGTCCTCACCTTCCCGCAGCGCGATCGCCACCGCCGCAGGAATCATCCCGGGCTCGCGCGCGACCGCCTTCGCTTGATACACGCGCAGCGCGCGCCGAATGACGTCCAGCGCTATGCCGAAATCTCCTCGCCGCCGTCCACGTTGATGACGTTCCCCGTGATCCAGTCGGCGCCAGGACTGCACAGTGCTACCATCGCGCCCCCCAGATCGGCGGGCGTGGTGAGGCGGTGATGCGGATTCCGCTGCGTCGCGATCTCCACGAGCTTTTCGTTCCCCGGGATCTTCCGCAAGGCCGGCGTGTCGGTCACCCCGCCGCGCAGCGCGTTCACGGCGATCCCCTTGGGGGCCAACTCGAGCGCCAGCTGGCGCGTGTGTGACTCGAGGGCCGACTTGGCCGCCGACACTGCCCCGTAGGTGGCGAACACGCGAGTCGAACCCGACGACGTCATCGAGAAGATGCGCCCGCCGTTCCCCATCAACCCGTGCTTCACGACTCCCTGGGCCCAATAGACGAGCGAGTGGGCCATGACATCGAGCGTCATGTCGATGTTCGCCTTGTTCAGCACGTCGTCCCCGATGTAGGGCTTCAGGGTCCCGAAGGCGAGCGAGTGCAGCAGCACCGCCACGTTGAGCTTCTGCTTGGCCAGCTCCCCGAGGACCTCGTTCCGTTTCTCTTCATCGGCCGCGTTGACGTTGAAGTACTGCGTCTTGCGGCCGACCTTCTCGATGTCACGCCGGATCTCGGCCACGTGCTCGAGACCAGCCTTGCGGTCGAGGTGCACCCCGGCGATATCATAGCCCGCCTGCGCGAGTGCCCGAGCGGCGCCTTCACCAAATCCGCTCGAGGCGCCCAGGATGAGGGCCCACTTCGGGGTCGTCGTCTGCGCGTGTGCCAAACGTTCCTCCAGCAATCTTGGGGGGTGCCCGGTATTATAGCCCAGGATTTATGAGAAGCCACTTGTGGATGGGATTAGGCCTGATTCTCGGCCTTGTGCTTGGCCTCGTGGCGGCCGCGCAGGGCTGGTCGCCGTACGTGCAGAGCCTCCGTCCCATCGGGACGCTGTTCCTGAACCTGCTCTCAATGGTCGTGATCCCCCTCGTCGCCACGGCGCTGTTCGCCGGGATCGCGCGACTCGGCAACCTGCGCCGCGTCAGCCGCCTCGTCATTCGCACGCTGGCGTTCTTCTACGGCACGGCGATCGTCGCGATCGTCATCGGTTTCGTCGTCGGCTCGATCGTGCTGCCGAGCGCCGTCATGCCCGCCGCGCAGCAGGACGCCCTGCGCGGCGCCGCCGCTGCGGACTCGAGCGCGATCCGGAAGACCGCCGCGGACATCCCCGGCGGGGTGCGGTTCATCGTCGACCTCGTCCCGGCGAACCCGATCAAGGCGGCGGCCGACGGCAAGTTCCTGCCCGTCGTGGTGTTCATCACCTTGCTCGCGATCGCGGCCGCCGGGCTCCCCGAACAGCGGCGCAACGGCCTGATCGAGCTCGCCGACGGGGTGAGCGAGGCGCTCATCAAGATCGTGCATTGGGTGCTCGTGCTCGCGCCCGTCGGCATCCTCGCGCTCGTGGCGCCGATCGTGGCGCTGCACGGCTGGGACGTCGTGAAGGCGATGGGCTGGTTCATCGCCGCGGTGATCCTAGGCTGCGTGATCTTCATCAGCGCGGTGTACCTCCCCGCGGTCGCCGTCATGGGGCGGATCGAGCCGGGGAAGTTCCTGCGGGCCGCGTTCCCCTCGATGCTGATGGGATTCTCCACGACCTCGTCGCTCGCGACGCTCCCCACGATGCTGCAAGCCGCTGAAGGCGACCTGAAGATCCCGCGCTCGATCGCCGGCTTCGCGCTGCCGCTCGGCGCCAGCATCAATCGCGGCGGCAGCGCCCTGTATCAGGCGGTCGCGGTGCTGTTCATGGCGCGCTTCTACGGCATTCCCTTCGGGTTGAGCGAGATGCTCGTGGCGGCGACCGCCGTCTGCCTCGCGTCGCTCACCGTCGCGGCGGTGCCCTCGGGCAGCGTGGTGAGCCTGCTCCCCGCCTTCACGGCGACGGGCCTCCCGATCTCCGGCCTCGGCATCCTCATCGGCCTCGACCGCATCCCCGACATGTTCCGCACGATGACGAACGTGACCGGCCACCTCACCGGCGCGGTCGTGCTCCCGGCGCTGGAGGACGACAAGCGGTAATGACGTGGAGCGCCTGGCTCCTCGCCTCCCCGTGGATCCTGGCGCTCGTTGCGATTCTGTACCGTTACGCCACCCGTCGGCCGCAGCTGCGCGACTACGCGCCCGCGACGTCGGGACCCCTCGTTTCCGTCATCATCCCCGCGCGCAACGAAGCCCGCAACATCGAGCGCTGCGTCCGGTCGATTCTCGCCGCGAGCTATCCCGCGATCGAGATCATCGTCGTCGACGACCGCTCGACCGACGGCACCGGCGAACTCGCCGAGCGCCTTGGCGTGCAGGTAGTGCGCGGCGCGGAGCTGCCGGCGGGATGGTTCGGCAAACAGTGGGCATTGGTGCAGGGGTTTCGCGTCGCGCGCGGTGAGCTGCTCCTGTTTGCGGACGCCGACACGAGGCACGAGCCGCAGCTGATCGCGCGGGCCGTCACCGCGCTCCAAGCCGAGCGGGTCGACCTTTTCTCCGTCATTCCGCGCCAGGAGGCGGTGACCTTTTGGGAACGGCTCATTCAGCCTCACGTGTTCGTCGCGCTCGCCGCGCGCATTGGCGACCTGGGCCGTGTCAATCGCACGCGTGTCGACTGGAGCGCGATCGCCAACGGTCAGTTCATCCTCGCCACGCGTTCATCGTACGAACGCGTGGGGACGCACGAAGCCGTGAAGGCCACCGTCGCCGATGACCTCATGCTCGCCCAGACTTACGTGCGCCAAGGGCTCGACATCTTCCTCGTGCATGCGGTGAGCGACATGACGACGCGGATGTACGGCTCGCTGGGCGAGATCGTCGAGGGGTGGTCCAAGAACCTTGCCCTCGGCGCGCCACTCATGGCTCCCCCCGTCCGCTGGATCCGCGCCCTGTTCCCCTACGTGATGTGGATGCCGGCGCTCCTCTGGATCGGGCCGCCCGTCCTCTGGGCGGCGTTCGGCTGGCACTGGGCCGCCATCGCGACGATCGCCTCATTGATCACGTGGATCGGGATCTACGCCGGCGAGCGCACTCCCGTCCGTTACGCCTTCCTCTATCCGCTCGGCTCCGCGATGGTGGCCTTCATCATGATCCGCTCGGCGTGGCGTGGCGGCCGCAAGATCGAGTGGCGCGGCCGCGTGTATCGCAGCTAGAAAAAGAGCGTCGCCGAGAACAGGACCCCCGTACTGCCGCTGAGGAACCAGGTCCGACTTTTGCCTCCGGTCGACCCCCGCGCCGAGCTCCTGCTGTAGCTCACGGACACGCTGCCCGTAGCACCGATGCCGAAGTGCGGAGTGATCAGGTAGACGGCACCGAGGTCCACGAAGGGCCCGGCGCTCCAGCCATTACTGGTGAACGTGCCAGAAAGCGGGTAGGTGTTAAACACATGGTCGAAGCCCACGGCGAGCCCGAGTGAATGTTGGGCGACGACGTTGTCGGTCACGGAGCGATAGGACCGGCGCCCGACCCGGACGTCGATCGACGCACTCGAGCTAATGGTGTCGAGGGTGTCGTTCGTGGCGTGCTCCCCGTGGCCCCCGGAGACATGCACGTCGAGGACGAGCGCGCGGGTGGGCGACCGGAACTTGATGGCGCCGAGGCTGACGAACGACACACCGGTGAACTGCGCGGCCCATTGACCGGCGCGGAACGGAGGATCTTGAGCTAGGAGACTGCCAGGGAGGAGGAGGAAGAGCGAAACGAACAGGGCGCGGAACTGCATATGACCTCTGACGGGAATGGGATTCCCATCCTACCCGGCACACGAATCTCTACCATCTCGTGCGCACTAAAAGTCATAACCCTACCCGCCGAATAGCACCCGCTGCGCCAGGACCAGGCCGGCGAGCACGCTGGCGCACGCCGAGCCGAGGTGCAGCGCCGTCGCCCAGCGGGCGCCCCTGGCCGACGCGACGCGCACGAGCGACCCGAGCGCCAGTGTCACGGCGAGCATGCCCACCATCGTCCCAGCTCCAAAAGCCGCGAAGTACGCCAGCCGCTGCCCGCCGGTCTGCCCCGCGGCGACGAGCAACACCGCAATCGCGCCGCTCCCCGCCAACCCGTGCGCGACCCCGAATCCCAGGGAGCGCCGCGCGTCGGCGCGGGCATGCCCGTGCGCGTGCCCGGCATCCTGCGCGTGACTGTGCAAATGGAAATGCGGATCGGCCTCGTGCGCATGCAGGTGCATGTGCCACCGGCCGCGCGCGTAGCGCCACACGACCGTCCCGCCGAGCAGCACCAACAACGCGGCCACGATGAGCTCGGCGGTGGGCCAAAGCGACGGCGGGACCCGAACCCCGAGTGCCACGACCAGCAGCGCAACGGCGCCCACCGTCGTCGTGTGGCCGAGCCCCCACGCCAGTCCCAGGCGCGCACCGCTCCACAGGCTCCTCGGCCCGGGACGACTGGCGAGCGTCGAGACGGCCGCGAGATGATCGGGCTCGAACGCGTGCCGGAAACCGAGCACGATTCCGATGAGGACGATGGTGAGCATTGGCGCAGTAATCTAACGCGCCCGTATTGTTAGGCGCGATGAACCCCTCCGAAAGGCGTCTTCATGAGATCCACGCGCGCTACGCTCCCGTCGACGCGCGCGTGCAGGAGATCCTGGACCATATCAAGCGCGACTGCCAGGAGCTCGACCCCAAAGCGCGCAACGAGGGCAACGAGCTCCAGGTCGAGGCGTTCATCTCCTGGCTCACGGCGCAGTATCCGGGCCGCACCTACGAAGTCGCGCGGGACGGACGTCGGGCGCCGGTGTCGCCGCAGGACGCACGCACGTGGCAGAAGGCACGCGGCCACGCGGACGGCCCCTGCGTCGTGATCGAGCGGCAACGCCTCTCCAAGTGGGCCGTGCGCACCACCCGCTGGAATTACCTGTTCACGGTTCCCGGCGAGAGTGACGACCAGGTGCTGCTCGTAGCGCACTACGACACGTGGCGCGGGCCCGGCGCCGACGACAACACGACAGGCGAGGAGATTCTCAAGCAGTACCTCCTGACGGACCTGCGCGGGCCCACGCGTCCCAAGCTCACGCACGTCTATTTCTTCGCCGGCTCCGAGGAGTGCGGACTGGTGGGGCTCTTTTCACAGCTGCTGCTCTCGCTCGGTCTTTTCGCCGGCAACTTCGCGCTCACGTATCGCGACTGGGCGATGATGGCCGTTGCGATCGCGATGCTGCCGCTCGCGACGTACCGCTTCGGCGTCTCGGGATCGCGCGAGTACGTGCGCACGTTGACGGATCAAGAACTCGCCCGACTGAAAGCCGTCGTGTCGGTCGATTCGGTGGGCGAAGGGCGGCTGTACATCCCGCGCGAGACGATGGGCGCCGATTTCATCCACGTGCTGATCCCCTTCGGCAACTACGACTCGATCAACGACCTCCTCGAAGAAGCCGCGCACCTCCACGGCATCAAGTACAACAACTTCCTCGCGGGCGGCACCACCGACCACGTCTCGTTCCTCGAGGTGAACAACGGCATCCTCGAGCGTATCCGCGGCTGGGTGCTTCGCCCGAAGATTCCGCCGCTCCGCATTCCCGCCACTGCGCTCGTCGCGATGCTCCCCGGGAAGGCCTCGCCGATCGTGTTCGGTGGCAAGATCCACACGCCCAAGGACACGCCCGATCGCGTCTACCCCGAGCCGCTGCGCGAGACGCTGCTCGTGCTCGACTACCTCTTCTATCGGATCGAGGGAGGTCCGAGGCTCACGCACCCGCGCGCGCTGGACGAGTTCCACTACGCGCGCCTCTACCGCACCGGCGCCGGACACCTTGTGGCCTTGAAAGACGCGGTCGAGCCGAACCACCGCAACCTGAACGCGGTGTACCACGCCACCGTCGAGCAGAAGGACGGCCGCACCGTCGCGCACTTGGGCGACATGCTCGATTGGGGAGTCGAAACGCGGCTCTCCCACGAAGTCGCCGAGGCAGTCGGTGCCAGCGGCACGTGGCACCCAGAACCGGTAGAACAGCTCGACGTGGTAGGAGATGGGGTCAGCGTGCGCTTCGCCAAACATGGATCGTGGTTCGACCGCCTGCGGCAGGGCTACCACAACGCGCTGTCCGCAGCCCAAAGTGTCGTGCGCAGCTTCCTCTTCATCAGTTTCTTCGGGCTCGCCTACCTCCTCGCGAACATCGTGAGCTGGCTCCTCGACCGAGCCTTTGACCTGTGGCCCCGATTCGCCCTCTGGGTCGCCGACCACGTGGGGATCGCGCTCGCCGCCATGGTCTTGCTGGAAGTCGCCATTCTCCTGCACCTCATGGCCCGCCGCATCCCGGCCTGGATCGACAACGCCTACAGGCACGAAAACCGGGCCGATAACCTCGGCAGTTTGAAGCGCATACGAGGGTAGCGCCTTGCGCTACAACCTTATGGCCCGTCACGATATCCAATCCCGTGCATGCCCCGACAGGTGCTAGAGGTCACACTGACTGCTGATTCTGTAGCGGCCGACGCGGCCCTCGCGGCGAGCGGGGATGCCACGGCATTCGAGCGGCTCTACCGCGCGCACGTCAACCGCGTCCACAGCCTGGTGCGCCGCATGCTCGACGCCGACGAAGCCGACGACCTGACCCAGGACGTCTTCGTCCGGGCGTGGGAGAAGCTGTCGACGTTCCGCGGCGAGTCGGCATTCGGGACCTGGCTGCACCGGCTCGCGGTCAACGTGGTCCTGGCCCGGCGCAAGACGCTGGGCGTCGAACGGGGACGGTTTCACGCGGGCGAAGACTCGCTCGAGGATGTGTCGGGCCGGCGCGAGACGCCGGAAGTCGCGATGGACTTCGAGGAGGCGCTGTCCAACCTCCCCGATGGAGCCCGGCAAGTATTCGTGTTGCACGACGTGGAAGGGTATCGCCACGAAGAGATTGCGCGCATGCTCGGCGTAGTGCCGGGCACTTCGAAATCGCAGCTGCATCATGCGCGGATGGCGCTGCGGAGGTATCTGGATCGATGAACGACCAATGGACTGACCGGCTCTCGGAGTATGTGGATGGCGAGCTTGCCAACGGCGAGCGCCACGCCCTCGAGACGCACCTCGCGACCTGCGCGGAGTGCCGTGCCATCGTCGCAGACCTGCGCAAGGTCGTGGCGCGCGCGAAGGCGCTGGAGGATCGCGGGCCGACCCGCGACCTGTGGCCGCGCGTGGCCCAACGCATCCGCGGCGACCGCCCCGTCCGCCATGACCGCCGTCGTTTCAGTTTGACCGTCCCGCAGCTCCTGGCGGCGAGCATCGCGCTGATCCTGCTGTCGGGGAGCGGCGCGTGGCTGGCGCTCAAGCCGCGGCAGAGCGCCGTCGTCACGCCCAGGCCCGACGCTGAGTTTGCCGTGCTCAACGTGTCGACGCGCCGTACCGATGCCGCCATCGCCGATCTGCAGGAGGTCTTCGACCGGAGTAAGAGCCGGCTCGATACCTCGACGGTGCGGGTCGTGCAGCAGGCTTTCACCACCATCGATCGGGCCATCGCCGAGGCGCGCGCAGCGCTCGTGGCCGACCCCGGAAACGCTTACCTGAATCTCCATCTCGCCGACACCATGCGGCGCAAGCTGGAGCTGCTGCGGCGCGTCAACGCGATCGCGGCGGCGCAGTCCTAGGGAGGATAGACACACATGCTGACGATGCTCACAGCCGCCGTCCTGGCTTCGCTGGCCCCGCTGCAGGGGGAAACCGACACGACGATCGCCGTGCCGGCCGGAGCGAGCCTGTCGGTCAATAATTTCGGCGGCTCGATCGTCGTCCATGCGTGGACGCAGAACCGGGTCAAGATCCATGCGGAACACGGCAGCCGCGGCGGCATCGAGGCGTCGCTCGCCGGCAGCACCCTCACGCTGCGGGCGGGGAACCGCCACGGCGCACCCTCGGTCGTGGACTTCGAGATCACGGTGCCGCAGGACATGGCCCTGACGCTGAGCGGCACCTACACGGAGATCGAGGTGGACGGGGTGCGCGGACCGATCAGCGCCGAGACGGTGGACGGCTCGATCGACGTGCGCGGCGGGAGCGGGATCATCACGCTGCACT
>DASYRD010000078.1:0-12595 GCA_036004745.1 Gemmatimonadales bacterium | reverse complement strand
AACCCCGAGCGGCGTGGATTTGGGGGCGGCGGTGGATTTGGAGGAGGCGCGGCCGCAGCGCCCACGTTCGTGAGCGTGAACGGCAACCTCGTGGGTCAGATCAACGCGCTCGAAAACGGCGATCAAGCGCCGACGCCCGCGATGCAGGCGAGCTTCGCGGCGGCGTGCACCGACCTCAGGGCCGCGCTCGCGGCGTGGCAAACCGCGAGCTCCACGGGCCTCGCGGCGCTCAATGCCGTGCTGGCGCAGAACAATCGTCCGGCCATCGCGGCCCCGGCCGGCACGGTGGCGGCGCCGGTGTGCGGCCCTTAGGCGATCCCGCCCGGGAGCAGGCTCTTCGCGCCAAACTTGCCGCGCACCTTGTCGATCGCGTGTGCCAAGCCCTTGTCGCGTTCGGTCTCGGTCGTGGTCAGGAGTTGCAGCTGATCCCCGGTCTCCGCCTTCATCAGACCCGACAGCCGCACGCCCACGAGTCGCGCCGGCACCCGCCGAGCCTTCCGGAGCGCCGCGAGCAGCTCGTGCGCCACCCGCAGAATCACGCGATCCGAGACGACGGGGTCGGGGAGGGTGCGCTGCGCCGAGCGGGTTTGGAAATCCCAGTCGCGCAGGCGGACCGCGACGGTTCGGGCGGTGAGTCCATCGCCGCGCATGTCGGAGGCGGCGCGGGTAACGAGGCGCAGCAGCTCACGCTCGATGTCAGCGTCCGCGTGCAAGTCCTTGGAAAACGTCTCGTCGCGACTGATGCCGCGGTTCATCGGGCGATGGAACACATCGGCGTCGTCGACGCCGTGCACGCGGTTCCAGAGCCACTGCGCCTCGCGCGCGCTCAAACGGCCCCGGTGCCGGAGGGACGCCACGTCCAATGGGAAGACATCCTCGACCATCGTCAGGCCGTGCGCCGCGAGGCGCGCCTGGAACTTGGGGCCCACGAGCGGAATCTCGGCGAGGGCGCTCGATCGCATGAACGCTTCCTCGCCGCCCGGCTCGACGATCATTACGCCATCGGGCTTGGCGCGAGCCACCGCCATCTTCGCGATCAACTTGTTCGTGCCGCCGCCGATCGACAGGGTAAGCCCCGTCGCTTCACGCACCCCGCCGCGGATCCGCTCCGCGGTCGCGGCGAGCGGTTCGTGATGATAGACGCCTTCGGTGCCGGTGAGGTCGAGATACCACTCGTCGATGCTGGCGCCCTCGACAATCGGCGCGTAGCGATGTAGCAACTGCCGGATTTCGCCGCTCTTTGTCGCACACTCCTTCATCGGAACCGGCACGCACATCGCGTCGGGGCAGAGGCGCAGCGCGCGCGCGATCGGCATCGCCGAGCGCACGCCGAACTTGCGCGTCTCGTACGACGCCGAGCAGACCACGCCACGACTCTCCCGCGAGCCGCCGACGATGAGGAGTGGCGCGCGACCCGCGCCGTCGGGATCGATCGCCCGAGCGACGGCTACGTAGAACGCGTCAGCATCTGCCAGGAGAATCCGACGCATGACCGAAGATATCCCGAAACCAGAGACGGAGCAACTCAGGCGGTGACGGTGCCGAACTTCTGCCGCTCGGCTTTATGCCCTCGCAAGTCGGCGGCGATCTTCAGGACGATGAGGAGCACGAGCGCCGGCACCGGTGAGCCGAGCGTCATCACGATCCAGCCCCCGAACAGCACCGTGAAGTGCAGGATCATCACGCGGGCATACGGTTGGCCCATCAACGTATTCATGGTCGCGCGCTCGTACTCGCCGTTCTTGATGTAATTCCAGAAAAACGACAGTCCGTGACTCAGGACGAGGCTCAAGACGGCCCACCCGAGCTTGTTCTCCCGGACGGCGGGGATGACAACGTTGAGGAGATCGAACGGGTGCGTCTCCTTCGGCCCCAGCAACGCGACGAGGAGGACGCCGTGCACGAACGTGAACATCCCGAAGTGCACGATGAAGAACGGGACGATGAACGCCTTGCCCACCCACAAGGCCGGCTGGCTCGGCTGAGCCGTGAGCATCTTCGCCACGTTGCAGACGCCCACCACGACGTTCTCGAGCCAATAGAGCAAGACGAGCGGGAACACCGTCCACCCGAGGAAGAGCACTCCCACGATCGGGATGGCATTGGCCGCCAGCAGAACGAGGGTGGATGGAGTCAGGCGAGGTTCATCTTCCGCAGCAAGGCGATGAATCGGGGGTGCGAACGCAGGGTGGTGAATAGGAACGAGCCCTTGATGCCGTAGACGGCGCCTGAGCGTTGTTCGTAGGCCCGCTCCAGCCAATCCATCGCACGGTCCTGCTCGCCCAGACCGGTGTGGACATAGGCCAAGTGGTAGGGTGCCACGTACCGTTGCTGAGCAAGGTCCTGTAGTTGTGCGAGCACCGTCCGTGCTTGCGATATCTTGCCCGTGAGTCCGTAGGCCTCCCCGAGTTGCGCCAGCCAGCTCGTATTGCCGGGCGCCAGCCTGACCGCTTGCTCGAGTTCAGCGAGCCCTTCGTCGTTCCTCCCCGTCTTCAGATACGCCCACGCGAGGGTCGCGTGGCCGCGAGCATACTGAGGGTCCACGTCCATCGCGACGCGGGCTGAGCGTAGCGCGTCATCATACCGTCCCGCCCGCAACAACTCCGTCGCAAGATCCACGCGGTGAGCCACCGGGTCCAGCTCTTGCGCACGCTGCAGCATCGAGATCGCCTCGTCGTGCCGCTCGAGCGAGGACAACAGGCGTCCGTAGTAATCGTAGGCGTCCGCATTGCTCGGGTTCAGCTCGAGCGCACGCAGGAATTCGGCCTCGGCATCCGCCCACCGGAAGTCGGCCACGAATTGCAGGTAGCCCGATGTCGAGCGCGCTTCGCCAAGATCGCCGTCGAGCTTGAGTGCCGTGGCCACCGCGACTTTGGCTCGCGCGTACGCCTCGTCGGGAGCGAGCGCGCCGCTCTCCCCGAGCTCCAAGCAGGCCTTGGCGATGCCGGCGTGCGCCAGGGCGTACCCCGGATCCCGTGCGGTGGCCTGCTCGAAGCATTCGATGCTCTTGCGCATCCCCTCCGGCGTGAACCTGATGAAAAAGTGCCGCCCTTTCAGGTAGAGCTGGTACGCCTGCATGTCGCTCGTCGGCTCCTTGCGGATGCGCGTCCGCTCGTCGGCGGACAACTCCGCCTTGAGGGCCGCCGCGATGTGCAACGCCACATCGGCCTGGATCTCGAAGATATCGGTGAGCTGGCGGTCGTACGTGTCGGTCCACAAGTGTTTGTCGGTCTCGGCATCGATCAGCTGTGCGACGATGCGGACGCGGTCGCCGGCCCGGCGCACGCTGCCCTCGAGCAGCGTCCCCACCTGGAGCGTCGCCGCAATCTGTCGTAACCCCTGCTCGCGGTTCTTGAACGGCATCACGGAGGTGCGAGACGTCACCTGAAGCGCGCCGACCTTCGAGAGCTGGGCGATGACGTCCTCGGTGATGCCGTCGGCGAAGTACTCGTTCGCAGCATCGGCGCTCAGGTTCACGAACGGCAATACCGCGATCGATCGCGACTTGGGCGGAGCGCCGGCGGGCTTGGTGAGGGCCTCGACGAACGCCGCGGCCGATGCAAACCGGTCGGCGGGAGCGCGGGCGAGCGCGGTACGCAACGCCTGCTCGACCCCGGCGGGGATCCCCGCCCGCAGTCGTCCGACCGGGGGCACCGGATCGGCGAACCGCTTCGCCAGAATCGCTTGCGCCGTTCGCCCGGTGAAGGGCGGCTCGCCCGCGAGGAGCTCGTACAACACGCAGGCGAGACTGTACACGTCGCTGCGCGCGTCGAGCTCGCGTTGGCCCACCGCCTGCTCCGGACTCATGTACTCGGGGGTCCCCACCGCGATCCCCGTCTCCGTGAGGCGATCCTCGGCCGCCGCGCTCACCGCGAGCGCAATGCCGAAGTCGGCGACCATCGCCTCGCCTTCATACAGCAGAATATTCTCCGGCTTGATGTCGCGGTGAATGACCTTGCGGGCGTGCGCGTGCTCCAGGGCGGCGGCGACCTGCCGGATGATCGCCAACGCATCCGCGAGGGGGAGCTGATGCTCGCGGTCCAAGCGGTTGCGCAGGGATTCACCCGCCACGTACGGCATCACGTAGAAGAGAAGCCCGTCGGCCTCCCCGGAGTCGTACAGCGCCAGGATGTGGGGATGGTTGAGGCTGGCGGCGATCTCCACCTCGCGCAGGAACCGATCGGGGCCCATGGCCGCCGCCAGTTCGGGCCGCAGCACTTTGATCGCCACCGGACGGCGATGCTTGACGTCGTTCGCCAGGTAAACGGTCGCCATGCCGCCCCGGCCCAGCTCGCGCTCGATCGTGTAGCGGCCTGCGAGGGCGGTGTTGAGAAGCTCGCGTTCGTTGGGGCGTATCACGGCGTCCAAGATAATCGAGCCCCGACGCTTCCGTGCGAAACGCCGGTTTCCATGTACTATCATCTCTCATGCTCAACGTGGGGATCGTCGGTTTCGGGTTCGCGACCAAGGTGTTCCACGCTCCCGTCATTCGAGCGGTCCCGGGCCTCAAACTGACTACCATCGTGCAGCGCTCCGGGGCGGGTGACCCCGGTTACGCGGACGTCGAGTTCGTCCGCAGTGTGGACGATCTGCTCCAACGGAAGATTGACCTCGTCGTCGTCGCGACTTCCAACACGTCTCATCACCCCATCGCGAAACAGTGTCTCCTCGCGGGGCGCCACGTCGTCGTCGACAAGCCGTTCACCGTGACGATGGCCGAGGCCGAGGAGCTAGTACGACTCGGCCACGAAGCCGGGCGTGTGCTCTCCGTGTACCAGGAGCGCCGCCACACGGGCGATTGCGTCACGGTGCAGCAGGTCATCTCGGAAGGGTTGCTCGGCCGCGTCGTGACATTCGAGCACCACTTCGATCGCTATCGCCCAGAGTTGAAGACCGGCGCGTGGCGCGAGCAGCATCTTCCCGGATCGGGCGTTTGGTATGACCTGGGGCCGCACCTGCTCGACTACTCCCTCCAGTTGTTCGGAACTCCCGACGCGATCGGCGCCGACATCCGCATCGACCGCGACGGCGCCGTCGTGGATGACGCGTTCGACGTCACGCTGCACTATCCGCGCATGCGGGCGATCCTGCGCGGGTCGATGCTCGCCGCGGGCTCGGCCCCGACGTTTGTGGTCCACGGGACCAAGGGATCCTTCATCAAGTACGGCCAGGATCCGCAAGAAGGGGCGTTGAAGGCGGGGCAGACGCCTGACGCGCCGGACTGGGACCGCGAATCGCCGGAGTTCCACGGCATACTCACGACGCGCGAGGGGACGCGCGTGGTGCCCACAGTGCCCTCGAACTTCACGCGCTATTACGAGAATGTCCGCGACGTGATCCTCGGCAAAGCGCCACTGGCGGTCACGCCGGCGCAGGCGCTCGACGTGATGCGGGGCCTGTTGTGGGCGGTCGTCAGCAGTAAGAGGGGCTGCCGCGTCGATTGGGCATGACCACCCCCAACCATGTCGAGGCTCTTATGAAGAGGGCGTACCTCGTCGCCGTCGTTTTGGCGTTGCCCGGCGTCGCGTCGGCGCAAACCTTCAAAGCCGCCAAATACTCGATCGGTGGTGATGGTGGCACCGACTACCTCACGGCAGAACCGGGGACGAGCCGGGTGTTCGTGTCGCGCTCTACGCACGTGATGGTAATCGATGGCGTCACCGGCCAGGTGGTGGGGGACATTCCCGATACGCCGCGCAACCACGGGATCGCCCTCGTGCCCAAGTGGGGCCACGGGTTTATCACCAGCGCCGGCGACTCGACCGTCGAGATGTTCGATCTCAAAACCCTGGCGGTGATCCGACGGATTCCGATCCCGACGGGCGGGCTCGACGGGATCATGTACGAGGACTTCTCCGACCGCATCATCCTCACCAATCACAGCCGTCCGATCGGCACGGCGGTGGCGCTCGATGCCAAGAGCGGCGACATCGTCGGCACGGCCCAGCTCGAGGACAATGCGCCCGAAGGCGCCGCCAGCGACGGCAAGGGGAGGATCTTCGTCAACAACGAAGGCACGAACACGATCCAGGTGATCGACGTCAAGACGATGCGGGTGCTGGCGTCGTGGCCAATCGCGCCGTGCGACGGCCCGACCGGGATCGCGTACGATCGGCGGACGGACCGGATCTTTTCGGGATGCGGGAAGACGTCCGTCGTGGTGGATGCGAATACCGGCAAGGTCGTGGCGACGATCGCCAACGGCGACGGGGTGGATGCGCTGGGCTGGGATCCCGACCAGCGGCTCATCTATATCCCTGCCGGTCGCGACAGCAACGTGACCGTCGTGCACCAGGACGGGGCCGACAAGTACACCGTGGTAGCCACCGTCTCCACGATGCGCGGCGCCAAAACGATCAGCGTCGACCCGGTGAAACACGTGGCGTATCTGTTCCAGCCGGAGTACGGTCCGCCCCCGGCCGATGCGCCCCCCCCGCAGCCGGGGCAGCGTCCTCCGCGCGGTCCCGTCATTGGGGCGTGGTTCTTCGCGATCAGCCACTGATCCAGGCTGGCCGCCTAACGAATCGTGAGGCCGATCGTGACGTGATAGATCGAGGCGATCATGTCGTCGATCCGCGTCGTCGGCAGGACGACGTCGCCGATCCCTGCGATATCGGCGCAGAGGCACCCGGTCAACGCGAGCTTCCGCGAGATCTTTCGGTCGTAGCCGAGGCCAAAGGTGAGCCCGACGCCCGTGCCCGTCGCGGTGACGGGCGATCCGCCTCCCGGCGGCGTCACGGTCAAGGTCCCCTGTGAGGCGCCGACGCCCGCCTTGGCGAAGAGACCCGAGGACCGCCAGGGATACCACAGGACCACGACCGTGAAACTCCAGGTTTCGGCGACGCTCGACGTGTCTCCGCGGAAGAACCCGAGCATGTCATCCACGAACCCGAAGTTCTCGACCCCCAACAACACCTTGTCCGACAACAGGACTCCGAAGCGCAGGTACGAGACCGACCCCGGGGCGCTCGTGACGGTGGTCGATCCCGACGACGCGATGCGAACGTAGCCGACGCCGCCGCCCGTCTCGATCCACAACCCCGCCCGGTGCGGGCGCTGTCCCTGAGCGTGCGGCGCCAGCAGTCCGGCAAGTAGCGCGAGGGCAGTGCTGATGCGTCTGAGGGTCGTCGTCATGGCGCCGTGGCCGTGGCCTGCGGCACCCCCGAGCGCGGCCACGTCACCTGCGTCCAGGTCAGGAAGATCCGCAGTTCGGGGAATCGCCGGATCTCGTCGGGGCGGTCGGAATTGACGCTGCGACGCAGAAACGTGGTGTTGTGGATGCCAAGCCCGATCGAGGTGCCGAGGGGCAGGGTGACCTCGAAGCCGCCGTAACCCAGGAAATGGTCGGCGGTGGCGCCACTCACGGCGTGGATGTAGTCCCCTTCCGCGGAGAACGCGAAATAGGTCCAACCGCGCCGTCCGAACTCCATGCGAAACCGGGCGCCGCCGCCCGGTCCGAAGTCGTAGTTACGCTTCCCGAATCCCGCGGTGGTAGCATCGACGCCGCCCATCAGGATGGCATCGAGGTACGCCTCGGTGCGGAGCTGCCAACCGCTCGGCAGCGGCCAGTGGGACTCGAGCCCTCCCTCGATGCTCTGCCCTCCGACGCGATAGGCGGCATTGTTGACGTAGTCGAAGCGCTGGTTCACGAGAAAAAGGTGTTGACGCCGCGTGCGCGGCCCATACAACCGGCCCGAGGCGCGCAGGGCGTTGAGGCCCCGGTCGCCGAGCACGGCGCGCAGCCGAAAGGCATCGAAGGGGGCACGGTAGGGCTGGAGGAACTGGTCGCCGTAGCCGAAGTCCACGATCAGCGTGGGCGTCCCACTGGACATGTGCAGTCGGGAATCGACGACGAAGCGGGCGCCGCCATGCAGCCGCAGACTCAAAGCGCCGGGCGCATGCTCGGGCGGATTCGCCAGCGTCGCGTTGCGACCGCGCGGCCGATTGACCCACCCCATCGGGTCGAGAGGAAAGGCGGCGATCTCGCGCAGCGTGCGATGAGGAGCGCCGTTATCCCGGATCGTCGCGCCCAGCCGGTGGAACATCTCGCCCAGCGCGATGCCACCGAAGCTCGTCATGAAGAAATCGTTCAGCGACGGGCGATCTTTCTCCCCGAAGTACTCCCACGTCCACGAGCCCAGGAACGCCACGGGAGCGGCCTCCCAGAAGCTGAGCCCGTTGGAGCGGGCGGCGTTGAAGTAGAGTCCGCCGTGGTAGGGATGCATCATCAGATTGGTGCCGAACTGATCCTCGTCCCATTCCCACCCGACGCGGAGATTGCGTCCCCACGTGCGCGTCCCCGAATAGGCCCAATCCTGGCCGAACACCCAGGCATCGGCGCGGTTGACGGCGACATTCAGGATGACGGTCTGGGTCACGGCTCGCAGCGGGCGCCCCGTGACGAGGGGCGTGGCGGGCGTGGAGTCTGACTGCGCGGCGGCGATGAACGGAATGGTGAGGACCGCCATTGTTGCAGCAACAGTGTGCCGCATCGGTCCCAACATACATCCGTTGCACTGCGGCGGTCAGATCACACGTTCGTAGTTCAGAACCACGTTCCCGTTCTTGAAGGGTTTCGTGCTGGTCAGCCGCAACGCGACCTTGTCCTTGAGTCCTGCGAACATCGTCTTGCCAGCGCCGAGCACGACGGGGTTCACGACCATCTGATACTCGTCGATGAGCCCCGCCTGCGTCAGCTGTGACACGATGCTGCCGCTGCCCAGGATCACCATCCCCGGTCCCGAACCTGCCTTCATCTTCCGAACCGCTCCGGCGATATCGTCCTTCACGAGCGTCGTGTTCTGCCACGACGCCTTCGTCATCGTGCGTGAGAAGACGACCTTCTGCATGCGGTTCATCCCCTCCGCGACGGCGGGCATCGCCTGGAGGGCCGCGGGTGTAGGCCACCACGCCGCCATCATGTCGTACGTCACTCGGCCGAAGAGCAGAACGCCGTCACCGCCGGCGTTCTGCGACGCGAAGGCATTCCACTCGGGATCGCTCTTGTGCGCCCAGCTCATGTCGCCCTTGGCGTCGGCGATGTAGCCGTCGAGCGAGACCTGGTTGAACACGATCAGTTTGCGCATGGTCCTCTCCCCTTAGGCTGACTTTGCGTGCCGCGCATCGAACGCGGCGCGGGCGGCGTCCACGTCCGTCACGTGCGCGTCAGCCCACGAGACGAGGCCGCAGACCAGCTGGCTCAGCGTCGCGCCCAGGGGTGTGAGCGAGTACTCCACGCGCGGCGGGACTTCGGGGAACGCCGTTCGGACGACGAGCCCGTCGCGCTCCAGCCCCCGCAGCGTCACGGTGAGCATGCGCTGACTGATCCCGTCCACGCGGCTGCGCAATCCGTTGAAGCGAACGGCGCCCGCCTCGGCGGCGCTGAGCGTGTGCAGCACGTACACGGACCATTTGTCTCCCACGCGGTCGAGGAGCTCGCGCGCGTGACAATTCGCCCGTGTCTGCAAGACTTTCGCCATCGGTTACTCCCGTGTTCCTGGCGTTCCCCAGAGTCTCGGGGAACCGTTCAAAGGCTCCACTGGTTCAGTTGATAGTTACCAACAGTAACTGTCAACCGCAACCTCTACGGAGAGAGTGCTTTATGACCGTCAGCCTTGGACTTCTCTTGGCGCGCGTCGTCGTCGGACTGCTCATGGCCGCGCACGGCACGCAGAAGCTGTTCGGATGGTTCGGGGGTTACGGCCTCCAGAAGACGGGCGAGTTCTTTGCCCAGCTGGGCTTTCGACCGGGGCGCGCGTTTGCCGCGGCGGCTTCCATCACCGAGCTGACGAGCGGCCTGCTGATCGCCCTCGGATTCCTCGGCCCCATCGGGCCGGCATTGATGATGTCGGTGATGATGGTCGCGGTCGTCACCGTGCACTGGGGCCACGGCCTCTTCGCCACGACGAACGGCGTCGAGGTGCCGGCGCTGTACGCCACGGCCGGCGTCGCGCTGTCGTTGATCGGCTTCGGCTCGTACTCGCTCGACGCATCGCTCGGCCTCGCGAGCCTTTGGACGTTTACAATCACTGTGATCGCCCTGGCGATCGGGATCGCCGGTGGCATCGCGAATCTCGCGCTGCGGGTTCGCCCGGCCACCACGGTCCGAGCGTAAGGAGCAACGCAGGTGCAAATCGGCATTGATAGTTTCGCGGCGGCACACGATGAAGCGAGCCGCGCGATCAGCGCAGCCGAGCGGGTGCGCAACCTGGTCGAGCAGATCGAACACGCCGATCAGGTGGGGTTGGACTCGTTTGGGATCGGTGAACATCACCGCAGTGAGTTCCTCGACTCGGCCCCGGTGGTGATTCTCGGCGCGGCCGCGGCGCGGACGCAGCGGATCCGGCTGACCAGCGCGGTCACGGTCCTCAGCGCCATCGACCCCGTCCGGGCATTCCAGCAGTTCGCGACGCTCGATCTCGTGTCGCAGGGCCGCGCCGAGATGGTCGTCGGCCGTGGGTCGTTCATCGAGGCGTTTCCGCTCTTCGGGCTGCCGCTCGAGGATTACGACTCGCTCTTTGCGGAAAACCTCGATCTGCTCCTCGAGATCCGCGAGCACGAGCACGTCCATTGGTCCGGCAAGCATCGCGCGCCGCTGACGGGGCAGGGGGTCTATCCGCGCCCGGTGCAGAATCCGCTGCCGGTATGGCTCGGCGTCGGTGGGACACCGCAATCGTTCATGCGCGCCGGCGAGCTGGGACTTCCGTTGATGGTCGCGATCATCGGTGGCGAAACGCGGCGGTTCCGCTCCCTGATCAATCTGTACCGGGCCGCGGGGAAGGGCGCGGGACACCCGCCCGAGCGCCTGAAGGTCGGGGTGCACTCACTCGGCTACGTCGCAGAGACGACGCAGCTGGCAGCCGATGAGTTCTATCCGGGCTACGCGCGCGCGATCGGCGACATCGGGAAGGAGCGCGGATGGGCTCCTCCGACCCGCGCCGGGTTCGACGCGCAGCGCGGTCCGGAAGGTGCCCTGCTCATCGGCTCTCCGGACGAGGTGGCGGAGAAGATCATGCGGCACAGTGAGGCGTTGGGAGGCGTGTCGCGTTTTACGTTCCAGATGAATGCTTCCTCGCTTCCGCATGCAAAGCTGATGCGGGCGATCGAGCTGCTGGGTGACCGCGTCGCCCCAGCGGTGCGCGAGCCAGTGGCCGTGTGAACCGATACACGACGGTGACATTGCCGGGTACCGTTTTGGGCGCTCGCTGAGTACCATTCCTCACATGACGCCACGCTGCTGTGCCACAAATATGACCCACAAGACCGGGCATCCGATCCCGGAGGGGCACGCGCGCGCTGGTTGATGCACGACAAGCAGTCACAGCCTGCAGGCGGCCCGCTCCCTCGGTTGAGCGGGCCTTTTGTTAAGTGGACTTGGACACGAGAGGATTCGCACGATGAAGAAGCATTACTTATTGGCCAGCGACTTCGACCAGACCCTCAGCTTCAACGACTCGGGGATCATCCTGAGCGAAGTGTTGGGCGTGCCCGGCTTTCGCGAGAAGGTGGCGGGCCTGTCCCGCTTGAACCTGGTGCAACAGGGTGCCGAGCTCGCGTACCTACTCCGGCACGACCCTGAGTACCGATCCGTCACGCGCGACGCCCTGCTCGAGGTGGGGCGACGTGTACGCTTGAAGCGAAACGTGGGGCTCCTCGCCACCATGCTCGCGGACGGGATCGACGGACACCGTTTCGATTTCTACGTCGTCTCGGCCGCGCCCGAGGAGGTCGTGATCGAGGCCTTGAAGGGGATCGTCCCGACAGACCACATTGTTGGCACGCGCTTTGGGTGGGATCCGGAGCGACAGGAGATCGACTCGATCGCCCGGGTGACCGCCGGCTACGGGAAGGTGGCGGCCGTCGAGGGGCTGCGCCTGAAGCTCGCGTTGCCGCGCGACCAGGTCGTCTACGTCGGCGACGGGCAGTCCGACATCCCCGTGATACTGCACGTGAACCGCGGCGACGGGTTCACGATCGCGGCGTCGGAGGCGCGAGAGATTGCACAGATCGCGCGGCGCACGGTGATCAGCGACGACGCGCTAAGCGTGCTCGTGCCGATCCTCGAAGAGATCGTGGGTTTCGGACCCGCGCAGATTCGCGCGCTGTTCGAGCGTCAGGGCCTCGTCATTCAGGAGTGGGACCGGGTGCGCACCGATTGGCTGACCATCCGCACCGGCGCCGCGGATGGCGTATTAGGACTGGGCGCCGTCGCGGAGGCGTGATGGTCGACGGAGTAGGGTGGCTCGCCACGGCCGTGTTCATGATCTCGTACTTTGCGAAGGGGCCGATCGCGTTGCGCCGCATCCAAGGTGTCGCGGCGTTGCTGTGGGCGTCGTATGGTGTCCTCATCCACGCGTGGCCCGTCATCGCGGCCAATGTCCTGGTGGCCGGCGTCGCGGTCGCGACTTCGTTCCGCCGCGTCAGCGACGCTGGGCCGCCCGCAGCCCCAACACCTGGTTGATCCAGCGCACCAGCGGCACCATCAGCTTGAAGTCGGCTTCGAGCAGGGCAGGGAGGCGCGCGCTCACGGCCTGCGTATCGGTCAGGGCACGGCCCGTCACGAACGACTGAAACTTGAGCCAACGCGCGCCGGGAT
>DASYRD010000077.1:0-246313 GCA_036004745.1 Gemmatimonadales bacterium | reverse complement strand
CGCCACGAACGTGGCGCTCGACAACCGTGACGATGGGGGCGTGGACTCAGGGCTCAGCGGTTGTGCTCGGCGTCGTCATCCTCGACGATGTCCGCCTCTTTCGCGCCCTTGCCGAGCGCCTTCGCCTCCGGCGCGGAGCCGGCGGGCAGGAGGCCCATCTTCTGCTTCAGCGCGAGCAGCTGCTCGTCGGCGGTGGCTTTCACCTCGAGCCCCTGGAATTGCTTGATCAGGGAGTCGCCGGAGAGATCCTCCTGCACTTCGGCCGCGGCGAGGAGCTTGCGCTCCTCGTGCTCGATCTGCTCGGCCATCCGCTCGAAGGTCTCGAAGGCGCTCTTGTCGGAGATCGACGACATCGTCTCCTGGATGCGCTTGTGCGCCTCCGCGCGCTTCTGGCGCGCGACCAGGATGTTTTTCTTGCGCTTGGCTTCTTCGATCTTGTCGTTGAGGGCGCGCAGCGAGCCCTTGAGCTTGTCGGTTTCCTCGCGGTGCTTCACCCATGTGTCGTGCAGCTGCACGGCGTTCTGCACGTGTTCGTTGTGACGCAGCAGCGCCTGCTTGGCGAGGTCGTCGCGGCCTTCCTGCACGGCGAGGACGGCGCGCTTCTCCCAGTCCTCGGCAAGTTTCTTCTCTTGCTCGGCCTGCGACGAGAGCCGCTTCTCATCGGCGATCGCGGAGGCCACCTGCTGCTTGGCTTTCGCCAGCTGGCCGCGCATGTCGATGATCAGCTGCTCCAGCACCTTTTCCGGATTCTCAGCCCGCGAGATCAGATCGTTGATGTTCGATCGGATCAGCGTGGACAACCGGTCAAAAATCCCCATTCGGCGCCTCTCGCTCTCCAGGAAGGGCTACTCGCCCGCCCGCAATGTGCGCTCGCGCTTTTGCGCGAGCAGCCGCTCCGCGAAATCTAACCGCTCGGCCAACTCGGCAATCTGGCCGTTCAAGTGATCCACCCGCTCTTCGAGGAGCCCCACCCGCGGCTCCTCGCCCGGCGTGCTCTCCGCTGTATCGACCCACTCCCCACCCAACTTCTTCCAATTCCTGCGACGGTGCATCCCCGCCCGAATCCGCTCCGCCATCGCCGCCGCCAGGTCCGACTTGAGGAATGTGTACAGCACGACGCCGACTACGATCATCCCCCCGACCATCCCGATCAGCGGGATCAGCTGGTTCGGATCGAACGGGATCTGCGGCGGCGGCAGCGGCGTCGGACCTTGCGCGAGGATCGACCGCGTCATGGACCCTCCTACGCTCGGCCGCCGTCGCGCGTTTCAGCAGGCAACGTCATGCGCGCGGCGGCCCGAGCCGTGCCGCACCCTGCTGCTGTCCCAGCAACCGCTCCGTAAAATCTACTCGCTCGGCCAGTTCCGCCACTTCACGGCGCAATTGCTCCACGGTTTCCTGGAGCTCGGCGTGGTCATCCGCGCTCCCGGAGCCGGGAGGCACCGGACCATGGCGTAGCCGGTCGGCGAGCGCCCTGCCCATGGGCGACAGCGAGATCATCCAGGCGAAAAACCCGCCGACGGCGACGATGGGTATGAAGACCCCGATCATGCCAGGATTCATGGCAACCGCCCCGATTCCCGCTGCTGGGCCAAGAGGCGCTCCGCGAAATCCACGCGCTCCTCCAGCTCGGCGACGCGCTGTGACAGTGACTCCAGCTCCGCGGGCGGTGGCGCGGCCTCGACCGATCCACCACTCGAGGCTTTCAGGAGGCGCCTCGCCAGCGCAGGCACTACCATCACCGCCAGGAGTGGCCCCCCGACTATAGCCGCCATCTTGAAGAAGATCTCGATGCTGTCGAGCATCGCAGCTACCCGTCCCGCGGCTTGGCGAGGAGCCGCTCCGCGAAGTCCATGCGCTCGGCCAGCTCCGCCACTTCCTGGCGCACCTGATGCAGCTCGTTGAGGATTTCTTCCTTCTCGTCAGGGTCCATCCCGGGCCGGCGATGTTCACCGGCGATGCGCTTCGCCACGGCCGCGGCCACCGGCCGGAGCACCCAGAAGGTGCCCCCGAAGAACATGAATGCCGCGACCGCTTCGGGTCCGTCCATCAGGCTCCGAGTTTCGGGAGGTCGCGCTGCTTGGCGAGGAGACGCTCGGTGAAGTCCACACGTTCGCCCAGCTCGCCAATCTCGTGACGCATCTCGCGCAGCTCCGTCAGGACATCGTCGCGCAGCCCTTGCACCTCGTCCCTGATGCCGGCGTCGATCCGCGGCCGGATCCGCTCTGACAGCGCGCGCACGAGTGGATAGGCGAGGAGTGCGAACCCCACCATCGCCACCACACTGAGAAAGACTTCTTCAGCGCGCATGCATCACCTCGCCGGCGGAAGTCGCTGTGCTTCACGCTGCTGTGCCACCAACCGCTCCAGAAAATCCACGCGCTCGCCCAACTCGGCCACGTGCTCGCTGGAGTGGCGTAGCTCCTCGAGCTCGCGCCGCAGATCCTTGATCTCTTCCGCGCTCTCGTCGTCCGCGGGGAGTGCCGTGCGACCGAGGATCTTCGCCGCCAGCGCCTTGCCGATCGGCGAAATGGAAAGCAGGAACAACGTCCCGCCCCCGAACAGCAGGATCACCGCGGTCAGACCGACGACATCCATGTCCACTTACCCTCCGCTGCAACCTACCGCTTAGTCCCCTGGCTGCAACACCTTGCGCAAGTATTGCCCGGTGTGACTGCCCTTGGCACGTGCGATCGCTTCCGGGGTCCCTGCCGCCACCACCTGCCCGCCCGCGTCGCCACCCTCGGGACCGAGGTCGATCACCCAGTCGGCGGTCTTCACGACGTCGAGGTTGTGCTCGATGACCACGACCGTGTTGCCCTTGTCCACCAGCCGGTGCAGCACGTCGAGCAGAAGCCGCACATCCTCGAAGTGCAGGCCTGTCGTCGGTTCGTCGAGGATGTAGAGGGTACGCCCAGTGTCGCGCTTCGCCAACTCGGTGGCGAGCTTGACGCGTTGCGCCTCGCCCCCCGACAGCGTCGTCGCCGATTGCCCGAGGTGGATGTATCCAAGTCCTACGTCGTTCAGGAGTTCGAGTTTCGTCCTGATACGCGGCTGATGCTCGAAGAAGTCGAGCGCGTCGGCGACGGTCAGGTCGAGCACGTCGGCGATCGACTTTCCTTTATAGCGCACCTCGAGGGTCTCGCGGTTGTAGCGCCGACCCTTACAGACCTCGCACGGGACGTACACGTCGGGGAGGAAGTGCATCTCGACTTTGACCAGCCCGTCGCCCTGGCACGACTCGCAGCGCCCGCCCTTCACGTTGAAGGAGAAGCGACCCGGACCGTAGCCGCGCAGCTTCGACTCGGGGAGGAACGTGAACAGCTCGCGGATCGGCGTGAACAGCCCCGTGTACGTCGCGGGATTGGAGCGCGGCGTCCGGCCGATCGGGCTCTGATCGATGTCGATCACCTTGTCGATCTGGTCGAGCCCCTCGATGCGGTCGTGGGCCCCCGGGACGACCTTGGCGCGGTAAAAGTGGCGCGCCAGCGCCTGGTACAGGATGTCGGTGACCAGCGTGGACTTCCCGGATCCCGACACGCCCGTCACGGCGACGAACGCGCCCAGCGGGAATTCGACCGTCACATCCTTGAGATTGTGCTGGCGCGCCCCGACGACCCTGATGGCGCGGTCTTCCGTCCTGACGCGACGGCTCGGCGGCACGGCGACCCGCAGCTCGCCGCGCAGGTAGCGGGCGGTGAGGGAGTCACGGTGGCGCAGCACCTCGGCCAGGACTCCCGACGCGATTACTTCCCCGCCGTGTCGTCCAGCCCGGGGCCCCAGGTCCACCACATGGTCGGCGGCGCGGATCGTCTCCTCGTCATGCTCGACCACGAGCACCGTGTTCCCCAGGTCGCGTAACTCCTTCAGCGTCGAAAGCAGACGGCCGTTGTCGCGCTGATGCAGGCCGATCGACGGCTCGTCGAGGATGTAGAGGACGCCCACCAACCGGCTCCCGATCTGCGTCGCGAGTCGAATCCGTTGTGCCTCGCCGCCCGACAGCGACGCCGCTGAACGATCGAGGGTCAGGTAGTCGAGCCCCACGTCGGCCAGGAAGCGGAGGCGATCGACGACCTCCTTCAGAATCGGCCGGGCGATTTCGGGATCGAGCCCCCCCCCCGCCTTCCCACTCCCGCGGATGGGGACCGATGTGCAGAACGCCAGCGCCTCGCGCACGGCGAGGGTGACGACGTCGCCGATGCTCTTTCCCGCCACGAGGACGGAAAGACTCTCCGGACGCAGCCGCTTCCCGTGACACGCGGGACACTTCTGCTCCACCATGTACTGATCGAGCTGCTCGCGCAGCGCGTCGGACGCCGTCTCGCGATAGCGCCGTTCGACTTGGTGCAGCACGCCCTTCCAGCCCGACTCATACGAGCCGTGCCACTTCTCGCTGTCGTACTGATAGGTGAACGTCTTCCCGGGCGCGCCCTCGAGGAGCACCTTGCGGACCTGCGCCGACAAATCGCGCCACGCGGAGTTCAGGTCGAACTTGAACGCCTTCGCGAGCGCCGGCAGCACCACTTTCCGCAGGTACCCGCTCGGCTCGCCCCACGGCAGCACGACGCCTTCGAGAATCGACAGACTCGAGTCGCCGAGCACGAGGTCGGCGTTGACCTCGCGGCGCGTGCCGAGGCCCGAGCAGTCGGGACAGGCGCCGAACGGCGAGTTGAAAGAGAATTGCCGCGGCTCGAGCTCCGGGAGCGACAGGCCGCACTTGGGGCACGCGTAGCGCTCCGAGAACAACGTCGAGCGAGGGCTGCCGCTCGAACGGACGACTTCGACGACGCCGTCCGCGGCCTTCAACGCCGTTTCGATCGAATCGGCGAGCCGGCCGCGGTCGGCGGCGCGCACCACGAGCCGGTCGACGACGACGGCGATGTCGTGATTCTGGCGGCGATTCAGTTTTGGCACCGCGGTCAGATCGTGCGTCTCGCCATCCACACGGACGCGCACGAACCCCTGCTTCGACATCGCCTCGAAGACATCGCGGAACTCGCCCTTGCGTCCACGCACCATCGGCGCGAGGACTTCGATCTTCGTGCCCTCAGGCCACGCGAGCACCAGGTCCGTGATCTGCGACGCGCTCTGGCGCTCGACGGGGGTTCCGTCGTTGGGACAGTGCGGCGTTCCGGAGCGGGCCCACAGCAGCCGCAAGTAGTCGTAGATCTCGGTGATGGTGCCGACGGTGGAGCGCGGGTTCGAACCGGCCGTCTTCTGCTCGATCGAGATCGCGGGCGACAATCCTTCGATCGCGTCGACGTCCGGCTTTTCCATCAAGCCGAGAAACTGGCGCGCGTACGCGGACAAGGATTCGACGTAGCGGCGTTGTCCTTCGGCGTAGATCGTGTCGAACGCGAGCGACGACTTGCCGGACCCGGACAGACCGGTGATGACCGTGAGCGTGCCGCGGGGAATCTCGACGCTGATGTTCTTGAGGTTGTGCTCGCGGGCACCGCGAACGATGAGGGAGTCCCCGGACATATCCCCGTAGCCTAGGGGGCGCCCCCGCCTCAGGTCAACTCTCCCCCTCACGCTTGCCTATCCCACGCGGTCTTCCTACGTTAGGCCTCCCATGGCTACGCACGCACTGCTCGTGCTCACGACGCTCGGTTCCGTCGAGGACGCCCGGGCATTTGTGACTGGCCTGGTGGAGGATCGCCTGGTCGCGTGTGGGACCGTGCTCCCCGGGGCCGAGTCGGTGTATCGCTGGGAAGGAACGCTCACGCAGGAGCAGGAGGTTGTGGTGTTGCTCAAGACGGACGCGTCGAAATGGGATGAGCTGCGCGCGGCGGTGGTCGAGCGGCATCCCTACGAGGTCCCCGAGCTGCTCGCCTTCCCGGTGGAGCTGGGCAACGAGCTCTATCTCTCTTGGCTGACGAGCGAGGTGGTCGCGTGAACCGGCGGCGTGAACGGCGCTGGCAGTCGTCGCAGGACCGGGCGCGCGTGGCCGCCGAGCTGATCGAAGAAGCCGAGTCGTTGACGGAGACGGGCGCGATCGCGTCGCCGGTCGACGTCGCGCGGGACAAGTTGCCTCCGCCGCTCCGCCTCGACGCGATGCCGCCGGCCGAAGCGCCGCACGCGAAACTCGACCAGGAGCCTCCGCCGTCGCCGCCGACGCCTCCATCGCCGAACGACGCGGCGGCGACGACGCCTCCCCCCGCGCCCCCGGTGGCCGAGCCCACTCCTCCCGCGCCGGTCGCCGACGACCCGTTGTACATCTCGGCGCGCGAGGCGAGTGAGCGGGGAGACCTGGACCGCGCCGCCGCGTCGTACCGCGATCTGCTGGCGCGCGAACCGGGGCACGTGAAGGCGCGCAACAACCTGGCGCTGATCCTCGATGCGCGCGGCGACCGCGACGGAGCGTTGGCGGAGCTCGATCGCGCGCTCGAGACCGATCCCAACAATGCCGGCCTGCTGGTGAACCGCGCCGCCGTCCTGGGCGCGACGGGACGCTACGCCGCGGCGCAACGCGACCTGCTGCGCGTCATCCGCGACGACGCCGCGAATGTCGAGGCGCTCTTCAATTTGGGCGTGGTCTTCACGCGCCGCGGCCTCTGGGCCGAAGCCGTGGCGCACCTGAGGCGCGCCGTCGAAGCCGATGCCACTCGGGCCGCGGCCTGGTACTACCTGGGCGACGCGTTGAACCACATCGACGATCTCACCGGCGCGCTGGCAGCGTTCGAGCGCGCCGTCGAGCTCCAACCCACGAATCCGAAGGCGCTGTACGGGATCGGGAAAGTGCTCGACCGTCTCAACCGCCCCGATGAAGCCACCGTGATGTACCGCCGTTCCCGGGAGGTCGCGGGCAGGTGATTCGCGTGGTGGTGGACGACGTGGGGTTTCTCGCAGCCGACGCGATCGTCCGTCCCGCCACGACCCGCCTCGACCCGACTGCCGCCGCCCTCCGCCGCCTCGAGACACTGGGCGGCGCCGAGTTCCATGACCGCCTGCGGCTCACGCGGGACCTTCCGGTCGGCGCGGCCGTCGTGACCGCCGCCGGCGGAGACTTGCCCGCCGAATTCGTCATCCACACGGTGATTCGCAGCGAGACCGAGCCCGTGAGCCGCGGCAGCGTGACGCGCGCCTGGCGCGCAGCGCTGCAGCAGGCGCAGGAGTGGGAGTTCGGGCACCTCAGTGTCCCGCCGATCGGCACGGGCGCCGGCAACCTCACCATCGAAGATGCCGCGGAGATCATGGCGACGGTTCTGCAATCGCACCTCGAGAACTCCGCCTTCCCCGCCGACGTTTCGTTTGTCGTGGAGACCCCGCAAGACCACGAAGTATTCGAGGCCGCACTCAAGCGCGCCGCCGCGATGGATCAGTCGTGACCCGCCGGCACTGGGCCATCGCCGTCCTCGGTGTTTGGCTGCTGTCGCTCGGCTGGCTCGTGAAGCGGGAAGTGTTCCGGTCGACGGGCGCGCGCCTCGCCGACGCCGCGCTCTCCGTCCCCCCCGGCGCCACGTTCTATCGCCTGGACCTCGGGGGCCAGCAGGTGGGGTTTTCGTCCGCCACGCTCGACACGCTGCCGGACTCGATCCGCGTCGAGGACGACTTCGTGCTCGACGTCGCCGCGGTCGGCAAGTTGCGGCGCACGAAGGCGCGCAGCGTGGCGTTCCTCTCACGGACGCTCAGACTGCTGCGGGTCGACGTAACGTTCGACGGTGACATCGGCCAGTTCGACGCGCACGGCCGAGTGCTGGGCGACTCGGTGTTGCGCGTCTCGATCGTCTCCGACGGCGACTCGCAGGTGACCCGCATCCCGCTGACGGGACCGATCACGCTCCCCTCCTTGCTGCCGCTGCGCCTCGCCTTCGGCGGTGAGCTGCAGCGGGGACGGACCTACGCGGCGCGCCTCTTCGATCCTTTGCTCCTGGCCATGCAGGACGTGACGGTGCGCGTCGCCGCCGAGTCCACGCTCGTCGTCGCCGACAGCGCCGATCTCGATTCGACGACGATGGTGTGGGGACCCGAGCACTTCGACACCCTGCGCGCCTTCCGCATCGACCACGAAGCGAACGGCGTGCGCGTCAGCAACTGGATCGACGCCCAGGGACGCATCGTGCGCTCGTCAGGCCTCGTCGGATTCGCGATGGAGCGCTCCGCGTTCGAGATCGCCTACGAGAACTTCCGGCGGCGCGATACCGCGCGTGTCGCGCGCAACAGCGCCGCTCCCGACCTCGGCGACGTCGTCCCCGTGACGGCGCTCGCCGCGGGCGTGCGCGACGCACCACCCGAGCCCGCCGCGCGGTTCCGGGTGCGGGTGTCCGGTGTGAACCTGGAGGGCTTCGACGTCCTGCTCGGCGGTGACGGCGGGAGGCAGCGTCTGGCCGGCGACACGCTCGAGGTCTCGCGCGAAGGCGCCCTCGACGCGCACGCTGCGCCGTACCGCCTGCCGGCGACCGACTCGGCCCTCGTCCGCTGGCTGCAGCCCGACCCCTTGATCCAGAGCCGCGATCCCCGGATCGCGGCGCAATCGCGCCTCATCATCGGGGCACGGGACCGCAGCCCCTCCCGGGCCGCCGAGTTGCTAGCACACTGGGTGCACGGCAACCTGCGTCGCGAGGTGACGGAGAAGGTGCCCAGCGCGGAGAGGGTGCTCGAGGCACGGCGCGGCGATTGCAACGAGGCCGCGACGCTGTATGTGGCGCTCGCCCGCGCCGCCGGCTTGCCGGCGCGCACGGTGTCCGGACTCATCTATCTCAAGGGTCGCTTCTACTATCACGCCTGGGCCGAGGTATACCTCGGCACATGGGTGGCCGTCGACCCGACCTTCGACCAGTACCCGGCCGACGCCGCGCACCTGCGCTTCGCCATCGGCGGGCTCGCGCGCCAGGTGGAGCTCTTCCCCCTCGTGGGCCGCCTCCAGCTCGAGGTCCTATGATCCGCCTGCAGAACCTCACGAAGAATTACGGCAGCTTCGTCGCCGTAGACGACATTAGCCTGCACGTGCCGCGCGGTGTGCTCTTCGGATGCCTCGGACCCAACGGCGCGGGCAAGACGACCACGCTGCGCATGATCGCCGGGATCCTGAGGCCGACGCAGGGGCGCGTCCTGCTGGGCGGCGACGACGTGCACGCCAATCCGCTCGCGGCCAAGCAGCGCCTCGGGTTCATCCCGGACCGGCCCTTCGTATACGACAAACTCACCGGAGCCGAATTCCTGCGCTTCGTCGCCGGGTTGTACGGGCAGGAGGGGGATCCGGTCGAGCGCCGGATCGCGGAGCTGCTCGAGGTGTTCGAGCTGACGAGCTGGCAGAATGAGCTGATCGAAGCCTACAGCCATGGCATGCGCCAGAAGCTGATCATCTCGAGCGCGCTGATTCACCGCCCCGAGTGCATCGTCGTAGATGAGCCGATGGTGGGCCTCGACCCCAAGGCGGCACGGCTGCTCAAGGACATCTTCCGGCAATTCGTCGCGAAGGGCGGCACCGTCCTGATGAGCACGCACACGCTCGAGGTGGCTGAAGCGATGTGCGATCAGATCGCGATCATCCAGCACGGCAAGATCGTGGCGGCCGGGACCGTCACCGACGTGCGGCGCGAGCACCAGGCGGGCAATGCGAGCCTCGAGGAGCTGTTCCTCAAGCTGACGGGCGGCGCGCAGGTGCGGGAGCTGGCGGAGGTACTCGGCAAGTGATTCAGCCGTCGCTGTGGCACGTCCTCCAGCCCAAGTGGCGGACCGCGTTGCAGCGGTTGCGCGAGGAGCGCGACAACGGCGGGTACGGCAAGATGATCATCATCACGGGCGTCGGCAGCCTGTTCTGGGCGGGCGTCTTCGGCGTGTTGTACAAGATCCTCAAGACCCTCCGCGGCGTCGAAGACCTGGGACCCCTGATTCCCGCCAAGATCCTCGGGCTCGTGCTCCTGTCGTTCATCTCTATCCTGGTGTTGTCGAACGTCATCACGGCCCTGTCGAGCTTCTTCCTCGCGAAGGACCTCGATCTCCTCGTGTCGGCGCCGGTGGACTGGCTGCGTCTCTATCTCGCGAAGCTCGGCGAGACGCTGATTCACTCGTCGTGGATGGTGGCGCTGATGGCCGTGCCGATCCTGACGGCGTACGGCGTCGTGTACAAGGGCGGGCCGCTCTTCGCGTTGTACGCGCTCATTGCGATCGTGCCGATGCTGGTCTTGCCGGCGGTGCTCGGGTCGGCGCTCACGCTCATCCTCGTCAACATCTTTCCGGCGCGACGCACGCGAGACCTGCTCTCGATCATCGCGCTCGGCGCCGCCGCGGGTGTGATCCTCTTGTTCCGCATCATTCGGCCCGAACAGCTCGCGCGGCCCGAAGGCTTCCGGAACCTGCTGGACTTTCTCACGGTGCTGCGGACGCCCACGTCGCCGTTCCTGCCGAGTGAGTGGTCGACGAAGGCGATCATGGGATTCCTGCGCCACGATTTCGATCCCCTGCCGTTGATTCTGCTCTGGACGACCGCAGCGGCGTTCGTGACGCTGGGCGCGCTGCTGCATCGGGCGATGTACGCCCAGGGGTTCACGAAGGCCCAGGAGGGCGCCGAGCGGTTCATTCGCGGCGGCTTCTGGCGCTGGACAGTGAGTGGCCTGCTGCGAGGGCTCCCGGTCGCGAAGCGAGAGTTCGTGCTGAAGGACATCCGGCTCTTCTTCCGCGACACGACGCAGTGGAGCCAGCTGATCCTGCTCGCGGTGCTCGTCGTCGTGTACCTGTTCAACATCCAGGCGTTGCCGCTGCATCGCGGGGAGCCGGTGGGCTTCTACTACGTGAATCTCGTGTCGTTCCTCAATCTGGGGCTGGCGGGGTTCGTGCTCGCGTCGATCGCGGCGCGGTTCATCTTTCCCACGGTCTCACTCGAGGGCCGGCAGATGTGGCTGCTGCGATCCTCCCCGCTGGACCTGAAGGCCCTCCTGTGGTCGAAGTACCTGGTCGGCACGCTTCCCCTCCTCATCCTCGGGCTGCTGCTCACGGGCCTGACCAACGTCCTCCTCGAAGTGTCGTCGTTCATGATGATCCTGAGCCTCGCCACGATGGCGGCGCTGACGCTCGCGATCGGCGCGCTGGCGCTCGGGTTCGGCGCGCTGTATCCGCAGTTCGAAACGGAGAACGCCGCGCAGATCCCGACGTCGTTCGGCGGCTTGGTGTTCATGATGGCCACGATCGCGCTGCTGGCTGGGGTCCTGGTCACGCTGGCCCGCGCCGTCTACACGTACGTGCGCGCGGCCTTCGACGGTCAGCCCCTCGGCGTCACACCGGAGATGGTGGGGTGGTTCGTGGCGGCCGCCGCGTTGTGCGCGGCGGCCACCGTGATTCCCTTGCGGTTGGCCCTGCGACGGATGGAAACCTTCGAGTTCTGACCTAGTGCCAGTTGAGACCGGCCGCGATCTGGAACGAGCTCCCGCTGCCGAGGATGAACCGCGCCTCGACGTAGGGCCGCGTCCGGCCACGCCGGCTCTCGAGTCCCGTAAACAGATTCAGATTACTGTCGCTCCCGCCGGTCCCATGCAGGAGGTTGAGCCCGCCCCCGACGTACCAGGCGCCATAGCGCGTGGGGGGACGGTACTTCAGGTCGAAGTTCAAGGCCCACAAGCTCCCGGCACTCACGAAGTAGTAGTCGAAGGTCGGGTAGAGAGCGAGCTGCGGCGTCAGCGGCCACGAGAGTTGCGCGCCCAGCAGCATGTCATCCGCATCGAAATTGTACCCGAGGTGCACGCCATAGCTCGGCCCGGAGGACGAAACCGCGCGACGCCGCCGCGCCCGGCGCTGCGCGTCGGCCGTGGACGCCATCAGCCCCAGCAGCACTACGACCAGCGTGACCCGCGGCAGGAATCCTTTCACGACTGCTCCTCGGTTCGGGTGATGCAGACTGAATAGGAAACGGCGTCGCGAAAAGCAATAGGCAGTCTTACATTGGCGGGTGCACCATGTCTAAACCCCTGCCGCACCTCGTCGCCACGGTAAGCCCATGACCCCCTCGGCGTTCACGAGGAGCGAGCACACACCCGAGCAAGACGCCGAGTCCGAGAAGAACCTCGCCCGGGAGGTGCGGCACGCGGCTGTCTCCCAACTGGTGGCGGGCGGACAGCTCGTAGAGGCCGTGCACTTCGCCGGGATCCTCCTCGTTGCCACGCTGATCTGGAACTCGGTCCCGCTCGAGGTCACGATCGGATGGATCATCGCCGTCGCCGCCGGGGCGGCGACGAGGACCTGGTGGCGCTTGTACTCGCGCCGTCGCCAGCTGTCCGACGAGGAAACGTTGCACGGGGTTCGCCTCACCGTGGTAGGGCTGGGTCTGGCATGGGGGGTCGGTGCGGCAGTCACGATTACGGCGCTGCCGTTCGAAGAGGCCGCGCTCATTCTCTCCGTCGTGGCCACAATCGTAGCCGGGGCGACGAGCACGCTCGTGGGAGACGTGGGCACCTTCCAGTGTCTCCTCGTCCCCATGTTGGTCCCCCTCCCCGTGGGCATACTCCTCGAAGGCCAGGGTCGGCCCCATCTGGTCGCCGTTGCCCTCGTCATCTTGTTCCTCTTCGGAATGCGCCGCATTCACGGACTGGCTCACCGCACGTTCGCGGAGCGGGTGCGGGCGACGACGCTGTTGCAAGCGTCGAGCGGGGAACTGGTCCGCCAACACGCCTACCTCGACGGCCTGCTGGCGAGCGCTCCAGTGGCGATCTCCGTGATCGACGGGCAGGGTCTCGTACAGGGCCTCAATCCCCACTTCGAGCGCCTGTTCGGGTACGCGACCGCGGAGGCGGTGGGGCGAGGGATTGACGATCTGATCGTCCCGAAATCGGAACGACCCAAGGCCAGCCAGCTGCACCGCCGCGCGCGTAGCGGCGACACGGTCGTGACGGAGGTGGAGCGCCGCCGCAAGGACGGGACGCTGGTGCCCGTGCGACTCTCGGCCCGTCGCGTGGAGGGGAGTGTCGAGGGTCACATCTTCGTGATGTACGAGGATGTCTCCGACCGCCGGCGTGCACAGGACGCGCTGACCGCCCTCGCCAGCATCGTCGAAACGTCCGAGGACGCGATCATCGGCCAAACGCTCGATGGCAACGTCGTTAACTGGAATGCCGCGGCCCAGCGGATGTTCGGGTACGCACTCGGGGAGATTCAGGGGAAGCACGTCGCGCTCCTGGCCCCGGCCGATCGGGCCGGCGAAGTAGACGCGATTCTCGAACGGATCCGTCGCGGCGAGCACATCGAGCATTTCGAAACGGTCCGTCTGCACAAGGATCGCACGCCGATCCCCGTCTCCATCAGCATCTCGGTCACACGGGACGCGACCGGACGCATCAGCGGGTTTTCGACGATCGCCCGCGACGTCCGCGAGGACGTCGCGACGCGCGAGGCGTTGCGGCAGGCGCGCGACGCCGCCGAGCGCCTGGCGCACACGCGCAGCGCGTTCCTGGCCAACATGAGCCACGAGATTCGCACGCCCCTGAACGCCGTCCTCGGCTTGACGGAGCTGCTGCTCGACACCGAGCTCACGCCCGAGCAACGACACTCGCTGTCTCTGGTGCAGGTCGCGGGCGAGACGCTCCTCACGCTGCTCAACGACATCCTCGACCTGTCCAAGATCGAGGCGGAACAGGTCCGACTCGAGACGATCCCGTTCGGACCAACACATCTCGTCGAGACGACCATCGGGCTGCTGGCCGGACGAGCGCGGCAGAAGCGCCTCGAGCTTCTGGCCGACGTGGGAGACGACGTCCCTCCGATGGTGCGCGGCGACCCGACGCGCCTGCGGCAGGTCCTGACGAACCTCATCGGGAACGCCATCAAGTTCACCGAGTCAGGGGAGATCGTGGTTACCGTGGCGACGGCAGGGGTTCGAAGCGGCGCCACCGTCCTCCGCTTCACCGTGAGCGATACGGGGATCGGGATCGCGGCGGACAAGCTCGAGTCGATCTTCGAGGAATTCGGCCAGGCCGACGAGAGCACTACGCGGAAATACGGGGGCACGGGCCTCGGCCTCAGCATCGCTCGGCGTCTGGTGCGCCTCATGGACGGGGACCTGACCGTGACGAGCGCCGAGGGTCAGGGTACGGAATTCGCCTTCACGGTCCCGTTGCCCACCGATGCGACGGCGACGCCACGCGCGCCGATCGCCGGCGGCACGCCGCTCACGGGGCGGCGGGTGCTCGTGGTCGACGACAGTGCGAACAACCGCCGGATCGTGCGGGGCATGCTGGGCGCGGAAGGCCTCCAGATAGGCGAAGCCGTCGACGGAGCAGCGGGCCTCGACGCGCTGCAGCGGGCCCGGCGGAGCGGCACGCCGTACGATCTCGCGATCCTCGACGCGCAGATGCCGGGCCTCGACGGGTTCGCCTTGGGCGCGGCGATCCGCGCGCTGCCCGACATCGCCAACACCAGGCTGCTGATGCTCACGTCTTCCGGCGAGCGTGGCGACGGCCAACGGTGTCGGGAGCTCGGCATCAACGGCTACCTCACGAAGCCCGCGTCGCGCACCGACCTGCTCGAGGCCGTGAGCGCGGTCCTGGGCATGGCGGCCGTCGCGGCGCCAACGGTGGTGACACAGCATTCCATCGCAGAATCGCGGCGCCGCCTGCAGATCCTCCTCGCGGAAGACAATGTCGTGAATCAGGAAGTGGCCGCCACGATGCTGCGCAAGCGTGGCCACGACGTGGACGTCGTCGCCGACGGGCGCGCCGCGGTGAAGGCAGCGGCCAGCCAGCGTTACGATTTGATCTTGATGGACATCCAGATGCCCGAGATGGACGGCTTCGAGGCGACCGGCCGGATCCGCGCCACCGCCGCGGGCCGCGATCTCCCGATCATCGCCCTGACCGCGCACGCCTTGAGCGGCGAACGAGAGAAGTGTCTGGCCCAGGGCATGAGCGACTACCTCACGAAACCGTTCAAGGCGCACGATCTGTTCGCCATCGTAGAAGGCCGCGCGCGGGCCCCGGCGACCACGCCAGTTCCTGACCCCACCGGTCACAGCGCGCCCGTCGACCTCGACACGTTCCGCCGCGAGATGCGCGAGGCGGGCGTCGAGGAGGCGGTCGACGCGATCCTCGACACTTTTGTGGAGTCGTCCGGCGAGCGGATCGCCGCCCTCACGGCGGCGCTCGCCTCGGGAGATCCGCAGGGGATCAAGCGCGCCGCGCATGCGTTCAAGTCGTCGGCCGGGACGATCGGCGCCAAGGGGCTCGCGGCGCTGTTGCAGGAAGTCGAAGCGCTCGCCGAAATGGGTGACGTCGCGCAGGCGCGCGCGCTGGGCGCGCGATTCGCGGAGGAAAGCGCCGCCGCCACCGACTACGTGCGGCGGGCGAGACAAAGCGGGGGCTAGGCGGCGACGCGCGAGCCGCAGCGGTTGCAATAGCGCGCGTCGTTCTCGAGCGCGCTGCCGCAGCGGGCGCAGTACCCGACGGCGGTGCCCAGCCGGCGACCGCAGGTGGAGCAGAACACGGCGTCAGGTTCGGGGCGGGGGCCGTCGACGGGACAGGTAGTCGGTTCCGTTGACTGACCCCGGGCGACAGCCCGGGGTTCACGGATCCCCGGGCTTGCGCCCGGGGTTGGTCCACCCTGTTCTCTTAGCGCTGTCAGCGCTTCCTGGGTGTATTTCGCGTGCAGCTCGTCGTAGTCCGCATCGGAGAGCTTCCCCGTCGCGCGGTCGAACTCGATCTCCTTGAGCGCGCGCAGCGCGACGCCCTGCGCGCTCATGTCGTCGTTCGGATCGTCGCCTTCATCTCCCAGCGGAATGTCAGTGTCCGGCTCGGGCCGCAGGATGGGACGGAGCACGAAGTACGTCGCGCCTGTGGCGAGCAGGATCCCGACGATCAACTCCAGCATCGTGAGGTCAGCTCGGCGTCCGCTCGAGCTCGCGGCGCAGCCGCTCGAGCTCGGCGGGCGACGCGTCGGGACCGGTCGAGGCCGGCGTCGCCCGGGCCGCGTCGAGGGCGGCGGCGCGGGTCCAGCGTTGCAACGCCCGGATCAGAAACCCGGCGGCGACGAGGACGACGAGCGAGGGGACGAAGTACCCGGCGAGGTTGAATCCGCGCTTCGGCGGCGCCATCAGTGCCTGCTCGCCATACTGCGCGACGAACGCGTCGATGATCTCCTGCGCGCTCTTCCCCTGCTCCGCAAGCGCCACGACCTGGCGGTGGAGGTTGGGACTGTATGTGCAATTGAAGTCGGTGGTGCGACAGGTATAGATGTCGAGTCCACAGCCGCAGGTGCACTTGAGACGCTTTTCGATCGCCTGGTAGTACGCGTCCGTATCCGCGGCGGTGAGCGCAGCCATCGGCCGGCCGGCGCTCGCGGGATCGGCCACTTTGCCGGCAGGGCCGGAGCCCGCGAGGCTGTCCTGCAACGCCGCGCCGAGCGTCGCCGCAACTGCAACGAGGAATCCTCTGCGATCGACGCTCACGTCTTCGCCTCCAGCTTCACCGCGTACCCCGCTTGCGTGCGTCGCACCGCCGGCGGGCCGCCTCCCGGCCACAACACGATGAGGCCGCCGGCCACCAGGACGTACCCGCCGAACCACACCCACCACACGAGCGGATTGATGGTGAAGCGGTACACCGCCTGCTCCGTCCCGTTCACGAGCCCCCCGAGCACGACATAGAGGTCCTCGCGCAAACCGCTCCTGATCCCGACTTCGGTCGAAGGCTCGAAGGTGTTACGGCCGAGTGCATCGACGTGCTGGCGCTTTTCGGTCTTCAACCTGCCCACGTGCTTGCCGTCCCGGCTCACCTCGACGAGCGCGGCGGTGACGCGGCGGTTCAGGGCATCGTACTGCGAGACGCTCACGTGCGTGAACGTGTAGACGTGCCCGTAGGGACTGCGCAGCGTGACCGACTCGCCGGGGCGCAGCGTCGCCTGCGTCTCGGTCTTGAACGCCATCCCCGCGAACGCGACGAAGAGCAACACCATTCCGGTGTGCACGATGTATCCGCCGTAACGGCGCCGGTTGCGCCCGACGAGCCGCACCGCCGCGAGCGCCAGGGGCTCTGCGTACTGCCGGTGCCGCGCGCTCGTCCCTCTGGCGAACTCCTGCGTCACGGTGCCCATGACGAAGCCGCCCAGGGCGATCGCCATGAGCGCGCCGACGTCTCGCATCCCCGCCACGAGGAGAATCAACAGGACGAAGACGCCGGTCGTCGCCGGCACCGCGAACTGGCGCTGCAAGTTTGGCATCGAGGCCCGGCGCCAGGCGATCAACGGACCGATGCCGGTGAGCGCGAGCAGCGCGAGGCCGAGCGGGATGTTCACCTGGTTGAAGAACGGCGGGCCGACGGTGACCTTGGTGCCCTTCACCCACTCGGAGAGAATCGGGAACAGCGTCCCCCAGAGCACCGAGAAGGCGATGCCGAGGAACAACAGATTATTGAAGAGGAAGCTCGCCTCGCGGCTCACCATCGACTCGAGCGTGGACTCGGCTTCGAGCAGCGGCAAGCGGTTCGCGTACAGCACGAAGGTCGCGACGCCCGCGAACACGAGGAAGACGAGGAAGAAATAGCCGACGTTCGATTGCGTGAACGAATGCACGCTGGCAATCACGCCCGAGCGCGTGATGAACGTTCCGAAGATCGACAGCAGCCACGAGCCGAGGATCAACGCCAGGTTCCACTTCTTCAGCATGCCCCGCTTCTCCTGGATCATCACGGAGTGGAGGAACGCCGTCATCGTGAGCCACGGGAGCAGCGCCACGTTTTCGACCGGATCCCACGCCCAGTACCCGCCCCAGCCGAGCTCCACGTACGCCCACCACATCCCGATCAAGAGCCCAATCGACAGGAAGAGCCACGACAGCAGCGTCCATTTGCGGATCGCCACGAGCCAGTCGACGTCGAGCTTTTTCGACATGAGGGCGGCGATCGCGAACGCGAAGGGAATCGTGACCGAGATGTAGCCGAGGTAGAGCATCGGCGGATGGAAAACCATCCCCGGGTTCTGCAGCTGCGGGTTCATCCCCGCGCCGTCCACAGGCGTGTACGGCAGGCGCGCGAAGGGATTGGCGGGGGCGAAGAGCATCACCGAGACGAAGAACGTCGTGACGAGACACGTCACGGCGGCGACGAACGGTAGATAGGCGCGGTGACGCGCGCTCGTGAGCACCTGCGCCAGCGACGCGAAGAGACTGAGGACGGTCGCCCAAAACAGCAGACTCCCCTCCTGGCCCGAGTACAGCGACGACCAGAGATAGAACGTGGGGAGGTTGCGACTCGTGCGCCCCGCGACGTAGGCGACGTTGAAGTCGTGCTGGAAGATCGCGACCTCGAGACAAATCACGGCGACGGCCAGGGCCGCGAACATGGCGAACACGGCGTGCCGCGCGCTGCGCTGGAGATCGGTCCGGCCCTGGAGACCGCCCGCGAACCCGGTGACCGCCCCCCACAGGCCCATGAGCAACGCGAGCCAGAGGGCGATGCTGCCGAGCAACGTCATTTAGGCCTTGGGAACGGCTTCGTATTTCGACCCGCACTTGGCCAGCACGTCGGTCGCGTGGATCACTCCGTCCCGCTGCAGGCGACCCTCGACCACGACCTCCACCGAGTCGGTGAACGTGTCTGGCGGGAGCCCCCGGAAAATCACGGGATAGCTGACGGTGCCGTCGGTGATATGGAAGCGGAGGGTTTGCGTCGCGGTTTCCTTCTCGACCGTACCCGGGACGACCCGCGCTCCGACCTTCATGCCCAGGTTATAGAACGATGGATCGGCGGAAACCCGCTGGGCCAGTTCGCTCGGCGTGAGGAAGTACTGCCCGGTTTCCTTGATCCCCGACGCCATGAGGTACCCGACGGAGCCAACAATCAGGACCGCGCCCATGGCGAACTTCGTCCCGGCGTTCATGCTCTATATATACCATCTTGTCCCGGGGCCGCTCCAGCCACGGATTATGAAGACGCCGTGAAGGGAGGCTGAACCAACCCTCGGTCCGTGAGATACGCCGTGACGTAGCGTGCGGGAGTCACGTCGAACGCATAGTTCAAAGCCGGAACGCCGGGAGGCGCGATCGGGCGCCCCGCAATGGTCGTGACTTCGTCGGCAGCGCGCTGCTCGATGGGAATCGACTCGCCGTCGGCGAGTGAGGGATCGACGCTCGACCACGGGCCGGCGGCGTAAAACGGCACGCCATGGTGGCGGGCCAGCACGGCCAGGCCGTAGGTGCCGATCTTGTTCGCGAAGTCGCCATTCGCGCAGATGCGGTCCACCCCCACGATCACGACGTCGACCTTCGCTTGCCGCATCAGCGTCCCCGCCGCGCTGTCCGGGATCAGGGTGCACGGAATCCCGGCGTGTTTCAGCTCCCACGCGGTGAGTCGCGCGCCCTGCAGCACGGGACGCGTCTCATCCACGTAGACGTGCACCTTCCGCCCCTGCTCGTGTGCCAGGTAGATCGGCGCGAGGGCCGTGCCGATGCCGCCAGTCGCGAGCGCGCCGGCGTTGCAGTGCGTGAGGACATTGGCGCCGTCGGGAACGAGCGGGAGTCCGTGCTCGCCGATCCGCCGGCACATCGCGCGGTCTTCTTCCCAAATCGCCGTCGCTTCGGCGTGGAGGCGCTCCCAGATCGCGGACCCATCGCCGGGCGTGGCCGTCGCGACACGCGCCATCCGGTCGAGGGCCCAGCGCAGGTTCACCGCCGTCGGGCGCGTGGCGCCGAGGACGTCGACGAGACGCGCCAGGCGGGCCAGGTAGGCTTCGCGCGCGGCGCCGCGCAGCTCCCGCGTGCCGGCCACGAGCCCCATCGCCGCGGCGATGCCGATCAGCGGAGCGCCGCGCACCTCGAGATGGCGGATCGCGTCGGCGACCGCCTCGGCGCTCTCCAAGTCGCGCTCGATCTGCATGTCGGGCAGCGCGCGCTGATCGAGCACGCGCACCGCGCCCGACGGCGTCCACGAGATGGCTTGTACGCTCACGCTACCAAAGGTAGCATTTCCCCATGGCCTACCAGACCCTCCTGTTCGAGATCAAGGACCGCGTCGCCTTCGTGACGGTCAACCGCCCCGACAAGCTCAACGCGTTGAACGATCAGGTGATGGCCGACTTGGGGGACGCGGCAGAGCGTATCGCGTCGGAAGACGCGATCGGCGGCGCCATCCTCACGGGGGCCGGCCCCAAGGCCTTCGTGGCCGGGGCCGACATCGCCGACCTCGCGAAGCAGGGGCCCTTCGACGGCAAGGCGCGCGCGATGCGCGGGCAAGCCGTGCTGCGGCGCCTCGAAACGTGCGGCAAGCCCGTCATCGCCGCGGTCAACGGATTCGCGTTGGGTGGCGGCTGCGAGTTGGCGATGGCGTGCCACATCCGCATCGCGAGTGAGACCGCCAAGTTCGGACAGCCCGAGGTCAAGCTCGGCATCGCGCCCGGGTACGGTGGAACCCAGCGCCTCCCGCGACTCGTGGGGAAAGGCATCGCCCTGCAGCTGATTCTGACGGGCGAGATGATCGACGCGGCGGAGGCCTACCGCATCGGTCTCGTGAACAAGGTCGTCCCTGCCGCCGAGCTCCTCGCCGCATCCGAGCAAATGCTCCGGGGTATCCTGAGCATGGGGCCCCTGGCGGTGCGGCTGGCTCTCGAGGCCGTCGATCAGGGACTCGAGATGACGCTCGAAGAAGGCCTGCTGCTCGAGGCGAACCACTTCGGCCTACTCGCGGCGACGCAGGATACCAAGGAAGGACTGACCGCATTTCTCGAAAAGCGATCCGCCAAGTTTCAGGGGCGCTGACCCTCCTCCTGGTCTCCGCGTCGTGCCTCGAAGAGCGGCCGCGGCCCGGTCCTCCGCTGCTGACGTTCACGCTCGAGAAGACCACCGTGCAGTCGAACAATCCGCCTACGCCCCCCGACACGTTGTCGGGCACCGTGCGGGCCGAGGACACGGACGGCCTCGACTCGGTCTGGGTCACGGTGGACTCTGCCGTGGCCGGCGAGGATGGGGGGTTCGATCAGGTCTTCAGCGCCCCATTTCGCTTCCTGATCGGCGCCGGGAAGACGCCTGGAACGGTGCTCTCGGTGCAAATCCGGGCGCGCGACATCGCCGGATTTCAGGTGATTCGGGACACCAGCGTGACGGTCGTGCCGTAGCCCCATAGACTTAGTAAGTGTTGACCCGACAATGACTTCGGGGTATCTTTCAGTCCTTCCATGAGTGATCAAAAGGATCGCCCCAAACGCGGCCGGCCCGTCGCGGTCGGCGAGGCGTTGAGCGGGTACCTGACGCGTGCCGGTTTGGCGAAACGGATCGCGCAGGCGCAGGTGATCCCCGATTGGCCAGGTCTCGTGGGACCGCAGATCGCCGCGGTGGCGACGCCCGAGAGCGTCACGCCCGACGGTGTGATGTTCGTGCGGGTCACGACGAGCTCCTGGATGAATGAACTGCAGCTGATGACGCCCGAGATCATGGCCCGCGTGAACGCGGGACGCGGCAGCGGGCGCATCACGACGATACGCTGGCTCCTCACACGCTAGGAACGCATGGCGAAGAAGAAACCCGACCCCGCTCCCAAGGATAAGGGCAACGGCGGTTACCAAGCCGATTCGATCCAGGTTCTGAAGGGTCTCGAAGCGGTGCGGCGGCGGCCCGCGATGTACATCGGGTCCGTGTCCGCCCGCGGTCTCCACCACCTCGTGTACGAGGTGGTCGACAACTCGGTCGACGAAGCGCTCGCGGGCTACTGCACCGAGATCACCACCACCATCCACGCCGACAATTCGGTCACGGTCGTCGACAACGGGCGCGGCATTCCCGTCGACATCCATAAGACCGAGAAGAAACCCGGCGTCGAGGTCGCCCTGACGGTCCTCCACGCCGGCGGCAAGTTCGACAAGAGCAGCTACAAGGTGTCGGGCGGACTGCACGGCGTCGGCGTGTCGGTGGTGAACGCCCTGTCGGAAAAGCTCGAGGTGTGGGTCGACCGCGACGGCAAGCGGCACCACATGGCCTTCGAGCGCGGCGACACCACCGAGAAGCTCGCGGTGGTGGGCAAGGCGAAGGCGACGGGCACGACGGTGACCTTCAAGCCCGACGCCAAGATCTTCACCGAGACGCAGTTCGACTACGCCACGATCGCAAACCGGCTGCGCGAGCTCGCCTTTCTCAATAAGGGCCTGACGATCACGCTCAACGACGAGCGCAAGGGTCGGACCCGCGAAGAGGCGTTCCACTACAAGGGTGGCCTGGCGGAGTTCGTGAAGTGGGTGGTCGGGAACCGGCGCGCGCTGCATCCCAAGCCCATCACCTTCGAGGCGACCCGCGAGGGCGTCGAGGTCGAGGGCGCGGTGCAGTACGACGATCAGTACAGCGAGAATACGTTCACCTTCGTCAACAACATCAACACGCACGAAGGCGGGACGCACCTCACCGGCTTCAAGTCGGCGCTGACGCGCACGATCAACGAGTGGGCCAAGAAGGACGGGCTCCTCAAGAAGGAAGAGTTCACCCTCTCGGGCGACGACGTGCGCGAAGGCCTGAACTGCGTGCTGCACGCCAAGGTGAAGAATCCGCAGTTCGAGGGGCAGACCAAAACCAAGCTCGGCAACTCCGAGGTCGAAGGCATCGTGAAGAGCGTGGTGAACGAGGCGCTCGGCGATTTCTTCGATAAGACCCCGAGCGTGGCGCGCGCCATCATCGCCAAAGCGCTCAGCGCGGCGCGGGCGCGCGAGGCGGCCCGCAAAGCGCGCGAGCTGGTGCGCAAGAAGAGCGGCCTCGACGCCGGCATTCTGCCGGGCAAGCTCGCCGACTGCTCCCTCACAGACCCGAAGCTGTGCGAGGTCTATCTCGTCGAGGGCGACTCGGCCGGTGGGTCAGCCAAGATGGGACGCGATCGCAGCTATCAGGCGATCCTGCCCCTGCGCGGCAAGATTCTCAACGTTCAGAAGGCACGCATCGACAAGATTCTGTCGAATGAAGAGATCCGCACCATCATCACCGCGATCGGCACCGGCGTGGGCGAGGACTTCAAGGTCGACGAGGCTCGCTACCACAAGATCATCATCATGACCGACGCCGACGTGGACGGCGCGCACATCCGGACCCTGCTGCTCACCTTCTTCTACAAGGAGATGAAGCAGCTGATCGACGCGGGCTACATCTACATCGCCCAGCCGCCACTCTTCCGCGTCGCGAAGGGCAAGGAGGAGTTCTACGCCTACGACGAGAAGGAGCGCGACGCGTACGTGAAACGGCTCTCGTCGAACGGCGGCGAGGGCGCGGCCGGCGCGGCGGGTGCGCCGTCAGGGGGGGGGCGCAGCAGCGTCGGCGTGCAGCGCTACAAGGGTCTCGGTGAGATGAACCCGGACCAGCTGCGCGACACGACGATGGATCCCACGAAGCGCACGCTGCTCAAAGTCACGATGGAGGACGCGATCGAAGCGTCGCATCTGTTCGAGACCTTGATGGGCGACGAAGTGGAGCCGCGCCGGAAGTTCATCGAAGAGAACGCGAAGTTCGTGCGCAACCTGGACATCTAGCGATGGGCATCGTCGTCGCGCTGGCGGCCGTGCTCGCGCTGCTCGCCTGGTTCTTGTGGCCGTCGGATGCGGCGGCCAAGCCGGGACGCCCGCCTGCCCCGCGCGACGACATCGACCGCGACGAGCTCGAGCAGGCCGAGCGAGAGGTCCAGGAGGCGCCCGATCAGGACAGCGTGCGTGATTGGGGGCCCGGAGCCTCGAAGCCGCCGATCTAGAAACGTGATGGCCGTCACCTGTCGCGCGGCCGCGACGGGTTGACTTGGAACCCTGCCCGGCCGATCCTGTACAGCAGGTACAAGTTAGCACGACAACTCGAGCAGCCCGGCCCCGTTGCGCCCGCGATTCGGCCCGACGGGGCTTTGTGTCTGTAAGAGACTGGCGGCGGTATGGAAACGCGCATGTTGCTGGACAACCTCGATATCGGCGTGGTCGCGATCGCTCCGGACTGGACGATCGTCGAGTGGAGCGCGCCCGCCGCCCGCATCGCCGGGATCCCCGCCGACCAGGTGCTCGGCAAGGGATTCTGGGTCGCGTTCCCGACGGCGAAGGGCACGCACGTCGAGCAGATCCTCCAGGACGTGATGTTCGACGGCAAGCCGCGCGCGTACTTCACGCCGTCGCGGGCGCGCGAGTTCAAGGGCAAGGTCTTCGAGACGCACGTGACGCGCGGACCGCGCAATCACCTGTTTCTCGCCTTCCGCGAGATGCGCGCCGAGCTGAGCCCGGAATCGCAGGCGGGCCACATCCTCACGGCGTTCGAACACGAGCGGCGTTTCTACCGCCAGCTCTTCGACGCGCTCCCCAGTCCGGCGCTCGTGTTGAGCCTCGACGGCCAGATCCTCGAAGCCAACCCGCAGGCGACCGAGCTGTTGGGCGCCGTCCAGAGCGACACGCTGCGCGGCCGCCAGCTCGCCGATTGGACACCGGCGGCGGAGCGGTCGACGTTCGCGACGGCGCTGCGCGAAGCCATGCACCAGCGCCAGCAGATCCGGGTGTCGATCGAGTCCGAGAGCGAAGGAACGCGCGCAGTCGAGGCGGTGATCGAGAACGTCGAGTTGGCCGATCCCAAGGAGATGCCGCGACTGCTGTTTCTCGCGGTCGACGTGTCGCGGGAGGTCCTGCTCCAGCGCAAGCTCGTGCAGGCCGACCGCCTCTCGCAGCTCGGGGCCCTGGTGTCCGGCGTGGCGCACGAGCTGAATAACCCGCTGGCGGCGATCGCCGCGTTCGCCGAGCTGCTCACCGTCGATGCCAAGGACGGTCACCTGCGCGAGAGCACCGACATCATCCACGCGGAGGCGATGCGCGCCGGGCGCGTGGTGCAGACCCTGCTCGACTTCGCGCGCCAGCGCCCCAGGGTACAGGAGCCCGTCGACCTCCAGGAGATCGTGGAGCGGGTGCTCGCCCTGCAGCGGAGCGCTCTGAAGCGCGCCCGCGTGAAGACCGTGATGACGATGTCCGACGACCTGCCCGCCGTGATCGGCGACCCGCAAGAGCTCCAGCAGGTCGTCTTGAACGCGGTCGTGAACGCCATCGACGCCATCGAGGCGAGTGGACGGCCAGGCAGCATCACCATCCAGGCGCGGCGCACCGACGGGCACATCAGCTTCACGGTCGACGACACCGGTCCCGGGCTGTCGCCCGAAGCGCTCGAGCGCGTGTTCGAGCCGTTCTTCACGACCAAGGGCGATCGCGGCACCGGTCTCGGCCTCACGATCAGCCTCGGTCTGGTAAAGGCGATCGGCGGACGGCTCTGGCTGCAAAACCTCGAAGGGGGCGGCGCCCGCCTGACCGCAGAGCTCCCGGCCGAAGCGGTCGCGCGTGAGCCCGAACCGCGCAGCGGCTTCCGGCCCGCCGGCCGTCCGCTGTCGGTGCTCATCGTGGACGACGAAGCGAGCGTGCGGCGCGGCATGACCCTGATGGCCGAGCGCCTCGGCCACGAGGTCCGGACGGTGAGCGATCTGCAGAGCGCGCTCGCGAGCCTGCGCGAGCCGGGATCCCGCTACGACGCGCTGCTGGTGGACGTGCACCTCGACGAGGCGCACACGGGATTCGATCTGTTCGAGGAGCTGCTGCAGGAAGGACGCGGCCGCGAGCGCCACGTCGTGTTCACCACCGGCGATTCCGTCTCGGCCAAAACCCGCGAGCGGCTGCAGCGCTCCGAGCGGCCCGTGTTGAAGAAGCCCTTCAACCTCGAGGAGCTGCGCGAGATGCTGGACCGGGTGGCGGGCTGAGCTCTTCCACCCCCGCTCGGGTCACGCGGTGCGACACGAGGGGCAGCGGCTTTTCGGTCAGTTTGTCTCCGATCACAATCGCGGCCGCCAACGCGTCGAAGCCGGTGCGCACGCCGTCGGCGTCCTTGGCGAAGACCGACGCGATGGGTTCCCCCTCCAACACCTTGTCGCCCGGCTTCACGGTGATCACGAACCCCACGGTGGGATCGACCGGATCGTCCACGGTCCGCCGGCCTCCGCCCAGCGCGATGATGGCGCGGCCGATCGTGCGCGGCTCGACGCGCTGCACGACGCCCGTGCGCGCCGCCGAGTAGACCTCGACGGCGAGCGCCTGCGGCAGCACGGCGGGGTCCTCGACGCACTTGGGGTTTCCCCCCTGCGCTTCGATGATCTGCTCGAACTTCTCCGCCGCCAGCCCCGACGCGATCGCGGTCTCGAGCTTCTTCCGGGCCTTCTTGGTGCTCGTCTCGATGCCGCCCGCGAGGAGCATCTCGACGCCCAGCGCGTAGGTCACTTCCAGCAGGTCCGCCGGACCCTCACCGCGCAGCGCGAGAATCGCCTCTTCCGTCTCCAGCACGTTTCCACAGGCCCGGCCGAGGGGCCGATCCATCGCCGTGAGCAGCGCGACCGTGGGGCAGCCGCGGTCCTCGCCCAGGGCGATCATCGTCTTCGCCAACTCGAGCCCTTGCTCGAGCTTCGGGAGAAACGCGCCGCTGCCGCGCTTCACGTCCAACACCAGCCCGTTGAGTCCTTCGGCGAGCTTCTTCGACATGATGCTCGCCGCGATGAGGGGAATTGATTCCACCGTGGCCGTCACGTCGCGAAGCGCGTAGAGGCTGCGGTCGGCGGGAGCGATCTCCGCGGTCTGCCCGATGAGGACGCAGCCGAGCTTCTGCACCTGCGCCTTCGCCTCGGCGAGCGACAGCTTCGTGTTGAATCCGGGGATCGCTTCGAGCTTGTCGAGGGTGCCGCCCGTGTGCCCGAGGCCGCGACCCGACATCATCGGGACCGCGACGCCACATGCGGCGACGAGCGGGCCGAGGACCAGCGAGACTTTGTCGCCCACGCCGCCGGTCGAGTGCTTGTCGATGCGCGGCGTGGCCCAGCCGTCGAAGCTGAGGCGCTGGCCCGAGGCGAGCATGGCGTCCGTGAGGGCGGCCAGCTCGGTCCGCTCCAGGCCTTTCAGATAGGACGCCATGAGGAGCGCCGCCATCTGATAGTCCGGAATGCGGCCGGCGGTGTACTCCGCCACGATGGCGGACCACTCCTCCGGCGTCAGCGTCCCGCCATCGCGCTTGCGCTCGATCAGGGGTACAACGATCATTCAGCCCCCACCTCCACCCGGGAGTTGTCCATGCGTCTCCGCGCCCCGCTCATGGCGCTCGCGCTCGCGGCCGTCGTTTCGCCGCTGCCCGCGCAGACCGCCACCCAGCACATCGCGCTGGGCGACAGCGCGACCAACGCGATCCAGCCCGCGGTGGCGCTGCGGCACTTCCAGGCCGCGCTGGCCCTCGACTCGACGAGCTACGAAGCCAACTGGAAAGCGGCTCGCGCGATCGCCGACGTCGCCAAGCAAATCGAGGGCAACGCCGACTCCCTCAAGAAGCGCCGCGACAGCCTCTACACCGTCGGCCGGGGCTTCGCCGAGCGGGCGATCCGCGCCGATTCGATGGGGGCGGACGGCCATTATGCGCTCGCCATGGTCCTGGGCCGGCTTTCGCGCACCAAGGGCAGCAAGGAGCGGGTGCGCTACGCCAAGCTGATCTACGATGAAGCGACCCGCGCCGTCACGCTCAACCCGAACCACGACGGGGCCCATCACGTGCTCGGCGCCTGGAATGCCGAAGTCAAGCGCCTTTCGGGGATTCAGCGGTTCTTCGCCAAGGCGCTCTTTGGCGGCGGCTTCATGAGCGTGGCGAACTGGGACGATGCCGTCAAGCACCTCGAGCGAGCCGTCGCGCTGAACCCGCAGCACATCTATCACCGCCTCGAGCTGGCCGAGGTGTACACCGACCTGGAGCAGTACACCAAGGCGCGCGAGCAGCTCAACATCATCCCCACGCTACCGATCCGCGACGTGCTCGACGCGCAGTACAAGGAAGACGCGGCGGCGCTCCTCGCCGACATCAAGAACGAGAAGGACGCGACCTAGCGACGCCTCATTAGGCGCTCGATGGCCTCGGTCGTGCGCGGCGCGCCGGCCGAGAGCCATTCGGCACCGGTCGGCGTCACCAGGACATCGTCCTCGATCCGCACACCCAGACTCTCCGCCGTCAGATAGATCCCCGGCTCCAGCGTGATCACCGAGCCGGGCGCCAGGGGCCGGCCGAACCCCACGTCATGCACGTCCATGCCGATGGGGTGGCCGAGGCCGTGGTTGAAGATCTCCCGGTCGTCGCAGGTCTTGTCCCCGCACAACGTGCCCGAATGCTCGCGCATGTAACGGCGTGCAATGTCCTCGAGCTGGCGCATCGTCACGCCCGGCCGTACGGAATCGAAGGCCGCCTGCTGCGCCCCAAGCACCAGGTCATAAATCGCCTTCTGGCGCGGCGTGAACTTCCCGTTCACCGGGAAGGTACGCGTCACGTCCGCGGTGTACTGGCCCCATTCCGCGGCGGCGTCGATCACGACGAGATCACCGTCCTGGGTGCGGCGGCGGTTCACGTCGTAATGGAGCGTGGTGCTGTTCGGACCGCTCCCCACGATCGACGGGTAGCCGACACGATCGGCGCCGTTGCGGCGGAACCCGTCCTCGAGGGCCGCTTCGAGCTCATACTCGTACATGCCGGGCCGCGCCGCCTGCATCGCCGCGATGTGCCCGGCGACGCTGATGTTCACGGCCATGCGCAGGCGGGCGATCTCGTCGGCGTCCTTCACGGCGCGCATCGAGTCCGCCAGGGGGTGCAGGTTGCGCACGTCGGCGCCCGCGAACGTCAAGTCGAGAATGCGGTTCTCGTCGCGGGTGTTCTCGTCCAGCGGGACGTAGACCGGCCCCGGGACGCGGAAGCGCGCGATGCGGATACGCCGTTCGAGCGAGTCGATCGGGAGGACGGTGGCGATTCCGGAGAGTCGTGCGGCGACGCTGTCAGGGCCGAGGCGCAGGCCCGTCCAGCGCTCCTGGCTGGGGGTGCGCGGGGGCAGGAAGAGCGCGACCTCGAGGGAATCGGGACCGCGGGACGTCATCAGGAGCCAGGCGTCCTGCGTCTCGAGCTCCGTGAAGTAAAAGAACGTATTCCACTGCCGAAAGTCGTTGTCCTGCACGAAATCTTTTTCGAGATCGCGCTCGTGGCCCGCGGGAATGAGCACGGTGCCGCGGCCGATGCGCTGCAACAGGCCGCGGCGGCGGGCGGCGGTCGCGGCCGTATCGGGCGCGCGACCCATGCCGGGGAGCTGCGGGACGACGTCGTACCGCCCGATGGGCGTCGACGGCGTCTGCGCGGATACGACGGAGGAGAGCGAGAGGACGGCAGCGGCAACGCCGAATGACAAGGGTCGCATGGTGCCCGAAGCTATCGCGCCCGCTGCGACCCAGCAACTTGACGTCTATATTTGGAGCATGACCATCTCGTCGGCCCTCACCCACGCGGAAGGCGAGCGGCTCGCCGCGCGGATCGCCGAGCTCGAGCACGAGCGCAAACACCTCCTCGCCGTCATCGAGATTCTCAAAGAGGTGTCGGGGTCGCTGCACTTCATCGACATTCTGCAGGCGATCGCCCGCAAGCTGGGCGAGGCGTTCGGGCTCGACCGCTGCTCGATTTTCCTCGGTGAAAAGGGCGGCAAGTCGGTGCGCCTCGTCGCGTCGTACGAAGACCCCACGATTCGGAACTACGTCGTGGACCTGGAGCGCTACCCCGAGCTGAAGAAGGCGATGCAGAGCGGTGAGACGGTGTTCATCCCCGATGCCGCAAACGACCCGAGCCTCAAGCACGTGAAGGGCGAGATGATCAACCGCCGCGTGAAGTCGATCACGGTGGTGCCGATCACGTGGCGGTCGGTGGCCATCGGCGCGATTTTCCTGCGCACCTTCCGCGACGGCCCGACGTTCTCAGACGCCGACGTGCGCTTCGTGCAGGTCGTCGCCTCGCTCACCGCGCAGGCGCTGCGCAACGCGCATCGGTTCGAGCGGCTCGCGCAGCGGCAGCACGAAACCGGCGACCAGCTGCACAGGATGGAGCTGGAGCGCGTGGCGCTCTTCGCGTTCTTGCGCCGCCTCCTCGACGCGTTCGGCCAGCGCGAAGGCGCCTGGGGCGAGGGCCTGCTGCCCAAGGCGAGCGCCGAAGAGATCGATCGCCTGGTCGGCGTGGCCATGGCGGTCATCCAGGAAGAAGCCAAGGGTCGGTGAAAGGCGCGGCGGCACGGGCCGCCGAGCTGCGGCGGATCCTCGATCGGGCGAGCAACGCCTACTACGTCCTCGACAAACCGGAGATCTCGGACGCCGAGTATGACCGGCTGTTCCGGGAGCTCCAGGCCCTCGAAGCCCAGCACCCCGAGCTACGCACCCCCGATTCTCCCACGCTGCGCGTCGGCGCCGAGCCGGCGTCCGCCTTCGAGAAGCACCGCCACGGCGTGCCGATGCTCTCGCTCGCGAACGCCTTCAACGAGGCGGAGCTGACCGACTGGGAGGAACGCAACGCGCGGCTCGTCCCCGAAGTGAAAGAGGCCGGCTACACGCTCGAAGTGAAGATCGACGGCGCCGCCGTGAGCCTCACGTACGAAAACGGCCTGCTCGTCACCGGGGCGACGCGCGGCAACGGCGTCATCGGCGAGGACGTCACCGCCAACCTCCGCACCGTGCTCGACCTCCCGCTCCGGCTCACCGCCGGGGGCAAGGCGTGGCCCAAGAAGATGGAAGTGCGGGGCGAGGTCTACCTCTCGAAGAGTCAGTTCGAGCGCGTGAACCACGAACGGGAAAAGGCCGGAGAGCCGCTCTTCGCCAATCCCCGCAACGCCGCCGCGGGGGCCCTGCGCCAGCTCGACGCCAAGATCACGCGTGCCCGCGGCCTGCGGGTCTTCTGCTTCCACGTCGAAGCGCCGGGACAGAAACTCCCCTTCGCGACGCAGCATGATCTGCTCGACCAGCTCGGCAAGTGGGGCTTCCCCGTCGAGCCGCGTCACACGCTCGTTTCGACCCTCGCGCAGGCGCACCAGGAGGTCGCCAAGCTCGAGCAGAAGATCCCCGGCCTCGATTACGAGGCCGATGGCGTGGTGGTGAAAGTGGACAAGCTCGCGCTGCACGCGGAGCTGGGCACGCGCGGCGGGCAACGCGAGCCGCGTTGGGCGATCGCGCGGAAATTCGCGCCCGAAGTGCAGGTCACGCATCTGCTCGACATTCGCATCAACGTCGGCCGCACCGGCGCGCTCAATCCCTATGCCGTGCTCGAGCCCGTCGAGATCGGCGGCGTCACCGTCTCGACCGCGACCCTGCACAACGCCGACCTGATCGAAGCGAAGGACATTCGCACCGGCGACTGGGTCGAGGTGACCCGCGCCGGCGAGGTCATTCCGCAGGTGCTCGGCCCCGTGCGCGACCGGCGCACCGGCAGTGAAAAGAAGTTCCGCATGCCGGAGAAGTGCCCGAGCTGCGGGTCGAAGGTCGAGCACCCGCAGGACGAGGTGATGACGTATTGCCCCAACGTCTCCTGCCCCGCCCGCGTCAAGGAAGGGATCGTGCACTTCGCGTCGCGCAGCGCCATGGACATCCGTGGCCTCGGCTACGAGCGCGTGGGAGCCCTGCTCCAGGCCAAACTCATCGCCGACGTCGCGGATTTGTACGAGCTCACTACGATGCAGCTGCTCACCCTCGAGGGATTCGCGGAGAAGTCGGCTCAGCAGCTCGTCGACGCAATCGCCGCGTCGAAGGAGCAACCACTCTCGGTGCTGCTGTTTGCCCTCGGCACCCGGCACGTGGGTGCCCAGGGCGCGAAGCTTCTGGCGCGGCAATTCGGCACCATGAAGGCCCTCGCCAAGGCGTCGACCGAGGAGGTCAACGAGATCCGCGGCATCGGACCCGCCATCGCCGAGGCCGTCGTCGGGTTCTTCGCCGAACCCCGGAACCGCAAGCTCATCGAACGCCTCGAGAAGTTCGGCTTGACGATGAAAGAGCCGGCCGCCGCTGCGAGCGGGGGACCGCTCGCGGGACAGACCTATGTCATCACCGGCACTCTGCCGACGTTGTCCCGCCCGCAGGCGAAGGAGAAAATCGAAGCCGCCGGCGGCCACGTGACCGACAGCGTGTCCACGAAGACCACCGCCGTCGTCGTCGGTGCGGACCCCGGATCGAAGGCGGAGAAGGCGAAGGCACTCGGCATCGAGCAGATCACCGAGAAAGAACTCTTGCGCCGCATACGCTCCGAAGCCTAAGTTGGCCTCCCATATGACACCTTCGGTCGTCCGGCAGCTCCACGCCAGTCTCCTCAGCCGCGCCCCCGATCAGGCCATTGCGATCCTCCAGGAAGCCGGCTACGCCGCGGGCGAGGGGCTGTATCGCGCATTCGCCGCCGCGAACAATCCGTCCGACCTCGATGCCGACGTCTTCGCCGAAACGCTCTCCGAGTTCTTCACGAGGGGCGGGTGGGGCGCGCTGACGATGAGCCCGGTGGGCACGGAGGCGCTCGCGCTCGATTCGAGCGACTGGGTGGAGGCCGAACCGGGCACGTCGCAAACGCCGATGTGCTTCTTTTCCGCTGGGATGCTCGCCGATTTCCTGGGCCGCATGTCGGACGAGCCGGTGTCAGTGATGGAGGTCGAATGCCGGAGTCGGGGCGATGAACGCTGCCGTTTCCTGTCGGCGACGCCCGACGTGCTGCAGCGAGTCTATGAGGCGATGACGGAGGGACGGACCTACGAGGAGGCGCTCAGCGGCGCGCCACGCTGACCCCTTCGAGGCGCAGCGACGGCGACCAGCGTGACCCCAGCCAACGACCGTCGCTCCCAAACCCGCCGATCTGCTTGAGCAGCTCGTAGACGTTTCCCGCCACCGCCGCGTCCTTGACTCGCCCCGTGATCGCGCCGTCCTGCACCCGATAGGCGAGTCCCACCGGATGACTGAAGCCTCCACCGGTCACGTTGCCCTGCCCTACTCCGATCAAATCGTCGACGATCAATCCATCCTGGATGTCGGCGATCAGCCCGCCGCCCAGTGCGCTAGGGGCGTTGGGCGTGGGGCGTGAATTACCCACGATCAGGTTCGTGTACCGAATCCCCGGTTTGCCGAAGATGCCGCGACGGCCGTTGCCAGTCGTCCGCGTCTTGGCCCGCGTGGCGGTCTCGAGGTCGTACACGAAGGCGCGCACGACGCCGCCCTCGACCAGTCGCGTCGCCGCGGAGGCCACACATTCATCATCGAGGGGACGCGATGCCGGGCCGTGCGGCGCCAGCGGATCGTCGCTGATCGAGAGGCGCGTGTCGAACACCTGCTCGCCCACTCTGGCGGCGAGCGGTGAGGTGCCCTGCAACACGGTCTTGCCGGAGAGGGCCTGCTCGAGCGGCAGGACGATGGCCGCGAGGCCCGCCGGCGTGAACACGACCGGCAACGCGCCGTCGGGTGGCGTGACGATCGTGAGCGCCGGCTCGAGCCGCGATTCGATCGACCGCACCAGCGCGTCGAGGTCTGAGTCGGTAGGGAGATCACCGCCCACGTACTGGTCGTAGATCATCAGCACGTCATCGGAGGCGATGCGGACGACGTCCGCCGTCACGGCGACTCCCGTCGACGTGTAGCCCCCTTGCGCCCCGGCACTGTTCCCCACGGCGGTCTCTCCCACTTCCCGCTCGATGGCGACGTTGACCTGGCAGCCTTCGCGGGCGAGTCGCTCGACGAGACCCTGCCCGATCGCGATCAACCGGTCCAGGGAGGCGTTTGCCGCGCGGTCGAAGAACGTGGGGACGCGGGGGAACGGGGATTTGGCGGGAAAGGCGAGATCGAGCTGCTCGCCGAGCTCCGCCGAGGCTGCGGCGCGCGCGACGAGCTCGTCGATGTCGGGCGTCGCGGCCGTCGTGCCCGCCACTCCGACGCGGCCCTCCGCTACGAGGCGAAGGTTGAGCCCCGCTTCTTCGGTGATGCCGGTGGTCTTGAGGCGTCCCGATTCGAACGCGAGTGAGGTGCGCTCTTCGCGACGCCACAGGGCATCGGCGCCACCGCGGGAGCGGGCGGCGTCGAGCAGGCGCTCGATCACACGTCGCCTCCGACGAGAATCTCTTCGATGCGGACGTGCGGGGCGCCTTCGGTGACGGGCAGTGGAAACTGTCCGCCCTTGCCGCACCCGCCGCCCATCTGGTTCCACGTGAAGTCGCCGGCGATGTGGTCGATGCGGTCGAGGGTCTGGAACAGGTTGCCCGCGAGCACGACGTCCTTCACCAGCTCGGCGATCTGCCCGTCGCGGATCATGTGCCCCCAGGCGGCGGTGAACGAGAAGTTCTCGAGCATCGTCTGTCCGCCGAAGGCGCCACACGCGTACACGCCGAGTTTCACGTCTTTGATGAGATCCTGCAGCGTCGCGCCGCCCTGGCCCGGCGCGATGTACGTGTTGGTCATCCGCACGATGGGGGGGTGCCGGAACGACATGGCCCGCGCATTCCCCGTGGGGCGCTCAGACATCGCCGCGGCGGTCTCACGCGAATGCAGGCGGCCGACGAGAATCCCGTCGCGGATGAGCACCGTGTCCTGCGTGGGCGTGCCTTCGTCGTCGAACGGCAGCGTGCCCCGCAAGCCGGCTGCGGCCCCGTTGTCCCCGACGTTCAGCACCGGTTTCCCGAAGCGGCGCCCCAGCGTCATCATTTCGCGCGCCTGGGGGTTCTCGTACACGAAGTCCGCCTCGGACAGGTGACCGAACGCCTCGTGGATGAACACGCCCGCGAGCTCGTTGTCGAGAATCACCGGATAGGCGCCGCCCTGCACGCGTGGCGCGTCGAGCAGATCGGCGGCGCGCTGCGCCACGACGCGGAAACGCTCCTCGAATCCGTGCACGCTGTTCCACCCGCGGCGCAGACCGATCGACTCGAGGCCTTTCTCGATCGTGCCGTCGCGCCGGGCGATGGCCGTGCCCGATACGGTGACCTCGGGGCGCACCTGCGCCAACGCCGTCCCTTCCGAGTTCACGTACCAGACCTCGCTCACCTCGTCGCGGTAGACGGCCTGCGTGTCGACGATGGCGTCCGACGCGCCGAGCATGGCGCCGTTGTACGCCTCGATGAGTTTCTTTTTCTCGGCGAGGGAAATGCCGCGCACGTCGCCATCGAGATCGAGCGCGACATCGGCTTCCTGCGCCGTCGTGTCCGCGAGGCGGATGGGGCGCTCGAGCCGGACGGCTCGGGACAGCTCGTGCGCCCGCGCCACCATCGCGGGCAGCGTGTCGAGCGAGGTGAACGACGCGATCCCCCAGCCGCAGCCGCGGTCCAGGCAGCGCACGAACCCACCCTGATCCTCGCTGACGGTAGCGGTTTCGAGCCGCCGGCCGCGAAAGGTCACGGCGGAGCTCCAGGTGCGTTCGAGGCGGATTTCGGTGTAGTCGGCGCGCGAGGCTTTGAGGGCGGCCGCGAGGCGGTCTTTCAAATCCCCAGATCTCGCAGTTTCTCCGCGTAGTCGGGGCGCACCACGATCTCGCCCCCGATGATCACTTCGCGGTCCCAGGGGAGGATGATGAAGTTCTCGTTTTCGAGTGCGTAGAAATCGGGCTGGAAGGAACCCGTCTTGAAGGACACGGCCGTTTTCACGGCCGCGGGCTTCAGCTCGCGCACGGCGTTCAGCGCGAGCTTCATCGTGCTGCCCGACTCGCACGTTTCGTCCACGATCAGCACGCGTTTCCCGGTTACGATGCGCGACGGGCCCGCGATCACGGCCGGCGTCGCGCCTGGGGCGTTGCGCGTGATGGCGATCGACGCGAAGTCGCGCTGCAGGATGCTGGCCACGACGGCGCCCGGAATCACGCCCGCCTTGGCGATGCCGATCACGAGCTCGGGGTCGTATTCGCGGAAGATCTTGAGCGCGAGGGCCCGGCACAGCTCGCCGAAAAACGGCCAGTCCACCTCGAGCACGCCGCGCGGGGTCTTACGCGCGCCGCGGGCGCCAACGCTCGGTCGGCTCGGTCTGGGCGGAACGGGGGGCATCGTTGCGGAAGCTACATTGCGAACGTGAGAGGCCGCAAGCTATTTTCGCCACATGGGTTTCTGGCGCCGCCTCTTCAGCGGCACGTCAACGGACGATCTCAGTCCGCAGCGTCTCGACTACTTGAATGAGGCGCTCGCACTCGAGCGGCAGGGAGACTACGACGCGGCGCTCACGTCGTACCGCTTGGCGCTGCGCGACCATCCCAACGACGCCCGCATTCTCCAGAACATGGCGATCGCGTTCACGAAGACGCGACGTTTCGACGAAGCGATCCGCCATTACCGCCGCGCGCTCGAGCTCGATACCGGGCTCGCGGGCGCGCATTACGGGCTCGCGTTTCTCCTGTTGAAACGCGGCGATCCCGACGGCGCCGCGCAGCACCTCAAGGCCTTCCTCGCCAATCCCCCCAAGGGACCCGACGGTCAGAAGTGGGTTGCGCACGCCACTGAGGCGCTGCGCGATCTCGGCGCGGGGCTGACCCCCTCGCCTTCCCCAGATGGGGGCGGCGCCTGAGGGGGGGGCCGGTCATTACCCTGCTCGCCCTCGCGGCAGCAGGTGCCTGCGGACAACTCGGCACGGATCTCGATCAAGTCGTCGCGCTCGAGGTGTTTTTCCCCGACAGCGGCCGGCTCGAGATCGGCGACACGTTGCACCCCTCCGCGCGCGCCCTGAACGGCCACGGCGATTCCGTGACCGCGCAGGTTTTTTGGACCTCCCTCGATACGGGGATCGTGGCCGTCGTGGACAGCGGCACCGGTGTGACGCTCGCCAAGGCCGCCGGCACGGGGCGATTGCAGGCGCGCTTCGGCGGTCTGCGCTCGAACCCCGAGAATGTGTTCGTCTTGGTGCGGCTCGATTCGGCGAGCGCCGCCGGGACGATCCGCGACACCGTCACCGTCTCTGCCCCCGATTCCTTATCCGATTCCCTGGTCGTAAAGGCGTGGGCCGTGACCGGCGGCGCGTCGGGACGCCCCGTCGTCTACACGGCTGACATCTATCCAGCGGGCGCCACGACGTTCACATTTGTCCCCAAGGCGACCGTCCAGACCGACGCCAACGGAGTCGCCGTGGCGCGGTTCAAGTTCACTGGGGCGCCAGTCCCGGATTCGGTGGTCGTCAGCGCCGCCGTGCGACGTCCCAACGGCAGCGACGTGCCCGGCAGTCCGGTCCGCTTCGTCGTGGAGTTCCGGCCATGAGTCGAGCGTGAACAAGGGAACGCTGAACCAGCTCTTCTTCACCGCGGTGGACCGGCACGCCGGTCTGCCGTTCGCGTTCCGCTCCAAGGTCGGCGGGGAGTGGATCCCCATCACGCACCGCGAGACGGTGCAGCGCGTCCAGGCGGTCTCGCTGGGCCTGCACGAGCTGGGCGTCAAGGCCGGGGACCGGGTCGCGCTGGTGTCGGAGAACCGACCGGAATGGGCCCTCACCGATTTCGCCTGCCTCGCCGCCCGCGCCGCCGACGTCCCGATCTACCCGACCCTCACCCCGAAGCAGACAGAATACATCCTGAAGGACTCCGAGTCGGTCGTGGTGTGCTGCTCGACCGACGCGCAAGTCGCGAAGGTGCTCGAGATACGGGGCGGGCTCCCCGACCTGAAGCACGTGATCGCGTTTGACTCCTCGGTGCGGCGGGAGGGTGTGCTGACGCTGGCCGAGGTCGAAGCCAAGGGTCGAGCCGCGGTGGGCAAGTATCCCGACTGGAAGAAGGAAGCGCTGGCGGTCGGGCCCGACGATCTGGCGACGCTGATCTACACGTCGGGGACGACGGGGGACCCGAAGGGCGTGATGCTCTCGCACCACAACATCTGGTCCAACGTGCAAGCCGTGCTGCAGATGATCCCGATCGGGCCCGGGGACTCCTGCCTGTCGATGCTGCCGCTGTCGCACAGCTACGAGCGGATGGTGGACTACACGCTGTTTCAGGCCGGCGTGGCGATCAATTATGCCGAATCGTTCGACACCGTAGCCGCGAATCTCCAGGAAGTGAAGCCGACGGTCGTGCTGTCGGTGCCGCGGCTGTACGAGAAGGTGTACGCGCGGGTGCTCGAGAACGCGCTCTCCGGGAGCGCGATCAAGCGGGCGATTTTCTTCTGGGCGAAGCGGGCCGGCGAAGACTGGGCGACGCACTCGCTGGCGGGCCTCAGGATCCCCGGGGGCCTCGCCTTCAAGAAGAAGGTGGCCGACAAGCTCGTCTTCTCGAAGCTGCAGGCGCGTACCGGCGGCCGCGTGCGGTTCTTCGTGTCCGGCGCGGCGCCGCTTTCGGCCGACATCGCGAAGTTCTTCTACTCGGCGAACCTGCCGGTGATCGAGGGCTACGGCCTGACCGAGTCGTCACCGGTGTTGACGCTCAATCCGCTGGAGCGCATCAAGCTCGGCACCGTGGGCAAGGCGATCCCGGGGGTCGAGCTGAAGTTCGCAGCGGACGGCGAGATCCTCGCGCGCGGCCCCAACATCATGAAGGGCTACTACAAGCTGCCGGACGCGACGCGCGAGACCGTCGACGCCGAGGGGTGGCTGCACACGGGCGACATCGGGGAGATCGACTCCGATGGCTACTTGAAGATCACCGACCGCAAGAAGGAGCTCCTCAAGACGGCGGGCGGCAAGTACATTGCGCCGCAGCCGATCGAAGCGATGGTGAAGCGAAACAAGTTCGTCGTCAACGCCGTCCTGTACGGCGATCGCCGCAAGTATCCGATCGTCCTCGTCGTCCCGAACTACGACAATCTCGAACGCTGGGCCAAGGAGCGGAATCTGAGCTATGGATCCCATGCGCAGCTGCTCGCGCTCGCCGATGTCCACGCCAAGATGGAGCGCGAAGTGATGAGCGCGGTGAACGAGCTGGCGAAGTTCGAGATGCCGAAAAAGGTGCTCTTGATCGAGAACGACTTTACGATCGAGGCTGGTGAGTTGACGCCGACCCTCAAGGTGAAGCGCCGCGTGGTCGAGAAGAAGTACAAGGACATGATCGACCGCGTCTACGCGGCCGACGACGCCACCGCCGCGGTGATCGAAGGATGATGAACCTCTCCTACGACGAAGCGGTCCACACCTACATCGGCGCGACGTTGATCACCGTGGCCGCCCTGGGCGCGTTATTCGTGGACCGCCCGGGGAGCCCGGCGTGGAGTAAACACCTCTGGCTCGGGTTCGCGCTCTTCCTCGGCTGGATCGTGATGGGCTCGAACGAGTCGTGGACGCCGCCCGCGGACGGCAATGTGTGGTGGACGCCCATCGTCCATCTCCTGTCACCGAACAACGCGCCCAAGTCGTGGTGGGCGTCGCTCACGTCACCGCACACGATTCAACACAAGATCTCGGCGCTGTGTATCGTGGTGCCGGCGATGGCCGAGTGGTTCATCCGGCGCCGCCCCGAGCATCCCGCGACGCCCTACCTGCGCTGGGTCGCGCCTGTGGCGCTGGCGATCGTCGCCGTCGTCTTCGTGATCCACCGGCCCAATCATCGCGGGCACGAACACATGATGATGGCTGCGGACCAGGCGTCGATGCGGTCGGAGTTGTACCAGCACTACGTGTTCGCGGCGGCGTTCCTGGGCGCGTCGGTCACCGCGACCCTGTCGCGCCTCCCGGCCACCGCCGCACGGGTCCCCCCGAGGGTGTGGTACGCCTTCATGGCGCTTGGGGGAATTGTCTTCGTGACCTTCAGGGTCTAGCCGCTACTTCTTCTCGCCGACCCAGAGTCCCTTCGCCGTCGCCAGTTTCTCCAGGCCGATCGGCAGTTCCGGTTTCTCGTGCAGGGTGACGAAGCGCCGGCCGCGCAGCAAGATGCGATGCGCCTCGACGAGCCACGGTGACGTGGCGAGGTCGGCGCCGACGACGACGCCGCGCGCGAACGACTGCCGCAGGGGAATCCCGCCGGAAGACCGCAGCAGCGACAGGATGGGAAGCTCTGCGGTGTCGGCAGGAGCGTTGACGCCGACGAAGTGAATCCCCGCCATCAGTCCCGCCAGGCTGGCGGCGAACCGCGTGGCGTCGCCGAGCAGGACGACGAAACCGCCCGGGCCTGACAGCTCGAGCAGGGCCTGGAGATCGGTGGGAGTCGGGAGCAAAGCGCCGGGAGTCGGGGGAACGGCAGTCCTCCGGCTCCCGGCTCCTGGCTCCTCACTCCCTACGAAGTCCACGATTCCGTCTTTGATGAAGAATTCCTTGCGACACACGGAGCAGCCGACGAGCCCGGAGCGCACCATCCGGCCGATCATCTCGCCCGTCGAGAGCACCATCGCGTCTTCGCGGTGCGGCTCGGGGCAGCGCAGCATCTCCGTCAACTCGATGTGCATCTAGGGCCTGAACTCAACCCACGTCAGTTTCCCAGCCTGCACCTTCACGCGGCGGAACACGCGCTTCCCTCCGATCTCGACGCCCAAAACATACTCGCCCGTCGGAACGTCCGAAATCGCGAAGTGCTCGTGGTGAATCGGGTCCGAGTGATTGCGCGGCCCGTACGTCTCGATGAACGAGAAGGGCGTCTCTTCAGGCTCGGGCTTCACGAGCCCGTAGATCCGGACCTGGTATGCAGGCTTGCCGGCCGAGTCCCACACCTGCCCCGCCACGATCCCGGTGCCGGGGAGTGGGTCGATCCACAGTTCGGGGTTCGCGTTGTACGGCGGATAGCGGACGGCGGGATCCACGATCAATCGCGTGGAGTCAAAGGGCGCAGCATGCACCTCGAGGTGCAGGTGGTCGTTCGTCGCGCGGCCGGTGTTGCCGACGAGCGAGATGACGTCGCCGGCTTTGACGCGGTCGCCGACCTTCACGAGGAGCTTCGAGTTGTGGAAGTAGACGGAAAAAACAAAAAGGCGTGTTGACGGCGTGGAAAGGCGTCGATCGTGTTTGATCGCGACCGTTAGCGCCCCGGCCTCGGCCGGCCCCGCGTGCACCACGACTCCGTCACCAATCGCGTGCACCGGCGTGCCGTCGCCGTTGTTGAACTCGACACCTTGATGCGCCTGGAAGTTGCCGCCCATCGTCGAACCGAAGCGGTAGGTCTGGTCGATATACGGCTGATCGGTGAGCGCGATGGGGCGGCGGAACCAGGTGTGGCGCGGTTTGGACGCCGCTGCAGCGTCGTCGACACGAATGCCGATCGGGAACCTCGACCGGCCGTCGCGGATGCGCCCGCCCCCACGGCACGGCTCGCCGGTCCGGCACGGCACCGAGTCCAGAGTCGCCCAGCCGTCGAAGGGACGATCGAACAGGTACTGCCCCTGCTCCGTGTAAACCGAGAACCCGTACGCGTCGACGCCGAAGCTCCGCGCCCGGTTCGCGCACGGCGGGTGCGCGCAGGGCGGTGGAGCGAACCCCTCATGCCACTCTCGGCCGCCATCGGGTGAGTGCGCGATGCCCGGGAGATACCCGATCCACAGGTTGCTCCCCGGCCCCACCGACAGCGCGTTGACGTACTGGCTCCGGATCATCCCGAAGACCGGGTCGTGCGTTGTCGTGGCGCCGATGGAATCGGTAATCACCGACCACGTCGCGCCGTCGTCCCACGTGACTTTGATCCCGTCGGCGGTCGCGATATAGACGGTGTCGCCGTTGATGCCGATGCCATTCGGCGCGACGTACTGCCACTCGGGGCCGAGTTGGCGGAACTCCCAGTTCTTCCAAGTCTTGCCGCCGTCGGTCGAGAGACCCCAACCGTTGCCCACCGTGCCGTACCACACCTGCCCACGTGGCCCGAACGCGAACGCGTGCACGAAATCCCACGAGATCGCGTGCGCTGCCGTGTCGTTCGACGACCGAATCCGCTCCCAAGTCGCCGCTCCCTTGCGAAGGACGAAAATCCCTTCGCCGTAAGTCCCGACCCAAGTGGAGCTGTCAGGTGCAAGCGCGGTCGCTAGGACATGTACACCCCATCCGCTCGAGTCAGGGAGCCCTGGCACCTGCAGCGCGAGCAACAAGAGCAGGCCGGTCATCCGCGGGGCGAATAAATCGTGGGCAGCAAGCGAATCTCCGTGATGTCGATACGTTCCGGCCGCGTGACCGCGAACAGCACCGCCTCGGCCACGTCCTCCACGCGCATCATGTCCTTGCGTTTCGTGAACCCCGGTTTCTCGTCGGGGCGCACGTCGTTCCAGATGTCGGTGTCCACGGGTCCAGGCGAGATGAGCGTCGTGCGCACGCCCGTCTTGTTCGTCTCCGCGCGGATGACTTCGTGCATGCCGCGCAGCCCGAATTTGCTCGCGGCATACGCCGTCGAGCCCGGGAATCCGATGTAATCGGAGATCGACCCGATCGTGACGAGATGACCGTTGCCCCGCTCCACCATGCGCGGCACGAGCGCGCGCGCCACCAGATAGGGGCCCGTCAAGTTCGTAGCGAGCGTGGCGGTGAAATCGGCGGGCGTCGTTTCCGTCAGCGGCTTGATCATGAAGATCCCGGCGTTGTTCACGACGATGTCAGGAACGCCGAGCTCACCCACGACGCGGCCCACCGCCCGATCGACGTCCTCGGCGCGCGTGACGTCGCAATGCACGTCGGTGAGGCGGTCCGCCGACGCATCGTGGAGGCTGCGGGCCAGCCGCACGACGTGGGCGCCGGCGGCTCGGAACTCATCCGCGACGGCGAGCCCGATGCCGCGCGACGCACCCGTGACGAGCGCCAGCTTCCCGACGAGCCCCGCTGTCGTCACAGCCCGTTCCCGCCGTGCACCAGGCGCAGGAATTCGTCGCGGGTCTTCGCGTCGTCGCGGAAGGCGCCGCGCAACGAGCTCGTGACGGTTTTCGAATTCTGCTTCTCGACGCCGCGCATCATCATGCAGAGGTGATAGGCTTCGATCACGACGCCGACGCCGAGCGGCTTCAGCACCGCGCAGAGCGCCTCGGCGACCTGGTCGGTGAGCCGCTCCTGCACCTGCAGCCGCCGGGCGAAGACCTCGACGACGCGCGGAATCTTCGACAAGCCCACGATCTTGCCGTCGGGCAGGTAGGCGACGTGCGCCCGGCCGTAGAACGGCAGCATGTGATGCTCGCACATCGAGTAGATCTCGATGTCGCGCACGCAGATCATGCTCTCGTGTTTCTCGTGGAAGATGGCGTCGCCGATGACGTCTTCGACGCTCATCTGATAGCCGCGCGTCAGCCACTTGAGCGACGCCTCGACGCGAGAGGGCGTATTCTGCAGCCCCTCGCGCTTCGGGTCTTCGCCGAGCTGCTCGAGCATTTCGTGCACCAGCTGCGCGAACGGAATCCGCACGACGGTCGGCTCCGTGTGCGACTCGTGGAAGCTGTGCAGGCTCGCGGATTTGATCTTGTCACGTCCCATGGTCACGTCCCGGTGTAGTCCACGTAGTTACGCTCCGTCTCCCACAAGCGGATGTGCGCCAGGCGCGCCGGTCTGAGCGCCGGCTCGAGCACCTGCCAGCACACGACGGCGATGTTCTCGGCCGTGGGGATCAGATCGCGAAACCAGGGGACGTCGAGGTTCAGGTTCTTGTGGTCCAGGTGGCGGACGAGGCTCTCGGTCACGGTCTCCTTGAGGCGATTGATGTCGAGCACGTAGCCGGTGGCGGGATCGATGTCGCCTTCGACGGATACGTCGAGGTTGTAGTTGTGCCCGTGGAAGTTCGGGTTGTTGCACACGCCGAAGGTCCGCTCGTTCTCCGCGTCCGAGAAGCGCGGATTGAAGAGGCGGTGGGCGGCGTTGAAGTGCAGCCGGCGCGTCACCCGGCAACGCGGCATCGCTTGTTCGACCTCCGCCACGAGACTAAGTTGGGCCCCCGTGCGACTCCTAAAGCTACTCGCCGCCCTGATGAAGGCGGGAGGCTCGGCGCTCTCGGCGCTGTGGACCTTCCCCAGCATCCTGCTCTCCGCGTTCCTGGTCGCCTGGGGCGCCGAGGCCGCGCAGTTCCTGATTTCCCAAGGCCTCGCCCTCGCGATCCTCGCGTGGCTGCAAACGCTCCCCGAGTTCGCCGTCGAGGCCGTGATCGCGTGGGAAGCGGGCAAGGATCCCGAGCGCGCGCATCTCGCCATCGCCAACCTGACGGGCGCGATTCGCCTGCTGCTCGGCCTCGGCTGGCCGATGATCTATTTCGTGTTCGCGTTCTCGGCACGGGCGCAGCGCAAGCCGGGGGATCGGTTACCCGCGATTCGCCTCGAACGGGAGCACGCCGTCGAGGTCGTGGGCCTCCTCCCGCCGCTCCTCTACTTCTTGATCATCATCTGGCGGCAGCGGATCACCTGGGTGGATGCGGTCGTGCTGATCGGACTCTACGTCGTGTACCTCTGGATCCTGACGCGCAACCCGCCGAAGGCCGCGGAATCGCTGGCCGACGCGCCCGCGGTGTCGCGCTGGGCCTACCGCCAGCCGGGATGGCGCCGGCAGGCGGCGATCGGCGGATTGTTCGCTCTCGGCGGGACGCTCCTATACGTGACCGCACATCCGTTCCTCACATCCATGATCGCGTTGGCCGGGCTGATCGGCATCAGCCAGTTCTTCCTGGTCCAATGGGTCGCGCCGTTCCTGTCCGAGTTCCCGGAGTTCGTGTCGACCTTCACCTGGGCGCGCCGGGTCACGCAGGCACCCATGGCGCTGATGAACATCGTCTCGAGCAACATCAATCAGTGGACGATCCTCGCCGCCATGATCCCGCTGGTGTACGGCTTTTCACACCAGCACCATTATGGCACGTGGGCAGACTTCCCCTTCGACCCCGGCCAGCGGATCGAGATCGTGCTCACGCTGCTCCAGACGGCGCTGGGCATCATGGTGCTCGCCAACATGGAGTTCGACTGGCTCGACGCGACCGCGTTGTTCGCGCTATGGGCGGTGCAGTTCTCGGTGCCGCATTTGCGCGTGGAGGTCGCCGTGGCGTACGGGGTGTGGATGGTGGTCCTGCTGATTCAATTCGTCATGGGGAGAAAACGGCTGCTGGCACCGAGGTACTTCTGGGAGACGGTCCGCCAAAGCACAACCGGCCGGGCACCGGTGTAACCCGGGCCGGCCGGTCGGTAGAGCAGGAGCGAGAAGGATTATTGAAGCCCGAAAGTAATGACAGGTCCCTCACCACGAATTCTGTCTTCCCCCCGAGGGGGCATGACATCGGCCGCAGTATCTGGGTCCACAATCGAGCTGTTGGCTCAATAATTTGACTCCCCGCTCCTGAGCACTAGAATACGTCTTGGACTTGAAACGTCAACAGCCATGAACGTGACCTTCATCACGGCAATCGTTCTGCTCGTCGTGTGGATCCTGCTTGTGTTCGTCGCGCAGGTCCCCTCGGGCAACGTGCACCTGCTGTACGCGGGCGCCGTGGTGCTGTTCGCGCGCCGCATCCTCTACGGCGCGCCGAGGTTCCGCTCCTGATGCTCAACGTCACGTCGTGGGATCCGAGCGTCGGCCCGCTGCAACTCTCCACGTTGCGGCGCGCGCTCGAGCGCGAAGGGATGACGACCGCCTGGTGGTCCGATGTCCCTGGCACGCACGTCGCGTCGCACGCGCACGATTTTCCCGAGACGCGCTGGGTGCTGTCGGGTTTTCTGCGGGTCATGGTCGAAGGCGCCACGTTCGACCTCGGTCCGGGCGATCGGCTCGACTTGCCGCCGGGCACGGCGCACGCCAGTGAAGTCGTCGGGCTGGGGCTGGTCGTCTACGTGACTGGAAGGCCTGAGCAGACGCCCGTCATATCTCCCAGTTAGAGAACAACACGCCGCTCGTCGGGTGGCGTTCCGGATAGCCTTCGTAGCTCATCCGCAGGTCGGTCCAGCGCACGCGGTAGCCGCGCGCGATGAGCCGGCTGAACGCATCGCCGAACTTCGTCTGACAGCGCACCGCCACACGACGGATTCCCGCTTTCGCCGCCGACGCTTCGACCCCGGCGATCGCCGCCTCGAACGCGCGGTCGCTGCGCGCCGCGAGCTTCAGCACGCGCACTTCGTCGCGCGCGCGCGTATCGGCGAGCGGGGCGGAGTGCCACAGCGCCATCGCGTCGAGACCGTTCGCCCCGTCGACCAGGCAAGTATCCCCGAGGCCCAGCTCGGCGGAGAGGAGCATCTCCCGCGAGAAATCGCAGCCGGGCGCAAGCGCGCCTGTGAGGTCCCGCGCGGCGTCGACCGCGGCATCCTTCGCGGCCGCCGCACGCTGCGAGAGCAGCGTCGGCGCCGGGTGGCCGCGGGTCGCGATCTCGTTCGTGAGCGTCACCGTAAGGTGGCCCGGGGCGAAGCCGAGCCGCGCGTAGAAACCGATGTTCTCGGGCGTGCGCGGCATTGTCTCGAGGCCGAGCGTCGCGACGCCGCGGTCGATCAGCCAGTCGGTGGCGGTGCGGACGATCGTCTTCCCTACCCCGGTTCCCTGGCGGTCGGGCCGGACCGCGAGGGGACCCATCCAGCCCTCGCTCCCCGAGCGGTGCGCGACATTGAACGCGGCGACTTCATCGTGCTCATCGCGCCACACCATCGCGCCCTCCCCGGCGCCGAGCAGCGCGTAACGCCACACCAGCGGGTTGAGCTGCGGGACGCGGACGCCGACGAGACCGTCGCGGCGATACCGGTCGGTGAAGGCGTCCGCGAACACGCGATTCAGCCCCTCGATGTCGCGCTCCGTGGCGGGCTCGGGGCCCGCGACCCGGGTCTCAGGCAGCCACGCCCGCATCGGCGGTCCCTCCTCCCAGGGTTGCGGTGTCGTCGCGCACGACGCTCGCGCCGGCAGCCGCGTCGTAAGCCACGCGAATCACGCGGTCCAATCCGTCGCGCACCTGCTCGATGTGCGTGATGAGGATGACCTGTGGGAAGCGATCGCCCAGGCGGCGCAGCAGGCCGAGCACGTGCTGACGCCGCGTGTCGTCGAGTGAGCCGAAGATTTCGTCGAGCACGAGGAGCGAGAGGGGCTGCCCCGCGCGCTCGGCGATCATCTGGGAGATGGCGAGGCGCAGCACCAGGTTCGCAATGTCCTCCTCACCGCCCGAGATCACCGGCTTCGGGATTCCGTCGTCGAGCACGACCACGCGGTAATCGTCGTCCAGGTCGACCTCATCGTAGCGCCCATCGGTCAGGTCGGCCAGGAACGCAGACGCGAGCTCGCCGATCTCGGGCCGCATCGCGGCATTCAAGTCGGCGCGCAGATCCGAGAACGCCCGGTCCAGCTCGTGGTGCAACCGCAGCTCCGCCTTCCGCTCGGCGATGGTCCGCTCGCGCGCCGCGCGCTCGCCTTCGCGGCGCTCCGTCTCGCGCACCGTGGCTTCGGCTCCGGCCAGCTCGCCGCGCGTCTCGGCGACCGACAGCTCCGCCGCGCGCAACGCGTGCGTCGTCCGATCGTGACGCTCGCGCGCCGCCTTGAACTTGGCCTCGGAGAACCCCTCGGCCTTGACCGCGTCCGCGAGCTGGCGCGCCAAGGCTTCGCGCGTCGAGAGTGCCCGCTCCGCGAGCTCCGCTTCTTTGACGAGGACCTCGGCACGCTCGGCGCGAGCCATGAGCGTCGCCGCTTGCAGGGCAACGGGCTCGAGCCGCGTCAGCTCCGTCCGCACGGCATCGTGGCGCTGCGCGTCGTAGCCGCTGGGCCGCGCCGCCACGCGCCGTTCCAACTCCTCCGCCCGCCGCACGACGCCGACCCGCTCCTTTTCGAGCCGCCCGCGCTCCCCCACCTGCGCGCGCAGCGTGCCCTCGCGCTCGCTCGCGCGGCGGCTCTCGTCGCGCAGCGCGTCGCGCGCCGTCTCCGCCTGCGTCACGGTCTCAGGTGGCACGGCGAGCTGCTCGAGACGCTGGCGGAAGTAGGTGCCGTCGTCCACGATCGACTGCAGCTGCCGCTCCAGCACACCGAGCACCGCCGCGTGTTCTGCCCCGAGAGGCCGGCGGCACGTGGGACACTCTCCTTCGGGGCCGAGGCGTTGGATCTTGTCGCGCTGCTCCTTCACCTCGTCGTACTGCTTGAGGAGCTCTTCGCGCCGCGTGGTGGCGTATCCCTTCTCTCGAACCCACGTGGCTTGCTGCTCCTCGGCAGCCCGCTCGGCGACCTCGAGGCGCTCCGCGAGCCCACGCGTCTCCTGCTCGGACTGCGCCAGCGCAGTCACGGCGTCGGCCAGCTCGGCGATGCGACGATCGAGCGCACTGAGCGCGCGCGCCAGCTCCGTCAACTTCGCCTGATCCTCCCGCCGCGCGGCGTCCTGCTGGTGCAGACGGTCGAGCTCGGCCAGCTCCGCCTTGAGCTTCGTGATCGGCGCTACTTCGGCCTCGAGCTTGCGCAGCTCCTCCCGCGCCGAGAGGGCCTCGGCCAGCTCCTTGTCGAGTCGCTGGAACTCCTGGCGCTGCGCCAGGACGCCAGACTCCGCCACTTTCTGATCGCCCTCCAGCGAATGCGTGCGGTCGCGCCGCGTCACCCACGCCTGCCAGCGCGGCTCTTCTTCCGTTAAGGCATCCTGCGCCTTCTTGCGTGACGCTTCGGCATCGGTCGCGGCGCGCCGCGCCCCCGTGAGGCGCTTCTCCGCCTCGCGCCGCTCCTTCTGCAGCTCGCTCCGGGGTGGGAGGCCCGTTTCGAGCCCGTCCACCTCGTGGCTCACCGCGCTGCGGCGCTCGCGCACGCGCTCCTGCGCCAGACGTAGCCGCTCGTAGCCGAGCACGCGCGAGAGAAACGCGGCGCGATCGGGCCGGCTCGCGTTGGCAAGCACGGCGAGCTCCTTCTGGCCCGTGAAATACGTGTTGAAGAACTCCTCGTGCGTCATCCCGAGAACGCGCTGCAACTTGGCCGTCACTTCGCGGATCGAATTCGCGACGATCGTCCCGTCCTGATACAACTCGGCGTCGTTCAGCCCGCGCTCCACCTTGTACTCGTGACTGCCGAGCCCGAACTCGAGCTCGACGCGCACGGACGTGCGCGCCTTGGCGCGCAGGTTCCGAATCGAATCCTTGTCGCCCCGCGCCGCGGCGTTGCCGTATATCGCCCAGGCCAGGCCCTCGAGCAGCGACGTCTTGCCGGACCCGTTTGGCCCGATGATCCCCGTGATCCCGTCGCCAAACACGATCTCGGTGTCGGCGTGCTGCCGGAAGTTGACGAGGCGGAGGCGGTGCAACTTCACGACCGCTCCTCCCCGCCGGCGGCCTCGACGTACTCGACGCCCAGGCGCACGAACGTCGGCCGGTCGAGCTCGGCGTCGAGTGGCCGGCGGCCGAGGAACTCGCGCACGGTCTCGGGCAGCGGTTGGCGCCGCTGCGGCGACCCGAGTCCCGGCACGCGGCGCTCCTCGGGACGGCGCACGTCGAGCTGGAAGTTGAGCGCGCGCGCCTTGTAACCGCGCAGCGCCGCGTGATCGAGGTCGCGCGCCACGCTGCGAGTGACATTCCAGATCATCAGTCGCGCGACCTGGTCGTCGATCGACGGCTTGGCGGCGGCTATGACCTTCGCAATCTCCTCGTCGAGCTCCTTGGCCGTGCGGCCCGCGCCTTCGATGGGCGGCAACTCGACGAAGCGGCGCGGCGGGGCGACGGGGCGAAACTCGACGCGAGCGCCGGGGAGATGCACGAGCAGGTAGCCCTTCCCTGCTCGGCCATGCTCCCGCTCGTCTTGCAGCTGGCCCCACGAATTGGGCCCGACGTAGTCGAGGCTGCCGGCATACCAGACATTGGGCTCGACCTGGTGCGTCACGTGGTAGTGGCCGAGCGCGACGTAGTCCCACTGCGCGGGCGCGATGTCTTCGCGCTGCAGCAATGCCCCGCCGTACTCCATCGTGCCCCGCTGCTCACCAAGGCCCGGCCAGTGACCGTGCGTCACGAGCACGTTGCGCGAGGCGCCCGGCTCGGGGCGCAGGGCGGGACGGTCGGGCTGCATCAGCGCCTGGTGGGGAACGGCGAGCACGGCGCAGTCGAGCTTCGGGAACAGGACGCGCCGCGGCCGGTCGGTCGCGACTTCGACACCGAGGGCTTCGTACAGCCGGAGGATCGTCCCGGTCTCGACGGAGCGCGGCGTGTCGTGATTGCCGGCGATGACGACGATCGGAGCGTCGGGGAGCCCCGACCGCAACCGCTGCATCTGTTGAAAGAAGAAGAGAATCGCCGGGTTCGTCGGACGAACCGCGTGGAAGATGTCCCCCGCAAGCACGATCAGATCGGGACGTTGCTCGAGCAGGTCGTCGATCGCGCGGCGGAACGCGTCGGCGACGTCCGCCTCGCGTTGATTCCCGCCGCGGGGCGTCTGCCGGTCGAACTGGCGGAATCCCAGGTGCAGGTCGGCGAGGTGCGCGAGCTTCAGGTCAGTACGGCTCATCGGAAATCGTGTTCAGGGGCGGCACCGCCTGGCGCTCGCGCGGCGCGTCGGGGGCCACGCGGCCACCCAGCATCTTCCGGAAATACGCGAGCGCATCCTCGGGCTGCTTCTGTCGCACGGCGGCCAGGGCGCGGCGCACATCCTCTTCGGTGCGATCCGCGATCAGGTCCTTCACCTGATTGGGCCGAATGCGCCGGTCGATGTGTACCAGCTGCCGCGCCACGGCGTCGTCAAAGGAAAGATCAACGGCAGCCGGAAAGCGCCCCATCCCGTCGCGGCCGCGCAGGACGGGCGGCTTCGGGAAACGCACGAAGATCGGCTGCGTGAAGTGCGGGTGCCGCACCATCAGCTCGCCCACCGGGAGCGTCGCCAGCTTGATCTTCGTGGCGGGCGACAGCACCTGGTAGCCGGGGGTCGCCAGCTCATCCATGTCCATGCGGCCGAACACCTGCGTGCCCGCGTTTCCGACGACGCGGCGGTGCACCTGTGAGCGAAACTGCTCCGCACTGAACAGCACGAGCCCCAAGTAGCGGCCGCGCTCGGAGATGTCGAGCAGCATTTTCTTCACGTAGGTCTCGGGACCATCGCCCGGCGCGTACTTGTTCAGCTCGTCCACGAACACCACGACCGCGTCGACGCCCAAGTCACGGCGCTCCAGGTGCTCGCGCAGCTTCGAGACGGCGCGCGCGAAGACGAGATCCTGGCCGAGGGGATCGACGTTCGCCACGTCGATGACGTACACCGCGCGATCCTCGAAGGAGCCCCACGGCAAGTCGCTCGAGGGCCCATCGTCGGTGACGAGCCCTTTGCAGCGCGTCGAGATGTTCAGGAGCCTGTTTCGCACCTTGCGCATCGTCGCGATGTGATGCGTGCGCCATGTGTCGCTGCGGCCACTCGTTTCGAGGCCGTCGAAGATGCTGCGAAAGAACCGCTCCAGGTCGGCGAAGGTCCTCACCTCGTGCGCATTGCCGAAATCGTCCTTGAATGACCGGCCTAACACGCGATCCCTCAAGTAGTCGATGAACGCATCGGCCTTGGCGTCGATGTCGTCACGGTTCAGCAACACCTCGGCGAAGTCGACGACCTCCTGCAGCCCCCACGTCAGGGGCGTCACGGCGTCCACCAAATCGGGGTGAGTGCGCAGCGTGTTGAGGTTCACGCCGTCGGCCTTGAAGGGCGCGAAGTAGCGCACCTGCTCGAAGGGCTTGGCCGGCACGTCGAGCCGCTCGTAGCGCCGCCGGTCTTCGTCGCTCAATTCCCCGGGCTGGTCCAAGAAACACAGGTCGGGGCCCTTCACGTTGAAGCAGACGGCCGCGACCTTGCCCTTGTGCGCCGGGAAATGCCGGAAGACCGACGCGAGCAGGAACTCGACGGCGCTCGTCTTGGTCGCGAGGCCCGACACGCCCGAAATGTTCAGGTGGGCGGCCTCGGGACCGAGCAGGAAGTCGGCGTCGAGATAGACGGGCGCCTCGAGTCCGCCCGATGTGTAGAGCCCGATGGGAATCGCCGTCGGCGTCGCCGAGTGGAGGTAGGCGTCCATGCGGAGCGCCTGGGCGACGTCGGTGTCGCTGGCGACGAAGACCTGGCCCAGGGGCACCGGCTGCAACGGTTCTTCAGGGATCTGGCGGAGTACCGCGGCCGTCCAATAGCGAATCTCCTGCCGCACCGTCGGCGACTCGGCGGCGCGCGCCGGATCCCCCTCGGCGCCGATCACGTCGTGCAGCGGCGTCGCGAGGTCGGAGTAGGCGAAGCCGTCGGTCACGACTCCGTAGACGACACGCTCCCCTTCAGCCACTCGGACAATGGCTCCGATGCCGATGGCCGTCTCGTTCGCCGTCCAGAAATGGAATTGATGCGGCGTCGACGGCTTCAGCTCGGTGGCGACGACGCGTCCAATCGCCACGGGATCGGGTCGCGCGATCATGTCCCCGTCCTTGGCAGCCGGGGCAGCCGGGAAACACGCGAGAGGGCGAAGTCTCTGGGCGCGCGGGCCTTCAGGTAGGTCTCCACGTCATGTATAGGATATAACAGCCGATCCCAGCGCGCGTCCGGTGTGGCGATCGGCGTGCGCTCCGCCAGAAGCCAGCCGCTCACGGCGCTGGCGGCGGCGATGGTTGCGGCGTCGGCGCGCGCCTCGATACGCAGCAGTCCGTAGAGCAAATCGTTGCCCTCCCACGGCCAGAGGCGCAGGTACCACGAGTACACCTCGTTGCGCGCGTGGCCGCCGCGGGCGCGAAACACGCTGGTGCGGTGGTCGGCCGGAACCGTGAGCGCCCGCTCGAGGTCAGCCCCCGAGAAGAACTGCGCGCCGTGGCTCTTGATCACACCGAGGGCGCGGGGATGGCCCGCCAGCTTCCCCGAGACGGAGAGCAACCCGTCGACCACGAGCCACTCCGTGGCGCCGAGCCGGGCCAGGGCGCGCTCAGCCAGGTCGCGCTCCAGGGCCTGACGAGCGCTGTCGACGGCGCGGCGCGCCAACTCGAGCACCCGACCCGGCTGCGTACCCTCCTCAATCGAGATCCCTACCACATCGGAGCAGGTTTCTTCCAAGGCGCGCCGGCGTTCGGGGGCGAGCCCCGCGAGCGGCGCGATCGCGAACTCCCGGGAGGCCTCGAACGCCGTACGGAGGCGGCGGTCTGGTCCCCGACGGCGCACCGCCGCCGCCACGTAAGCCCGCACGACCGGCAAGACCCCGTCGTAGCCGACCACCTTCCACTGCTCGATCCCATCGAGAAACGAAGCGGCGGGAGGCGGCGCTGGCGCGACGGCGTGCACCGCCACCGCGTCACCCTCGACCAGATCGGCACCGGGCTCGGCGCCGTCGTCGGCGTCGGTCCGCCCCATGCTGGCCGGCGGCACATACGCGGCGGGGACGGCCCCCGCGCGGACGAGCGCATCCCACCAGGTCATTCCGCGACCTTCAGTCCGACGAGGAGGCCGTCGCGCACGGGCACGATCGTGGAGACGAGACGGGGATCGGCCGCGGCCAGCCGGTTGAACTCCCGAACACCGCGGGCCGCCGGCGACTGGTCGCTCTCATCCACGGCGGCGCCATGAAAGAAGGAATTGTCGCAGAGCAACAAGCCGCCCCGCCGCAGCAGTCGCATGCTCCAGTCGAAGTACTGAGGCAGGGGCTCTTTGTCCGCGTCGATGAACACGGCGTCGAAGCCGGGCTTCAGCGTCGGCAGGACCTCGAGGGCGGCGCCTTCGATTAAACGCACCCGGGGCGTCAGGCCAGCCTCCTCAAAAGCGCGGCGCGCCAACGCGGCGTGGCGCGGGTCTTTTTCGATCGTCGTGAGCCGGCCATGCGACGGCAGCGCCCGCGCCAGCCACACGCCGCTGTACCCGCCCAATGAGCCGATCTCGAGGACGGTCGTGGCCTCGACGGCCAGGAGCAGCACGTGCAGGAGCTTCCCTTCGTCGGGCGAGATGCTGATGGGCGGGAGGTTTTCTGTGGCGTGACGGGCGCGGATGGCGGCGAGAATCGGGTCTTCGACGGCGAACAACTCCGTAACGTAGCGGTCGAGCCGCTCGTCGGCGGTCAGGCGGTCGCCTCGACGTTCGGGAACGGCGGGACATCGAGCAACCAGAGTCCGGAGAGACGCGACTGCTTATCGACTTCCACGAGCAGGTGATCTCCGACTCGCACGACGGTCGCCGAGCGCGAGCGCCCGACGCGGATGTGAAACAGCGTGTCGGTTTCGTTCTTCTCGACCGTGATCGCCGTGTCCACTTCGACCGCGGCGACGCCCGGCTGTGACTTGCGGGTCGGGAACGTCACCTGCCCGTCCTTGGTGGGCTCGGGTGCGGAGAGTTTTGCGACGGTCTTCACGTCGTCGGGCCACGTCACCACGTCCACGCCGCGCAATGCGCCGCCGGCCACGTCGATCACGACGAACGAGCCGTCGGCTCCTTCGAGATCGACGGTCCCGTTCATTCCGTTCCCTTTCGGGACGCCTTTACACGCGACCGTCAGAATGTCGGTCTCGGCATCCCAACGGTAGCTCACTTTGGGGAGCTTGCCGTCGAGCGGCTCGATGCGGGTTTCGAATTGCATAGCGGGGGCGTAATATAGCAGGACCATGAAACGACGCGAGTTCTTTGAGTCGATGGCAGGTGCGGGTGCCTTCTTCGGCGCGGGACGTGGGGCGTGGGGCGTGCGGCGTGCCAATGGAAGCTCCGACACGCCGCACGCCGCACCCCGCACTCAGCAGTCCCCTGCCTTAGGTCCCGAGGTCTTCAGCCGCCGGCTCGAGCGCGTTCAACAAGAGCTCAACACGCAGAAGCTCGATATGCTCGTCGTCGAGCCGAGCACCAACTTTCAGTATTTCGCCGGCTACAACCCGGGGCGGAGCGAGCGCCTCATCCTGCTGATGATCCCCGTCACAGGCGCGCCCGTCGTCGTCTGCCCCTCATTCGAAGTCGAACGCCTGAAGCGCAACAGCGTGATCAGCGACGTGCGGGGCTGGGAGGAGCAGGAAGATCCGTGGCGCGTCGTGCGCACGGCCGGGGAGCACCTCAAACCGGCGCACCGCGGGGGCCTCTGCGGCGTCGAACCGAGCACGTCCTACCTGAGTTTCCTGCGCCTCACGAGTGCCCTCGGGAGTTGGAAGCTCCAGAACGGCGCTATCGTGACCGAGCGCCTGCGCATCGTGAAGGGACCCGAAGAAATCGCCCTCATCCGCCGCGCGATCGAGGCGACCGAGGCGTCCATCACCGCGACCTTCGCGCAGCTGGCCGTCGGGATGACCGAGCGCGACGTGGCGGAGGTCCTGTCTCGCGAGATGGCCACGCGTGGTTCGCCGGGCGGCGGCCTGGTGCAGTTCGGACCGTCGAGCGCCTTGCCGCACGGTGGCCCTTCGGCCGGCAAACTCGAGCGCGAAACCGTCGTGTTGATCGACGCGGGATCTCGCATCGAGGGCTACACGTCCGACATCACCCGCACCATCTGGTTCGGCGACGCGCCGTCCGCGGAGTTCAAGAAGGTCTACAACCTCGTCCACGACGCGCAGACCGCCGCGATGCAGGCGGGGCGGCCCCTCATGACGCAGTGCCAGGAAATGGACCGCCTCGCCCGCAAGGTCATCACCGAAGGCGGGTATGGGCAGTTCTTCCTGCACCGCCTCGGCCACGGCATGGGGATGGACGGCCACGAGCCGCCCTATCTCGTGGAAGGCAACGAGACTCGGCTCGAACCCGGGATGGTCTTCACGATCGAGCCGGGGATCTACCAGCTCGGGAAGTGGGGAGTGCGGATCGAGGACGATTGTGTTATGGGGGAGAATGGAGTCGAAGTACTGTCTCATCGGCCCGCCAAACTCTGATTCATGTCTAACCGACCCCGGGCGCAAGCCCGGGGTTAAACCAAACAGACTCTGGGTTGTGTGGGCCTTGAAGGTCCCGTCTCCCGAATGTCCTGGTCGATCTCGTAAACCCCGGGCTTGCGCCCGGGGTCAGTTAACCTCAATCAGTCACCAAGCTTTTTGGCGAACCCGACTATCCTGTCCAGTCCCCGCGTCAGGTCTTCCGTCGCAGCCGCGTAGGACAACCGCACCCAACGATCATCGCCGAATGCTGCGCCGGGCACCAAGGCGACCCCGTTCTCCGTCACGAGCCGCGTGCAGAACTCCGTGCCCGTTATCTTCCCGAAGGAATCCACCCTGAAAAAGAAGTAGAAGGCGCCGAGGGGATCGACGAACTCCACGCCCGGGAGCTCCTGACGGAACCGCGCCACGACCAGATCACGACGCTTGCGGAACTCCGCGACCATCCGCGCGACATCCTGCTCCACGCGCTCATCCGCAAGCGCGGCGGCCGCGGCGAACTGGGCGGGATGATTGGCGCCCGTCGTCGTGTGTGACTGGAGCGCCGACATCGCCTTGGCGATCTTCTGCGGCGCGAGCGCCAGCCCGATGCGCCACCCCGTCATCGCGTACGCCTTGCTCACGCCGTAGATCAGCACGACGCGCTCGAGCAGCTCGTCGGGCAAATCGAGGAACGACGGCGCGGGGCCGGGACCGTAGTGAATGCGGCGATAGATCTCGTCGGCGATGATCCAGATCTTCCGGTCCTTCGCCCACTGCGCGATGGCGCGGATCTCCGCGTGTGTGTAGACGCCCCCCGTGGGATTGCAGGGCGAGCAGAGAATCAAGCCCGCGGCGCCGGGGAGCATGCGGTCGAGGTCCTTCACGCTCACCTTGAGACTCCACTCCGGATCGCCCGAGACCATCACGGGACGGGCGCGCGCCAGGTGCACGATTTGCGGATACGACACCCACGCCGGCGCCGGAATCGCGACGACGTCGCCGGGACCGAAGAGCGTAAAGCACGCATTGAAGAGCGACTGCTTGGACCCGCTCGACACGACGATGTGGTCGGCGTTGACGGGACGGCCCCCCGAGAGCAGAGACAGGTGCTTGGCCGCGGCCGCGCGCAGCTCGAGGATCCCCTCGTTGGCCGGGTAGTGCGTCTTGCCGTCCTTGATCGCCCGCAGTCCCGCCTCGGCGGGAATGCTCGGCGTCGGGAAGTCGGGCTCTCCCGCCCCCAGATCGACGACGTCTTCCCCCGCCGCCTTGCGCCGCTTCGCTTCCGCGGAGATTGCGATCGTCGCCGATGTCTCGAGGTGCTGGAGGTTGGGGGACAGCCCGTCACTCATGGTCGAATGGCTCCGTACCGTTTGAGGATCGTGACCGTGGAGTCGATGGGCAATGCGCGCACGACGCCGCGATAGCCCCGCACGGTCTCGGCGCGCAACAACGAATTATAGATCGCTTCTTCAGTTGCCTCTATGGCAGCCTGGAACAGTGGAGACATGGCGTCGTTCACCACAACCGGGGTCGCCGTACGACTGGTCGAGAAGGCGATCACGTAATCGCCGCTGCCGTTCGAGAAGGTGCTCCCCGTCCGTGCCAGCCCGGCGAGGGCTCGGCGCGCCAGGCGCTCGAGCCGCAGGTGATCGAGGGGCGCATCGGTCGCGACGACCATGATGATGGACCCGTCCCCTGACCCTCCTGTCCCCGCAGCCTTGCGCAGCTCCCGTCCGACTGGCGCTCCCCCGATCATCAGGTCCCCGCCGTAGTTAGTCTGGACCAACACGCCAACCGTCCAGCCTCCCCCATCAGCGGATAGCCGCCGGCTTGCCGTGCCGATCCCGCCCTTCCACCCAAAGGCCACCGTCCCACGCCCCGCCCCCACCGCCCCCTCGGCGACTGGGCCCTCGGCGGCCCCCCGGATGGCGTTCAGCACGTCGGCTTCGGTGATCGGACGCGCCCGGATGTTGTTCAGGAACCCATCGTTCGTCTCCCCCACGACGGGGTTCGCCGAGCGGACATCCTCGTTGCCGCGAAGGCCGAGGAGCCATGTGAGCACCGCATCGGCGGCACGGGGCACGCAGAGCGTGCAGGTGAGCACAATTGGCGACTCGAGCTCGCCCAGCTCATTCACCTGGGTCGAGCCCGCGAGCTTCCCAAACCCATTCCCGACGACGATGGCGGCGGGGACCTTGTCGCGAAACAGATTGCCACCGTGCGCCAGGATCGCCGTGATGCCGGTGTTGATCGAGTCGCCACGCGTGATCGTCGTATGGCCCACGCGCACGCCGGCCACGTCTGTGATGGCGTTCAGGGGACCGGGAGGGAGGGAGCCGACGACGAGGCCGATGTCTCGGGCCCTGGGGCGCGGGGACTGGGCTAGCGCGGGTGCGGCGGCAAGCGTCAAAAGGAGAAAAATGTTGCGCATCGGCGTACCGCAAGTTACCATGCGCCTCGCAGTTCCGCCCTTTGACAACCGAGGCTCGTGTGAAGGCTGAGCGCAGCAGGCACGTGGTGCTGGTTACGGTGCCCGAGGTGGAGAGAGTTGGGGAGGTTTGGGATCTCCTGAACCCCGGGCTTGCGCCCGGGGTCGGTAAGACTGCTCCAAGTGTCGTGGTCGTTTGTGCCGACCATGAACAAGCGGCCCGATGGGCTGCCGCCGCCCCCGCGGAGTATCGCGCGCATGCCGTCACCGGTCTCACCCGCAGTGCCGCCCTCATAAAGGAAGGACGCGCCGGCCTCGTGGCCGGGGCTCCCGCCGATCTCAGCGCGCTGGTGGCACGATCGGCGCTGAAACTCGCCTCCGTCGACACGATCCTCATCGCATGGCCCGAGACGTTCCCCGAGACCCTCAGTGAAAGCCTCGACGCCGTCCTCGCCGAAGCGCCCGAGGCTCGCCGCATCGTCTTGAGCTGGAATCCTCCCGCCCTTGGCGACTTCCTCGAGCGTCACGCGCGGCGTGCCGAATTCCGGGGTTCGTTGGCGCTGGGCGTCGTATGCGAGGCGCGCTACGCGGTGGTCTCGCGGAGTCGGCGCGAAGCGGCGATGCGGGAGGTGCGCAACCAGGCCCCGGACGCGACGCTGTGCAAAGAACTCCCAACACCCGAGGAGCTGGCAACGCTCGCGAAGGCCGGGCAGCCTGTCGTCGTGGTGACAGCGTCTCAGCTTCCCTACCTCCAGGCGATCGCTACACTCACGCCGATCTCGTTGCCAGGGGCAACGGACCGGGCGCAGGATCGCAACGCGGCCTTGCGTGAGCGCATCGCCGATCGCTTGAAGCGTGGAGACGTAGACGCCGAGCTCGCGCTGCTCGAGCCGCTGTTTGAGAAATGGGATCCGGCGGAGGTGGCAGCTGCGTTGCTCGCACTGAGCCGTCAGCCGTCAGCTGTCAGCGACGAGGCTACCGATGTCACTGCTGCGCCCGATCAGTGGGCGAAAGTCTTTGTGAACGTCGGCAAGAAGGATCGCGCGGGACCGAAGGATCTCGTCGGCGCGCTGATCAAGGAAGTCGGGCTCGAGAAGGGGCAGATCGGACGGATCGACATGCGCGATAGCTTCGCACTCGTCGAGGTCTCACCCGCGGTCGTCGAAACGGTGGTGCGGCGGACGACGGGATTGATGATCAGAGGGAAGCGCGTCACGGCGAAGATGGATCAGGGGTGAAACGCTGACGGGCCGCCCAGCGGGGCGGCCCGTAGACAGCATTGGTACTGCGACGACTTACTTCCGGTTATTGACCGCCATCTTCAGCTGCTTGCCCGCGCGGAATGCCGGCGCAATCGAAGCCTTGATCTGAATCACGCCACCCGTCTTCGGGTTGCGACCCATCCGCGCCGCGCGCTTACGTGCTTCGAAATTGCCGAAGCCCGTGATCTGTACCTTCGCACCTTTTTTCAGCTCGCCCGCGATGATGCCCTTATCGTCGAACAGGGCTTCGATCGTGCGCGACGCGTCGGCCTTGGACATCTTGGTGCGCATGGCCAGCGCTGCCGTCAGCTCGGCTTTGTTCACTACGCTCTCCTTGTGAGGGACAGGATGCAGAAAAGCCCGAAACTCCGCCCCTATCGCGGGGGGGCGCCCGAAAACCCGCATAAGACCGGCATTATCATAGGGTATCCCCAGAAAAACCGCAAGTTTCCAGCACTTTCCGAGGACCCCAGCTGACACCTCGTAGCTTGCAGTCACTGCTAACTTGGCGTCTGGCAACTTCCCTGGCCTCTTGAGACTTGGAGACTTGGCTTGTTTCACGGGACTCGCCCAGGATGGATTGAGGTGATTTCAGGAGTCATGTTCTCCGGGAAATCGGAGGAGTTGATCCGTCGCGTGCGGCGCGCCGTCATCGCCCGCAAGACCGTGCAAGTCTTTAAATCCCATTTGGATGCGCGTTACGCCGGCCTTTACTCCGTGACCTCCCACGATGGCATCACCGTCGATGCCGAGCCCGTCGACTCGAGCGAGGAGATCCTCCGCGCCATTCGCGCCGGCACCGAGGTCATCGCCGTGGACGAGGCCCAGTTCCTCGACGAAGGCATCGTCGCCGTCGCGAACACCCTCGCCGATCGCGGCGTGCGCGTGATCCTGGCCGGCACCGACGTGGACTTCCGCGGGCTCCCCTTTGGCGCCATGCCAACCCTGATGTGCGTCGCCGAGGTGGTCGACAAGTTCCAGGCGATCTGCGTCGTGTGCGGCGGACCCGCCACGCGCAACCAGCGCCTCGTGAACGGCAAACCTGCCAAGTGGGACAGCCCGACGATCATGGTTGGGGGCCGCGAGTCGTACGAGGCGCGGTGCCGGCACTGTCACAAGGTGCCCAGGCAAGATGAAGATCAGACGGCGCTGCTCTAAGTGCTCAACGTAGCGCTCACCGGCAACATCGCCGCGGGCAAATCCACCGTCGTCGACTGGTTCCGTCGCTGGGGCGCGACGGTCATCGACGCCGATGCCCTTGCCAAGGAAGCGCAAGCGCCCGGCAGCGAAGTCCTCACGACGATCGTGCGCCGGTTCGGCACCGGCGTCCTGGCGAAGGACGGCACGCTCGACCGCGTGGCGCTGCGCAGCAAGGTGATGGGCGACGATGTGGCGCTGTCGGCCCTCAACGCCATCGTGCATCCGGCCGTGCAGGGGCGTCGCGCGGAGCTGCACGAGGCCGCCCGGCAGCGCGGCGACGCGCTGCTCGTGAACGACATCCCGCTCCTCTTCGAAGTGTTAGACCCCGCGCAGTTCGACGCGATCATCGTAGTCGACGCGCCGGTGGCCCTGCGGCGCACGCGCCTCCGCACGAAACGCGGCCTGTCCAACGAAGAAGCCGACCGCATGATCGCCGCCCAGATGGACGCCGAGCGGAAGCGCGCGCAGGCGCACTACGTCATCGAAAACGACGGATCATTGGACGCGCTGGAAGCGCACGCGCACGACGTCTTCGTGGAGCTGCGCCGCCGCGCGGCCGGAAAAGCGAATGGCACCCTGCTCCTCTGCGCCACCGACGCAAAGGACGCTGCCCGAACGCTCGGAGCCATCGCGGCGCGCTACGCCGACGCCGGCGCGCGCGTCGAGCGCGCCAGCGGCAAGGCCGTCGTGCTCGCCAAGGCGATGCGCGCGGCGCACCCCGCCGTGACGATCGCGACCGATGCAGCGAGCCCCGCGGCGCACGCGGCCTGGACCGACGCGGGACGCCCGGGCAAGCTGCTGTATCTATCGGAAGACCCCGATCCCATCGCCGTGCGGCTCGACTTGCGCCCCTGGGGGAAGGGCCCCGAAGGCGTGGCGTTGACCGAGGAAGGCGGGACCGGTCTAGCGCCACGCGCCGATGTCTGGTAACCTTCGCCGCGACTCGAACCTCTATCGCCTCTAGGGGCCCATGTCCAACATCCCCAAGGACCTCCGCTACACCGAAGACCACGAATACGCGCGCAAGACCGACACCGCGGGCGTTGTGCAGGTCGGGATCACCGACTACGCGCAGGGCGAGTTGGGGGACGTCGTCTACGTCGACCTCCCGAAGCCCGGCGCCGTGCTCGACAAGAAGGCGGTCTTCGGCACAATCGAGGCGGTGAAGGCCGTTTCCGAGCTGTATTGCCCGCTCGCCGGAGTGGTCGTCGAGGTCAACGGCGCGCTCGAGAAGGACCCCGCGGTGGTGAACCGCGACCCCTACGGCGCCGGTTGGATGATCAAGCTCAAGTTGAAGACACCCTCGGAACTGGATGCGCTGCTCGGCGCCGACGCGTACAAGCAGCACATTGGAGAGTGAAAGCGACCTTCCACGGCCACGCTTGCTTCCTCCTGGAGGGGATCGAGGGGAACGGCAAGCGGGTCGTGATCGATCCCTTTCTCACCGGTAACCCCGCCGCCGTCATCGGCCCCGATGCCCTCCCTAGAGTCGACGCCATTCTCCTCTCGCACGGGCACAGCGACCATCTCGGCGACGCGATCGCGCTCTCGAAGCGCGACAAGGCCACCGTCGTCGCCACGTACGAGCTGGCGCAGTTCTGCGGGGATAACGGCGCGATGATTCACGCGATGCACATCGGCGGCGCGCACCAGTTTCCCTGGGGCCGCGTCAAGCTGGTCCCCGCCTTTCACGGCGGCCGCGTCGACGGCGACGCCACCGGCAAGTACACGACGAACCCCTGCGGCGTGGTCGTGACCTTGGGCGGCAAGACCGTGTACCACACGGGCGATACGGCGCTCACGCTCGAAATGCAGCTGCTCGAGGGACGGGTGGACCTGATGCTCGTGCCGATCGGGGACAACTACACGATGGGCGTCGAGGATGCCGTGCGCGCCGTCGGCTTCGTGAAACCCAAGATTGTTATTCCTATGCACTACAACACGTGGGACGTGATTCGGGCCGACCCGCGGGCGTTCCAACGCGACGTGGGCAACCAGGCGCAGGTCGTGATCCTCGCGCCGGGCGAGTCCTACCAGCTTTCCCAGCTTTCATAGAGACGACATGACTCAGGATTTGTTCGCAGACCGCCACATCGGACCGTCGGACGACGACCAGCGCCCCATGTTGGCGACGCTTGGCTACGACTCGCTCGACGCATTCATCGCCGCAGTCGTGCCACCCGATATCCGGCTCAAGGGACTCCTCAAGCTGCCCGCGGCCAAGAGTGAGCAAGAGGCGCTCGCCGAGCTGCGCGCGATCGCGGGACAGAACCAAGTGTTCCGCTCGTATCTGGGGATGGGGTACCACGACACCTACACGCCGGGCGTGATCCTCCGCAACGTGCTCGAGAACCCGGGCTGGTACACCGCGTACACGCCGTACCAGGCGGAGATCGCGCAGGGCCGCCTCGAAGCCCTCCTCAACTTCCAGACGATGGTGTCGGACCTGACGGGCCTCGAGATCGCGAATGCGTCGTTGCTCGACGAGAGCACCGCGGCCGCGGAAGCCATGCACCTGACCGAGGCGGTGTCGACGCACGACGGGAAGGCGACGTACCTCGTGGACGCGGGATGCCACCCGCAGACGATCGCGGTGGTCCGGACGCGCGCCGACGTGCGCGGCGTCGAGGTGGTCGTCGGCGACCCGGCGACCTTCAAGTTCGCGCCGGGAGTCATCGGGGCGCTGGTCCAGTATCCGGCCACCGACGGCGCGATCCGCGACTACCGGTCTGTGTGCAAGGCCGCGCACGACGCCGGTGCGCTGGTGACGGCCGCGACCGATCTGCTGGCCCTGACGCTGCTCGCGCCCCCCGGGGAATGGGGCGCCGACATCGCCGTCGGCAACTCGCAGCGGTTCGGCGTACCCCTCGGCTACGGCGGCCCGCACGCCGCGTTCTTTGCGACGCGCGATCAATACAAGCGCCATCTCCCCGGCCGCATCATCGGCGTCTCGAAAGACGCGGCGGGCCGTCCCGCCATGCGCATGGCGCTCGGCACGCGCGAGCAGCACATCCGCCGCGAGAAGGCCACGAGCAACATCTGCACGGCGCAGGTGCTGCTCGCCGTCGTGGCGGCGATGTACGCCGTCTACCACGGCCCCGTGGGTCTCAAGCGGATCGCTGAGCAGGTGCACGCGCACACGGTGGCGCTCGCCGAGGCCCTGAAGCGGCTTGGCTACAAGGTCGTGCATGCGGGATTCTTTGATACGATCGCAGTCGAGGTGGGCGACGTAGGCAAGATCCTCGAAGCAGCCCGGGCGAAGAAGATCAACCTGCGAACGCTATCTGCCACGCGCATCGGCGTGGCGCTCGACGAGACGACCACACTGGCCGACGTGACCGACGTGGTTGCGGCGTTCGCTGCCGGTGTAGGGGCGCAGCATGCTGCGCCCCTACAGAACCCGCCATCGGCCCTGCCGGCGGGTCTCGCGCGCACCACGCCGTTCTGCACGCATCCGGTCTTCAACACGCACCACTCCGAGACCGAGATGCTGCGCTACCTGAAGCGCCTCGAGGATCGCGATCTGTCGCTCACCTCTGCGATGATCCCGCTCGGCTCGTGCACCATGAAGCTGAACGCGACCACCGAGATGATCCCCGTGACGTGGCCCGAGTTCGGGCGGCTACACCCCTTTGCGCCGCGCGAGCAGGCGCGCGGGTATACCACGCTCTTCGGCCAACTCGAAGCATGGCTGGCCGAGATCACGGGATTCGCGAAGGTGTCGCTCCAGCCCAATGCGGGCTCGCAGGGCGAGTTCGCGGGGCTGCTGGTGATCCGGGCCTACCACAAGGCGCGCGGCCAGGGTCACCGCACCACGTGCCTCATCCCTCAATCGGCACACGGGACGAATCCGGCGAGCGCGGTGATGGCAGGAATGGAGGTCGTAGTCGTCAAAACCGACCCCAACGGCAACATCGATGTCGCCGACCTGCGCGCCAAAGCCACGCAGCACAAGGCGACACTCGGCGCGTTGATGGTGACGTATCCGTCGACCCACGGCGTCTTCGAGGCGTCGATCAAGGAGATCTGTCGCGTCGTACATGACAACGGCGGTCAGGTCTACATGGACGGCGCCAACATGAACGCGCAGGTGGGACTGTGTCGCCCCGGCGACATCGGGGCCGACGTGTGCCATCTCAATCTCCATAAGACGTTCTGCATCCCGCACGGGGGGGGCGGCCCGGGGATGGGGCCGATCGGCGTGGCGGCACAGCTCGCGCCGCATTTGCCGACGCATCCCGTCGTCGACTTGGGCATCGCGCAGAGCTGCGGCGTCGTGTCGGCGGCTCCGTGGGGAAGCGCCTCGATCCTGCCGATCTCGTGGGCGTACATCGCGCTGATGGGTCGAGACGGACTCGCGCAGGCGACCAAGGTCGCGATTCTCTCGGCGAACTACATCGCCAAGCGCCTCGCCGGCGCCTACAAGCTGCTCTATGCCGGCCAGCACGGGCTCATCGCGCACGAATGCATCATCGACACGCGGCCCTTCAAGGCATCGGCGGGCGTCGACGTCGAGGACATCGCCAAGCGGCTCATCGACTATGGCTTCCACCCGCCGACGGTGTCGTTCCCCGTCGCGGGCACGCTGATGGTGGAGCCGACGGAGAGCGAGCCGAAGGCGGAGCTGGATCGCTTCTGCGACGCGCTGATCGCGATCCGTGAAGAGATCAAGGAGATCGAGTCGGGGACCGCGGACCGGGAGAACAATCTCTTGAAGCAGGCGCCGCATCCACTCGTGGACCTGCTCGCGGATAGCTGGGACCGGCCCTACGGGCGGGAGCGCGCCGCGTTCCCCACCGCGGCGACGCGCGATCACAAGATCTGGCCACCGGTGAGCCGAGTGGATGACGCGTATGGGGACCGGAACCTGGTGTGCGTCTGCCCACCGGTGGAAGCTTACGCCAACGTCTGACGTCGCCGTCGCCTGGCACCTGCTCGTCGAGCCGCGCGGTCAAAGCGGTGGCGAGAATATGGCGATCGACGAAGCCCTGCTCGTCGACGCGGCTCGCAGCGGCGACGCGTTCCTGCGGTTGTATCGGTTCGATCCGCCCTGTTGGTCTTTCGGCAGGAACGACCCCGCCATTGCTCGCGAAGGGATCGCGGTCGTGCGCCGCCCCACCGGTGGACGGGCGGTTTGGCACGAGCACGAAGTCACGTACGCGGTCGCCGCGCCGATCGCGGCCTTCGGTCGCCTGAGAGACGCGTACCGCGCCATCCACGAGCGGCTTGCCACCGCGTTGCGATCGCTGGGCGCTGACGTCACGCTCGCGCCAGATCGCCCGCTGTCTCCGCTCCGCGATCGCCCCAACGCCTGCTTTGCCGAGACGGTCGGCGGCGAAGTCCTCGCGGGCGGCCGCAAGGTGATCGGCTCAGCCCAAGTTCGGCGGGGTGCTGCGTTCCTGCAGCACGGGTCGATCTTGCTGGATGGCTCTCCGGAAACAGCGAATGCCACGACACTGCGGCAGGTTTTGGGACGCTCGGTGACGTTCGAGGAGGTCACGACGGCCGTCATCGCGGCTTGGGCCGCGTGGGACCTGGCGCCGCAAAGGGCACTGTGAAATGTTAAGCGCCATGCCCCATCAGCGCCGTCTCGCGTTGGTCCTCGCCATGCTCGTGCTCGGCAGTACGGCCTGCCAGCGCGCGGGCAGCTGCACCGGCGCGTACTGCGGCACGCTCGTCTTCGGGGTCGTCGGAGAGCCCGACATCCTGCTGCCCCCGTCGACGCAGGAAGGCGTGTCGCGCGACATCGAAGAGCAGCTGTTCTTGAAACTCGCCGACATCGGCCTCTCGACGAACACGATCGGCGACGAGGATTTCCAGCCGCTCCTCGCCGAGCGGTGGGAGTGGGACGGGCCGCTGACGCTGGTGTTCCATCTCGATCCGCGGGCGCGCTGGCAAGACGGCCAGCCCGTGACCGCCAGCGACGTCGCGTTCACCTTCGACGCCTACACCGATTCCCTGGTCGCCTCACCCTACCGGGCCGCGTTGCGCCGTGTCGCGAGCGTCACCGCTCGCGATCCGCAGACGGCGGTGTTCCGGTTCCGTGAGAAGTATCCGGAGATGTTCTACGACGCCGTGTACCACATGCGCGTCCTGCCGGCGCACCTGCTGCGCGGCACGCCCCGCGATCAGTGGAAAACGGCGCCCTTCGGGCGGCAGCCGCTCGGGGACGGGCCGTACCGCTTCGTGTCGTGGAAGGCGGGCCAGTCGCTCGAGCTGGTCGCGGACTCGACGTTCTTCCTGGGCCGGCCGGCGATTCGTCGCCTGATCTGGCGCTTCACGCCCGACATCATGGTGGCCACCACGCAGCTCGTCGCCGATCAGGCGGACGGTCACGATCAGCTGGTGACGCCCGACAACATCGCGCGGGCGGCGGCGGCGCCGCAGTTGACGATCTATCCCTACCGCGGCGCCACGTACGGGTACATGGGCTTCAACCTCGCGGCGAACGGCGACACGACGCAGCCCCATCCCATCTTCGGGGATCGGGACGTGCGCCGCGCCCTGACGATGGCCGTCGATCGCGCCAGTCTCCTGAAGAGCGTGTTCGGCGATTACGCCAAGGTCCCGCCGGGACCCGTCTCGCAGCTGTGGTGGATCTGGGATCCCGAGATGCGCCAGCTGCCGTACGACACCACGCGCGCGAAATGGACACTCTCGTCGCACGGGTGGCGGGACTCGGATAAGGACGGCATCCGCGATCGCGACGGCCAACCGCTCGCATTTCATCTGCTCGTGAGCTCGGTCAGCACGATCCGGAAGACGTACGCGCGCCTGATCCAGGAACAGCTGCGCCAGGTCGGCGTGCAGATGGAGATCGACGAAGTCGACAACAGCGTCGTGGCGGAGCGCCTCGCGGCCGGCAAGTTCGACGCGGTGATGCTCGCGTGGCAGACCGATCCGACGCCGAGCTCCGGCGTCCCGCAGGTGTGGACGCGGGGCGGCTTCGGGCGATCGAACTACCTGCGCTACGATAACCCGGCATTCGATGCGCTCGTCGAGAAGGCGACGAGCGCCGCGACGCGCGCCCAGGCGCGGGTCGCGTGGCGCGGTGCCATCGAGACGGTGAACGCCGACGCGCCCGCCATCTTCCTGTTCGCCACCGATAACGTGGCCGCCTTCCACAAACGTGTCGCCGACGTACGCATCCGCCCCGATTCGTGGGCGGCCCTGGTGCGCACCTGGCGCATTCCCCCGGACCGGCTCATCGATCGAGATCGCGTGGAGCGCTAGGTGACCGCGTGGCTGGTGCGGCGCGTAGCGGCGTCGATCGCCATCGTCTTTCTGGTCGTCACCCTCACTTTCATTCTGATGGATGTGGCCCCGGGCAAACCGATGCTCGGGCCTACCGAGCGCCTCGTCGACCCCCAGGCCGAAGCCATCCTGAACCGGCAGTTCGGTCTCGAGGGTCCGATCGACGTGCGGTACGTGAGCTACCTCCGCGAGCTGGTGCACGGGAACCTGGGACTGTCGTTCGGGCTGCGCCGTCCCGTCGCCGACGCGCTCGCCGACGCCATCCCCAACACGCTGCTCCTCGCGGGCGCCGCCCTGCTCATCGATTTCCTGATCGGCCTGGCGCTGGGCGTGTACCAGGCGCTGCGCGTGCACCGCATCCCGGACGTCGTGCTCGGCAACGTGACCCTGTTCCTGTATTCCGTTCCGACCTTTTGGTTGGGACTGATCCTCCTCCTCGTGTTCGGGGAGTGGCTCGGCTGGTTCCCCGTCGCCGGCATGAGCGATCCCATCCTCTGCCCCACCGTCTCGTCGTTCTATTGCGCGATGGACCGGCTCTGGCACCTCGCCCTGCCGGCCCTGACGCTCGGCTTCGTCGGCGCGGCGGGCACGGCCCGATTCCAGCGCGCGGCGATGCTCGAGGTCGCGGGGCAAGACTACATCCGGACCGCGCGCGCCAAGGGAGCCTCCGAGCGGCGCGTGGTGCTGCGCCATCAGCTGCGCAATGCCCTGCTCTCGTTCATCACACTCTTCGGCCTGGCGTTCCCGTTCCTGCTCACGGGCGCCGTGTTGATCGAGACGATCTTCGCGTGGCCGGGAATGGGGCGGCTCGCCACGGACGCGATCCTGCGGCGCGACTTCCCCGTCGTGAACGCGGCCGTGCTGCTCGCGAGCACGATGGTTGTCGTCGGCAATCTCGTGGCCGACGTCCTGCTCGCGATCGCCGATCCGCGCCTGCGCGTCCGGAGCGGCGGCGGAGAGCCCGCGTGACGCTCCCCGCCTGGTTCGCGCTGCTCGTGGCGTTCGCCCTGGCGACCTGGGTGGTCCGCGATGTACGACGCCGCACCGCCCGCCACGAGGCCGGGCGGCGCTTCTTCCGGCACCCCACCGCCGCGTGGGGCATCGGCGTGCTGGCGTTCTTCGTGGTCGTCGCGGTGGCGGCGCCGCTCGTGACGTCGTACGACCCGCGCGCGCAGCTCGACATCGTCCACCTCAAGAACCAGGCGCCCTCCTGGAGCAACATCCTGGGCACCGACGTCTACAGTCGCGACCTGTGGAGCCGCGTCGCGTTCGGCGCGCGCGTGTCGCTCATCGTGGGCGCCCTGGGGATGCTCGTCGCGGTTACGGTGGGGACGCTGGTGGGCGCGGTGGCCGGCTACTATCGCCACTGGGTCGACGCGGTGTTGATGCGCGGCGTCGACGTGGGTCTGGCGTTGCCGCGCATCTTCGTGCTGCTCATCGCCATCGCCTTGTTCGGCCAGCTGCCGCTGACGGCCCTCGTCCTGGCGATCGGCCTGACGTCGTGGTTCGGCACGAGTCGCCTGGTCCGCGCGGAGGTGTTGAGCGTCCGCGAGCGCGACTTCGTCGCCGCGGCTCGGGCCGTGGGTGCAGGACCGGGGCGCGTTATCTTTCGCCACGTCTTGCCCAACGCGGCCGCGCCGATCATCGTCTCGGCGGCCCTCGGCATCGGCAACGTGCTGCTGCTCGAGGCGGCGCTCTCGTTCCTCGGCATCGGCGTGGCCTCGCCGACGCCCAGTTGGGGCAACATGATCGCGGATGGCGCTCCGTACCTCGCGAGCGCACCGTGGACGACGCTGTTCCCGGGACTCGCCATCGCCCTCGTGGTGATGGCCCTGAATGCCGTGGGCGACGCGCTGCGTGACGCCCTCGACCCGCGCCAAGAAGAGAGAGAAGAGAGAGGGCGGACGACGTGACCGAGCCGCTGCTGCGGGTGCGCGATCTGAAGACCTACTTCGTCACCGAGCACGGGCGCGGCACCGCCCGCGCCGTGGACGGCGTCTCATTCGAGCTGCACGCCGGCGAGACCCTGGGCATCGTCGGCGAGTCGGGATGCGGCAAGACCGTCACGTCGTTGTCGATCCTCCGGCTGATCCCCGAGCCTCCCGGCCACATCCGGCCCGGCAGCGTCATCGAGTTCGAGGGCCGGAACCTCCTGGCGCTCGCTCCCGCCGAGCTGCGCGCCATCCGCGGCAACCAGATCGCGATGGTGTTCCAGGAGCCGATGACGTCCCTCAATCCCGTCTTCACGATCGGCGATCAGGTCGCCGAGGCGGCGATCATTCATCAGGGACTGTCGCGCAAGGCGGCGCGCGCCCGCGCCATCGAGATGCTGACGCTCGTGGGTATCCCCGATCCCGCGGAGCGCGTCGACGATTACCCGCATCAACTCTCAGGCGGAATGCGCCAGCGCGTCATGATCGCGATGGCGCTCGTGTGCCATCCCAAGGTGCTCATCGCCGACGAACCCACGACGGCGCTCGACGTCACGATCCAGGCCCAGATCCTCGAGCTGCTGGAGCGGCTGCAGGCGGAGCTGGGAATGGCGGTCTTGTTGATCACGCACGACCTGGGCGTGGTGGCGGGTCAGGCCGATCGCGTCGTCGTGATGTACGCGGGCCAGGTGGTAGAGACCGCGCCGACGACGGCGCTCTTCGACGAGCCGCTGCATCCGTACACCGAGGGCCTGATGGCCGCCGTGCCGCGCATCGACGCGCCGAAATCGCGGCTCCAGGCGATCCCCGGTCAGGTGCCCGCGGCCACCGCGTGGCCCTCCGGGTGCCGCTTCCATCCGCGTTGTCCCCACGCGTGGACGAAGTGCCGGATCGAAGAGCCACCGCTGCTAGGGACTGGGGACCACACCGCGCGCTGCTGGCTCGTGCAGGAGCCCGCGCGCCGCAAGCCCGCGCCCCCCTCCCCATGACCTCCCCGCTCGTCGATATCCAGAACCTCGTCAAGCACTACCCCGGGCGTCCGCCGGTGCGTGCCGTGGACGGCGTGTCGCTGTCGATCGCCCCGGGCCAGACCCTCGGCCTCGTGGGCGAATCGGGATCTGGCAAGTCCACGGTCGGCCGGACGATCCTGCGTCTCCAGGAGCCGACGTCGGGACGCGTGGTGTTCGATGGCGAGGATGTCTTCGCGCTGGCCACGGGGCCGCTGCGCGCCCTGCGGCGCCGCATGCAGATCGTGTTCCAGGATCCGTACGGCTCACTCAATCCACGGATGACCGTGGCGCGGACGCTGCGCGAGCCGCTCGAGATCCATCGGCTCGCGGCGCCGGCGCAGATGGATGCGCGGGTCACGGCGCTCCTCGAGGAGGTCGGGCTCGATCCCGCCTTTGCCGGCCGGTACCCGCACGAGCTGTCGGGGGGGCAGCGGCAACGCGTGGGGATCGCCCGCGCGCTTTCGGTCGAGCCGCGCTTCATCGTGTGCGACGAGCCCGTCAGCGCGCTCGACGTCTCGGTGCAGGCGCAGGTGTTGAACCTGCTCGCCGACCTGCAGAAGAAGCGGAGCCTCACGTACCTGTTCATCGCGCACGACCTGGCCGTCGTCCGGCACATCGCCGATCAAGTCGCCGTGATGTACCTGGGGCGCATCGTCGAGCGCGCGCCGGCCGCGGCGATCTACGCCGCGCCCCGGCATCCGTACACGCGCGCGCTGCTGTCGGCGGTCCCGGAACCGAACCCGCGCGCCGCGCGCGAGCGCATCGTCCTCTCGGGCGACATGCCGTCTCCCGCGCATCCGCCCGCTGGGTGTCCGTTCCACCCGCGCTGCCCGCATCCCAAGAAGAACGATCGCTGTCGCACCGAGACGCCGGCGCTCCGGGTGACAGGTGAAGGCTCGGCGCACGTTGCCGCGTGTCACTTCGCTGAGGAGCCGATGTGACCGCCCTGCTGTTATTGCAGACGCTCACCAACTTGAACATGGTGCCCGCTGGGGCGGGCCTCCCGAGCGGGTGGCGTCTGACGACCGTGCAGGGCGTCTCAGTCCCGACGTACCGCATGACCGGTTCCCACTCGTTGCGCGTCGTCGCCGTCGGTCAAGCGGCCACCGCCACGTTCCGTCTACGGCAGGTCCTGCGCCCGCCGGCATCGACGCGCGCGGGGGCACTCAACTGGCGCTGGCGCGCGGAGACGCCGCTGCCGGGCGCCGACTTGAAGCGCCGCGCGGGCGACGACAGTCCCATCCGCGTCGTGATCACGTTTCAGGACGGCCGCGTGTTGACCTACTGTTGGGGAAATCGCGAAGGGCGTGGCGAGAGCTTCCAGAGCTGGGTAGGCCGCAATCGGATGGTGATCGTGCTCGAGCGCTCCGAAGACGCCGACGGGTCCTGGCACGTGGAGCGCCGGGACCCGTTCAGTGATTATCGCCGTCTCTGGAGCAACGCGCCGAAGCCGATCGTGTCCGTGGGGATCATGGCCGACACGGACGCTTTGAAGGTGCGCTCCGCCGCGGAGATCGGAGACATCACCTGGACCGGGCCGTAGCCCTACCCGCCGTGCTCCACCTTCGCCGCGCCCCGTAGCCCATCAGCCTCCACCCCGACCGCCAGCAGCCAGCCCGCAGTGAACACCCAGCCGCCGTACTGCAGCCCGCCGCCGACCCAGCTGACAAACGCAAATACCGCCGCGACGCCCACGATCGTCAGCAGCAACAGCGGCAGGCGTTGCGCCTTCGTTCCGCGGCCCTGCTGCCACATCAGCAAGGCGCTCGCGACGACGAACGAAACCGCGGTGGCGATGCGCGAGCGTGGCTCGGCGTCATCACTGAGCGCTCCTCCCACGTAGACGCCGAGGAGGACGAGGCAGACCGCTCGAAAGAAGCCGTGCAACGCCGCGCCACGGCTCTCGTGGAACTGCGCGATGCCGGGAGACAGCTGATGCAGGGCGTAGCCGATCGTGACGAGCACCGGAATCCCGAACATGATCGCCGTCCCGACCCCCTCCCAAGCCCCCAGCACCGGACGCACGCCGCAACTGTGGGGGAGCGCGAGGCCCAACAGGAGTATCAGCGCCACCAGTTTCTTGAGCATCCAGCCGTCCTCCTTATTAGAACCGGTCGATCACCGTGACGCCCACGTCCGCGAAGGCCCCCATGCGGGGCAGCGCCGCCGCAGCTTCGCGCAACGCGATGGTGCGTTGGACGAGCCGCTCCGGCTTTAGAGTCCCGCGCACGATGAGGTCGAGCATGGGCCGATACTCCCGCGCTGCCATCCCGTGACTGCCGCGGATCTCGAGCTCGCGCGCGATCACCGCGCCCATCGGCATCGGGGGGTGACTGTCGTCGCCGGTCATCAAGCCCACCTGCACGTGGCGGCCTTGCTTGCGCAACGATCCCAGGGAATTGACGCATGTCGCCACGCTGCCCAGCGCGTCGACGGACACGTGAGCGCCGTCGCCGCCGGTCGCCTGGCGCACCGCCTCCGGCACGTCGCCGAGCCCGGCGGCGTTGATCGTGACTTCGGCGCCGAGCTGAGCGGCGAAGGCGAGCTTCTCGTCCTGCACGTCGACCGCGACGACGCGAGCGCCGAGCGCTGCGGCGATCATCACGGCCGAGAGCCCGACGCCGCCGCACGCGTGCACGGCGATCCACTCGCCCGAGCGAAGCCGCCCTTGCACGACCACGGCGCGGTACGCCGTGGCGAACCGGCATCCCAGCAACGCCGCGGGGGCGAAGTCCACGGCGTCCGGGAGCGCGACGAGATTCTCGTCGGCATACGGCAGGGCCACATACTCCGCGAATGAGCCCCACCCCGTGAAGCCAGGCTGGTAGTAGCGGTCGCACACCTGTTGCTGGCCCGCGCGGCACTGGTCACACGCGCCGCAGCCGAGGCAGAACGGCGTCGTGACCCGGTCGCCGACTTTCCAAGCGCGAACGCCGTTGCCCACGGCGGCGACGGTGCCGGCCAGCTCGTGGCCGGGGACGTGCGGCAACTGGATGTCTGCATCGTGGCCCATCCACCCGTGCCAATCGCTGAGACACATCCCCGAGGCTGCGACTTTGATGACCACGCCGCCGGCCGGCGGCGCCGGGTCGGGCAACGTGACCAGCTCGAGCGGGGCGCGGAAGGTTTCGTAACGAACAGCGTTCAGCGCACGCCGCCCATCAAGCCGCGAATCGGCTTCAGCAGCAAGAACAGCACGACGCCGGCTCCGAGTGTCACCGCGGCCGTTGTCCCGAACAATTGAACCAAGGGCATCGTGCTGATGAATCGGGCCGACCACCCGGCCAGCCAGTTGCCAGCCGAGTTGGAAAGGAAGAAGACGCCCATCAGGAGCCCGACGAGGCGCACCGGAGCAAGCTTGGTCACGAGGGAGAGCCCGACCGGGCTGAGGCAAAGCTCACCGAGCTCCTGGATGAAGTACGCGGCGACGAGCCACAATGGCGACACCTTGACGCCCGTCTGCGCGAGGGCCCCCGCGGGCATCAGGAGCACGAAGGCGAGTCCCACGAACACCAGCGCGAAGGCGAACTTCGCCGGGCTCGACGGTTGCCGCGCGCCGAGTTTGATCCAGAGCCAGGCGAAGAGTGGTGACAGGAGGATGACGAATCCGGCCTGGATCGACACGAACCACGACGCGTACAGCTTGATCCCCAGGAACTCCAGATTGACGTACCGGTCCGCGAACAGGTTGAGGGTCGAGCCTGCCTGCTCGTAGGCACCCCAGAACAGGGACGCAAAGACGAACAGCACGACCACGGCCGCGATGCGGCGCCAATCTTCACCTGTCAACGCGGGGGCCGCGCCGGCAGTCCCATCAGCGGCGGGCCGTGGCCGCGCTGCCAGGCGGTCGATGGCCGGCTGCAAGCGGCCCCGCCCGAGGACGTACTGCACGAGACCTAGCACCATGCCGACGCCCGCGCACGCGAACCCCAGGTGCCAATCGACCCCCTCCGCGAGTTTCCCCGCGATGAGCGGCCCGAGGAAGGCCCCGAGATTGATGCCCATATAGAAGATCGAGAACCCGGCGTCGCGCCGTTCGTCACCAGGCGCATACAGCGATCCCACCAGCGTGCTGATGTTGGGCTTGAGCAACCCTGTCCCGATGACGATGAGCGTGAGGCCGGCGTAGAAGAACGTGAGCCCCGGAAAGGCGAGCGTGAAATGTCCGAGGGCAATGATCGAACCCCCGATCAGCACGCTGCGATAGTGGCCCAGCCAACGGTCGGCGATCAACCCACCGATGATTGGCGTGAACCATACGCTCGAGACATAGTTCCCGTAGGACAGGCCGGCATGCTGATCCGTGAAGCCAAGGGCCTTCGTCATGTACAGGATCAGAAACCCCCGCATCCCGTAGTAGCTGAACCGCTCCCACATCTCCGTGAAGAAGAGCGTCGAGAGACCGCGCGGATGGCCGAACCAGCCGCGGTCGGGGGGGGGGCTCGCAGGAGCCGTCATGCGTCATCCTTTCCTTCGAAGAGCTCGTTTTGCTGCGCAGGGTCAGCGTGCTCGGCGGGACGGAGCAGGCCGCCGAGGCGTGCTCCCATTTTTCGACGTCGAAGTGATGCTCGTTTTCCAGGGCGCGGCGCAGCACGGGTGAGAACTCGTGCAGCGCTTCGAGCAGCTCGCTCGTGGCCTCACGCAGCGCCTGCAGCTGGAACCCCGAGTCGGTCGCGCCCATGTCTTCGAGGATGCTCTGCTCGGTGCGGGAAGCGACCAGCGGCTCCGCGCGTCCCTCGATGAAGACGTTGGTGCGCCGGCCCGGTCCGCGGTCGTCCTCGATGGGCATCAGCCCCAGGATGGCGTCGGACCGCCAGTACTTGCCGTAGCCGAGAAAGACCATCCGGCCGCGTTTGACATCCATAGTGATCAGTTACCTCCGCGGACGCCGGTTCTTGCGAATGTCCTCCAGCACAACGCGATCGATCTTCCCGTCCATCCGCACGCGCACGTCGTAGTTCTCCCAGTACATGAAGTTCGCGAGCGCATTGAGGAACGTGGCGTTCAGTGACGGCTGCGGCGCCGCGAGCCACTTCTCGGCCTGATTCACGGGCTCCTTCAGCAGGATTGCCTCCAACTCGCGCTGCATCGCGGGCGTGATCGGCATGAGATCCGCCGAGTCGGTCGTGAAGAAGTACAGCTTGTGCAGCTCGTAGAGCCGCTGCAGCTCGCGGATCGGGTCGGGCGCGTCGTACACGCGGATGTCGATATAGCGGTCGGTCGCGCCGAGGTAGCCGGCGCCGGCGCGCACGACGAGCAGGGCCGCCGACTGCATCCCCCGCTTGTCCCCGCCCCCCGCCTGCCCCGCCACGAGGGCGGCCAGCAGCCGGTCCGCGAGCGAGCCGCGCGCGCGTTCGAACGCCTCGGCCATGTTTCGGACCGTCGCGTCCGACACCATGATGTTCGCCTGTGCCGCGTACCCGCGCCCGGTAATGAGCTCGCCTTTGCCGCCCATCCGGCCGTCCGCCCGTCCGCCCGTCCTTCCCCCCGCCCAGTCGAACGTCGAGTCACCCGTCCAACTCGCGGAGTTCCCGTGCGCGTCCACCATCCCCACCTGGCGCTGGGCGGGCCGCGGGTCGCGGCGCATGATGATGCGCATCGCCTCCGGAGCCGTCGCCCCCTCGGCCAGCAGCTCGAGGCCCTTCTCGCCGTAGTCGGTGTTGCTGAGGGACTGCGTCGCCACCGCGCCGATGCCGGCGCGAGCCCACGGCACGAGCCCCCCGACGTTGGGGAACTTCGACTGCACCGCGATGCCGAGGTCTCCGGTCGCGGAATCGTAGGCGACGATGCTGTAGGTGTGAGCGCGCTTGAGAAAGTCGGCGGGTGGAACTTGGGGAAGGGTTTGGAGCAGGGCGAGGAGCAGCATGCTAGTCCTTTCGCATCTTCTTTTTGAGAGCCTCGAGCTGCTGGTCGGCCGTCGCTTCGCGAGCCGCGCGATCCATCTGGGATTTCAGCAGCTCGTCTTGCAGGTCGTCGACACCGGGCCGGTTGCCTCCCGCCGCTTGCACTTCGCGCCACGCCCGATCGGTGCTGCGGTCCCCTTCCGTCGCGGGCCGGCCCTGCGTCGCGCTCTTGAGCTGGCCCTGCATATCGCCCAGGTCGCGCTCGGCGAGAGCGACCTCCTCCTGCTGGGCGGCGAGCTTGCGCTCGAGAACGGCGAGGCGCTCGCGATGCTTTACGGCGAAGCGCTCGGCGACGGTGACGGTTTCCTGGTCCTGGATCTCCGAGGCGAGGCGGCCCCGGCGCTCGGCGTCCGCGAGCCGTTGCCGCTCGAGCGTCAGCTCTCCCTGGGTGCGCGTGAGGGCCTCGCGCATCTCCTGCACGGCCACTTTCGCCTCGATGACCGCGTCGCGCATTTGACGCGCCAGGTCGCGCAAGTCTCCCGGCGGCGTCGCGGCATCGAGGGCGGCGCGGAAGGCGTCACGCAGACGTTCGAACAGGGCGCCGCCTCGCTCAGCTCTTGCGAACGGTTTTGGCGAAGGACAGCGAGATCACCGGCTCGACCGCGCGCGATCCGCATTTGGGACAGGGGGGCCGTTGCCGGCCGTGCTCTCCGATCGGCTCGTGGCGCGCGAAGCGTTCGTCGCACTTGGTGCATCGATACTCGTAGATCGGCATGGCAAAGAGAAACGTTACCCCGCCTCATACGGGGGTCAAGTTGACGCGCCGCCCGTTCGCCGCAGATTGCTGGTATGTCTCTCCGGGCCGCGGCCGCGCTCGTCACCGTCCTCGCCGCCGCACTGGCGTGTGACGCCGGACTCGAGCCCGAGCCGATCTGCGCCCGAGGCCTCATCGGCGTGTGCGGCACGGTCCGCTTCTCGGGCACCGTTCCCGACAGCACCGACAACGTCTTCGTCGCGGCCTACGCCAGTTTTCCGCAAACCTGCAACGACCTCATCTTCAATCGTCAGCCCTTCATCCCGAGCTCCGTGCCGTACGCCGACTCGGTCAGTCTCTACAGCATCACCCTCCTCCCCGACCAGTACGAGTGGGTCCTCGCGGTGTGGAAAAAGGTCGGCGACCTCACGCTCACCGCGCAGGACACGGTGTTGCTGCGCGTGGCGGGTTATTACCGCAATCCCGCAGACACGACCCAACCCGGCACGGTAACCGTGCCCAGTGGCGGGGCCGCCGACAGCGTCGACTTCAAGGTGGACTTCGACAACCTCCGTCCGGCGACGGACTTCGTGACATGCACGCTGCGCTGATGGGATTGTTTGCGCTCCAAGCCGCCACGGGCGGCGGAGCCGTCGTGCGCGGCGCCGTGCGCGACCCCCGCGGCGCCCCGATCCGTGGGGCCGTCGTCGGCGTGCCGGGCACCACGCGCTACGTCTTCACCGACGGCGACGGTCGCTACCGCCTCACCCTCGTCACGACGGGCGAGGTCCGCGTGCGCGCCGCCGCCATCGGCTACACCGCGGCCAGCGTCACCGTCACGGTGGCCGACTCGGCGCGCGCCGACTTCACGCTCGAGCCCTCTCCCCTCGAGCTCACGCCGCTCGATGTGGTGAGCACGAAAGTCCCCCACTTCGGCGAGCCGTCCACGAGCGTCGCGCAGGTGAGCGAGCAGGAGATCGCGCGTCGCGCCGTCAACACGGTGGATGAAGCCGTCGACAAGGCCGCGGGCGTACAGATCCTGAGCGGCCAGATCAACATCCGGGGCTCGACGGGCTACGTGCAGGGCCTCAACTCGCGCGTCCTGCTCCTGGTGGACGGCGTCCCGATGAATCAGGGCGACCGCGGCGGCATCAACTGGGACTTGCTCCCGTCGGATCAGATCGAGCGCGTCGACATCCTGAAGGGCGCCGGCTCATCGCTCTACGGCTCCGCGGCGCTGGGCGGCGTGGTGAATCTCACCACGCGCGACGTGCCCAGCGGCGTCCACGCGCGCGTGCGGCTCACCGGCGGCGCCTTCGCCGACCCACCGCACCCCGAATGGCGCTTCCGCAATACGACGGGCCTGCACGACGGCGTCGATGTGACCGGCTCCTACGGCACCGAGGCCGCCGCCGGCCGCATCTCCGTCGGCGCCCGGCACTCGGATGGATACCGTGAGCAGGACGAGCGCGACCACTGGCAGTTGTCGGCGAAGGGCCGCTGGCAAGCGACGCCGCGCACCCGGCTCGACCTGTCGGGGTCGTGGGCCGTGGATCAGTATCAGGTGCCGCTCAGCTGGTGTAGCCGAGGTGAATGCGCCGACCAGGGCCAGATCTTTCAGCCCTTCAAGATCGACACGACCGAGCGCGGCGCGCGCACGGATTCCCGCAAGGGCTACCTGTCGGCGCAGCTGCGCACCGTGGCCTCGGACCGGTTCGCCTGGCAGGCGCGCGGCTCGTGGCTGCGGACGCACTTCGCCGACTACCGCCGCAGCGCGACCGAGACCAGTGTCGCGAACCGGTTCGGCATCGAAGTGCGCGCCGAAGCGCACCCTGACGCCGCGCGCACCGTGCTCGTGGGTGGCGAAGCGACGTTCTCGGACGTGACGAGCGACATTTTCGGGAATCACTCGCAGTCGGAGTTCGCGGCGTACGGCGAAAGCGAGCAGCGCGTCGGCGCCGCGCGCATCACCGCCGGGGCGCGGCTCGACTACCTCGCGGTCGACGCCGGGTCGTTGACCGCGGTGGTGAGCCCGCGCATCGGCGGGACGATCCCGCTCGGCGGCGGCACGCTGCGCGCGTCCGTCGGCCGAGGCTTCCGCGCCCCCTCGATGGCCGAGCGATTCGTGCACACGTTCGCCGCCGGCTTCGAGGTCATTCCCAATCCCACGCTCCGACCCGAAACGGGATGGTCCGTCGAGTTGGGGCACACCACACCGGTGCTGGGCGCGGTGCGCCTCGATGCGGCCTTCTTCTGGACGGAAGCGCGCGACTTGATCGAGCCGATTCTCGTCGTCGACACGACACCCAAGATTCAGCTGCAAAATGTGACGCACGCGCGCATTACCGGATTGGACATGACGCTGCTCTCCGCCCCCATCCCCGATCACCTCACCGCGTCGCTCGCGTACACCTATCTCGACACGCGTCCGGTTCTGGCGTTCCGGCCGACGCACCTGCTCACGCTGTCCGCCGACTACGCGCCTGCGGGAACGCACGGCGCGTGGGGACTCGGCGCTGACTTCCGCTTCGCGAGCCGGCCCGAGCGCATCGAGCTCGAAGGCTTCGTCGATCCGCGGCGCGTCGCCGTGCGCGTGCTCGATTTGCGCGCCTCGTGGACCAGCGGGCCCTTCGACGTCCGCATCCTCGTGGCGAACGCCCTGAACTACATGTACAACCTCGTCCCCGAGACGCTCGCACCGGTGCGCACGCTTTCCGTCACCGCCGCGTGGTCGTATTAGATTGGACCGCATGAATCTCCGCTTCGTGACTCTCACGGCCCTCGCGGTTCTGGTCGGCGCCTGCAGCGGCGATGCGTCGCGCTCGCCCGCCTGCGGGCTCTCGTTCATTGCCACGCCGACGTTGATCCGCGAACAGCTCCGCAACCCGCGCGCGATCATCACCGACGCGCCGCGCGGTCTCCCTGATTCGCTCCCCGCCATGGTGATCCGGCAACGGCAGGGAGCGGTCCGCGTCGGCTACACCGCTGATGGGAAGTCGCTGATCATGGAGTACGCGGGGGACAGTTTCCCCACGCGCGGAGGCTATGGGTTGCTGGTCGTGGACGACACGTCGCACCGCGCCGTGGGCGTACTCTTCTACGAGTCAGAAGAGCCGAAGGACCACCCGAATCTGGGCACGGTCGCGGGCGGGACCGCCACGGTCGTGCTGTACGGCGTGAAGGTCGACTGGGCCAGCGTGAGCAACCCCAAGTGCCCCATTCTTGGTGCTCCAGCTCCGAAACCTGCTAATTCGTGACCTCCGTCGTCGCCGTCACCGCGCCGCGCCGGCAGGTGGACGGACGCGAGCGGGTCACTCTCAACACAGCCTACGTTCGCGCGCTCGATGCGGCGGGACTCGTGCCCCTCGCGCTCCCGACGATGCTCGCCCCGGAGCGCGCCGCGGCGGCGCTCGAGAACGGTGCCATCCGCGGCCTCGTGCTGACGGGCGGTGAAGACGTCGAGCCGGCTCGCTATGGTGCAGCCCCGCATCCCAAGCTCGAAGAGACCGACGCGGCGCGGGACGCCGCCGAGCTCGCGTTGATCACCGCGGCGCGAGCGCGCCGCCTCCCGATCCTCGCCATCTGCCGCGGCATTCAGATTCTCAACGTCGCGCTGGGCGGCACGTTGTATCAGGATCTACCATCCGAGCGTCCCGGGCCGATCACGCATGTCGGCGACGCCGGGCGTCACGCGATTCGCGTCGAACCCGGATCGCTCCTCGAACGGACCCTCGGCACCCGCGCCACGACCGTCAACAGCCGCCATCACCAGGCCGTCCGCGATCTCGCGCCCGGGCTCCGCGCCAGCGCGTGGGCGGAGGATGGTTTGATCGAAGCCGTCGAACCCGCCGACGCCAACGCGCCGTGGACGCTGGCGGTGCAGTGGCATCCGGAGGATCTCACGGAGCGCGCGTTGTTCGACGGCTTTGCGCGGGCGGTGGCGTGAGCGCACCGGCGTTTCCATCCGCGGAGTGGGTCGCGGCGTACGGCGCCGCCATCAACGCGAGCGAGCTATATCGCAACGCGTCACTCGAGTGGACCCATGGACCCGTCGCGCTGGTCGTGTCGGCACAGCCGGAGATTGGTGTGGCGGCGGCGGTGGGGATCTGGCTCGACCTCGATCGCGGCGCGTGCCGCGCGGCGAAGGTCGTGACCGCCGATGCCGCGCAGGCCGCGAAGTTCGTGCTGACGTCCGAGTATCGCTACTGGAAACAGATCATCCGGAAGCAGCTGGGACCGATCGCCGGGATCATGCAGCGCAAGGTCGCGTTGCAGGGATCGCTGCCGATCGTCGTCCGGTTCATCAAGTCCGCGGAGGCGCTCGTCGAGGTGGCGACGACCGTGCCGACGCACTTCCTGGACGAGTGACCGACCCGCCACCCACACGCTATAGTTGAAGCATGACTCAGCCCCCATCGGTGACGGAGGTGCTGCAACGCCTGACCGGGCTCTCCCAAGAGCTCGCGGGGGCGTTTCGGCCGGCCACCATCATCGAGCTGGTGGCACGGGCCATCACGGAGCAACTCGCCCCCGACCGGCTGTCGATCATGCTGCTCGATGTCGACACCAACCGTCTCGTCGTCGCGTACCACGACGGCCCCCGCCCCGCCACGACCGACGAGCCGTTGTTGCAGCTTGCGCTGCGCCGGGGCCCTCTCGTCCTCCTCGACCACGTCGCGGCGAGTGCCGCCAACCTCGGCGTCACGGTACCGCCCCCCGAGCCCGCGAGCTGGCTGGGCGCGCCGATCGCCGCGGTGGGCCGCACCATCGGCGCCGTGTCGCTCGAAGGCCACCACGCCGGCTCCCTCGGCGAGCCCGCGCTCGCGTTCGTCCGCGCCGTCCTCGCGCAGGCCGCCATCGCGCTCGAAAACGCCCGGCTCGTCGAGCTCCTCTCGAGCGGCAAGCGTGAGTGGGAGCAAACCGTGGACGCGATCAACCAGGCGATCTGCTTCATCGATCCCCAGGGCGCCGTGCGCCGCGCCAATCGCGTCTTCGCCGACCTGATCAAACTGCCCGTGACCGCGCTCCCCGGCCGCCCCTGGATCACCCTGCTGCCCGCTCCCTGGATCGATCCGGTCGGCCGCCTCGTCGCTGCCCCCAACGGCGCGCCCGTCGAAGTGCGATCGGGGGACCGCGTGCTCATCATCACCGCCATCGGGACCGGGGAGCCCGGCGCCGCCGTATTGTTGTTCGAAGACCAGACCGACAAGCGCCGGCTCCAGGATCAGCTCCTGCAGTCTGAGAAAATGTCTGCGATCGGTCAGCTGATTGCGGGCGTGGCGCACGATCTGAACAATCCCCTCGCCTCGGTCGTGGGGTTCGCGGACCTGCTCGGCGAGGCGGAAGACGTACCGGAACGGCTCGAGGAGCCCCTCGCCGTCATCCGCCAGGAGGCAGAGCGCGCGTCGGGCATCGTGCGCAACCTGCTCTCGTTCGCCCGCCGCCAGGAGGGGGAGCGGCAGCTCCAGTCGATCCGGCCGATCCTCGAATCGACGATCCAGCTCCTCAAGAACCAGCTGATGGCGCAGCACATCGATCTCACGTTCACGGCCGAGCCCGGGCTCCCCGAGGTCGAGGTGCACGCCAACCAGATCAAACAGGTGTTCGTCAACATCATCAACAACGCCGCACAGGCGATCCGCGGCGCCGACACCAAGGACGGCCGCGTCGCCGTGGTCGCCAAGTGCTGGCTCGATGGTGTGGCAGTGAGCATCTCGGACAACGGGCCCGGGATGCCCGAGTCCGTCGCGCAACACGTGTTCGAGCCGTTCTTCAGCACCAAGTCCGAGGGCGAGGGCACGGGCCTCGGCCTCTCGATCTGCCAGGGCATCGTGAAGGAACACGGGGGCAGCATCACGGTGGACGCAGGCACGGGGACCGGCGCCACGTTTACCGTCGAGCTCCCGGGCGCCGCCGCCGCTCGCCTGGCGACTGCCACCCAACTGGTGGAGGGCCAGGCCGCGGTAGCGGGGGGGGCGGCGCCCGCGGGGGAACCCCTGCGCGTCCTCGTCGTCGACGACGAGCCGCACATCCTCCACTACATGCAGGCGACGCTCGAGAGCTGGGGTCACAACGTCGTGCTCGCCTCCGATGGCAGCCAGGCGTTGAAGCGCGCGCTGACGCAGCCCTTCGACCTGATCATCTGCGATCTGCGCATGCCGCGGCTGGGCGGCCGCGAGATGTACCAGACCCTGGCGCAGATGCACCCCGCCGTCGCCGGCCGGATGGTGTTCGCCACCGGCGACACCGTGCGCGGCGACACGCTGCAGTTCCTCGAGCGCCTGGGACGTCCCTTCCTCCAAAAGCCGTTCAAGCTGGACGAGTTGCGGCGCGTCCTCGCCGACGTGAAGTCGCCTGCCTGACACGCTGCGGGTCCTGCAGATCGATTCGGGCCGCGAATGGCGCGGCGGCCAGAATCAAGCGCGGCTGCTGTGCCGGGAGTTGGCCCGACAGCCCGGCGTCGAGCAGGTCCTCGTCACGAAGCGTGGCAGCGAGCTGGCGCGGCGCGCGCAGCAAGACCACGTCAGGGTGCACGAAGTACCGTGGCTCATTGGCCTCGATCCCGGCGCCTGGGCGGCGCTCGGTGGAGAGATGCTGCGCTTTCGACCACACATCATCCACGCACACGACGGTCACGCGCTGTGGCTCGCCCTCCAGGCGCGACGCTGGCTTGGGCTGCTGGCCTGGGTGTTCATTGCGCCGGCGGCGCAGGAGTTCAAGGACACGTTGGCGCGCGTGCTCGGCACGCGCCGCGTCGACTTTCACATCCGGCGGCGGAGCGGCCTGACGCGGCTCCTCGCCGGCGACAGCGCCTGGATCCGCGCCGATCACGTCGTGGCGGTATCGGCCGCGGTCAAGGATGTGCTGGTGTCTGACGGCCGGGCGGCCGGCGAGGTCACCGTCATCCCCGACGGCATCGATCCGTACGAAGTCGGCCGCGCCGCCCAGGAGCCCGCCAACATCCGCCAGCGGCTCCACCTGCCCGCGGGGACGCCGCTCGTTGTCAACGTCGCGGCCCTCGTCGATCACAAGGACCAGCACACGCTGCTGCGCGCCGCCCGGCACGCCCGGGTCGCGCGCCCCGACCTTCATTGGGCGATCGCCGGCGAGGGCGTGCTGCGCGGGTCCCTCACAGCGGAGATCGGCCGTCTCGGCTTAGCCGACCGAGTCCACCTGCTGGGGTATGTAGAGCAGGCCGACGCGTTGATTCGGGAGTGCGACGTCTTCGTGATGTCATCCAAAGAAGAAGGGCTGGGTAGCGTGATCCTCAATGCGCTGGCGCTCGAGAAACCCGTCGTCGCGACGGCGGCAGGTGGAATTCCGGAGATCCTGCCTGCCGCCGCTCTCGTACCGGTGGGCGATGCCACGGCCCTCGCTGACAAGGTGGTCGCGGCACTCGATCACCGGGCCCCCGTCCCGCTCCCCGCGCGGTTCACCGCCTCGGCGATGGCGCAGGGTGTCTTGGACGTCTATCGGTCACTCCTCTAGATTGCAGGGCCATGATCTACGTCTGCGTCCCGGTCCACAACGAAGCACGCACCGCGGGGCTCGTGCTCTGGAAGGTGCGGCAGGTATTCACCGCGTTCGCGCGGGAGTACCACATTCTGGCGTGCGACGACGGGTCGACGGACGGGACGGGCGAGATCCTCGCCTCCTACGGCCGCGTCCTGCCGATGACCCTCGTCACCCACAAAGACCGCCAGGGGTACGCGCGGAGCCTCGAGGAGCTGTTGCGGCAGGCGCTACAGCGCACCGACCGGCCCAAGCGCGATTGCGCGATCACGCTCCACGCCGACTTCGTGCACGCCCCCGAGACGATGGAAGAGATGGTGAAGCGCCTCGAGTCTGGCGCCGATCTCGTGGTCGGTGAGGTGGAGCGCTCCCTCGGCACCCGGTCGTGGGGCGAGCGCTGGGTGCGCCGTTTCGCTCCGCGTCTGCTCTCCGTGACCGGCATCCGGGACAGTGTTTCGGGCTTCGCGGCGCTGCGGCTGGCCGTGCTGCGCCAAGCCACGCAGCGCGCCGGCGGCGCCACAGGGCCCCTGTTGACGACCGAAGGCTGGTGCGCCAACGCCGAGCTGCTCGCGCGGCTCACGCCGCACGCGCGGCGCATCGAGACGGTCGCGACGTCGGCCCGTTACGACCTGCAGCAGCGGCCCTCGCGCCTGACGCCCTGGCACCAGCTCGTCGCGGCGTGGCGCGGCCGAGGCGTGGTACGCGCGGCGCGCAGCGCCGCCGTCGCGCTCGCGCTGCTCGCAGCGCCGTTAGCGCTCGACGGTCAGGATTCAGCGCACGCGAGTCTGCCGGCCGCCGCGACGGTCGCCGCCGTGCCCTTCCCTGTGGGGGAACGGCTGACCTACGGCGCCAAGTATGGCATCTTCTCCGTCGGGACGGCCATGATGGAAGTGATGGGGATCGACACCCTGCGCGGCATCGAAACGGTGCACATGCAGTTCCGCATTTCCGGCGGCGCCCTCTGGTATCACCTCGACCAGACACTCGAGTCGTGGGTCGGACGTCACGACTTCCAATCGCGCCGCTTCCGTTCGGTGCAGGACGAGCGCGACCGGCATCGCGAGCGCACCTACGAGATTTTCCCTGACTCGGGCTTCTATCGTGAGGCGGGTCGCGACACGACGTTCGCGACGGTGGCGCAACCGCTCGACGACGCGGCATTCCTGTACTGGGTCCGCACCCTCCCGCTCGAGATCGGCAAGCGCTACGAGTACGCGCGCTATTTCCGACCCGACCGCAATCCCGTGATCATCGAGGTCCTGGGACGCGAGCGGGTGAGTGTCGCTGGCAAGAAATGGAACGCGATCGTGGTGCGCCCCAAGATTCCGCAGGGACGCGGCATCTTTTCCGAGCGCTCGGAGACGCGCATCTGGCTCTCCGACGACGCCCGCCGCCTCGTCCTGGCGATCCAGTCCAACTTCTCGTTCGGTCAGGTCACGTTGAAGCTCAAGGAGCTTTCCGTTCCGGAGCAGCCATGACGGACTACCGCGAAGCAGACTTCGCCCGCCTCAAGACCGTCCCCATCGCCCGCCGCTCCAACAAAGTCGATCCCTCACTGCTCGCGCATCCTCCCGGCTCGGATAGGTCCTTCGACGCTTTTTGGAGTTCGCTCCCGTCGATCCTTGCCGCGCAGGACGCGAGGTTCGTCGTGGATGCGTGGGCGGCGGCGGCCGGGACGCGCGCGGTCGTGGCAATGCTGGGTGGGCATGTCATCAAGGTCGGCCTCGGCCCGCTGCTGATCGAGCTGATGCGGCGCAAGGCGGTGACGCACGTCGCGATGAACGGCAGCGCCGCAATCCACGACTTCGAGCTGGCCGCATTCGGCGGCACTAGCGAAGACGTCGCGGCGGGACTCGGCGACGGGACTTTCGGGATGGCGGAGGAGACGGGCCGCGACATGAATGCCGCGCTCGCGCGCGGCGCCAAGCACGATCAGGGCGCGGGCGAAGCGTTGGCCGAAACCCTGCGCGCGCGGAAGGATCTTCCGGGCCGCGCCGTGTCGGTGCTCGTCGCGTGCGCCGAGCTGGGCGTCCCGGTCACGGTGCACGCGGCGGTCGGCGCCGAAATCATTCATCAACACCCGACGGCCGACGGCGCGACACTCGGCGCCACGAGTCACCGCGACTTCAAGCGACTCGCCGGAGCCCTGCCCGCGCTCGATGATGGCGGCGTGGTCCTGAACCTGGGAAGCGCCGTCGTCATGCCTGAGGTGTTCCTCAAGGCCCTGACCATCGCCCGCAACCTGAACGGTGGGAAGCCGAAGAACTTCACCGCGTGCGACTGCGACATGCAGCGCCACTACCGGCCCCGCGTCAACGTGGTCGAGCGACCAACGCTGGCCGGCGGCCGCGGCGTCCAGCTCACCGGCCATCACGAGATTCTGTTCCCCTTGATCAGTTGGGCCGTGCTGTCACGCTTGGACGCGCGGTAGGCGCGCAGCATGCGGCGCCCCTACGTCCTGCTAGCCGTTGCGTTGCTGAGCGGCGCGTGCGTCACTCGCACCGTTACGCCGCGGGGCACCGAAGCCGCCGCGACACCGGATGCCATCGAGACGATGGCGCGCTTGGCGGTCGGACTCGATGCGAAGAGCGACCCCGCTGCCGACAGTCTCTACGCACCCGATGCAGTGGTCGTCGCGAACGCACGCATGCGCCTCGCCGCCCCGCGATTGGCGGGCGTCGGCGCCGGCGGCCAGGTCACCGTCTTGGGAGCGACCGTGACCCTGGAGGGTGGGTTTGCCTGGGTGTTGATGGACTACCGGTGGACCAACATGCAGCAGCGCCTGGCCGAAGCGGGCCGGGCGACGATGGTGTTCGAACGACGGGAGCGTGGCTGGAAGATCGTGCACCTGCACTCCAGCCAACTGCTCCCGTGGGATCGCTAGGCGGCGGAACGTCCCTTGATCATGTCCCGCAGCTTGTCCGCAGTGCTCGGACTGATGAGACGGAGCGCGAGATAGAAGAGGAAGCCGATCGCGGCGAGCCACAGCACGGTCATCGCGAGCCCAACCAGGGTGCCAAGCACGCCGAAGACCAGCTTCAGGGCGAGCCATGCAACGACGGCGAGAATCGCAAAGCCTAGAATACTCCGGAACATGGTACCCTCCGTGGTGTCCGGTACGTCTCCAGCGGGCGTACGCCTAAATGTCGCACAAAGTTTCGTCCTGTGAAGTGATCGTTGTCGGTGGCGGCGTGATCGGCGCCGCCTGCGCCCGCGCCGCCGCCTTGCGGGGCCTGCAAGTCGCCCTGTGCGAGCCTGGTCCCGACCGCGCCGCCGCCTCCCCTGCCTCGGCCGGCATGCTGGCCGCCCAGATCGAGCCCAGCGACGACGCCATCCGCGCCTTGGGCGTGCGGGGCCGCGATCTCTATGAAGATCTTGCGGCGGCGCTCCGCGAGACGACGGGCCTCGACATCGGGTTCTGGCGCTCCGGGATCGCACGCATCGCGTTCGACGACGCTGTGGCTCTTCAGGTGCGAGACGATGTGGCCCAGCAGCGCCAGGCGGGCCTGCGCTGCGACTGGCTCGAGCCCGACGAGCTGGCGGAGCGCTATCCCGGTGCCGCCCCGGGCGCCCGTGGAGCGCTCTTCGCCCCCGAAGACGGGGCCGTCGATCCCGCCGCGCTGACCAAGGCCCTCCTCGCCGACGCGCGCCGACTCGGCGTCACCATCGTCCCCGAGCGCGTCGTGCGCGTGATCGTCGCGGATCAGCGCGCGACCGGCGTCGCGCTGCGTGATCGGACGATCGACGCGTCGCACGTGGTGATCGCGGCGGGCGCATGGTCTCCCGGCATCGCCGGATTGCGTCGGCCCCTCCCGGTCGAGCCCGTGCGCGGGCAGATGGCGGCCGCCCCGTGGCCCGAGGGAACGCCCCCGTCGATCCTGTACGCCGACCATGGCTACGTGCTGGCACGCGGCGGCGAGGCGCTGATGGGGAGCACCATGGAGCACGCCGGCTTCGACGGCCGCGTCACCGACGCGGGAATCGATCAGGTCGTAGCGGCCGCGACCCGCCTCCTGCCGACGCTCGGGAAGGCGCGTCCCACCCGCACGTGGGCGGGCCTCCGGCCCCTGACGCCCGACGGCCGCCCCATCGTCGGCGCCGATCCCGACACCGAGGGCCTCTGGTTCGCAACGGGACACGGCCGCAACGGCATTCTGCTCGCGGCGTTGACCGGTGAGGTCATCGGGGATCTGCTCGCGCACGGCGAGTGCGAGGTGGACATTACGCCCTTCGCGGCCGCGCGCTGACATGTTCAAGACCTGCGCCTTCTGCAACGCACCCTTCGACGGCGACGGGGGCCCTTCGGGGCTCGGCGTCGGCCGCCGTCTGGCCTTCGACGAATGGCGCGGGCGGCTCTGGGTCGTGTGCTCCAAGTGCAGCCGCTGGAATCTCACGCCCCTCGACGATCGCCTCGAGCGCATCGAGTCGGTCGCCCGAGCCGCGCGGGACGACCGGGGAGGCAGCCGTGTCGTGGCGTCCACCGAGCAAGTCGCGCTGATCCGCTGGCAGCGCTACGACTTCGTCCGCGTCGGCAAGCCGCTGCGCGTCGAGCTGGCGACCTGGCGCTATGGCGAGCGGCTGCGCACCCGGCAGCGCGAGCGCATGAAGGTCGTACTCCCTCTGACCGTGGCGGCAGTGGGTCTCGGTATCGCCGCGAATGTCGCCGCTGGAGGCGGGCTCGGCGTGTTCGTCTGGAATCTCCACAACGTCGTCGACCAGATGTACATCGGGATGGTCGGCAGGCGGAAGGTGTCGCTCGCCGAACCTCCGATCTGCGCTCATTGCGGCACGCTCATGCAACTTCGCGCCAAGCACGTCCAGCACGCGCGCGTCGTTCCCGACGCCCATTCGGAGGTGGCGGTCCTCCTCAGTTGCCCGAGCTGTCGCCGCGAAGGTGCTCAACTGACGGGCGCCGATGCGGTCCAGGTGCTCCGCCAGGGCCTCACGTACTTGAACGTCACGCGCAGCGGCCGCCGCCGGGCTGAAGACGCGGCCCGGGTCGTGGACCAGGTCGGGGGCGCCGACCGGCTGATGCACGACGTCGCGAAGCGGGAGCTGACGCTTCGGTCCCTGCGCCCCGAGCGCCGGCTGGCCCTCGAAATGGCGGTGGACGAACGCGCCGAGGTCGCCGAGCTGGAGCGGCAGTGGCGTGACGCCGAGGAGATTGCCGAGATCGCCGACGGAACGCTGAGCACTTCCGAGCAGGTGGAGGAAGAGCTGCGCCGGATCAAACGGAAGCTTGGAGATCAACCAGACGGTTGAATTTTGGCCTACCCGTGCAGTCTCGTGCTCACTATCTTCTGGGGCCCATGGCCCTTCCCCTAATCCAGATCGCGTCGCCCACCGAGCCTCAGCGCAAGCCCGCCTGGCTCAAGGTCAAAGCGCCCGGGGGCCCCACCTATGTCGCCTTACAGCGCATGATGCGCGACCTGAAGCTCCACACGGTCTGCGAGGAAGCGCACTGCCCCAACATCGGCGAATGCTGGGAGCACAAGGCGGCGACCTTCATGATCCTGGGGGACGTGTGCACGCGAAACTGCGCCTACTGCGCGGTGGCGCACGGCACGCCAAAGGCCCTCGATCTGGGAGAACCGGTCCGGCTGGCCGAAGCAGTCGAGCAGATGGGGCTGCGGCACGTCGTCATCACGAGCGTAGATCGTGACGACCTGGCCAACGGGGGCGCGGAGATCTTCGCCGCCTGCATCGCCGAGATCCGCCGCCGGCTCCCCGACACGTCGATCGAAATCCTGATCCCCGACTTCAAGGGCAACCCCGCGGCGCTGCGGATCGTGGTGGACGCCAAGCCGGACATCCTGAATCACAATCTCGAGACGATCGAGCGCCTCTATCGGATCGCCCGCCCCGGCGGTCGCTACCCCCGCGCGCTCGAGCTGCTCGCGCGCGCCAAAGAGTACGACCCCGGCCTCCTCACCAAGTCGGGAATCATTTGCGGACTGGGCGAAGAGTGGGACGAGCTGCTGGGCTCGATGCGCGATCTTCGCTCACAAGGCGTGGACATCCTGACGTTGGGTCAGTACCTGCGTCCCTCCGATCAGCATTTACCGATCGCGCGTTGGTACACGCCCGACGAGTTCGCCGAGCTGAAGCGGTTCGGCCTGGGGCTGGGATTCCGGCACGTCGAATCGGGTCCGCTGGTGCGGTCGAGCTACCACGCGTGGGAGCAGGTCGAGGCGGCCAAAGCGTGAGCGCCGCGTCCAAGCTGCACCTCACTATGCTGCGGCAGATGCTGCTCGTCCGTCGCTTCGAGGAGAAGGCGGCCGAGGCCTACGCGCTCGGAAAAATCGGCGGCTTCTGTCACCTCTACATCGGACAGGAAGCCGTGGCCGTCGGCTCGCTCAGCGCGCTGCGCGAGGACGACTACGCCATCTGCTCGTACCGCGAACATGGTCAGGCGCTGGTGCGGGGAATCCCCGCCGGCGCGGTGATGGCGGAACTGTTCGGCAAAGCGACGGGCTGCTCGAAGGGCAAGGGCGGGTCGATGCACCTGTTCGATGCGCAGCGTCGCTTCATGGGCGGCCACGGCATCGTGGGAGGCCACATTCCCCTCGCGGCCGGCATCGCCTTCGCCAACAAGTATCAGGGCGGCGATCAGGTGTGCATCTGTTACTTCGGCGAGGCCGCGGTGAACATCGGCGCATTCCACGAGACGCTGAACATGGCGTCGGTGTGGAAGCTGCCGGTGATCTTCCTGTGCGAGAACAACCGCTACGGCATGGGCACGGCGTTCGAGCGCGTGGCCGCGGTGACGGACGTCGTGCAGCACGCCAAGAGCTACGACATGGCCGCTGAGGCGGTGGATGGCATGAACGTGCTCACGGTCTACGATGCGACGCGCCGGGCCGTCGAGCGGGCGCGCAAAGGCGGCGATCCCACGCTGCTCGAGGTTCGCACCTACCGCTACATGGGGCACTCGATGTCGGACCCGTTGCACGGTGTCTACCGCACCAAGGACGAAGTCGAGGAGCAGAAGAAGAAGGACCCGATCACCCAGCTCGCCGAGAAGCTCAAGGAAGAGAAGGTAATCGACCAGGCGGCGCTCGACGCAATGGACGCCGAGATCCACACCGAGGTGGACGAAGCCGTGAAGTTCGCGGATGAGAGTCCCGATCCCGAGGTCGCCGAGCTCTACAACGACGTGTTGGCCGACTGATGCCGACGCTCACGTACCGTGATGCCCTGAACCAGGCGCTGCGCGAAGAGATGCAGCGCGACTCCTCCGTCTTTCTCATGGGCGAGGAAGTGGGTGTCTACCAGGGAGCCTACAAGGTGAGCCGCGGGCTGCTCGAGGAGTTCGGGGCGCAGCGCGTGGTGGACACGCCGATTGCCGAGTTGGGGTTCGCCGGGATCGGCGTGGGAGCGGCGATGGCGGGGCTGCGGCCCGTGATCGAGTTCATGACGTGGAACTTCGCGTTGCTCGCGCTCGACCAGATCGTCAACGCCGCAGCCAAGATGCTGTACATGTCGGGCGGGCAGCTGCGCATGCCGATCGTGTTCCGCGGTCCCAACGGGGCCGCGCTGCAGCTCTCGTCGCAGCACTCACAGGCCTGGGAGAGCTGGCTCGCGCACATCCCCGGCCTCAAGGTCGTCGCGCCGGCGACGCCCGCCGACGCCAAGGGGCTCCTCAAGTCCGCAATCCGCGACAACAATCCCGTGATCGTGCTCGAAGGGGAGATGCTCTACAACCTGAAGGGCGAGGTCCCCGAGGGTGAGCACATCGTGCCGATCGGCCAGGCAGACGTGAAGCGCGAAGGCACCGACGTCACGCTCATCTGTCACTCGAAGACGGTCTCGGTCGCGCTCAAGGCCGCCGAACAGCTCGCCGAGCAGAACGTGTCCGCTGAGGTCGTCGACTTGCGGTCGCTGCGTCCGATTGATGAGACGGCGATTGTTACGTCGGTGTCCAAAACGAATCGCGCCGTCGTGGTGGAAGAGGGTTGGCCGCACGCCGGCATCGGCGCGCAGGTCGTCGACATCATTCAGCGCGACGCGTTCGACCACCTCGATGCCCCCGTGCAACGCGTGACGCAGGCCGACGTCCCGATGCCGTACAACAAGCATCTCGAGCGCGCCGCCAAGGCGTCGCCCGAGAAGGTCGCCGCGGCGGCGCGGCGCGTCCTCTACCTCGAGTAGGTCCCCTCATGGCCACCAAAGTCCACATGGAGGCCCTGTCGCCCACGATGGAAGAAGGGCGCCTCGTCAAATGGACGAAGAAAGAGGGCGACGCCGTGAAGACCGGCGACACCCTCGCCGAGGTGGAGACCGACAAGGCGGTCATGGAGCTGGTTGCCCGCGCCGACGGCCAGTTGATCAGCGTGATGGTGGCCGAGGGAACCACGGTGCCGGTGGGGAATGTCGTGGCGTACATCGGTCAGCCCGGTGAGAAGGTTGACGGAGCGAGCGCGGCGGCGCCGGCGGTGGCTAAGCCGCCAGCAGTCAGCCCTCAACCGTCAGCCACACCCGCGCCAACACCCGCAGCGGCCCCAGTCGTCTCCGTCGTTGCCGATGCGTCTCGCGTCAAAGCGTCGCCGCTCGCCAAACGCATCGCGAAGGAAACGGGCGTCGACCTGGCACGCCTCCAAGGGTCGGGTCCGGGTGGGCGCGTCGTGAAGCGCGATCTCGAAGGGGCGGCACCCGTCACTCGTCCCCCGTCCCCCGTCCCCGTAGTGCGAAGTGGGGCGGCGTACGACGACGTCCCCCTCACCCAGATCCGCAAGACGATCGCGAAGCGCCTGGCGGCCTCCATCGGGCCCATCCCCCACTTCTTCCTCACCACCGAAGTGGACATGGAGCGCGCCGCGGAAGCCCGCGACGCCCTGAACAAACAGCTCGGCGATCAGGGCAAGGTGTCGTTCAACGACATCGTGATCAAAGCGGTCGCGATCGCGCTGACGAAGCACCGCGCGTGCAACGCGTGGTTCCAGGAAGACCACATCCGCTACTGGAACGAAGTGCACATCGGGATGGCCGTCGCCGTGGAAGACGGCTTGATCACTCCGGTGATTCGCGACGCCGACCGCAAGAGTCTGCTGGAGATCGGCACCGAGGCTCGTGAGCTCGCGCAACGCGCCCGGAACCGCCGGCTCAAGCCCGAGGAGTACACGGGCGCGTCGTTCAGCGTCTCGAACCTCGGCATGTTCGACATCGATCAATTCACGGCGGTGATCAACCCACCCGAGGCGGGCATCATCGCCGTCGGGTCGATCGTCGCGAAGCCGGTCGCCGAGGGCAGTCAGGTCGTCGTGCGGCGCCGCCTGCGGCTCACGATGAGCTGCGATCATCGCGTGATCGACGGGGCAACTGGGGCGCAGTTCCTGAAGACTCTCAAACAAATGCTCGAAAACCCGCTGGCCATGCTTCTGTAAGGGGATTCTGTGGCGAATACCTTCGATGTCGTGATTCTCGGTGGTGGACCCGCTGGTTACGTCGCGGCGATCCGCGCGGCCCAGCTGGGCATGACGGTCGCGCTCGTCGAGCGCGAAAAGCTCGGTGGCGTGTGCGTCAATATCGGATGCATCCCCACCAAAGCCCTGCTCCACTCCGCCTACATCGCCAACTTGCTCAAGGAGTCGAAGGACTTCGGCGTCGAGGTCGGGAGCGTCAAGACCGACTACGGCGTCGCGATGAGGCGGTCGCGACGGGTGAGCGATCAGAACTCGAAGGGCGTCGAGTTCCTGATGAAGAAGAACAAGGTCACGGTCGTGAAGGGCAGCGGTGTGCTGCAGCCCGGCAAGAAGGTCAAGGTCGGGAGCGACGTCTACGAGGCCAAGAAGGCTGTCCTGATCGCCACCGGCTCCCGCGTGAAGGGCATCCCCCAGATCGGTCTCGAGATCAACAAGACGACGGTCATCTCCTCTGACGAGGCGCTGCTGATGGAAAAGGTGCCCGCGTCATTGGCGATCGTCGGGGCCGGCGCCGTCGGGATGGAGTTCGCGGACATCTTCAATGCCTTCGGCGTCAAGATCACCCTAATCGAGGCCCTGCCCCGCATCCTGCCGCTCGAGGATGCCGAGGCTTCTGACGCGCTGGTCAAGAGCTACAAGAAGCGCGGCATCGAGGTGATCGCCGGCGCGAAGGTGACCAAGGCGACCGTCGCCAAAGACAAGGTGACGCTGGACGTCGAAGCAGGAGGTGAGAAGAAGTCGATCGCCGCGGACGCTGTGCTGATGGCGGCCGGCCGCGCCGTGAATACCGAGAACATCGGCCTCGCGGAGTGCGGTATTCAGGTCACCGATCGAGGCTTCATCAAGGTCGACAAGAATCTCCAAACGACAACGCCGGGTTACTACGCCATCGGCGATGTCGCGGGGCCGCCGATGCTGGCGCACAAGGGCCAACGCGAGGGCGTCTTCGTCGCCGAGCTGCTCGCCGGTCAGAAGCCGCATGCCATCAGGTACGACAACGTCCCGAGCGTCACCTACTGCCACCCCGAAGTGGCGAGCATTGGCCTTTCGGAAGATCAGTGCAAGGAACGGAAGCTTGACTACGTCGCCGGACGGTTTCCGTTCTCGGCGAGCGGGCGGGCGCGCGGGACCGGCGAGACCGAGGGATTCGTGAAGGTCCTGCGCGACAAGAAGTACGGCGAGATCCTCGGCGCCCACATCGTGGGCGGGCACGCCTCGGAGATCATTCACGAGCTCGCCGTGGCGCGTGAGAACGAGTACACGGTTGAGGAGATCGAGCTGGCGATCCACGCGCACCCGACGATGTCGGAGGCGGTGGCCCAGGCGGCGCTCGATTCGCTCGGCCGGGTCATCGACATGTGAACGAGCCCGTCCAGGACGCGGTCAAGGATCCGCTCGCCATCGGCCTGGGCGCGCTGGCGACGGGTGTCGGACTCGGCGGCGCGGCAATGACCTTGGCCCAAGGGATCGTGACCGTCCTGCGAGACCGTGTGGACCCAGTGTACTGGCGCTACGTCGGCGACGACCCGCTCTGGACCGGCGTGGGCGCCGGGATCGCGTTGGGCGCGTTCTTCGGCTGGGTCCGTAGCCGCGGCATCGACAACATCTGGCAGCGCGGCGTGATCGGAATACTGGCCGCCATCGGTGCCCTCCTGATCGGCTTTCTCGCCGCATTGGCTCACGGGCTGGGCGGAGTCATCGGTCTCACGCTGTGGGGATGCGCAAGCCTCGCCCTGGGCATCCTGGGGAGCCGGTGGGCGGTCAAAGGAACCGGCGCATGACCGGGCGAGTCGGCCGCAAACTGGAGGTCATCGAGGCGGGCCTGGTGCCCTACGCCGAAGCGCTCGACTGGCAACGCAATCTGGCGCAGGCCCGCATCGAAGGACGTCTCCCGCACGATCTCCTGCTGCTCCTCGAGCACCCCCCTGTCGTGACGCTCGGTCGCAATTCTCAAGAATCCCACGTGCTGCGGCCCGCCGGCGTGGATGTCTTCGAGGTCGAGCGGGGCGGCGACGTGACATTTCACGGTCCGGGCCAGCTCGTCGGCTACCCCATCATCGACTTGAGCGGCTACAGGCAAGACCTGCACTGGTACCTGCGGACCCTGGAGCAGGCCTTGATCGACGCGCTCGCAACGCTCGGCATTCCCGCCGAGCGGAATCCGGGCTACACCGGGGTGTGGACGCGGGGGAAGAAGATCGCGAGCATCGGCGTGCACGTGAAGAAATGGGTGACGTGGCACGGGTTCGCCCTCAACGTGACCACTGATCTCGCGGAGTTTCAACGGATCGTCCCCTGCGGGATTCCGGGGGTCGAGATGACGTCGGTCGAACGGGAAACAGGAAACGGGAATTGGGAGGAGGCGGTCACCGCGGTGGTTGCTGGATGCAAAAGCGCCTTCGCAGCCGATCCCGTCCTGAAGGATGGGCCCGATGAAGCACTGCGCCTTAGGCGCAGTGGTGTGTGGGCGCACGCTTGAGCGTGGGAAACCGAGTTCCCCCTGGCCAGATCCTCACAACCAAATGGCCCGTCCTGCACTACGGTAATGTCCCGCGCGTCGACACCACCAAGTGGACGTTCATGGTGTCGGGCCTCGTCGACAAGCCGTTCTCGATCACGTACGACGAGCTGCTGACCCTGCCCCGCAAGACGGTCGTGTGCGATATGCATTGCGTCACGACCTGGAGCCGGCTCGACAACACGTTCGAGGGTGTGCCGGTGCAGGTATTGCTCGAGCGGGCGGGACTCAAGCCGACGGCGAAATTCTGCCTCGTCGTCGCCGAGCAGGGGTTCACGACCAACCTGCCGCTCTCCGATCTCGATCGGCCCGACAACCTGATCGCGCTCAAGTGGGGCGGCGAGTGGCTGACGCCGGACCACGGCTGGCCGGCACGATTGCTCGTGCCGCATCTCTACCTCTGGAAGAGCGCCAAGTGGGTGCGGGGGTTCGAGCTGCTCGACGAGGACATCCCCGGCTTCTGGGAGCAGAACGGTTATCACATGCGCGGAGATCCGTGGACCGAAGAGCGGTACGGCGGCCGCGGGCTGACACAACACGAGATCAACAAGTTTCGGAACGCCAGCAAGAACCTGGGCGGCTAGCGCGACGCTCCCAGCAGCGCATAGAAGCGCTTGAACACCTCGATCCCATCCCACAACTGTTTCAGGTCGAGCTTCTCGTTGGGCGCGTGCAGCCGGTCGTCGGGAAGGCCGATGCCCGTCAGGATCACGGGCGCCCCGCTCGCGCCGAGGGCCGGCACCACGGGAATGGATCCCCCCGCCCGCGCCGGCACGGTGCCCCGGCCGGTCACCTCACGGAAGGCCTGGTCGAGGAGCTTGAAGGACGGGTGATCCAGGTTGATCTGCGCCGGGTCGGCGCCGTGCAAGAACTTCACGGTTGCCGTCACGTGCTTGGGCGCGAATCGCTTCACCGCCGCCGCTACCTGCTGCTGCACCTTCGTGAGTTTCTGATTCGGGACTAGCCGGAGACTCACCTTCGCGGTCGCTTCGGCGGGAATCACCGTTTTCGCGCCCTGCCCCGTGAATCCCCCCAGAATCCCGTGGATCTCGAAGGTGGGGAGGGCCCAGAGCCGTTCCAGCACCGAGTACTTCTTGATGCCCGTCAGTCCCTTGGCCTGCACGCGCTTGGCGAGGAAGTCTTTCTCCTTGAACGGCAGCTTCTTCCACGCCGCCAGCTCGGACTTGGAAGGCGCCTTCACGGGCCCATAGAACCCCGGAATGTTGACCCGGCCGTCCTCGCCTTTCAAACGGCCCAAGAGGCGGGCCAGCTCCTCATGCGCGTTGGGCGCAGCCCCGCCGTACTCCCCCGAGTGCAAGTCGCTCTTTGCGGACCGCACCGTGATCTCGGCGTAGCAGAGGCCGCGCAGGGTCGAATAGACCGCGGGCCACGCCGGCGCGACGTACGACATGTCGGCGACGAGCGCGACGTCGGCCTTAGTGCGCTGCGGCTCGCGTTTCAGCAAGTCGAAGAGCACCTTCGACCCGAACTCCTCTTCGCCTTCGATCAAAAACCGGAAGTTGACGGGCGGCCGGCCCCCCCGGCCCTCATCGATCGCCTTGAGCAGGGCGAAGACTTGACCCTTGTCGTCGGCGGAACCGCGTGCGTAGAGACGGCCGTCGCGGACCGTGGGCTCGAAGGGCGGTGTCGTCCACTCATTCAGCGGATCGGGCGGCTGCACGTCGTAGTGGCCATACAAGAGCAGCGTCGGTGCGCCGGGCACGTGCGGGCCGACTCCCCACACGACTGGATGTTTCTCGCTGCCGAGGAACTCGACCTCCGAGCAGCCGAGCCGCCGCAGCTCGGCGGCAACCCACTCCGCGGCGGCGCGGCAGTCGTTGTCGTGCGCGGGCAACGTGGACACCGATGGAATGCGCAAGAATTCGCTCAGCTCGCGCAGCAAACGTTCTCGATCCATGGGCGCAATGTAGGGAGGCCGGGCTCGCCTAGCCAGCGAGTGAGTGAGGGGTAGATTCAGGGCCATGCGGACCACGGCGTCCTACGACCTGTTCCCCGACGCGCCAAGCGAGCGGGCGATGGCGCGGGCGCGGTGGCTGGCGCGGGAAGGTCGCACCGCCGATGCGGAGTCCGCCTACACGAGCCTGCTGTCGTCGCACCCCGATCTGAAAGTGTGTTGGGCCGAGTATTTCGAGCTGTTGCGCGCGAGTGGACGGAGCGCAGCGGCCCTCGAGCTCGCCGAGCGCGCGCGCGCACAATTCGGCGAGACCGGCTTCGCCCTGACGCTGCAAGGCGCCGCTCTGGTCGAGCTGGGCCGCTATCCCGACGCGCTGGCAGCCCTGGAGCGCGCCGTCGAGGCAGACCCCGATCTGGCGCTCGTCTGGCACGAGCTGGGTTGGGCCGCGTACAAGCTCGGCGACAAGAACCGAGCGCTCTTGGCGCTCGACCGGGCCTTTGCGCTCGAGCCGCACACGGAGACCCTCAAGCTGCGCGGCCGGGTGCTGCGCGACGCCGGGCGCTACCAGGCGGCCGAAGTGGCGTTCGAAGGCGCGGCGCAGGCGGCGGAGCATCCCGAGCAGCGAGCCGACGCAGAACGGGAGATCGCCGCGACTCGCCGCTACGCCTTCTACGCCCCTCGCAAACCTGACGATCTTGGCCCCGGCGAACGCTGGTTCGCCGACACGGGGGCCGTCGTCCTGGCCCCTGACGCCGGCCCTGTCCCCCCGGGGGACGCGACCCTGGTCGCGACCTTCGCCGAAGTCGCCGAGGACTCGGGATGGCAATTCGGGCAGGTGATCGCGGTCGATCCCTCCTTTCCTGTCTGGAGCGATCTCGCTGAGCGCCTGGGGGCGCCGCTCGCCGGCCCCGATGGCTTCGATCCCGCGGCCGTCCCCCTCGTCGTGGCCGCCACGGCGAACGCCGACGACCGGACTTGGAGCAAGCTCGCCGGCGCCGTGCAGGCCGAGAGCACGGGCCTCGTGTTCGTCCTGGAGTATCCCGCCGAGGCGGGCGCTGGTGGAGCGACGGGGGAGGGGCCCGACGTGATCGGCGTCCTCACCGACGCCGGGCAGCGCCGTATGCGCGCGCCCAACCCCGCGCACGCCTTGTCCGAAGCCCAACATCCCGGGGCCCGCTTGGCGGGCCGCTGCCTCCGGAGACCGTCGTGACCGCACCTGCTGCACCCCGCGCCCCCATGTCGGGCAAGGCGATTGTCGCATCACACTTCGAAAAAGCCGCCAACATCATCAACCTCGAGACGTACATGCGGCGCATTCTGTTGGCGCCGTTCCGTGAGGTGACGGTCGAGGTACCGGTGCGAATGGATGACGGCCGGATCGAGGTGTTCACGGGGTATCGCATCCAGCACAACGGCGCGCGCGGCCCCTGCAAGGGGGGGATCCGCTTTCACCCGGAGGCCGACCACGACGAGGTTCTGGGCCTCGCCACGATCATGACGTGGAAGACGGCGCTGATGGACATCCCGTTCGGTGGCGCGAAGGGGGGCATCACCGTCGACCCCAAGAAGCTCTCGAAGCTCGAGTTGGAGCGTCTGACGCGCCGCTTCACGCAACGCATCGCCATCGTGCTGGGTCCCTACCGCGACATCCCGGCCCCTGACGTCAACACCAACGCGCAGGTGATGGCCTGGATCCTCGACGAGTACTCGAGCCGCCAGGGCTACACGCCCGCCGTGGTCACGGGGAAGCCGATCTCCCTCGGCGGCTCGCTGGGCCGCGAAGAGGCGACGGGCCGCGGCGTCATGTACGTGATGGAGGAATACGCGCGCGACTTCGGCATCCCGCTCAAAGGCGGGCGCGTCGTCATTCAGGGCTTTGGGAACGTCGGCAGCCACCTGGCGCGGCTGCTCGATGTCGAGTCAGGCGCCAAGGTCGTGGCGGTGAGCGACGTGGAAGGCGGGATCCACAACGACAAGGGGCTCGACATTCCGGGCCTGCTCGCCCACGTCGCCCAAAAGCGTCCCGTCTCGGAGTGGAAGGGCGGCAAGCGCATCAGCAACGAGGAGTTGTGGACAATTCCCTGCGAATGGCTCGTGCCGGCCGCGCTGGGCGGCGTCATCACCAAGGAAGCCAACGCGAAGACCGTCGACTGCAAAGTCGTCGTCGAAGGCGCCAACGAGCCGACGACCCCGACCGCCGACTCGATCCTCGAGGAGCGTGGCATCCCCGTGCTCCCCGACTTCCTCGCCAACGCCGGCGGCGTCACGGTGAGCTACTACGAATGGGCACAGAACCTCCAGCAGTACCGCTGGACGCACGAGCAGGTGAACAAAGAGCTGAAGGCGACGATCACCAAGGCCTACGCGGCGGTCCGCGACATGGCCAAGGAAAAGGCCGTCGCGTTTCGCACGGCGGCCTATGGGATTGCGTTGCAGCGGGTGGCGGAGGCTGAACGCCTCCGCGGGAACTAGTCCTCGACCCGCATTCCCGGCCTCGAGTACAACGCCCGGTACGGATCCCGATCCGGCTGCGTGAACACCCGAATCTGAATGGCGCGGATCGTCTCGGCGATGTCCGCATTGCTCTGCAGGTAGACCTCGTCGAAGAGATTCAAATCCATCCGATACAACCGCTGCGCGATGACGACCGCGTTGTTGAGCGGCGACTGCGCGAACCAGCGCCAGTCATACGTCTCCAGCGACTGCCCGACCGGTCCCGTCAGCTGCGTGCGGGCCCAGCCGAACAGCGTGGTGCGCGTCCGCTCGAGCTTGTCGCCCGTCGGGGGCGGCGCTTCGGTGTACGCCGAATCGAGCCGCCGCGCCAGCTCGGCGTAGAAGACATCCAGCGTGCGCTCGTCACGCCAGCGCGCGGCGGCGCGGCGCGCGTCGGTCGTGTCGTGCCGCATCCGGAAGAAGGCTTCGGCGCCGCGGTATCCCACGAAGCTGGCGAAGCTTTCGTTGAACGGCGTCTGGCTCTTCACGTACAACGTGTTGTGCGCCAGCTCGTGCAACACGGTAGCGACGAGCTCCATCGTGTCGCGGCTCATCGCGGTGGAGAAGAGCGGGTCGCTGAAGTACCCCAGCGTCGAGAACGCTCCCGAGGGACGCAGGTACACATCGAGGCCCTGCGCCTCCAGCTCCTTCGCCGCCCGCCGCGCGCGATCGGCGGAGAAGAATCCCTTGTACGGCACAAGGCCGACGATCGGGAAGCTCCACGTGACCTCGCGTAGCCGGTCGTGCCGGCTTCCCGAGAGGACGAGGAGCAGCGTGTCGCGGCCGACATCGACGTACGTCGTGTAGGTCGCTCCGACGGCCAGGCCCAGCGAATCTGCCGCGAAGCGACGCGCTTCGAGCACCAAGCGCAGGCGCTGGCGCAGCGCCGCCGGGCGGCTCGAATCGGCGATGAGCTTCTCGATCGAGCGGCGCCGCAGCAGAATCCGGGCTTCCTCGATGCCGGCCCGCGCCACGTAGCGCGCATCGGCGCTGATGAGCAGCAGGAGCACCACGATGGCGGCTCCGGCGCCTACGACGATCATGAGGACGCGTTTCAGGAGCCGGCCCCAGCGGGGGCGCGCCCGTTCCTTTAGGGGGTCCATCGCACTCCCACGCGGTGGGTCCCGCCACCCAGCGCCTGATAGGCCTGGAAGGCGTAGTCCATCTGCAGGTGCCCCAACAGGACGCCGCCGCCGAACGTGAACCGTGAGGCATCGGTCACGGCCGGTCGCGTCGCGTAGCCCAGGCGGCCGACGAGGCCCACGCCGCCCGTCACGACGCCGCCCTCGACACCCTGGACGAGGACGGCCGCTCGGCCCGTGGTCCACTGCGCCTCGAGCGTCGTAAGCAGCCGATAGGCGCCCTGCGGATCCGTATAGTTGAACGTGAACCCGGCGCGGGTGCGGCGCGGCATGCGCGCGCCGCCGCCGAGGTCGCCGCCCAGGTTCTGCACGCTGACGCCGAAGGCCGCGATGTCGAAGATCGCGACCGCCATACCGACGTCGCCTGCCCAGGCATCACTCACCATGGATCCAATCTGCTGCCGGTTGTACTTGGCCGATACACCGAAGGCGAGGAGCCCGCGTCGCAGCACCAACGACGTCACAGCCAGCGCTTCGTAGGGGTGGAATGACGCGCCCGTGGCCATGCCGCGTCGACCGCTCGTTGCGGGATCGGGCACGATCTCCGGCTCACTGCCGTAGTCGAGGGTCTGCGCGCCGAATCCCCAGGTCACACGGCCCACGCGCAACGCGACGGCGGCAGACGAGACGGCGGTACCCGCGAGATACGGCTCGTACGACCCTTCGAGGGAGAGATGGTGGATCGTGGCGATGCCGGCGGGGTTCGCGAATACCGCCCCCGCCTCGCCGACCAGTGCGGCTCCGGCCCCCGCCAAACCCGCGGAGCGCGTCGAGCCGGGCAGCACCGTCACGACGCTGCCCTCAGTTTGCATCGCCAGCAGGGCCACGATGACCCCGGCGACCGGGGTCATCGAACGCGGATCACAGTCAACCGCGGGACGTTGGTCGGGTCGATCGGGCCTCCGGACCCATTACTGAAGAGGAGCGTGAAGCCGGGCGCGCTCGGGGCTTGGAACGCTCGCATGTACACCCCCGAGCCCGCACGCAGCGTGCCGGTCATGTTCACCGATCGCCCCGCGCTCGTCGGCGGTGTCAGAGGAAAGGTCTTGGGGAAGTTCCCGGCGTCCTGCGTATGGAGCGAGGAATAGGTCGTGCGGAACTTCCACGAATCGTACTTGAGCGACGCCGGCGCCGAGAAGCCCGGCAGGTCGGACACCCAGTTGGCCAGCGCCCAGCGCGTCACGACATCGGTGAACGTGGCGCCGGTCCGGTTCGCGATGTTCGCCGCACCCACGTCGGTGGTGGCAAGGAGCTGCCGCGTGAATGCGTTCCACGCCGCCACCGTGGTGTCGCCGGCATAGCGATCCACTACATACCGGACGAAGAGCCAGGCCGCGCCGCGCTCGGCGAGGCTGCCGATTCCGGACGTGGGCAATAGGAAATGCTTCTCCGTGGAATCGAGATACTGATAGGCGTTGAACAGATCGCCGATGACGAAGCGCGAGAACTCCGGCGTCCCCGACGCGTAGGTCCGGCCCCCCAGCTCCTCCGCGTAGTGCGAGAAGCCTTCGTTCAACCAGAGTACCTCGGGGTCACCGCCGCGCACCAGCACGTGTTGATTGAAGCTGATCATGTGCTGGAACTCGTGGATGAACGTGACGGGCACGAGGCGTTGCACCGACGTCACGCTGTGCGCGCAACTGAGCGTCCCGGCCGGATCGGCGACGACCGAGTAGAAGATCTCGCCCTTGTTGGAGCGCGAGTCGTTGGCGAACGCCGGATCGATGTCCGCACCGAAGAAGAACCCCGCCACGAATCCCGACGACGTGCAGGCCGCGCTCGTGACCAGCTTGTTCACCGTATTCGTCATCAAGACCATGACGACGGAGTTCGTGTCGATGTCCGATTCGCGCCCAAACGCCGCGGTATCGGCCGGGTAGAGCCGCGTCTCGAACGTGATGGCCAGCGAGTCCAGCGCCGTGGAATCGAGACCGCCCGGCGGCGCGGTGTTGTCGACGTAGATCGCCACGTTGCTCTTCAGAGCGCGCACGGTGGCCGTGACGTTGTCGAACGTGGAGCAGTTGAGCTTGGCGCACACCTTGAACGTGCGTTGGCTGCCCATGGCGGGCGGGCCGGCCGGCGCCGCCGGCGAGCGGGCCGCCTGCAGGCTTGGCCCGATCTGAGGATCGAGCGAGCTCCAGTGCGTCTCGTCACCCAGCCGTAGGAACCGGTGGAACCGTTCGGCGGGCGGGAGATCTTCCAGCGAAGCGAACGACGCCGAGTACACCGGGCCGACGGGCGCGGGCCTGATCGTGTCGCCGGCCAAACGGTACGTGGACGTCTTTCCGGGCGTGCCCGTAGTGAGCTGCGGAACGAGGACGAACTCGGCGCTGTCCGCGGGGCCGTTCGCCGGGAAGACGATGCAACCGTTGGCCGTCCCTGGATCGAAGGAAACGGAGGCGCTGACGACTGGGAGCGTCACATGGAATCCCCCGTCCGTGCAGGGCGGGAGCCTGGGGCTTACGGCGTCGCTACATGCCGCCGCTCCCAGGAACGAGAGCAGGCCCAACGGTATGGTCCTTCTGCGTAACATGTTCCCCCTCAGTCACTTCGCCCGTGAGCCGCAGGGCTCGCTGGAAGCAGAGCGGGCCGACGATCTCGTGGACGCCGATCATGGCGACGACCAGCGCTTCCAAAGATACCCCCCACTCGGGAAAAGCGCGGCGGGCGGCCGCCGCCAGTCCGAATGTGACCCCCGCCTGGGAGATGAGCCCCAACCAACCGTGGTTCGCCAGGCCGGCGGGGACCAACGACGATCGTCCCGCAAAGCGAGTGCCAACGCGCAGCCCCAGGGCGCGCAGGGCAACGAGCAACACCACCCATCCCCAGGTGTCCCGCAGGAAGCCGACCTGCAGGCCCGCGCCCGCCAGCGCAAAGAAGAGCGCGTAGACCGGCACGGCAGCGCGCTTGAGCTGCGTCTCGAGCCGCGACCCCTCCACTGGGGAGAAGGTCACCACATAAAAGCCGGCCGTGAGCGCGATGAGGAGCACGTCCAAATTAAGGGAGCGCGCGGCTTCGGCTGTGAGGAATGCCACAGCCACCAGAATGAGCGGCGAATCGCTGCGCAACAGCTTCAGGTACTGAGAGATGAGCACGCCGAGGACCACGCCGGCGGCGATCGACGCCACGCCGTAGAGGAGCACGCTCCCCACCACGCTCAAGTCCAGCGCCCCGCCGCTCGCCAATGGCCGCGCAACAAGAAGGATGAGCGCGAAGACCGCGATGACGACCGCGTCCTTCGCCGCCGCCACGCTCAGGACGGCGCGGGCTACAGGACCGCGCGCGCCGAGCTCGTCCATCAGGGCCACCGTCAGCGTCGGGGACGACGCCGCGGCGATCGCGCCGAGCACCAGCGCGACGGCGAGGGCATCACCAAACGGCTGATGCACGGTGAGGGGAAACCACGGCGACACCGAGAGCACCACGGCGGCGACGATCGCGAGCGGGAACAACATTGACGCGGCGGTGACGCGCGCCAGCATGCCACGACCCTGGCGCAGCATTTCGAGGTTGAGCTGCGAGCCGGCGGTGAAGGCGATCAACGCCGCCGCAGCGTCGCCAATGAACCCGAGTGCGCCGACTTCGTCGCCGCGCACGAGACCGAGGAACGCCGGGCCGACGAGGAGCCCCGTGACGAGCAGGCCGGTGATGCGTGGCAGTCGGAACCGTTTGGCGAGATCGCCGCCCAGGTGCGCGGCGAGCAACAGGAACCCGAGTGCGAGCGTCGCGCGCGCCTCGAGTGGGCCCGCGCGCGTGAGCAGCTGGAAGAGGCCCATGAGGCCGAGTGAGAAGACCAGCGCGACCCACTGCATGACCGCGCAAGATACGATGCCGCCGGGTTTTGACAATGCGGAGCCGCGCCGGTATTTTTATCGGGGTGTCGTTCGTCCACCTCCACACGCATAGCGAGTACTCTCTCCTCGACGGCGCCAACCGGATCCCCGAACTGCTGGATCGGATCCAGGCGCTGGGCATGGATTCCCTCGCGATCACCGACCACGGCAACCTGCATGGGGCCTGGTCGTTCTACGAAGAGGCCAAGGCCCGGAAGATTCGGCCAATCCTCGGCTTCGAGGCGTACATGGCGTTCGGCAGCCGCCATGCGCGTGAGAAGGTCGCGGACGCACCGGCCGCCTACTCCCATCTCGTCCTCCTCGCCAAGAACAAGATCGGGTACCAGAACCTGATCAAGCTGTCGTCGATCGGGTTTCTCGAGGGCTACTACCGCCGCCCGCGGATCGACAAGGAAGTGCTGGCGCGGCACCACGAGGGCCTCGTCGGGCTCGCGGCCTGCCTGTCCGGGGAAATCGCGCTGTACCTACGCCAGGGCAACTACGAAGCGGCCAAGGCGAGCGCGGCCTGGTTTGCCAAGACATTCGGGCCCGGCAACTTCTGGCTCGAGGTGCAGGACCACGGGATCGCCGAAGAGAAGGTGGTGAGCGCCGGCATGTTCCAGCTCGGCGCCGAGCTGGGGATTCCCGTCGCGGCGACGAACGACGCCCACTATCTCAGGAAGGACGACGCCGAAGCCCACGACGTGCTCCTCGCCATCGGGACAGGCAAGGACCTCGACGATCCCAAGCGGTTCCGCTTCTTCGGCCAGGAGAGCTACGTCAAGTCGGAGAAGGAAATGAAAGTGCTGTTTCCGGACCGGGCTGACGTGCTCGCGGAGACGGCCCGGGTGGCGGAGCTGTGCGAATTCGATTTCGAGAAACGCTACTTCCTGCCGCAGTTCCCACGGCCCGCCGAGTTCGCCAGCGATCAAGCTTTACTCGAGGACCTCGCCCGCCGGGGGGCGATCGACCGCTACGGCGATCCCCTGCCCGCCGAGGTGGAGCAGCGCCTGCGCTATGAGCTCGACGTGATCGCGACGACGGGGTACGCGGGCTACTTCCTGATCGTCTACGATCTCATCAAAGCCGCGCGCGACCGCGACATTCCCGTCGGACCGGGCCGCGGCTCGGCGGCGGGCTCCCTCGTCGCCTACGCGCTGCGCATCACCACCGTCGATCCGCTGCGCTTCGACCTGCTCTTCGAGCGTTTCCTGAACCCCGAGCGGATCTCGATGCCGGATATCGATCTCGATTTCTGCTTCGAGCGGCGCGGCGAGCTCATCGAGTACGTGCGCGAGCGCTACGGGCGCGAGTCGGTCGGGCAGATCATCACGTTCGGGACCCTCAAGGCCCGCGCGGCCTTCCGCGACGTGGCGCGCACGCTGCGCGTCGAGATGGGCGATGTCGACCGCATCACCAAGCTCATCCCGTCGGGGCCGGCGTTCTCCCTCACCCTGTCCGAGGCGGCGGAGAAGGTCCCCGAGGTCAAGGCCGCGGCGGCCCAGGACGAGCGCGTCCGCAAGGTGTTGCAGCTGGGATCGCGCATCGAGGGCCTCGCGCGCCACGCGTCGGTGCACGCCGCCGGCGTCGTCATCGCCCCGGGGCCGCTGTCGGACTATGTCCCCGTGTGTCTCGCGCCGCAGGATACGGACGCGATCATCACGCAGTTCGACATGGTGGGGCTCGAGAAGGTCGGCATGCTCAAGATCGACCTGCTCGGCCTCAAGACGCTGACCGTGCTGCACGACGCCTCGAAAATGGTCCAGGAGCGTCACGGCGTGACGGTCGACCTCGAGCGCCCCGATCTCGAGGACCCGAAGGTCTACGCCTTGCTGCGCTCGGGACGCACGGCCGGCGTCTTCCAGTTCGAATCACCGCTCGCCACCGACTGCCTGCGCAACATGAAGTGCGACCGGTTCGACGACCTGGTCGCCACCAACGCGCTGATGCGGCCCGGCCCGCTCGACACGGGGATGCACCTCGTCTTCATCAACCGCAAGCTGGGGCGCGAGAAGGTCCGCTACCCCCACCCCGCGCTCGAGGAGATCCTCGCGCCCACCTACGGCGTGATCACCTACCAGGAGCAGGTGATGCGCATCGCGAACGTGCTCGCGGGCTACTCGCTCGCTGAAGCCGACGTGCTGCGCAAGGCCGTGGGAAAGAAGATCAAGGAGCTGATCCAGGAAGAGCTGACGAACTTCGTGCGGCGCGCCGTCGAGCGCGGCCACGACGCCCGAGTCATCGAAGACATCGCGGCGCAGATCGAGACCTTCGGGCGCTACGGGTTCAACAAGTCGCACGCGGTCGCCTACTCGATCCTCTCCTACCAGACCGCCTGGTTCAAGGTGTACTACCCGGCCGAGTTCATGGCCGCGATGCTGTCGTCCGTCATCGGCGACACCGACAGCGTCGTCCGGTACATCAACGAAGCGCGCGAGCTGGGCCTCGAGGTGCTCGCCCCCGACGTCAACGAATCGGGGTTCAAGTTCACGGTCGTCGGCGATCACCGTATTCGCTTCGGGCTCGGCGCGGTGAAGAATGTGGGCGAAGGCGCCATCGCCTCGATCATCGCCGGCCGCAACGCCGCGCCCTATCGCTCTCTCGTCGAGCTGTGCGACCGCATCGATCTGCGCCTCTGCAACAAGCGCGTGATCGAGTCGCTCGTCGACGCCGGCGCCTGCGACTCACTCGGCGGGCACCGCGCCCAGCTCGTCGCCGCACTCGATCATTCGTTCAGCGAGGCGCAGGTGCGCCAGCAGGAACGCACGTCGGGCCAGCACGGCCTGTTCGGAGAGGCCACCCCCGTCCCGCGTCCCTCGTCCCCCCTCCCCGAAGTGCCGCCCTGGACCGAGCACGAGCGCCTGACGCGCGAGAAAGCCGTGCTCGGTTTCTTCATTTCCGGACACCCCCTCGCCAAGTACCGCGCGGAGGTGGAGCTTTTCGGGACCCGCACGACGGCCACCCTGGGAGCGTGGACCGACCAGAAGGTCACCGTGGCCGCCGTCATGACCGTGGTCAAACGGCAGACGTCGAAGAAGACGGGCGCGGAATACGCCCGCCTCACGCTCGAGGATTTCCACGGCACCGCCGAAGCGTTGGTCTTCCCGGAGGCGTGGTCGAAGCTCAACGGCGTGATCAAGCCGGACGGCGCCCTGCTGCTGACAGGCGGATACAGCGCCCGGGACCGCGGCGAGGAGCAGGCGCCCTTCATCGTCGAAGGCGCCCGCCCCCTCGATGACCTGAAGCCGAGTGGCGCGATCGGCATCGCGCTGCGCTGGACGGCGGGGACGCGGCCCGATCCCGAGACCACGCGGGCCGTCGCGGCGCTCTGCGCCGCGCACCCGGGGCCCACGCCGGTGCTGGTCGAGTGGGCGGCTGGGGGGGGGGAAGGCAACGGCGAAACACCGACGGCGCGGCTGCGGAGCCGATCGTTGCGGGTGGATGCGGCAGACGATCTGGTGGCGGCACTGAAGGACCTGCTGGGAGACGACCGGGTCCACCTCGTACGCGCGTAGAGGAGCATCATGGCGACGCACACCCTGGATTTCGAGCGACCGCTGCTCGAGCTGGAGCGCCAGATCGAGGAGTTGAAGCGCGCCGCCGGGGACACCGTCGACGTGACGAAGGAGCTGCGTCCGCTCGAGGAGAAGCTGGGAGCCCTGCGCGCGGAGATCTACAAGAACCTGACGCCGATGCAGCGCGTGCAGGTCGCCCGGCACCCCAAGCGCCCCTACCCCCTCGACTACCTGAACACGGTCTTCACCGATTTCGTCGAGCTGCACGGCGACCGCCTCTTCCGCGACGATCCCGCGATCGTGGGCGGGTGGGCCAGGCTCGACGGCACGACGGTGATGGCGATCGGCCATCAAAAGGGCCGCGATACCAAGGAAAACCTGCGCCGCAACTTCGGCATGGCCCACCCCGAGGGCTACCGCAAGGCGATGCGGCTGATGCACCTGGCCGAGAAGTTCGACGCGCCGGTGATCACGCTCGTCGATACGCCCGGCGCGTACCCCGGGCTCGGCGCCGAGGAGCGGGGTCAGGCCGAGGCGATCGCGCGCAGCCTGATCGAGATGGCGTCACTCAAGACGCCGATCATCACCGCGGTGATCGGCGAGGGAGGCTCGGGCGGAGCGCTCGCCGTCGGGCTCGCCGACCACGTGTTGATGCTCGAGAACTCCGTGTACTCGGTGATTTCGCCCGAAGGGTGCGCCGCCATCCTCTGGAAAGACGCGACGCAACGGGAACGCGCGGCCGAAGCCCTGAAGATCACGGCGAAGGATCTCCTCGAGCTGGGGGTCATCGACGAGATCATTCCGGAACCGCCCGGCGGCGCTCACGCAGACCCCGATGCGGCAGCGGAGGCGCTGGGCGAGGCGTTGAAGCGTCATTTACGCCAGCTGCGCAAGCTCAAGATCGATAAGCTCCTCAAACGGCGCGAGGAGAAGTACCTTTCCATGGGTGCGCTGACCGAGAAATGAGTTGACCTTCGTTGACTTTCGTGGTCGAAGTCCGGTTCAAAGGGAACCGTAAGGGATACTTCAGCTGGCCGACCGATGACCCCACCTCGCTGCGCCTCGACGATCCCGTCATCGTCGAGGTAGAGCGGGGGCAGGATTGCGGCCGGGTGTCGGCGTTGGGAGACGGCGCGGTCAAGCGCTGCTCCCGCTGCAACGGGTGTTCCCTGAGCGAGGCCCCGGCGACCGTCGAAACGCGCGTGGTGCGCCGGGCGACCGAAGCCGACCTCCGCGTCGAGAGCGAGCTGCGCCGCACCGAGGACGACGTGCGTCGCAAGGTGCGCGACCGGGTGCGCGACCACGGCCTGCCGATGAAGGTGTCGGACGCCGAGTGGCAGTGGGACCGCCGCAAGCTCACCATCTTTTTCACCGCCGAACAACGCGTCGACTTCCGGGCCCTGGTCCGCGACCTGGCCGGCGTATTCCGCACGCGCATCGAGCTGCGGCAAATCGGCGCGCGCGACGAGGCGAAACGGCTCGACGGCATCGGGCGCTGCGGGCGGCAGCTGTGCATTGCGAGCTGGCTGCCCGACGGTCGGCCCGTGAGCCTGTCGCTCGCCAAGGATCAGGGCCTCTCCCTGAACCCCACCCAGATTTCCGGGCCCTGCGGCCGCCTGCTCTGCTGCCTCCACTACGAGCACGACTTCTACGTTCAGCAGCGCAAGCGCTTTCCCAAGGAGGGGAAAGTCGTTCGCACGCCCCCCCCCGGCGGCCTCGAGCGGGTGGTGTCGATCGACATTTTCCGCGAGCGCGTGACCCTGCGCGCCGATGACGGCAGTACCCGCGTGGTTCCGCTCGACCAGATTCTGTCTTAGGTCTGGGCCTAGTGTCGAAGTTCTACCTCACCACCGCCATCGATTATTCGAACGGCGATCCGCACCTCGGACATGCGCTAGAAAAAATCGGTGCCGACTGCATCGCGCGGTATCGCCGGTTGCGGGGCGATCAGGTCCACCTCCTGATGGGGATGGACGAGCACAGCCAGTCGGTGATCCAGGCGGCGGAGCGGGCTAAAGTCACGTCGCGCGCCTGGGTCGACCGCATGGCCGGGGTGTTCGCGGACTACTGGAGGAAGCTCGAGTGCAGCAACGACGACTGGATCCGCACCACGGAGCCGCGCCACATCCAGGGCGTCGTGGCGTTGCTCGAGCGCATCCAGCAGCGCCGCCCCGACGACATGTTCGTCGCCGACTACGAGGGGCTCTATTGCACCGGGTGTGAGGAGTTCAAGCAGGGCGCGCAGATCGTCGACGGACACTGCATCGAGCATCCGACGCTGACGCTCGTGCCGACCAAGGAACGGAACCATTTCTTTCGGCTCAGCGCCTACCGCGACCGCGTGCTGGAGCTGATCAGGAAGGGAGAGCTGTCGGTCGAGCCGGAGATCCGCCGCAACGAAGTCATCCGGTTGCTCGAAGCGGGACTGCAGGACGTCTCGATTTCGCGCCAGCGGCTCCCCTGGGGCATTCCCTTCCCCGGCGACGCCGATCAGACGATCTACGTCTGGTTCGACGCGCTGATCAACTACCTGACGGCGACGGGCTTCCCGGCCGCGGGATACGAGACGCGGTGGCCCGCCGACCTGCACATCATCGGCAAGAACATCACGCGCTTCCACTGTGTGATCTGGCCGGCGATGCTGCTCGCCGCGGACCTGCCGTTGCCGCGCGCGGTGTGGGCGCACGGCTACGTCCTGTGGGAAGGCGCGAAGATGAGTAAGACCGCCGGGACGGTCGTCACCCTCGGCACGGCGATCGAGCGGCACGGCGTCGACGCGCTGCGGTACTTTCTGCTCCGCGAGGTCGGCTTCGAGGGAGACGGCAACTTCACGTGGGAGCGGTTCGACGCCCGCTACACCGCCGACCTCGCCGACACGTTCGGCAATTTCGTGTCGCGCACGCTCTCGATGGTCGAGCGCTATCGCGGCGGCGTCGTACCGGCCGATCCGCGTAACTGGGACACGCCGCTCGAGCGCGCGGCGACCGACGCGCTCGCCGCGTACGCGCGCGCCATGGATGCCTTGGGCCTGCAGGACGGCGCGGCGCAGGTGATCGAGTTGGCGTCGCGCGCGAATCGCTACGTCGAGGAGACGGCGCCGTGGAAGCTCGCCAAGGAAAAGAAGGAGGCGGAGCTCGATTCGGTGCTGGCGAACCTGGTGCGCACCGTCGCCCGGCTCGCCGTGCTGGCCGCGCCGTTCATCCCCGGGAAGGCGCCGCTCATCTGGGCGGCCCTCGGGGCGCCGCACCCCCTCGACGCGGTCCGGTTCGCGGACCTCACGGGTCTGCCGGTCACGGGGCAGCGGGTCACCAAGCCCCCCCCGTTATTCCCCAAACCTGAAGCGGCTGAACGGGCTACCTGAAGGCTGGTGACGTGGCGCACAGGGCCGTGGTTGACGGCCCTATGCGGCGGAGCGTATTTTTGCTGCCCCTATGCGAAAGAACGCGGAGCGCCGCTGGACGGTCATGCTGGTGCCCCACGGAGCGGGAGCGTCCCGCGCCGTGGAGGTATCGCAGACCGTCGTCAAAACTCTGGTCGGGATCGGCAGCGTCGTCGCGCTGCTGCTCCTCGTCCTGGGTGGCGCCGCGTTGTCGCGCGGAGTGAACGTCACGCGCAGTCGCGCACTCGAGCGCGAGAACCGGTTGCTCGCGAGCGAGATTCAACGGCTGCGCGATCGGCTCGCCGGTTTGCGCGACACGTTGAACGTGTTCTCCGAGCGCGAGCAGGGGCTGCGTCTCCTCGCCGGTCTCGCGCCGATGGATGCCGACGTGCAGCAGGCCGGCATCGGTGGGCCCGCGGGTCAGTGGTCGGAGCGCGACAGTCTCTCCGCCGCCGGACCGAACGGCTCGCAGGCACTCGCCGCGCGCGTCGACATGGATCAGCTGACGCGGCGCGCGAACATTCTCGTGCGCTCGATCGGCGAAGCCTACGACTCGCTCTCGAGCCACCAGGCGCGCTACGCCGCGACGCCGTCGATCATGCCGACCAACGGGTGGCTCACCAGCGCCTTCGCGCGCGAGCGTGTGCATCCGATCCTGCATCTGGCGCGGCCGCACGAGGGCATCGACGTGTCGGCGCCGATGGGCGCGCCGATCGAAGCGCCGGCCGCCGGCGTCGTGACCGACGTGAAGTGGGTGGATGGCTACGGCAACATGTTGACGGTCGACCACGGCTACGGTCTGGTGACGCGGTACGCGCACTGCTCGAAGATTCTGGTCGTGCGCGGCCAGCGGGTGAAGCGCGGTCAGACGATCGCGCGCGTCGGCTCGACGGGGTTGTCGACGGGCCCGCACCTGCACTATGAAGTGTGGGTGAACGGCAAGCCGGCGGATCCGATCAAGTACGTGTTGCCCGACGCGATCGTGGACTGAGCGCGACGCTGAGGAACGAGACACCAGGGGCGATGACCATGCGGTCATCGCCCCTGGTGTTTCAGGGAAGCTGATCCGTACACTGCGTGAAGTTCGGGTTGTTCACTTCCTCGAACGGGACGGCCATGACATAGGCGGTGCCGTACAGCCCGCCCTTGTAGAACGCACCTACCGGATACACGCTATCGGCAGGCCGACCGTACTGCCGGACCAAACGCCTCAGGTCCCCGAGTCGGTGTCCCGTGCCGAACATCCAGAAGGCGCGCTCCCGGAAGTGCGTCATGATCCGCGACGTGTCGGTGGCGAACGTGTCCGCGATCGCCGTGAGATTGGGTCCGCGCGTGAACCCGCTCTGGGCGGTCGGATAGAGCGCCGCGTTGACGCGCAGCGCATTGATCGCGGTGAGCCAGGTGGCCGTCTGCCCCGCGCGTAACGCCGCCTCCGCCTCGATGAGCCGTGCCTCGACCCCGGTTATAATCGAGACCGGGCTGGTGCTGGCCCACATCCCTTGGCGGGTGACGAACAGCGGAAACGCGCTGTCGAAAATCAGATCGCTCGGGATGACCGAGCCCGTCGCGCGGGGCAACCGCGGATCGTTGGCCGAGATGAAGTCGAGCCCGTTCGTCCCTTCGCGATCCACCATCGTGTACCGCCGGGCGCCGTTGTTGAGGGCGAACGTCTGGTTCGTGTTCGCGTTGACCGAGTGCGTCACCTGGAACTTGAACGTGTCGGGCACGCCTGCCACTGCCGCCGCCGCGGCGGCGAAGCTGCCACGCGCGAGCAGGGCCCGCCCTTTCAGTACGGCCGCGAGTCGCTGAGAACGGATGCCTTGGTCGCGCATCGCGCGGTATCTGATGCTGTCGGTGCGCGTCGGATTCGGGAGCGCCGCGAGGCGCGCGTCCGCGAGCGCGATCGCGTTGGCCGCCTCCAGCAGCGCCGAGTCCGCGGTCGCTGCCGCGAGACCGAGGACAGAGTCGTTCGAGAGCGGCGCACCAAAGGTGATGTCAGCGCCGTTGATCTCGCTGAGCGGCGTACCGTTGCAGTAATTCTCCCCGATGAGCGTCTCGGCGTACCCGGCCAGGGCAAACATGCGGCCGGTCAGGTAGCTCGAGTCAGCCGGAAGGTATTGGCGCAACGCATTGACCGCCTTCTGGGCCTCATTGCGCAGCCGATTGAGCCGGCGGTACGGGTCCGCGTAGAACGTGTTCTGCGGATCCCAAATCCGTTGATCGTGGTTGTTCCGCTGGACGAACGTGTCGCCCGAGCGCCACTCGTCGGCCAGGAGGCCGCTGTAGATGAAAAACGCATCGGGGCCCTGCACGCCGTTGACGGCCTGAGCGAGGCGGAGCAGCACCCCGTTCTTCAGCGCCAGCGCCCCCTGGGCTGAGTTCGCATCGAGGATGATGTCCGGGTCGGTTACGCTGAGGATATCGGCGCAACCCTGGAGCGGCGCGGCCGTGGCAAGGGCGACGAGCACCGCACCCCGCACGAACCACCGCGTCGTGATGTGTCGAGTCATGGTCGGTGCCCTCTAAAGGCCAAGGTTGAAGCGAAGGGTCCAGTACGTCGGAGGCGGCTGGGTCTGAAAGTCGCTCTGAATCCCCGTGGCGCCCGAGAAATAGTTGCTCTCCGGGTCGATCCCCGAATAGTCCGAAATCAGGAATAGGTTGCGAGCCGCCAGCGTGAGGCTGGCATTGCGGGCGTGGATGAATCCCGCCCACGAGGCGGGGAGCTGGTACGTGGCCGAGAACTCGCGGAACCGGATGAAATCAGCCTTCTCGATGAAGCCGTACTGCGTGCGCGCGCTGGTCTCCCGGAGCGCAACGCTCCGGGCCTGCTCCCACAGCGGAGCCTGGGGGTCGATCTCGCCGCGGCAATTGAGCCGGGATTCGCACCGGATCCGCTCGGTCCCGTTCAGTTGATAGCGCCCGCCCTTGTGGTTGAAGGACCCCGTGAGTTGCAGCTTCCGGTTGAACAGGTTGATGCCGGTGATCAGCGTGACTTCGCGCGTCGGCTGGCTCGGGCCGATGTACACTGCGCTGTCCGCGACCGTGATTTCGCTCGCCGTGATGATGCCGTTGTTATCCGCGTCAGTGTAGGTGTACGGCCGCTGGAACCACCCATCGATCGGGTACCCGACCTGTTGCCGAGTGGTGCCGTTGTTGATCGTCGGGACAATCAACTTCTCGATCCGGTTGCGGTTGAACGAGGCGTTGAGCGTGAGATCCAGTCCAAACGCCGATCGAGTGAGGACCTGGCCCGTGAGGAGCAGCTCGAGTCCCGCGTTCCGTACGGAGCCCAGGTTCTCAAACCGGCTGGTCGGTCCACCGATGGACGGGGCGAGGGGTCGCGCGATCAACGCGTCTTTGGTGACCTTGTTGTAATACGTCATCTCCGCGTGCAAGCGGGACTCGAACAGGTTCGTCTCGAACCCGAGCTCCAACTCGGTCGCCCGTTCGGGCCGCAGATCCTTGTTGCCAATGGCGCTGAAAACGATGCCGCCCCGGTCAGCGCCGTCCACGCTGGCTACGGCTCCCACGTAGAACGGAATGGCATCGGTCGAGCCAGGCTGCGTCCCGGACGAACCGAGCGCTCCTCGCAACCGGAGCTCGTCCAACCAGGACACGGTCGGAAAGAACGGCTCCTCGGAGATCACCCAGGAGAGTCCGAGTTTGGGATAGTAGACCGCGCTGAAGTCCTTCCCGAAGGCGCTGTTGTCGTCTCCGCGCAGAGCGGTGGTGAGATACAGGCGCTCCTGATAGATGAACTGCTGCTCCACAAACCCGCCGAGCGTCTTTGTCTCCGTCGTCGACTCGTCACCCTGTTGGATCGCGCCCAAACCGACGGTCGTCGCGCCCGGGGGCAGTTGGTACCCGCCGAACGCGCCATTCCGGTCAAAGACGCTGTGGACGTAGTTCAAGCCGACGGTGGTCTTGCCACGCAACATGGGGGTGAAGGCATAGACCGCTGCGACGTTCGCGTCCATGGAGTACTGTACGAGGTTGGTGCGATTGTTGACCTTGTACCCGTCCGTCGCCGGGCCGAGGCTACCCGCGAAGGTTGTGCACTCGTCGCGGCGACACAGGTCCGCGTCCTCGCGCGCCGTGAAGTCCACGCCGCCGCCGACGCGAGAAGACAACCACGAGTTGGGCCGCCAGGTCGCGGTGCCGCTGCCGATGAAGCGGTTGATGTCCTGGGTCACGGTTTCGGAGAAGAATTGGTCGGGCGTAAACGCTCGATACCCGTACCGGCCGTTGGTCTTGTTCCCAGGTCCGCCGAACGCATTGGAGAGGAGTCCGGTCGTGTTGTTGTCGGTCTGGGGCAGCCGCTGCGTACTGGAGATGAAGTTCGTCTGCACCCCAGCGTCGACCTTCGGCGACAGCGTCGCCTGGATATTGGCGCGGACACTCACCCGTCTCCGGGCGTTGGGCCGATATTGATCGTACGGCACCTCATTGATCTGCCGGGCGATCATGATGCGCTGGTAGGCGAATTCCGGCATTCTGAGCAAACCAAGCTCTTTCTCGAATTCGCCGGAGAGGAAATAGCGCGCCACGTCGGAGCCACCCGACACCTGGAGGCCCGTCTGGCCCCGCCAGCCGGTGCCGTTCGGCGACGCCTCCGGGTCCGCGAACAGGTTGAACTGCGAAACGCTGTCCTGCTGGCAGTATTGCGGATCGCTCGTAGCCCGCGCGCTGTTCGTGAGCAGGCACTGCACGCCGTTGGCCGGCTGTGAGCTCGAATCCGGGACGGCCGAGCGCGGGTTCGTCCACCATCCGCGGTAGGCGGTGGGGTATTGATTATGGTCGTTGATGACGCCCAGCTCGTTGTAAAGAGTCCATTGCGGCTTGCCGGCCCTGCCCCGCTTCGTCTTGATGACGATCACCCCGTTCGCGGCGTCTGTACCGTACAGCGTCGATGCCGACGGCCCCTTCACGACGTCGTACGACTCGATCTCCTCGGGGTTGATGTCGTTCACCCGACTCGGGTTCGTCCCGCCGATCCCGATGCTCGAGGAGTTCACGTCCGACGTCATCCGCACGCCGTCGATCACGTAGATCGGTTCGTTGTTGAGCGACAGGCTGTTGGTGCCGCGGATCCGGATGCGCGCCCCACCCCCGGTGAGAGGGCTGGGCAGGACTTCCACGCCTGGCGTGCGAGACCCGAACAGGTCGTTCATGTTCGCGATCGGCCCATTGGCGACGACGCTGTCCGCTGTAACCGTGGTGACCGCATTGGCCACCTCCCGTTTGGGCTGTTCACCGGTGGCGGTCACCACGACTTCGTCGAGCGAGAAGGGCTGCAGGGTGAGCGTGAAGTCCTCGGGAACAATCGCGTCGGCCGCGACGGTCACCGGGCGTGTCGTGGCGCCGTACCCGATGGCGCTCACCCGCACCATCGCCTGCCCCGCTTTGACGCCGAGCAGGACGTAGCGACCATCGGCGTTCGTTTGTGTCGAGAGCACCGTCCCGACCACCGAGACGCGAGCGCCCACGAGAGGCAGGCTCGACGCCTGATCGGTCACCCGTCCGGCGACTGTACCCTGCTGAGCGAGCACCGCGGACGGCAGCAGCGCCAGCAATGCCGTACCGAGAAAACGTGTGTGGTTCATTGAGCCTCCGCCGTTGTTGCCGTCGTACCAGAATGGTTCAACCGGTTCTCACGAGAATCACGCCGCCGCCATGACCGGTTCCGAACTGCACCGTGGCGCTCGGGCCGTCCAGATATTCCATCTGCAGCACGCTCCCCGCGGAGACGCCGCGGAGCGACGTCACTCCGCCCTGCCGAATGCCGTCCACGTAGATGACCAACTCCCCCGCGCTCGGGTTGCGCACGCTCACGCGCCCCCGTCTCACCAGCCATTCGGGCCGCAGCGTGGCGACCGCGTCATACGCGGTCGAGGCTGAGATCGTCCGGATCTCGTCGCCGAGCAGCAGCCGTCGCGAAGTCCCGCGCGGCACGCTCCGCGTAGTCGCCGCGCACGCTGCCAGGGCGACCATCATGACGAGAACCGGATCAAGGCGCATGACCGAATGCGCGGTTTTGAGCGGCTCCGCTACCAGCTACATCGACCGGGGATGATGATGGTGCGCTGAAGGTGAGGAATGCAGCGAACAAAAGTCTGACTCATAGGGCCTCCTCCCCGCGCGGGAGTGAGTGAGTGAGGTCGTGCTATACTGAAACGCGTTACGCTCCTCCGCAAGGGAACGCCTCGAGCAGCACTGTTGCGTGGACGCAACGCAAAAAACAAGAAGGGGAGCCTCGATTGCGCGTCCCCTCCGTGCAACGCCTTGACGCGGCATGCACACTGCCCCAAGATCGTCGTGGCATCACACCTCCACCCGGGAGGGCGCAATGCGGACCTCGCTCGGTCGCCACGTGCCCATGGTTGTCCTCACGCTCGGCTCACTCGCCGCCTGCCATTCGATTCATCCGTCCGCCGTCGTCCCGCACAACGACGGCGGACGGATCATGATCACCGAGGAAATGATCGCGCGGTCGGGGGGTCAAACGGCGTGGGAGGTACTGCGGCGGGAAGCGCCCCAGATCTCGTTCCGCGAGAGCCGCAGCGGCCAAGCGACGGGGATGACGCGCCGCGGGCGCGGCAGCATCGTGCTCAACGATGCGCCGATGCTGTTCGTCGACGGCGTCCGCAGCCCGGATTTCCGCTCGCTGCAGCAGCTGCCCGCATCGATTCTGTTCAGCATCGAGGTGCTCACCGGCGCCGACGGCACCACGTATTACGGCACCGACGCCGAGGGAGGCGTCATCCTGGTCCGCACGAAGACCGGTAACCCGCGCTGAACCCCCACAACACAACGCGGGAGGAGGCCCCAGCGGCTTCCTCCCGCGTTCCCTTCTTAGACTGATCGCGCTACGGCAGCCGGTCCAGGCACTGCGTGAAGCCTGGGTTGTTTTGCTCATCCAACGGGATCGGATAGTTGACGTCCGTCCCGTAGCTCAAGCCGTTCTTGAAGTACAACCCGTTCGGGAAGACACTGTTCTCCGCCCGCCCGTAGCCGCCGCGAGTACCGATCGCCCGCACGAGACGGCGCAGGTCGTTGAGCCGGTGCCCCGTCCCCCACAGCCAGCGTGCCCGCTCGGTGAAGAGCAAGTCGACCGCTGCGGCCGGCGACGCCGGCGTGGCGAGCGCCGCCATCGGATCCACCGGCTTCGGCTGGTCGCCTGGCACCGTCGTACCCTGCACGCCGGCCAGGATATACGTCGGCGGCGTCGCGCGCAGGGCGTTCAACGTCGCCATGAACGCGACGGTGTCGCCTCGCGACAATGCCGCTTCCGCGTTGATCAAGCGCGCCTCGAGCCCCGTGGCGAGGGTGATCGCCGCCTTTTCGTCCGTGTAGCGGAGCTGGTCGAACTGCGGCGTGACGCCGTCGAAACCGCGGTTGGTCGCCGGCACCCGCGTGAACGGCGTGCGTGGGTCAAGCACCGTCCGCCATTGCAGCCCCACCCCTCCCTCACCGTCGGCGACGCCATACCGCTTGAACTTGCGGATGCCGCTGTAGACACCGTTCTGTTGCCGCGTGGTATTGAGATCGTGTTGCACGACGTACGCGAAAGTGCTGGCCACCTTCGCGGCGGAAGCGACGGTGTCGGCGTCGACAATACGCCCCATCGCGAGCAGCGTGCGTGCTTTCCCGACCGACGCCAGCGCCACGAACGTGGCTCTCGCTCCGGCACTCGTCAGCGCGTTGGCGGCCACCAGTGCTTCATCGAAACGGACCAGCGCTGAGTCCAACATTTGCTGGGTGGTGAGCGGCGCGCCGAACTGGACCGTGCCGTCGGCGTTCGGGTAACTGATCGGCACACCGGAGCAGTAATTCTCCGCGAAGAACAACCTCGTGTACGCCACCAGGCTGAGCATCTCCGCCAGTCCGGAGTTGGCCGTCGTGTCCGACAGTTGACGGAATTTCGCCGCGGCATTCGTCGCCGAAAGATGGGCCCGCGCGAGGTTCCGAAAGACCGTGGTGAAGGTGCCGCTCGCTCTATCGACCTGCCGCGCGTCCGCCTGCACCCGATCTGGGAAGGTCTCCGTGTTGATCCATTCGTCCGCCAGCAGCCCGCTGATCAATACCTGGCCTTCGACGGTTCCGCCCGATCCACTGGCGCCGGAACCGGTGTAGGCGATGCCGAAGTCACCGATTGCCCCCGCGCGAATCGTCGGCAGGGCGAGCGGGTCGTTCAAGGCGTCTGTGGGTACGACGTCCGGAGTGGTCACATCCAACAGGTGACACGCTCCGCCCACCACCATCAACACCGTTGCCGCCAGGGCAACGGACAGGACCCGCCCTCCGAAACTCCGGGGGCCGCGGCCCATCGTGTCCTGCATCTGGGTGGTCATGGTCCGTGCCTCGGGTTAGAAAGTCATGTTGACGCGCCCGATCCAGTAGCGGACCGGGGGCTGCGTCAAGAAGTCGGCCGTGGTGAAGTTGTTCTGCCCTGCCTCGTTCAACTCGGGATCGAGGCCCGTGTACTTCGTCCAGGTGGCGAGATTCCGCCCGGCAATCGTGATGCTGAGCGACGCGGCGCCTACGCGCGACGCCCAAGCAGCCGGTGCGTCGTAGGTGAGCGACAGCTCGCGCAGCTTGATGAAGTCGGCGGACTCCATGTACCCAGCCTGCGTGCCCTTGATGTTGGCCACGGCCGCGGCCTGCTCGGCTAGGGACGCATTGGGATCGTTGCGGCCGGCGCAGTTCCCTACGCCGCAGCGGAACTGTTCTGTACTGTTGAAGAGCTTGTTGCCGAACCGGCCGTCCGCCAATCCGTAGACGTGCAGGCGCTGGCTCAACGTGATCGTGGTGCTCAGCGACCCACCGTGATCGGGGAACGGCTGCCCCTGGAACGCTGAGGCCGTGCCCAGCGTGACCTCGGTCAACGCGATGATCCCATCGCCGTTGGCATCGCTGTAGGTGTAGGGCACCTGGAAATAGCTTCCGGGCGCGTACCCCGGCTGGATCCGCTGCGTGGCGCCACCCAGGCCGAAGATGATGGGGGCGACATTCGGGCCCAGCGTCTTCACCCGGCTGCGGGTACCCCACGCACTCGCGTACAACTCGACCTTCACCTTGCTGCGGTTCACGAGCGTCGCGTTGGCGGAGATCTCGACGCCCTTGTTGGTCACCGAGCCCAGGTTCCGGAAGATCGATGTGCCGCACCCGCAACTGGGCGGCAGCACGACGGCGATGAGCGCGTCGTGGGAAGCCTTCGAGAAGTACGTGAACCCCACGTGCGTGTCGAGCGGACGGATGTCGCTATCGAAGCCGAACTCGACCTCGTTGGTACGTTCAGGTTTCAGCGCGCTGTTTCCCAACCCGCCGATCGTGATGCCGGGAACGTCGGTGTTGTTGATGACGACCGGCGTCGGCGTAAAGAACTGCAGCGCGTCCGTCGGCCCGGGGTGCAGGCCCGACGCCCCGTACGCCGCGCGCACCTTCAGCGATCCCAGCCAGGACGGCGTGGGGAAGAACGGCTCCTCCGACACGACCCAGGACCCGGAGAGCCTGGGGTAGAGGATGTTCCCGAAGCGCCGCCCGAACGACGTGTTGTCGTCGCTGCGCAGCGCGGCGGTGACGAACAGCCGGTTCTTGTAGCCCAGACGCTCCTCGACGAACCTGCCGAGCGTCACGGATTCAATGGTCTGCTCGTTGGCGGTTGGGATGACACCACCGGCGAGCGAGTTCGTGCCCGCCGTCAGCTTCTGCACGCTGGCCAGCACGCCGTGACTGCGGAGGTGGTAGTAGAGCAAGCCGCCGCTCGTCGTGGAATTCAGGCTTGGCGTGAGGGCAAACGAGGCCGTCGCATAGAAGTTCCCGGTCCAGTTGTAGATCTGGAAGGGATTGGCATTGCGGTTGCCCTCATTGGCAGTCCCGCTGAACGCGGCCGGGATCCTTCCAGGAATCGTCGTGTTTTCGTCGTACCGGTTGACAAAATCCGTTCCGACGACGGCATGCGCTTCCAGCCACGCCAGCGGCCGATAGTTGGCCTGGACGCTGCCCGTGAAGTGATCGAGGTTCTGGAAGGTGCGGACGGTGAAGCTCTGCGCGGGCTGGAGGAATCCATACCCGGCGTTGACGGTGCTGTCCGAGCCACCGAGGAAACCGCTCGAGAGCACGCCGAACGAGTTGTTGTCATTCTGCGGCAGACGCAGCTTGCCCGACGCGTACAGCACCGTCGCCTGGAAGTCCAGGTTCGGCCGGACATAGTTGAACAAGTTGGCCAGCAGGTTGATCTGCCGGTTCTCGTTCACCGAGTAGACACCCTCTTCATTGTTGAAATGCCCGGACACGTAAAACGTCGTCTGCTCCGTCCCGCCCGCCGCGCTGATGCCGTACTGCGCGCGGTGACCGGTCCGGAACGGGCTGCGCTGCTCGATGGGATTGAACGTGCGCACGCGAGCCTGCGTGCAGGTCCCGACCGCGACCCGCGTCAGGGTGCAGACAGAGTCCAGCGATGTGAGCCCCGTATAGTTCGTGGGGTACGCGCCGTAGTCGTTCAGCACGCCGCCCTCCGCCGACACGGTCCAACGCGTCGGGCCGGGCTGGCCGCGGCGCGTGCGCATGAGAATGGCGCCGTTCGCTGCGTCGGTCCCGTACAGCACGCTCGATGCCGGACCGCTCGCCACCTGGACGGCCTCGAGGTCCTGTGGACTGATGTCGTTGAGGCGCGACGGCTGCTGGCCGCCCACGCCGACCGACGACGACGTGGCGCTGTTCTCCACGCGCACGCCGTCCACGACGAGCACCGGCTCGTTCGACAGCGATACACTGTTGGACCCGCGAATCCGAATGCGCGTCCCGGTCCCGGTGGTGCCGCCGGCGGATTGCACGACGACTCCGGGAACCGTCGAGTTCAAGGCGTCCGACAGGTTCGTGGTCGGGGCTTGAGCGACGCGGGTCTTCAGGTCGACGTTGTGCGCGACGGTGCCCTGTTCACGCACTGCCTGGTCACCCGTGGCGGTCACCACGACCGCATCGAGACCCACCGCCACCTGCGACAGCGCGATATCCTGCTCGGCGGCCCCGCCCCCCGGAACGGTCACAGGTTGCGCAACTGAGCCATAGCCGATGTACGCCACGCGGATCGTGGCCGCGCCCGCGGGCACATTGATGAGCCGATAGCGCCCGTCCTGTCCCGTCAGCGCCCGGAGGGTCATTCCCACGACCGAAACCTGCGCGCCGGCGATCGACTGGCCCGACGCCTTGTCGGTCACCCGGCCCGTGACTTCGCCCTGCTGCGCCGCGAGCGGCGGCGCCAGCATCAGCACGCCCAGCGCCACAACAGCGCCGAGCCCAGTCCTACCAATGGCAAATCGCATAGTCGCCTTCCTCACTGAAGGTTCACGTCCCACGCGAATCGAGGAGTCATGCACAGCCCAGCCCGCCGGTCCGAGGACCGGGTGGCCGCGCAACATGAGAGATGCGCCAGCCTACCGACTACATCGACCGGGGATGATGATGTTGCGCTGGAGGTGAGGAACGCAGCGAACGGAAATCTGACCCATGCGTCGCCTCCTGACGGAAGAAGGGAGTCTCCCCTCTATAGTGAACGGCGTTGGCCGAGGCCGCAAGGTCGGTGTAGAATAGCGGCCATGGTCAATTCTCGTCTCGCGGCGGCCCTGCTCGTTGCCCTGGGAGCCGCCTGCGCACTCGAACCCGATCAGGTCCTCCCCCCCGTCCCCCCCGGCCGGGCGATCGCCTATATCAGCCAGGGCATCGCGTTCCGAAATGACATCTTCATCCTCAACGCCGACGCCACCGCCGACTCGAATGTCACCCTGCACCAGACCTACGACTTCTGGCCCTCCTGGTCCCCCGATGGCGGTCAGATCGCTTTCGAGTCGAGCCGCGACGACTCGCTCTTCACGGAGGTCTACGTCATCACCCTGGCGACGGGGGCCCTGACCCGCCTGACCGACGACACGGGGTTCGTGGACGGCCAGCCCGCCTGGTCGCCGTCGGGCACTCGCATCGCCTTCGTGTCGAATCGCGACAGCGCGGGGAGCGACATCTACCTGATGGACCCCGACGGCACCAACGTCGCCCGCCTCACGACCGATGCCAGCAATGAGGCCCAACCGGCCTGGTCCCCCGACGGCGGCCACATCGCCTTCGTCTCCGACCGGCGCGGCGGTGGGGGCACCGACATCTACGTGATGGACACCCTCGGCAACAACGTGGCCAACCTGACCAACAATGCGGCGGTCGACCTGGGGCCCGCCTGGTCTCCCGACTCCCAGAAGATCGCGTTTCACTCGAACAGCGACCCCGCAGGATTCGCCGTCTGGGTGATGAACGCCAACGGGACGACTCCTGTGAGAATCAGTCCCACCGATCCACCCTGCGAGCTGCCCAACTGGACCTCCGACGGCCTGCGCATCGCCTACGACTGCGACGGCGACATCTACGTCTCGAGCCCCGACGGCACCAACCGCCAGCGCATTACCCGCACCACCAACCAGCAGCGGCTCGAGACGATGCCGCGCTGGAAGCCGGTCCCCTAAACAAGACGCCAAGAAGCAAGACGCCAAGACGCCACGACACAAGACGGCAAGAAACAAAAACGCCGCCGGCCCCAGAAGGACCGGCGGCGTTTGGTATTCGAACCGCTACGGCGCGGGCGACAGCGACGCGGGACGGCGATCGACGAACACGATGCCCGCGGGCACCGTGAACGCCGCGGTCTGCGGCGCCTGACTACCGACCACGGAGCGCGGCACGGCCACCGTCGTAATCACCGAGCCCGCGATCGCGCCGCCGGCGATCGGCTGGACGACCTGATTGATGGTATTCGGAGACCCCAGCGGCAGGATCGCCGTGAAGAGGATCGGCAACTTGGTACCGGCGGCGGTCACCACGACTCGCAGGGTGTCGTAGAACACGATGCTGTCCACCCCGGCCCGCGGATGGAACACCCGCATCGAGTCGGCCGGCACGTTCGCGTACGTCGCGGCGGTGCCGAAGGCGACGGCGCCCCTGAGCGGCAGGTCGGGCAGCGTGTCCGTGCCCTTCCGCGTCACGTTGAAGTCCAGATTCCCGAGACCCGCGGCGGCGTTGATGAAGCGCACGCCCACGCTGCCCGCCGCGGGAGCGGCGGGATTGTCCGGGATGACGAGCACCGTCCGCGCCGGGGTGCCCCCGGTGCGCGCAAAGCCCGCATGGATGAAGGTGTAGCCCTGCCCGACGGTGGTGTTGACCGTCGTCGTGGTGAGCACCTGACTGGCGATCGTGTCGACGGTGCTGCTGTTGAAGATGCGCACCGTACGGGCGCCCGACTCGATCGGCTGATAGAACATGTTCGCGCCGCGGAAATTCGCGTCGAACAATCCGGCGTTCGACACGATGTCGATCACGCGGATGTCTTGCTGGCCCGTGTCCGGCACCGCGTTCAGCCAGTGAATCGCGGCGTAGTCGGGGATAGGCTCCGTGAAGGTGGCGTCCTTTTTACAACCCAGGACGGCGACCGCCGCAGCGCAGATGGCCATAGACCGAAGTGGCGTCATGAGCGTTCTCACTGGAAGAAAGTTATTGGTCACCGGGATCTCCCCCGCCGGGAATGAGGGGGATGTCGAGCTTGCCGAATCCAAGGATGTCGAAATTGACCATGACCGTCAGCAGCGTGAACGTCGCGCCGCCGATCAAGAGCAGCGTGCGGCTCCGCGACGGGCGGCGCTCGTACGTGAAGGCCACGTAGTCGCGCCGCATCGACACCGGCTCGCCGCTCCACCGGACCCAGGAGCCGCTGATCGGCTTCACCCCGGTCACCGACAGCAGGTACGCCGAGTCGTTGGTCGATAGAACGGCCCCTTCTACGCGAGCGGCCTGGGGACCGATCTGCTTCGATGCCTCCATGCGCCCGTAATCACTCAGCACGACCGACACGCGCGTGGCCGGCTGGATCTCGGTGGACGGCACCAGGCGATACGAATAGCACGCGCCGAGGAGGCCGGGCAGGAGCCCGGCCACCACGACACGCACGGTCCCGCGCAGCCCCTCCCCCATGGCTAGTAGACGCCGCCGGGTTGGAAGAGACCGTAGTTGCCCGCCGCGGCCGCCGCCGCCCCACCGGGGCCGCCGAAGCCGTAGAACGCTTCGCGCCGCGCGTCCATCTCGTTGTAGGGCACCGGCCACTGCGTCGCCGTGTACTGCGGCAGATCGCCCCACCCGCGCCCGGCGAAGAACCACATCCCGTATCCGGCATAGGCGGTCTCGAGCCGGTACTCGTACTTGAGCGCGTCCCAGATGTTGCCGCAGCGGCTGCCGCGATAATTCTGCGCCGCATCGGGGACTTTCGGCACGCACCCGGCTGCCGATCCGGGGACCGCGACAGAGATCGTATCGGCGACGGTCAACGGAATCCGTGGCAAGAACCCTTTGGCGTTGACGTTGCCACCGGTGGTGTCGCCGCGTGTCGCATTGATGCGGTTGATCGCTTCCGTGAAGTTCGGCGTGGGAATGCGCAGATACCCTTCGGCCGCGAGCAGCCGGATCTCCGCGGCCGTCATGACGGGATACCGCCCCACCCGGCTCGCCTGCTGGAACGCCCGTCCTCGCCAGAAGTCGTACATCGACACCTGGAGCGGGTCACCGGCGATGTCACTGCCCGATGGCCGGTTGCGGAAGTACGGCGTGTTGGCGAACGGCTGTCCGACACTCGGCGGGCTGTTGGTGTTCTGGGCCGAGCGCGTCGTGCCCGCCGGGAAGCGCCGGTCCGGCGTGACGATCAGGATCTGCGTCCGCGTGGATGGCACGGTGTTCGCGAGGTACGTGTTGTAGCTGCCCGACGTGTCGGCCTCGCCGATCCAGAACTGCGACATCTGGTGCCACGCCGCGCTGGCATGATGCTGCGCGAACCAGACGACGTCCCAGCCGTTGAGCCGGTCCATCTGCGGCTCGAAGTTGGCGGTGATCCCCGCGTTGGCGTCGGCGATCACTTGTGCCCAATCCACGATGCCGCCGGCGCTCACGTCGCGCCGCTCGGCCGGCGTGCGCGCGACGCTGGCGCGGAACCGGGCCTTGTACGAACGAGCGATCTGGATGAACTGCGCCTGCGTCACCCCGATGCCGTTGATCCAGAAATTCGCCGTGACCGGGAACGGGAACGCTGTCGGATTGGCGTTCGCCATCGCGATCGACGAGTCGAGGTAACCCAGGGCCGCCGTCATCACGGCTCGGTACCCCGAGAGGGGAACCGTCACGGCGGCGTCGGCCTGCGGGTTGTCGTTCTCGGTGAGAATCGAAGCGGAATCATACGCCAGCGCCAGATTCCCCAGCGCCACGCCTTGGATGAATCGGCAAAAGAGGCGGGCGCGCGCATCGGCCGCGGGCGAACCGAGGCTGATGTTGGTGAGCGCCGCGAGACCGAGGGCCGCCTGGCGCGCCGCCCGATGGCCGCGCAACCAGTCATTGTAGTTGCCGGCGTTCCCCTGGCTGCCCCGCTGGTTCGTGATGGCGTTGCGCGGCAACGCGCTGCGCGGCCCCATCGCGAAATTCGCGAGGCCCGACACGTTCTCCATCGACATCACGGCCATTTGCGTCTGCAGCCCGTCGTTCGAGCCGCCGACGGTCGCCTGGTGGGCCACGGCGTAAAGGCCGGAGATGAACACCTGAAGGTCCTGGGGGTTCGTGAACGTGCGCGTCCGGTCGGGATCGTTGAGATTCGCGATGTCGAGCGGATTCGCGCACGCGGCGAGCGTGAGCACCAGGATGCCGCCGAACAGATAGCGCTTCGTCATGGGCTTCTAGCTCCTACAAAAAAGGGACGCCGCGAGGCCGGCCCGTGTGTGACCGGACCGGCCCGCGATTAGTTAGAAGCTCGTGGACAGGCGGACAGTAAACTGCCGCAGGTTCGGGAACACGAAGGCGTCGACCGCGTTGATCGCGCGTGACGCACCATCGCCTCCCGCGATGCCGACCTCAGGATCGAAACCGCGATAGCCGGTGATCGTCAACAGGTTGCGCCCGGAGACGCTCAGGTCCCAGTCACCGCTGCCGCCCACCCGACCCAGGTGATAGGACAGCGACAGCTCACGCAGCTTCGCGTAGCTCGCGTCCTCCACGCTGAAGTTGTTGGGTCCGAGGATATCGTAGAACCCGCCGAGCCCGTTGCCGTTGTCGGGCGGCGCCGCGCGGTAGTAGTACCCGATGGGCTTCGCGCTCTCGACGGTCTTCCCGACCTGATCGACGTCGTGCGACAGGAAGTCGAGGTGCGCCCAGTGGAAGCCCTCGTCCCACACGCGTTGTCCGATGGCCGCGTCGAGCAGCGCGTACAGCGACAGCGCCCGCCACCGGAAGTTCTGCGTGATGGCGAAGCGGAAGTCGGGAAGCGCGTTGCCCAGCGGCACGATCAGCGCGTCCGTCTGGTTGTTCGGATTGCCGCGCAGGATGATCGGCATGCCCCAGTTCACGGCGACACCCCACGGCGACTGGGCGCCGGGGAGCTGCGTCTCCCACAGGTTGCTCGTGATACCGTCGCCGGGCGTATGATTGCGCCCGACCCACACGAGCCAGCCTTCATCGTTCAGCTGGAAGGAGCTGTTGGCGCCGCCGCAGTCGCTCTGGAACGACGCGGGGAGATCGCGGCAGGCCCGCAGGAAGTAGCGGCCGTAGAACGTCCCGACGCGTTCGCCCTCCCGTGCCTGGAACATCGCGTCCGCGCCCTGCTGCGGGGGCCCGTAGAAGTACGGCGGCACGTCGAGGCGCGCGATCCAGCTCTGGTTGTGGTCGTACACCAGGTTCATCGACCACTGCGTCTCACGCCCCTGGAGCAGCGGGATGTTGAGCGCCAGCTCGTGGGTAATGTTGAGGAGCGCGCCCGCGTTCTGCCACTGATTCTGATAGCCCGTCGACGACGACACCGGGACCAGCAGGATCTGCCGGTCGATATTGGCGCGCGCGTACGTCGCCGTGATGCCGTACTTGCCGAACAGCTCCATGTCGGCACCGACCTCCAGCTCCTTGTGCAGCTCGGGCTGGAGTGAGCGGTTGCCGAGCGTCGTCAGCGTCAGGATGCCGCCGCCGCCGATGGCGAAGCTCTCGTACTGCGCGCTGAACCGGGGCGACCCGCCCGCGGTCCCGTAGGATGCGCGCAGCTTCAGGTCGCTCACCTGGGACAGGAACCACCACGGCTCCTGCGAGGCGCGCCAGGCCATGGACACGCGGCCGAACGTCGACCAGCGGTTGTCCACGCCGAAGAGCGAGCTGCCGTCACGGCGCACCAGCGCGTCGAGGACGTAGCGGTCCTTGTAGTCGAGGGTCACGCCGCCGAACTGGCTCAGCTGCCGGATGCGCGAGAACGTCGATGCCACGGCCAGGAACTGGGTCGCGTTGTCGAGTGTCGTCACGCCCTTCACCGACAGGAAGCGGCCCTGCCCCGTGTTCTGCTCCGCATCGCGCTGCTCGAACAGGTAGCGCGCCGACACCGTGGCCTTCAAGTCGGTCGACAGATCGCGGCGCAGGCGCATGTTGATGCTGCCGTTCACCGCTTCGTCACCGGAGCCACCGCGGAAGATGAATCCGTTGTTGGTATTCGGGTCGGACAACGTCGTCCGGTAGCCCTTGTCCTGGATCTGCGAGAAGCTGGTGCGCCGCAGGTCGTAGCCGAGGTTCGCGTCGAAATTCAGCCAGTTCATCGGGTTGTATTGCAAGCGCACACCACCGATGAAGCGGTTGGCGACGTCGCTGCGCAGCGCATTGGCAAACGAGTACAGCGGGTTCTCGTTCTGGCTGCCGCCCCCCTGGAGATTGGGCCGGATCCAGAGGCGCCCCAGCGTATCGCGCGCCAGATCGTTGGCCAGCGCGGGCTGGCGCGTCAGTCGGAAGAAGGCATTATTGCCGCCGTCGTTGTTCGCGCCGTCGTTCGACGTGCGGGCATACGAGGCGGTCACACCGAGCGTCCACTGCGTCCCGATCACCTGATCGACGTTGGCGCGGAACGAGCTGCGATCGAACCCCTTGAGGAACTCGATGGCACCCTGCTCCGACAGATTCGTCGCGCTGGCGTAGAAGCGCGTCGCCGATCCCACCCGGCCCGTCACGTCCACGCTGTTGCTCATGTACGGATGCGGCGTGACCGCCTGGGCGACCGCGTTATACGCTGTGCCGGGCCACGAGGCAATCTGGAACCGCTCGCGCAACCAGTTCCCGGTGATCCCCGGCGCGACGCCGTTCGCGTTCGAGCCCGGATCCACGGGGAACCCCGGCGGGTCCGGCGTGAACAGCCCCGGGTCGTTGTTCATCTTATTCTGCTCGGTCACGTAGTCGAACGTCCGGGCGCAGGCGGGCTGGCCCGTCACCGCCTGGCAGAAACGCGAGCCCGTCTCGTCGGTGACCATACCGTGGTACCGGGCGAGGCCGAAGTCGCGTTCGATGTCGCTGACGCCGGCCTCGGTGCGGGCGCTGAATTTTACGCCCTCGAGCGAGCGGCTCCCCGTTTTGGTGGTGATCGTGATGACGCCGTTGCCGGCGCGCGCGCCGTACAGCGACGCCGCGGCCGCGCCCTTCACGACTTCGACGCTCTCGATGTCGTTCGGGCTGATCTCCGGCAGGTTGCCGTTGACGATGACGCCGTCGACGATGTAGAGGGGATCCTGGCTGCGGCCGGCGGCGTTGAGCATCGTCGGACCGCGCAGCAGCACCGACGGCTGCGTGCCCGGCCGTCCCGAACCCGAGACGATGTTCGCCCCGATCTTGCCCTGCAGCGTGCGCAGGGGATCGGACGCCGCCATCGGCAGGTTCGCCACGTCGACGCGGCGCACGTCGAAGCCGATCTTGCCGCGTTCGGTGGCTTCCTGCACGCCCGTGACGACGATCGCCTCGAGCATGTTGACGTCGGTCGCGAGCGTGAAGTCGATCGTCTGCTCACCGGCATTCAGCGTGATGAGCTTGGTCACCGGTTTGAAGCCGATCGACCGGACGCGCAGCGCGAGCGACTGCCCCCGCACCCGAGCTCCGGGAATGATGAACGTGTACTGGCCGTTCGCGCCCGTCAGCACCTGGAGATTCAGCTCCGGGAGCTGCACCGCCGCGACCTGCACGACGTCGCCACGATCCGACTTCACCGTGCCGCGCAGAATCGCATCCTGCGCTGCGACGGGGACGACGGCGGCGAGCAGCACGACAGCCAACGCCTTCAGACACTTGTGGAGCATACGCGCACTCCTTCCGTGAGAAGACACACCTGGGCCCCGAGCGGCGAGGCCTGGTAAAAAAAGACACGTATTGTGGAAGACCGACCCAAAGGTGACGGCCATTGGGGGCGCCCGATCAGGACTGGGGTTACTGTTTCATATACGGCTGCTGCGTGGGAGCGTCAAGACCCCTGATGAGGCTGGCGCGCCACAGGGGGGACGCTACTATTTGGGGAATCCTTCATTATCGGGGCGGCAGTGCCGCGTTCGTCGGGTCTGTGGCTAGGCGTGCTGGGGTGCCTCGTGGCGGCTCCTCATGCTACCTGTGCTCAGGGGACGGCCGGAATCAGCGGCCGCCTCCTGGATCGCGCCAGCCGGCAGCCCCTGGAGGGCGCCGCCATCAACGTGCTCGGCACGCCCGTCAATCTGCGGTCCAGCCCCACCGGCGAGTTCACCCATGTCGGGCTCAACCCCGGCACCTACGTCATGCAGGTCCGCGCTCTCGGGTATGCCCCGGGGACCTGGGTGATCGAGCTCGCCGAACGCGAGACCCTGTCCGTCGTGATCGAAATGGATGCCAAGGCGATCACCCTGCCGGGGGTCACCGTCGAAGCCCACGAGGTGGGGCGCGGCATGGCCGGGTTCGCGCAGCGCCGCGCCGCCGGCCGCGGCGTGTACGTCACCGAGGACGACATCAAGCGGGCCGACGCCGCGCGGCTCTCCGATGTCCTGCGCAATGTCTCGGGCGTGCGGCTCATTTGCCGGTTCAACGGCTGCCGCATCCGCATGTCGCGCAACGACTGCCAGCCCGACTTCTTCGTCGACGGCCTGTCCGCGAACAACTCCACCAACCTCGAGATGCCGGTCGTGGGCATCACCGGCATCGAGATCTACCGCACCATCACGGAAACACCGGTCGACTTCCTGCGCGGCAACAACACCTGCGGCACGATCGCCATCTGGACAAAGTCGGGCCCCTGACGTCGCTCCCAAGAGTCGTCGCCGCGGCGCTGCTCGTCGCGGCCTGCGGTCCCGCCGGGCCTGCCGTGGACACGGCGTGGCACGAGGCCACCGGCTACCGCTGGCGCGCGCTCGACGTCCCGCGTCGCGGCACGTCGGGCTTCACGTCCCTCGAGCCGTCCCGCACAGGAATCGAGTTCACCAACACCGTCAGCGATTCGCTCCTGGTCCATAACCGGATTCTGGCGCAGGGTGCCGGCGTCTGTCTCGGTGACGTAGACGGCGACGGTCTCGCCGACGTCTTTCTCGCCCGCACCGAGGAGTCCAGCGCGTTGTATCGCAACCTCGGCCACTGGCGCTTCGAGGACATCACCGCCCGCGCGGGCGTCGCGGCTCCCGGTCGCTACGCCTCGGGATGCGTGCTCGCCGACGTCAACGGCGACTCGCGGCTCGACCTGATTCTCGTCGCGCTGGGCGGACCGAATGCGCTGTTCCTGAGCGACGGCAGCGGGCATTTCACCGAGCAGGGCGCCGAGGCCGGCTTGACCTCGAAGGCCGGGAGTACCACGGTCGCCGCGGCCGACGTGGACGGTGACGGCGACCTCGATCTGTACGTCGCGAATTACAAGGCGTACACAACGATCGATCGGATGGCGCCTCAGGAGCGGACGTTCGATCACGTCGTCCGCACCCTCGGTCCCGGGCGCTACGAGGTGCGGGAGCAGTACCGCAGCGAGTACAAGCTCGTGAACCGCGCGGAGCTGGGGGGCGTCAGTCTGGTGCAGCGGGCCGACGCCGACTTCTTCTATAGGAATGACGGCGGGCGGTTCGTGCGCGAGCCGATCGCGCACAACCCCCGGTTCACGGATGAAGCGGGCCGGCAGCTGGCCGAGGAGCCGGAGGACTTCGGGCTCGCGGCCACGTTCGCCGACGTGAACGGCGACGGCGCCCCCGACCTGTACGTCACCAACGACTTCGAGGACCCCGACGAACTGTGGCTGAACGACGGTCACGGCAGGTTCCGTCTGGCGCCGTGGTACGATGTGCGCGCCACCAGCAACTCGGGTATGGCCGTTGCGGTGGGAGATCTCGACCGCGACGGGCACCCCGATCTCTTCCAGGTCGACATGCTGAGCGCGGATACGCGCCGCCTCAAGACGCAGATCCCCACACACACGTCGCTTCCCAAACATCCCGGCGAGGGCGAGAGCCGCCCGCAGATGCAGCGCAACACGCTCCAGCTGAACCGCGGCGACGGCACTTTCGCGGAAGTCGCGCGCTCGGCAGGAGTAGGAGCTTCGGGATGGTCGTGGTCCACCGTGTTGCTCGACGTGGATCTCGACGGCTTCGAAGACATCCTCATCGGCACGGGACACCGCTTTGATGTGATGGACGGCGACGTGCAGTACCGCCTCCGCAACCGGCTCCGGGAAATCGATTGGCGGCGCATGCTGTTCGAGTATCCGCCGCTCCCCTTGCCGAACGTCGCCTTCCGGAATCGCGGCGACTCGACGTTCGAGGACAAGAGCCGGACATGGCGCTTCGACCTCGGCCCTGACCTGTCGCACGGGATGGCCGTCGCGGACCTGGACGGCGACGGGGATCTGGACGTCGTGATCAATAGACTAGGCGCGCCTGCGGCGCTGCTCCGGAACGACGCGGTAGCCCGGCGCGTCGCGATCCGACTGCACGGCGCGGCGCCGAACACGGGAGCAATCGGGAGTCGGGTTACGGTTACCGGGGGAGCGGTGGCGAGCCAGGAGAGCGAGGTCATCGCGGGTGGGTTGTATCTCTCCGGGTCGGATGGGCAGCTGACGTTCGCAACGGGCAAGGCCGATTCAGTGACGATCGAGGTGGCCTGGCGCGACGGGCGGCGTAGCGTGATCCAAGGCGCGCGACCGAACCGGTTGTATGACATCCAGGAGCCTGCCGAGACAGCAGAAGTGCCCACGCCCCACTCCCCACGCCCCACGCCCCTTTTCGAGGACATCTCCTCTCAACTCGCCGGCCACCGCCACGTCGAGCCCTACTTCGACGACTACGCTCGCCAGCTGCTCCTGCCCAACTCGTTCAGCCAGCTGGGCCCCGGGGTCTCGTGGTTCGACGTCGACGGCGACGGCCTCGAGGATCTGATCGTCGGCGCCGGCCGCACCGGCAAGGCGGCATGGTTCCGGAACGACGGCCGCCGGTTGCGCCCGATGCCGACGCGGGTGCCCGCGGTCCCTGGCGACCTCACGACGCTCCTCGGGTTCGGGCGCACCGTGATCGCCGGCGTCTCGAGCTACGAGATGGCGTCGACGAGTCAAGCACTCGCCACGCCCAGCGTCGTCGCGTACTCACTGGCCTCGGGCACGGCGACGCCGCTCGTCCCCGGCGACAGCGCGAGCGTCGGCCCCCTGGCGCTCGCGGACTACGACGGCGACGGCGATCTCGATCTGTTCGTCGGCGGGAGAATCGTACCGGGCGGTTACCCACTCTCCCCTTCCTCGCGGCTCTATCGCAACGAGCAGGGCCACTTCGTGCCCGACCGCACGAACAATGTCCTCCTCCGGGGGCTCGGCATGGTCTCCGCGGCGCTGTTCAGCGACGTGAACGGCGATGGGGCGCCCGACCTGATCGTCGCGATCGAGTGGGGCACGATCAAGGTTCTCTTGAATAGGGGCGGCCGGTTCCAGCCGGCGCCGGCCCTGCCCGGACTCGCGGGCGTCTACAGCCGCTGGAACGGCCTCGCCACCGGCGACCTGGACGGCGACGGCCGGCTCGACATCGTCGCCACGAGCTGGGGCCGCAACACCGACTACCACGCGACCAACGCCGATCCGTTGCTTCTGTATTTCGGATTCTTCGGACAGCGAGGGCGCCCCGACGTGGTGCTGGCACGGCAGGACCCACGAATCGGCGGCGTGGCGCCGCTCGCGAGCTACGAGCGGCTGAGTCTCGCGCTCCCCGGTATGACCTCCCGGCTGCCGACCTTCTCCGCCTTTGCCGACGCCAAGATGGATCAGGTGCTCGGCCCTGCCCTCGCGGCGCGCGCGGTCCGCTTCGGGGCCACTACGCTGGATCACATGGTCTTCTTGAATCGCGGGGATCACTTCGAGGCGCGGCCCCTGCCCCGCGAAACCCAGCAGTCACCGGCGTTCTACGCCGGGGTCGCCGATTTCGACGGCGATGGCAAGGAAGACGTGTTCCTGAGCGAGAACTTCTTCGCGACCGACGTCGCCACGCCGCGCTACGATGCCGGCCGCAGCCTCCTGCTGCGCGGCGACGGCGCGGGCGGCTTCGAGGCCGAGCCGGGCCAGCGGTCTGGGCTCGTGGTCTACGGGGAGCAGCGCGGCGCGGCGTACGCGGACTTCGACCGCGACGGACGCCTCGACATCGCCGTCAGCCAGAACGGCGACTCGACCCGGCTCTTCCGCAACGTCGGCGCGCAGCCGGGGCTGCGGGTCACCTTGGTCGGACCTGCGGGGAATCCGAGCGCCATCGGTTCGCACATGAGACTTCGGTACGGGGAACGGGGTGGGCCTGTGCGCGAGATCCAGGTCGGCTCGGGTTACTGGTCCGAGAACGGCGCTGTGCAGGTGCTCGGTCGTGGCGGCGAGCCGACGGCCCTGTGGATCAGGTGGCCCGGGGGGCAGGAGCAGGTGGTGTCGCTGACGAAGGGCCAGCTCGAGGTGACGGTGCGGATGCCCTGAAAAAAAGAAGGGGCGGGATCGCTCCCGCCCCTTCGGTGCACCTTCAGACGCGAGCCCTCAGAACCGCGAACCGGACAGGAAACTCGGCTTGGGCCTCGAGGCCTGGATTGCCCGCCAGCGATCCGCCACCGTCGGCCGCACGCCGCCGTAGGGCGCCACCATGTCGGGCGCGCTCGGTCCGCCGAACGTATACACGGCCCGCTGCAGCACGTCCAACTCCTTCGCCGGGACCGGCATCTGCCTTGGCGTGCCCGTCTGTACGACTGACGAGCCGAGGCTGCCCAGACCGAATCCGTCGATGCGGCGCCGGTTGAAGAACGCCGTCGGCCCCTGGCCCATGAACTCGATTTCCTGCTCGTACTGCAGGGCTGTGAGGAGCGCCGGCGTACCCTCCGCGCCGGTGAGCGCCGCCAACCCGCCGCGACCGACGCGGCTGTTGTTGATGAGGCCGGCCGCCTGCACCGCACTGCCGCCGCTGCGGAGCAACCCCTCGGCCCAGAGCAGGTCGTTCATCTGCGTCGTGTAGAACGGGTCCTGCCCGGTGCCGTCATCCGTGGGCAGGTCTTCGCCGCGGTAGGCGAGCGCGTGATAGCGAATGTGCTGCAGGTTGCTCTGATGGTACGACCCGCGCGCCGGCGGGAAAATCGCGACGGCGGAGCAGGCGAAGTCGGTTCCGGCGCTCGCCGTGGCCGCCGTGGTCGAGTAGCCGTTGAAGTCGTCCGTCGGCCCGTACGAGCCGTCGCCGACCCGCAGGTCGGGGGACGTCGTGGGGCACGGATTGCCGTTCGGCGACGGCCACGGGCTCACGTGGTTGGTCGTGATCATCGCCGCGACCCGCGTGTCCACCCGCATGGTGCCGATCGAGTTGCCCCACGTCTTGACGCAGTCCAGCCCGCATTCACGACCCGAGACGTCGATGTAGAACTGCCAGTCGAACGGCGTCCCACTGCTGATGCCTTGCGACGCGTAGGTCGCCACGGTCGCCCAGTCGGCGGCGGCGTTCTCCGCGCCGTTGCGCGGCCACATGGCGATGAGCTCGGCCTGCATGGTGCGGATCAGCTGCTGGATCTGCACGTTCGAATAGACCGTTCCGGCGCCCACGCCCATCCACTCGGATTCGGTGTTCCAACTCAGCGCCCCGGCGAGCGCAAACGCCGTATTGAACTTCTTCAGGGCGGAGTCGCGTACTTCCGCCCGCGTGCTGAACGGGATCGCCGACGGGTTGCTCAGGTCGCTGTTCTCATCGACGACGAAGCCCTGATCGTAGATCAGCGCGATGCCGGCGAACGCCATCCCCTGCATCATGATGGCGATCGTCTTGTTGCGCGTGGTGAGCGTGCTGTCGGTGGCGCAGTCGTCGTCGAAACACAGCCCGTTCTTGATGGCGACGATCACGTCGTTCGCCGATGACAGCACCGTGTAGTAGCCGTACCACTGGCTCTCGACGCTCGGCCCGCCCGCCGCTTCAGGCGCCGTGGCGCTGTTGGTCCAGCCGCAGCGCGAGGGACAGTCCGAGCCGACGGAGTTGTAGAACCGGATCGCCGCGTTGTTCCACGAGGCGGTGTAGTTGTCCGCCATCGCGGTCATCGGCAGCGCACCGTAGTAGTCGCCGCGAGTCTCGACCCAGGTCCGGAAGGCTCCGCCCAGCAGCTGCTGGAGCCCCGACGGATCCACGAACGCGCGCGGAGCATCCGGCGCGTTCGGATTCTCGATGGCCAGGTCGCACGCACCGGTCGCCAGCACGGCGACCAGAGCGACGGCGAAAGACGAGAGTCGCTTCATGGAAACCTCTCGATGTGAGTTCATGGCGCCTCCTCAGTACGTGATCTCGACGACGGCCGAGAAGGTCCGGAACTGTGGATACTGGAACCAGTCCATCCTGACCTGGAACGGATCGCCGAACAGACCCGAGACTTCGGGATCGAGCCCGGAGTAATTGGAGATCGTGAAGAGGTTGCGGGCGATGAACGCTAGCCGCACCTCATGCAAGCCGCGCAGCCCGATGCTCCTGAGCTGATCGCCGACGAGCGTGTAGTTCACCGACAACTCCTTCAGCTTCACGTACGACCCGTCTTCGACGAAGAAGCTGTTCGGGTCGAGGCCGTTGTAGAACCCGACGCCGTAATACGGCAGCGCTTTCTGCGGGCACGCCGGCATCGGATCGGAGACCGTGCCGCACGCCGCGTCGTTCTGCGCCTTGCCGGCCTGGTCCTGCACCCGGTCGCGCGTGGCCTGGAAGGCCCACTGCCGCGTGCCGTTGTAGAGGTCGCCGCCGAACGATCCGTCCACCGTCGCGTTCACGCCAAAGCGGCGGTGCGTGAACGTGAGGTTCAAGCTCATGTTGAAGTCGGGGTTGGCATCGCCGATTTGGGTAATCTGCGACGTCACCGAGCACGTCGGCCCGACGAAGACCTTGCAGTACGTGTACTTGATTGCGCGCTCGTTCACCGTGCCGTAGGTGGACCGGCGCACGACGTAGCCGTCTTCGTTGATCATGACGCTGTCACGGGCCCACGTCTGCCCGGCCCCCGACAGGGCCGCCTTGGCCGGGTCGGCGTACAGATCGTCGATGTTCTGAATCCACTTGTTGCCGTACAGCACGCCCAGGTTCGAGTTACGGCCCAGGAAGAACGCCGCCGGCATCTGCTCGAAGCTGTAGAGCCGCTCCGGCAGGTTCCACTCGGTGATGACTTGGCGCGTGCGGTCACCGACGATGTTGATCTGGAACGTGGTGGCCGGGCTGTTGATCAGGCGGGCCGCCAGTGTCAACTCGTGCGTCCGGGCCCGGAGCGCGCCGGTGTTCTGCCATTGCTGCTTGAACCCGGCGACGGCGGGCAGGTCGACCAGGAGGATCTGATCCGTGGTCTTCTTCTGGGCGTACGTGTACTCGAGCGTGTACCGGCCGTTCCCGAACTCCATGTTCGTGCCGAACTCCAGCTCGCCCGAACGGGCCGGCTTGAGCAGCGGATTCCCCAGGACTTGCTTGGTGAATCCACCCGGTGTCACGGTGAGGATTTCGTACTGGTTGTCGAAGGCGGGCCGCAGACCGGCGGTGCCGTACGACGCGCGCAGCCGCAGCTCATCGATGCCCGGGATGTGCATGTCTTCCGTCACGCGCCAGGCCCCGGACACGCGGTAGTAGGTGGCCCACCGGTTGCCGGGTCCGAACAACGACGATCCGTCGCGCCGCACGAGGCCGTCGAGGACGTAGCGGTCGTTGATGTCGAACGTGGTCAGGGCGAAGAAGTTCTCGTTGCGAATGCGCTCTTCGCGCGAGACCGAGGCCAGCGTGCTCTGATCGGCGCCCGCGAACTCGGGCACGCGAGCCACGATCAGCTCACCGGCCGACGAGCTCAGCAGCCGGTTGCGCTGGTTCTCGAAGATCGCCGCGACCTTGGTCGTGTTCGTGATGCCGCCAAAGTGCCGGATGCTCGTCATGGTCACGCCGGAGTTCGACTGCCAGTTGTTGCGCGTCTCCTGGAAGAGCGAGCCGTTCGTCTTCGTACCGGACGACGTCAAGAACCCGAAGGGCCGCACGTCCGTGAGCGACTGCGACTCCTGGTCGTACGCGAGGTTGCCTTCCGCCTGCAGCCAGTTCGTCATCCGCCAACGGAGCCGTCCCGCGCCGCTGAACCGGTTCCGGTCCTGATCGATCTTCCGGTTCGCCAGCTCATACAGGGGGTTGAAGTCGTTGGCGACGTCGCCCGAGAGCGGAATCTTGGCGACGTAAGGGGTGCCGTCAGGGTTCGGCTGCGTGATGTCGACGTCGGGCTGGAGGAACATGAGCCCGAAGAACGGGCTGGTCTGGCCCTCGGCCGCGCGGCCGTTGGTCGACGTCCCGTAGAACGCGTTGAACGACGCGTCCAGGTTCGTGCGCACTTGCTGATCGAGATTGAGGCGGAAGTTCTGACGCGTGTACCCGCCCAGCCCGAAGATCACGCCCTGGTTGCGCGTATTCTCGACCGACGCGTTGAAGTTCGTCGTACCGAGCCGCTGCCCCATCGAGGCGTAGCCGGTCCAGAATTTCCCGGCGTCCACCACCGAGTTCCAGTGGTCGAGGTAGCGCGGGAACGGATTGTCCGCGATCTGATCGGCCTTGATGACGCGTCCGCCCCCGGCGTTCAGGCAGTAGTTGCCGACGGGGTCGACGGTCCACGTGGCATCCTGGCCGACGCAGTAGCCGGGGCTCTGCTCGATCTCCCAGGCGTGCGAGTGCGAGAACGACATCCGCTTCGGCATGTTGTTGACGCCCGCCTCGAGCCGCGACGTGACCCGCAGGGTCCCGTCGGGCAGCGAGCTGCCACGCTTGGTGAACACCTGGACGACGCCGTTAGCCGCGTCGGAGCCGTACAGCGACGACGCCGCCGCGCCCTTCACGACCTCCACGCGCTCCACGTCCTCGGCCGCGATGTCGGCGAGGCCGAACCGCGTGATCACGCCGTCGACGATGTACAGCGGATCCTGACGGCCGCCGATGCTCGTCGCGCCGCGGAGCCGGATCGACGGCTCGCCGCCGGGCTGCGCCGAGTTGGGAGTCAGCCGGACGCCGGCCACCTTGCCCTCGAGCGCGACGAGCGCGCTCGACCCGGGCACCTGTTGCAGCTGCTCGTCCGTGACTCGGCCCACCGCGAAGGGGAGCTTCTTCAGGGCCGTCGCTTCGCCCACGCCCGTGACGACCACTTCCTCGAGGCGCAGCGGATCCGCGGCGAGCTGGAAGTTCTGCTCCTGCGTTCCCGGCGAGAGGGTGATGGTGCGCGACACGGGCCGATGCCCGATGTAGCGCGCCGTGATCACCACTTGCTGGCCGCGTGCCGCCGAGCCGCCGATGGTGATCGTGTAGGTCCCGTTGGCCCCCGTGACGGCGCCGAAGTTGCTGTTGGCCACCACCACGTTGGCACCGCCCAGCGCCTCGCCTGCTTGCGCCGTGACTTTGCCGGTGATGACCGCAGCGTCTTGCGCCAGCAGCGGACTGGCTGTGAGGACCGCGAATGCCGCGGCGACACCAAACTGTGAAACGCGCATGATCTGCCTCTTGGTGAAGAAGGAAAGAGGAAACGCAGATTTCCCCCCGAACGGAGGGATGCGGAGAGAAGCGAGGCGGGCAATTGTTGACGGCATGACCGACCCCCCTTGGTCCCACCCGGACGACCGGGCGGACGGCCTTCAGACTTTTGGAGGTCCTGCACGGATGCTAGCGCCAACTGCGGCGCTGAGGCATCATATTACCGTCCGCCGTGAATCCCGCTAGAGGGGGCTATGTGAACGTGAAAAAGGCCTTGTTGACTGCCCTGCTGGCCTTGTCACTGTGCCCCGCGCCCGGGGCAGCCCAGGCTACCCTGCGCGGGCGCGTCATCGACAGCGAAATCGGCCAGGGCATCGGCGGGGCCAGCGTTCAAATCCGCAAAACCGCAGCCATCCTCACCGACACCTTGGGCCTGTTCGAGGCCCGGGACGTTCCGCAGGGAGACGCCGAGATCACGATTCAGGTGATCGGCTACACGCGCGGGGTCTTCTATGTGCATTTCCCAGCCTCCGGCGACGTCGAGCGCGTATTCGCCCTCGATTTCACCGGCGCCCGGCTCCCGGCCGTGGTCGTGGAGGCCCGCGCCGAGAAGCTGGAGCGCCGCTACGTGGACTTCGAGCAGCGCCGCCAGCGCCGCATCGGCACGTACCTCCGCTGGGACGAGCTCGAGAGGAAGGGCTACGCCTCGGTGGGGGACGCCCTCCGCACCGTCCGCGGCGTGCGCATCCGCTGCGACCAGCAGACGTTCGAGTGCTTCGCCTTCATGGTCCGCACGCCGCAGTGCCAGCCGACCTGGTGGGTGGACGGCGTCGAAGTGCGATCGTTCCACGAAAACACCTCGATTCGCGACGTCTACGGCATCGAGGTGTACCGCGGCGCCGGTGAGGTTCCCGGCGAGTTCGCCGGATCGGATGCCGGCTGCGGCGTCATCGTGGTTTGGACGAAGTCGCGGCCCTTCCGGATAAGCCCCTAGAGCAAAACGGGTTGTCCTCCGCGAAGGGGCGCCCATATTATGGATAGGTGCCTCCTTCCTTATATATCCCCGGCTCCCCGCGGTGAAGCGGCCGCCGTTCCTCTACCGCCTGAGCGTCAACCTGGCGGCGCGCACGGCACCCTTCGCCGCGCGCTTCGACAAGAAGCTCGCGCGCGGGCTCGACGGGCGCCGCGGACTCGCCGCGCGCCTCGCGGCCTGGGCGAAGGCGCACCGCGATCCGAAGCGGCCGCTGGTGTGGATGCACGCCCCGTCCGTGGGCGAAGGGCTGCAGGCCAAGCCGGTGCTCGAGACCCTGCGCGCCGAGCACCCCGACTGGCAACTCGCCTTCACCTTCTTCTCCCCTTCCGCTGAGCGCCTCGCCAAGAACCTCCCCGTCGACGTCGCCGACTACTTGCCGTTCGACCGGCCCGCGGACGTCGAGGCGGTCCTCGATGCGCTCCTGCCCTCGGCGCTCGTGTTCTCGAAGCTCGACGTGTGGCCCGAGTTGACGCTCGCGGCGGCGCGGCGCGGCGTGCGCCTCGGCCTCATCTCGGCAACCGTGGCGCCGCATAGCTCCCGGTTGCGGTGGCCCACTCGTCAATGGTCGCAACCCGCGTACCACGCGCTCGACCGCATCGGCACGATCAGCGACGACGACGGCAAGCGGCTGGAGCAGCTGGGCGCGCGACCCGAAGCGATCGCCGTCACCGGCGACACGCGCTACGACAGCGTGACCGAGCGGGCCGAACGGCTCGACCGCACGCGCGAGCCCCTGCTCCGCCTCGGCGAAGTGGGCGCGAGCACGTTCACGATCGTCGCCGGATCGACGTGGCCCAGTGACGAAGCCGTGCTCCTCCCGGCGTTCGCCGACCTCCTGGTGCAGCTGCCGACGGCGCGCCTGCTGCTCGCGCCGCACGAGCCGAACCCGGATCACCTGGCGGGGATCGCGCAGCGCCTGCACCAACTCAAACTGTCGCGGCCCGTGCGCCTGTCGCAGCTCGAGCACGCGAAACCCGGACCGGTGATCGTCGTCGATCGCGTCGGAATCCTGGCGGATCTGTACGCGTTGGCGGACACGGCGTTCGTGGGCGGCGGATTTCATCGCGCCGGGCTGCACTCGGTGCTCGAGCCGGCGGTCTTCGGCGTGCCGATCGCGATCGGGCCGCACTGGCAGATGAGCCGCGACGCGGGACTGTTGCTCGAGCGGGGCGGCGCCGTCGCGCTACCCGGAGACGCGCGACATCCCCTGCACTCGCAGTGGTTGGTGTGGCACCACGATGTGGAGGCCCGGCGCAAGGCGGGCGCGGCGGCGAAAGCGGTTGTGGCGGAAGGACGCGGCGCGAGTGAGCGCACGACGGCGCTGGTCCGAGATCTCGTCGTGCAACGCTAGCGCGGAACGACTACCCCCTCGTAGGTCACCGACCGCGGCACAATCGCTCCCAACGTCAGCGCCGTCACCAACAGATCCGACCAGCGGCTGCGGACCTTGATCTTCAGGTTCGCGACGCGCGTCGCCGTGCCGAGCTGCCCCGCGAGCACGTCCTCGGCGTTCGGCGAGGAGACGCTGACGGCGCCAAACAACAGGTAGACGGGGTGCCGGGTGACCTTGAACGGGGTCCCCTGCACCGGCGTCGCCGCCGGCTCGGCCATCGACGTCGGGACGCCGAGCTCGGTGCTGTCAAAGCTGAGGGCGCAGCCGCTCATCGTGAGGGCCAGAGCCACGAGGCCCGCGCGCGCGATCGAACGAGTCACAGATCTCCCAGAAAAAAAAGAGGGCGCGCCGGAACGGCGCGCCCTCAAAAGCTAGCACCTTTACATGCCGATGGGAGCCTTTAGCGCGACATGCGCGCCGAGACCGAAGATCCCCCGCGTCGTACCATTGTTGCTTTCCGAGTCGTAGGCCAGATGGACCCCGAACATCCCGAAGTTGGCGTTGGCGCCGAGCGTCCAACCGAAGCCCGACGACGTGCCGCTGATACCGGAGAGCTTCGTCCAGCGGTTCGTGAGCGACAGGTACGGCTCGATGCTGATGCCCGGCGTCGGCACGCTTACCGCAACACCACCACCCGCGGTAAGGCGGGTCGAGCTGGGGGCCGCGTTTGCGGCGCCGGTGGTGGCCGCCCCGACCTGCAGGTTCAACGCGATCGGCAGCAGGCTGCCGCCGATGATGCGGAACCCCGCGTTGCCGCCCACCGATGTGAAGCTCTCCGCCGCGCCGTCCGGCTTCCAGTTCGAGAGACCGGCGGTGAGCTGCAGGTTGGCGAGCCCGAGCGAGCCCCGAAAACCGAACGCGGTACCCTTGCCGGCGTTCTGGTTCGGAACACCGACGTCACCGTTGATCGTGACGCCGGTCCCGCCCTTGGGGCTGTTCCAGACCGGCATCCCGAGCCATTGGGCCGCCGCCGGCGCCGCCGCACACGCGGCCAACGCCAAAACCATCATGATGCGCTTCATGCGTATCCTCCCTCGCGTGGAAACCGGTCGCCGGCACTTCCGGCCCCCGGTCAAGCTCCGCCTACGGTAGGAAACCGGGGGCGGCAAGTCAATCTGTGTCGGCCTAATGCACCCACACGGCGCTAAGCGACACACCCTCCAAGTCGCCCAAACCGGCACTCACGCGGGCGTCAAACCGCGGTGAGAGCCGGAAATCGGCTCCCAAACCGAGTGTGAACAGGAAATCGGAGTTGCCGCTGCCGGCGAACAGGGTCCCGGTCGGTTGCACGTACGGGACGATGCTGACCGCGGACCCTTCCACATCGATGCGGCGCCCGAGCGAGAGACCGACCGGAACGAGCAGCACCGAGTTGCCGCTCCCGAACCACCCACCGATGCCGAACACGAGGGCGCCGTCCAACGGGAAATCGACGGTGTGCGACAGCACGCGCTCGCGCGCTTCGACGCCCAAGAGGAGGACCGAGGAACCGGCGCCGCCGGGATCGAGGATCCCGCCGCGGAAGCCGATGTCAAACTTGCCGCTCGACTTTCTGAGCGCGCCTTCGAATGCCGTGCCGCCGCCGTTCGGGAAACTGATGACGAGCCCGATCTCCGACCGGGAGAAGGCTCGGTACGGCGCGTTGAAGCTGGGCATGCCCGTCGCCTGCGCCGCCAGCGGCGACGCGACGAGGACGCTTCCCAAAAAGGACAGCGCGAGATACCGACGCATAGAAATCTCCTTGGGTCTTAGTGCGGCAGAGGTACCCGGCAGGGTGGGGCGGCGTTCCGATGTTCCGGAACGCCGCACCCGGGTGAGGCTAGTGCCAAAGCGAGAGGCCGATCCGGGCCCCGACTGTGATCGTGCTGGGGAGACCGAGGTCGGTGCTCTCAGACTGCCACTTGAAGCCGAGCTCGTAACGCCACGCCCCGCTCCCGTACGGCTTCCGCCAGCCCACGCCCGCGTTTAGCGAGAAGGCCGTACCGTTCGTTGCGCCGTTGTCAGCGAGGAGCAGACCACCGCCGCCGGTGAAGTACATCCCGTTGCGGTGAAGGCCCGGACCGTTCGCGATCAGGACGTTGACGCCGGGCTCGAAGTCGTAGGTCGTCGCGCCGCCGACGGTGCTGAAGCCGAGCGTGAACCGCGGCTCCCACATCATCTTTTTTCCAGACACCAGGCCGACGCGCACATCGATCGGCGTACCGATCACGATGCCGCCATCGACGCCATCGGGCTTGACGTACCCGATGCCGATATCGACGCCAAACTCATGTTTCGCACCGCTCATCGTCGCGGCGCGGCGCTGCTGAGCACGGGCCAGCGCGGGCACCGACACGAGGACGGCGACTAAGGCGATGCTGCTGAGGACCTTCCGCATACCAGCCTCCACACGTAGAGGGTTGGTTTAAGCCGCCACATCGTTAAGAACCCTCCCTCTCCCTGTCAAGCCGCAAAATGCAAAAACCGCCGTTCAGGCGTGACGCGGCTCACAACCGCGCCAGGTTGGCTTACTTGCCGAACGTCAATCCCACGGTAATCGGCAGGAAAGTGAACGTGGAGCCGTTGCTGCTCACACTGGTATAGCGCGTCGCAACCACCACGCGCATGCCGCCGGTCCCAGCTTTGAACGAAAGCCCGCCGCCAATGCCGAACCCGACTTTCGTGCTGGAGCCGGCGCCCCCGTCGATGCTAAAGAACCCGACGCCCCCGTTGAGGAAGGGACGCATCGGCGCGTTCATGGGCCCAAATCCATACACGAGCGAGGCCATACCCCCGATGATCTTGGTCTCGCCAGCGCCGCCGTCGTGCTGCGTGCTCGAGTACGCGACATCACCGCGCACGCCGAGGGTCCCACCGGTCAACCAGTAGGTCCCCCCGCCGCCGACGACCCAACCCGTCTTGTCGAAAGTGTTGTAATCGCCCATCGGCATGAGCATGCCGACGTTCACGCCCCAACGTAGACCTTGTGCCGAGACTCGAGGAACGGCGACCAGCGTGAGACACCCCACTGCGGACAGTGCGAGCAGCGTGCGTTTCATACGGGCTCCCGTGAAGGAGACGGACTTCGGTCCCCCTACGGGTAAGAAATCGCCCTTATTCTGTCAAGCATTCTCCGCTTTGCCGGCAACGACGCGCACGGTGTCCCCGACCACTTGCAGGAAGCCACCAGCCACGCGGAACCTGGTCGACTCCCCCTTCCCCCGGACGTTCAGCACGCCCTCGCCGAGCAGCGTCATGAACGGCGCGTGCCGCGGGAGGATCCCCACCTGGCCATCGAAGGCGGGCGCGACCACCGCATCGGCCTCGCCGTCGAACAGCGACCGTTCGGGGGAAATGACACTGACGCGCATCAGGCCGACGCCAGTTTCTTGGCCTGCTCGACCACGTCGTCGATCGCGCCCTGCATGTAGAACGCCTGCTCCGGCAGGTGGTCGAACTCGCCCGAGACCACCCGCTCGAACGACGCGATCGTGTCCTCGAGCTTCACGTACTTGCCTTCGAGCCCCGTGAATTGCGACGCCACGAAGAACGGTTGCGACAGGAACCGCTGGACGCGGCGCGCACGCGCCACCAGCAGCTTGTCGTCCTCGGAGAGCTCGTCCATCCCGAGAATCGCGATGATGTCCTGTAGATCCTTGTAGCGCTGCAAAATCCGTTGCACTTCGGTCGCGACCTTGTAATGGCGCTCGCCCAGGTACTGCGCGTCCTGAATTCGACTCGACGACGACAGCGGGTTCACCGCCGGATAGATCCCCAGCTCCACGATGGCGCGATCGAGCACGACCGTCGCGTCCAGGTGGGAGAACGCCGTCGCGGGCGCCGGATCCGTCAGGTCGTCGGCGGGCACGTAGATTGCCTGCACCGACGTGATCGATCCCTTCTTGGTCGACGTGATCCGCTCTTGGAGTTCGCCCATCTCCGTCGCCAGCGTTGGCTGATAGCCGACGGCTGACGGCATTCGGCCGAGCAGCGCCGACACCTCCGACCCCGCCTGTGTGAACCGGAAGATGTTGTCGATGAACACCAGCACGTCCTGCCCCTCGACGTCGCGGAAGTACTCGGCGACGGTGAGTCCCGTGAGGCCGACGCGCAGCCGCGCGCCGGGCGGTTCGTTCATCTGTCCGTAGATCAGCGCGACGTTCTCGAGAATGCCCGCTTCCTTGAACTCGAGATACAAGTCGTTGCCCTCGCGCGTCCGCTCGCCCACCCCGCAGAAGACCGACTTACCGCCATGCGCCTTGGCGACGTTGTTGATCAGCTCCTGAATCACGACCGTCTTGCCGACGCCCGCGCCTCCGAACAACCCGATCTTGCCGCCCTTCACGAACGGCGCGATCAGGTCGATGACCTTGATCCCGGTTTCGAAGACTTGCGTCTTCGGCTCGAGATCCACGAAGTCAGGGGGGTCGCGGTGAATCGGCCAACGCTCCGCGCTGGCCGGGATCGGCTCGCCCTCGTCCACCGGGTCGCCCACGACGTTGAGGATGCGGCCCAGCGCCGGCTTGCCCACGGGCACCGTGATCGGTGAGCCGGTGTCGACGGCGGCCATGCCGCGCACCACGCCGTCGGTCGGACTCATCGCGACGGCGCGGATCTGGTTGCGGCCGATGTGCTGCTGCACCTCGACCACCACGCGCCGGTCCGCGAGTTCGACAATCAGGGCGTTGTACAGCTCGGGCAGTTTCTCGGGCTCGAACTCCACGTCGAGTACGGGGCCGATCACCTGCACCACCTTGCCGGTATTGGCCGCGGCCGATGCCTTCTTCGGAGCCTCTTTGGTCCTCGTCGCCATTGTGGTCCTTATCCGTTGAGAGCTTCGGCGCCGCCGACAATTTCGGCGAGCTCCTGCGTGATCTGTCCCTGCCGCGCCCGGTTGAAGGTCCGCTGCAGCAGGTCGAGCATGTCGCCGCCGGCGTCAGTGGCGTTCTTCATGGCCGTGCGTCGCGCCCCGTGCTCCGCCGCCGCCGTCTCCACCAGGGCGCGATACATCTGATTGCGCACGTAGAGCGGGAGTAACGATTCCAGAATGCCGGCTGCAGAAGGCTTGAGGATGTAGTTAACGGCCCGTCCGCCCTTCCGCCCCTCCGCCCGCGGCGGAGTCACCGGCAAGATCCGCAGCGTCGTCGGCGGCGTGCTCACCGCGCTGTTGAACTTCGCGAATACGACATCCACGGCGTCGAGGGTCCCCGCCGTGAATCGCGCCATCAACGGCTCCATGACGTCCGCCGCATGGGCCGCCGTGGGGCGGTCCCCGATGTCCACGCGCTGCGATGCCACGGCCCGGCGCGTGAACTTGAAGAACCCGATTCCCTTCTTTCCGATGGCGTGCAACTCCACCTGTGCGCCCTGCTCTTCCAGCTCCTTCATGCGCCGCCGCGCTTCGCGGATCAAGTTGGCGTTGAACGCGCCGCATAACCCGCGATTCGACGTAATCAGAACGACCGCCGCGCGCTTCACGCCGTGCGCCGGCTGGCGCAACAGGGGGAACCGCTCCGCGAGCGCCGGCGAGTAGAGATCGCCGATGACCTCCGCCAGCGCCTGCGCGTAGGGCCTTGCGCCCACGACGCGGTCCTGAGCGCGCTTCAGCTTCGACGTGGAGACGAGCTCCATCGTCTTCGTGATTTTGCGCGTGTTCTGGACGGAGCGAATGCGCCGCTTCAGCTCCCGGGGCTTCGCCATTACCGGCTGCCGAGCGCCTTGTACTCTTCGATGGCCTTCTTCAGCCGGGCGCTCAGATCGTCGGAGAGTGCCTTCCGCGTCTTGATCTCGTCCACGATCGCCGAATGCTGCGCCGCCATGAACTCGAGCAGGCCCTTCTCCCACGCCTTGATCGCCGGGACGTCCACGTCATCGATGAGACCGTTGGTCACGGCAAAGATGACGATGACCTGCTGATCCACGCGCATCGGTTGGTACTGCGGCTGCTTCAGCACCTCGACGACCCGCGCTCCGCGCGCCAGCTGCCGCTGCGTGGCGGGATCGAGCTCGGAGCCGAACTGCGCGAACGCCTCCAGCTCGCGGTACTGCGCCAGGTCCAAGCGCAGACGCCCTGCCACCTGCTTCATCGCCTTGATCTGGGCGTTACCGCCCACGCGGCTCACCGAAATGCCGGCGTTCACCGCCGGCCGCACGTTCGAATAGAACAGATCGGTTTCGAGGAAGATCTGTCCGTCGGTGATCGAAATGACGTTCGTCGGGATGTAGGCCGAGACGTCGCCCGCCTGGGTCTCGATGATCGGCAATGCGGTGAGCGACCCGCCCCCCATTTCATCGGAGAGCTTGGCGGCGCGCTCGAGCAAGCGGCTGTGGAGATAGAAGACGTCGCCTGGATATGCCTCGCGGCCTGGGGGCCGGCGCAGTACCAGCGAGAGCTGGCGATAGGCCGCGGCTTGCTTCGACAGGTCGTCGTAAATGCAGAGGGTGGCTTTCTTCTCGTCATACATGAAGTACTCGGCCATCGAGCAGCCCGAGTACGGAGCGATGTACTGCATCGGCGCCGGCTCGGCGGCGGAGGCGACGACCACGATCGTGTACTCCATCGCGCCGTGCTCCTTGAGGCGCTCGACGACGCCGGCGACCGTGGAGTTCTTCTGGCCGATCGCGACGTACACGCAGATGACGCCTTGTCCCTTCTGGTTGATGATCGTGTCGATCGCGATCGCCGTCTTGCCGGTGCCGCGGTCGCCGATGATCAGCTCGCGCTGGCCTCGACCAATAGGAATCATGGAGTCGATCGCCTTGATGCCCGTCTGCAGCGGCTCCTTCACCGGCTGCCGCTTGATGATGCCGGGCGCCACGATCTCCACCTTGCGCGTCTTCGTCGTGTGGATCGGCCCGAGTCCGTCCACCGGCCTGCCCAGCGCGTCGACCACGCGTCCCACCATCGCGGTGCCGACGGGCACCTCGAGCACGCGGGCGGTGCGGCGCACTTCGTCGCCTTCGCGCAGCTGGAGGTAATCGCCGAAGATGACGGCGCCGATGTTGTCCTCTTCGAGGTTCAGGGCGAGACCCGTGATCTTCTCACCGCTCTCCGAGGCCGTGAACTCGAGCATCTCCCCCGCCATGGCGGAGGTGAGCCCGTAGATCCGGGCGATGCCGTCCTTCACCTCCAGCACGGTGCCGACTTCGCGGACGTCGATGTCCGCCAGGTCGGCCGCCTGGATTTCCTTGAGGAGGATGCCTTTGAGTTCGCCGGGTCTCAGGATGGAATCGGTCGCCATGGAATCGCCGCTTTAGAGATTGTGAAAAATATCACATACTACCGGGCGGGGGAAGACGGACCTCCCCCGCCCTGAAGGGACTAATGCCAGAGGGACAAACCCACGCGCGCGTGGATGTTTATGGCGTTGACAGTCCCGTAGCTCGTATTCGCCGGACTGTACCGAACACCGGTCGACAGCCGAAAGGCCCCGGAGCCGTACGGAATCCGTGTGCCAACGTCGCCGCCCACCGAAAACAGGGTGCCGCTCGGGCTGCCGCTTTGACCGACGAACTCGACGGCCGGTCCCACCGCCAGGTACAGACCCTGACGATGATTCTTCGCCCACTGGGCCATGACGCCGAGGCTGAAGTCATGACTCGAGCTGCCGCCGCCGCCACTCAACCCAAACTGGAATCCGGCCTCGAACATGACCTTGCTCTTGCTGACGAAGCCGATACGGACATCCGCCGGCGTCCCCGCGACCCAGCGGCCGGTCAGACCGGACGGCTTCCGATAGATGAAAGCCGCGTCGATCCCGAACTCGTGCTTGGCATCCTCATGCTGTGCCGCTGCGACGCCGGGAAGCAGACCCGCCACCAGCACCACACCGCCGATGAGCCTATGCATACCAGCCCCTCCTTGGGTTGGACTGCTGCCAACTGCTACGGCTCAAGCCACTGCCTGTCAAGAGATTGGCTAGATCCGAGACCGCGTCCGCCCCCGCAGGAATCGTTGCAGCACACCCCGAGGCCCCAGCTCTCGCAGCTCATGTGGAGTCGCGCCAGCCACTCGTCGCGCGGCACCGGCCAGGTGACTGGGCGATGCGTAACCCAGGATGCGTACTACCGCGCGCACCGTGTAGCCTGGATTGCCGAGCAGATCGGCGGCGAAGGCCGCGCGGGCAAGATCGATCACGCGCTTGAGATTGGGCGCCCCTCCCGCGCCGAACTCCCGCGACAAATGCTCACGCGTCACGCGCAGCGCCTGCGCGACGTGCCCGGTCTGCGTGGGCACACCGGCCCGGCGCAGCACCTCCTCCCAGGCCGCGAGCTGCAGGCGGTCGGTGAGCCGCAGCAGCCGCGGCGCATCGGCGAGCGCCGCCCGGCGCGCTACCTGCGCCGTGCGCGCGGCGATCCACTCTCCCGCGACCGCGTTGTCGACGCCCTCGACCAACACCCCGGCGAACCCCGCCCGCTGACACGACGCGAGCAGCGACCCGTCGTCGGGCCGCACCGCGGAGAGCGCGTACATGGGGATGCGCGGGAAGCGCGCCGGGAGACCGATGCCGTCGGCGGTGCAGGTCCGAACATCGAGGACGACAGCATCCACCAGACGTTGCTGCAGCAGGCGCTCGACGCCCTGCAGCGTGCGACAGAGCCGCACGCTCCCGGTCGCCCGCGGGTATCCCTGCTTCACGGCGAATCGTGCTTCGCGGCGCGGGTGGAATACCGCCACGATGGGAGGAGCGGTCACGTTCCCTCGACCTGCACGAGAACGCGCTCCATCTCCGCGGCGCGCCGCAGCACGTCGCGCGCGTTGTCGTAACTGATCGTGCGCACCGCGTCATCGACGGGGTGCCAGGCGCATTCCGTGATGCCCTCATCCTGCTGCGGCACCGGGTCGCCGTGCTTCGATTCGAAGAGAAAAAAGTGACAGTACTTGTGGATCGTCTTGCCGCGGAAGCGGAAGTACCAGTCGATGACTTTGATCGGCCCGTGCAGCAGCAGGTCGTCGAGCGCCGTCTCTTCCTTTACTTCGCGGCGCGCCGCGTCCGCGGGCGGCTCTCCGGCCTCGAGGTGTCCCTTGGGAAACCCCCAGTTCTTGTACGAGTCCCGGATCAGCAGGAAGCGCGTGACTCCGCCTTCGCGGCGGAACACCACTCCGCCGGCGCTCGTCTCGCGTTGGGCGCGACTCGCCTTCTTGCGGGTCATTGCTAGAACACGCTGAAGGTGAAGTACTTCCGCGGATTCGCCTGAATGTCGGACAGGAGCTGACGCAGCTGAATCATCGTGAGCGTCGTCTCGCGATACAGCGCCGAGTCGCCGACCATGAGGCCGAGCGAGCCGCTGCGGTTCGCGATGCGCGACAGGATGGTGTCGGCGGAGACGAGCGTACGGACCAGGCTCTCCTGGTTCTTGTTCGCGGCGCCCATCAGGGCGCGGAAGTCCTGCGACGCGGAGCGCAGGTCGGTGCTGGCCACCGCGGTGTTGTTGAGGATCGTCGCCAACTGCCCCTGGTTCGTCGCGGAGTCGACGCGCCCGAGCGTCAACTGCAGATCCGTGGCGGCCCGGGCCAGCACGTCCGAGCCCTTGCTCAGATTCGATCCCACGTTGCCGATGATATCCGCCTGCTCGTTCGTCACGCGCGCCAGGCGGTCGGCGATCTGACCGAAATCGTGAATCGAGCGCCGCAGATCCGAAACAGCCTGGGAGTCGAACGCGGTCTGGACTCGCGCGGCCACCGTCCCGATGTCGGTGGCGATGCGGCTCGCCTGGGCGGTCAGCTGACCGATGTCGGGGAGCGTGGCGCCGGGCCATTTCCCGCCCCCGGCGTTTTGCGCTTCGACCAGCGCCTGCCGCACGTTGGGATCGTTCGGCAGCGGGTCGCCGGCGATGAGGGTGGCGGCCCACTCGCCGAACAGCGATGCCGAGGCGGCGATCACCGCGGGCTTCGGAGGCAGCGTGACCCCGGAATAGATCTTCAGGTCTGCCTCGACCCAGTTGCCCGGCGCGAGCCGGATGCCTTCCACGCGTCCAACGCGGACCCCCCGCAACACGACGGGATTGCCCACGCCCATCCCGCCGACGGTGCGGAAGCGCGCCGTGTACACCGCCTCGGTCTTGCCGAGATGCGCGCCCGAGAGCCACAGCGCGCCGCCGACCACGACGGCGAGCGCGGCGATGACCACGAGGCCGACGGCAAACTCGTTTTCGCGCTTCACTCGGGGCGTCCCTCGATGAACTGCCGTACCACGGGATCCTCCGTCTCCTGAATCTCCGCCACCGTGCCCACCTGGCGAATCCGGCCCTCATACAACATCGCGATCCGGTCGCCCACCGTATAGGCGCTGCGCATGTCGTGCGTCACCACCACGCCGGTCACACCCAGGTGCTCGCGCGTCCGCACCATCAGCCGGTCGATCACCGCGGAGGTCACGGGATCGAGCCCCGTGGTCGGCTCGTCGTACAGGATGTAGCGCGGCTGGAGCGCGATGGCGCGCGCGATCCCGACGCGCTTGCGCATCCCCCCCGACAGCTCGGCGGGGAGCCGCTGTTCGGTCCCCGACAGGTCCACGAGCGCCAGGGCTTCCCGCACCCGGTCGTCGATCTCCTCGTCGGAAAGGCCGCGCCGGCGGCGCAAGCCGAGCGCCAGGTTGTCGGCGACGGTCATCGAATCGAACAGGGCGGCGAACTGGAACACGTACCCGATGCCCTGGCGCAGCTTCGTCAGATCGTCGCGCTCGAGCGTCGAGACCGCCTGGCCGTCAACGATGACGTCGCCCGCATCGGGCTGCAACAACCCGACGATGTGCTTGAGCGCGACGCTCTTGCCGGTCCCCGAGTAGCCGATGATCACCAACGTTTCAGCGTCCGCGATCTTGAGCGACAGACCGGCCAGCACCGGTTTCGGACCGAACGCCTTGTGGAGATCGCGAAACTCGATCACAGGAGCACCACGGCCCAAAAGGCATCGAGCAACAGAATCAGCACGGCGGAATAGACGACGGCGCGCGTCGTGCTCTTGCCGACGCCCTCCGCGCCCCCGCGCGTCGACAGGCCGACGATGCACCCCACCAGCGTGATCGTCGCCCCGAACGTCGCGCTCTTGAAGAGCCCGAACCAGGTGTCTTTGAATCGATAGAACAGCTTCAAGCCCTTCAGGAAGTCGGGCGTCGAGAGATCGAGCAGGACGAGGCTCGTGAGCCACCCGGTGACGATGCCCGTCGCGATCGCGAACGCGATGATCATCGGAAACATCACCGTGCCCGCGAAGACGCGCGGGACGACGAGATAGCTCTGGGGATCGTACGCCAGGGTCTCGAGCGCGTCGACCTGCTCGGTGACCTTCAACGTGCCCAGCTCGGCGGCCATGCTCGCGCCGACGCGGCCGGCGAGCGCGAGTCCGGCGAGCACGGGACCCAGCTCCAGCATCATCGTCTTGCCGACGAGCGTGCCGACGAAATAGAGCGGGACGGTGCCGGTGAAGGTGTACGAGGCTTGGAGGGCGAGGACGACGCCCGTGAAAGCCGCGATGAAGAGCGTCACGGGGATGGAATCGACACCGATGCGCCGCATCTGGACGATCGCCGGCCCGGCCCAGGTGCGGACGTCGGGCAGCGCGCGTACCGTGTCCATCAGAAAGTGGCCGACCCGGCCGACCGCCTCCACGGCGGCGACGGCCCGGCGGCCGATCGCTTCGATCACAGGGGGGAAGCTACAGCCCCAAACGAAAGTGGCCAGGATTTCTCCTGGCCACTCGCTTTAGGCGGCGAAGCTCGCGAGAGCCTTGCCGACGTCTCCATCCCGGAGCCGCTTCAGTGCGCGGTCCCGGAGTTGACGAACTCGCTCGCGCGTGACACCGAGCATGCCGCCGATTTCTTCGAGCGTGTGCTCGCGCCCGCCGTCGAGGCCGAAGTAGAGGCGCAGCACCTTCGCGTCGCGCCGCTGCAGCGTGTTGAGCGCCTGCTCGATCTCGTCGGACAGGAAGCGGTCCATCGCCTGGTCTTCCGTGTCCGGCAGATCTTCGGCGATGAAGCGCTCGATCAGCGAGCGGTCGCCGTCGGGATCGAGAGGCGCGTCGAGCCGCACGTCGCCCGTGTTGAGGGCGGCGAGCGACTGCACCACCTCGAGCGACAGCTTGGTCGCGTCCGCGATCTCCTCGGGCGTCGGCTCGCGCCGCAGCGTCTGGCGCAGGTACTCCGCCGTCCGCACGATGCGCGACAGGTCGGCCGTACGGTTGAGGGGCACGCGCACGGTGCGGCCCTGGCGGGCGAGGGCCGCGAGAATCGCCTGCCGAATCCACCACACCGCATAGGAGATGAACTTCACGCCTTGATCCGGATCGAACTTCCGGGCGGCCGTGAGCAGCCCGACGTTCCCCTCGCCGATCAGGTCGGTGAGCGGGAGGCCGCGGTTCTGGTACTTCTTGGCGACGGAGATGACGAAGCGGAGGTTCCGCTTCACGAGCTCCTGCATCGAATCCTGGTCGCCGGCGCGCACCTTACGGGCGAGCGCGATCTCCTCTTTCTGCGTCAGCAGGGGAGTCTTGGAGACCTCGTGCAGGTACTGGTCGAGGATGTCGCGCTCGTGCTCGTGGTGGCCGAGCCCGGTGAGCAGACCCCGACGCCGCCCCCGCTTTTTGGCGGGCGGCTTCGCCTTGGCCTCGGGCTTGGGCACGACAGGAGGAGGCGCAGGCGCCTTGGTGGGCGCCTTCGCCTGCGCCTTCGGGGTCCGGGCGGGGCGAGTCGTCTTCTTCTTCCGGTTACGCTTGGTCATCGGGGGCTCAATTGTCGTCCTGTGATACAGCGCACAGGGGGGAAAAGTTCATCAAATGCGAGAGAATCGCTTGACACCGCCATAACGCCCAGATAAGATGCCGTGTTCCCGCCGGGCCGTTTGCGGGGCCGCAAATATAATGGGGGCGTAGCTCAGTTGGGAGAGCGCGTGAATGGCATTCACGAGGTCAGGGGTTCGATCCCCCTCGCCTCCACTGGCGGAGACGGCAGGTAGATTGAGCCCCGCTCAGGGGTTAGATTTTCGCGGCACGCGGGAATAGCTCAGTTGGTAGAGCACAACCTTGCCAAGGTTGGGGTCGCGGGTTCGAGTCCCGTTTCCCGCTCTGGGCGGCGGAACCAAGGTAAACGGCGCGGGGTGGAGCAGTCTCGGAGGCAGAGCTGAAGCTCTGACTCGTTGGTCTGAGGCGGCTCAAGCCGCTAAACAACGGCGCGGGGTGGAGCAGTCTGGTAGCTCGCCGGGCTCATAACCCGGAGGTCGTGGGTTCAAATCCCACCCCCGCTACTGAGTAACAAAGACGCCGAGACTCCCCGGGTCTCGGCGTCTCGTATCTTCAAGGGCGGTTAGCTCAGTTGGTTAGAGCGCCACGTTGACATCGTGGAGGTCACAAGTTCGAGTCTTGTACCGCCCACCTCGCGCCCATAGCTCAACTGGATAGAGCGCTTGACTACGGATCAAGAGGTTGGGGGTTCAACTCCCTCTGGGCGCACTGAACTAGTAGACGCCTAGGTGCCGAGGCGCCTAGGAGTCCGAAGCGAACGCAGTCCCTAGGCGTCTAGGCCTCTCGGCGTCTGGGCGTCTAGAGTTTCGGGGCGTAGCGCAGTCCGGTTAGCGCGCCTGGTTCGGGACCAGGAGGTCGGAGGTTCAAATCCTCTCGCCCCGACTGACAAGAATGCTCGACAGCCATACAGCTGCCGAGCATTTTGTATTGAATGACCTCCCTGTTACGGCTTCGGTGCGTGCGTCGGATCGTCTGCGGGATTGACGTAGGTCAGCACAAAGGGCCCCATCGACGTCACCATCACGATCGTGACTCCCCGCGCCTGGGCGAAGTGATGCATGGTGGCCGGAATGGCCCCCTCGTCGCCGACCTGCATGGGTTTGGTCTTCGCGATATCGAAGACGTCGCCCATGCCGTACAGGAACGTGCCCTGCTTGACTTGCACCCGCTCGGCGGTGGGATGGAAATGCGGCGGAAACCGGTAGCCGTCCGGCAACCTGAGTTCGACCGTGAAGGGGGCCGCCTTACTGGGATCTCCGCTAACGACAGCCATCTCGGCGCCCTTGGGGAATACTGCGGGCGCCGGCCCCCACTGGAGGGTCGGTTGGGCCGCGGGGCTGGCTTGGCCCATGAGGGCGCTGCTGGCGAACACGAGCAGCGCGCAAGAGAGCGTGGGACGGAGCATGGAGACCTCGCTGGATGAGGGGGCAGCGCTACACAGTGTATCGCGATTCATCCCCAAAATGTGCGCAAGTCGGGGCGCACGATAGTCCATGCAAATTCTCTCGCCCCGACTGAGTAGAGACGGGATGCGATGGACGCTCGGGGCGCTGCTGCTTCTGTCGACCGGCGCCTCGGCCCAGGGCCGCGCCCCGCTCCCCTACCGCGACCCGCGCCTCCCAACCGACGCCCGCGTCCACGATTTGCTGGGACGCATGACGCCGGACGAAAAGTTCTGGCAGCTGTACATGATCCCCGGCGATTTGGACGACTCCTCGCACGACTACTCGCGGGGCATCTTCGGACTCCAGATCGACGTTCAAGACACGACACCCGAACGGGCGGCGCGCGCCCACGCGCTGCGCATCAACGGCATCCAACGTTACTTCGTCGAGCGCACGCGCCTCGGCATCCCCATCATCCCGTTCGAAGAAGCGGTGCATGGCCTGGCGCGACCCGGCGCGACGGTGTTTCCGCAGGCGATTGCGCTGGCCGCCACTTGGGACACGGAGCTCGTGGCTCGCGTGTCCGATGCGATCGCGCTCGAGACGCGGAGCCGCGGCATCCGGCAGGTGCTCTCCCCGGTGGTCAACATCGCGAGCGACGTTCGCTGGGGGCGGGTGGAAGAGACCTACGGCGAGGACCCGGTGCTGGCCTCGGCGATGGGCGTCGCCTTCGTGTCTGCGTTCGAGCGTCGCGGCATTGTGGCGACGCCGAAGCACTTGGTCGCCAACGTCGGTGAGGGCGGCAGAGACAGCTACCCGATCGACGTCGATCGGCGCAGCCTCGAAGAGCGATTCTTCCCTCCGTTCCGGGCCGCCATCGACCGCGGACAGGCGCGGTCCGTCATGACTGCCTACAACTCCGTCGACGGGTCGCCCGCCACGCAGAATCGCTGGCTCCTGACCGACCTTCTGAAACGCGCGTGGGGATTCTCGGGGTTCGTGATTTCCGACGCGGCCGCGACGGGGGGCGCCACGGTCCTCCACCATACGGAGGCGAGCACCGCAACCGCGACGCAGGATGCGTTCGCCGCCGGACTCGACGTGGTGTTCCAGTCGTCATACCCGCAACACCGTCCCTATCTCGAGGCGTTTCGCCGTGGGCTCGTGCCCGACTCCGTCATCGACGCCTCGGTGGCGCGAGTGCTGCGCGTGAAGTTCGATCTTGGACTGTTCGAGCATCCCTACGTCAACGCCGACAGTGCCGCCCTCGGGAACGGGAACGTCGTACACCGCACGCTCGCGCGCGAGGCGGCGCGCGAGGCGATCGTTCTGCTCAAGAACGGCAACGGGGCCCTCCCGCTCGCCAAGACTGTCCGGGCGATTGCGGTCATCGGTGGCGACGCGAGCGAAGCGCGCCTCGGCGGCTACACTGGCCCGGGGATGCATCGAACGTCGATCCTCGACGGCATTCGCGCAGCGGTCGGCGCCACGGTCCCCGTGCGCTTCGCCGCCGGACCGGGGCGCATCAGCCGAGAGTACGTCGTCGTGCCGGCAGAGCAGTTTCCAACCGGACTCAAGGGCGAATACTTCGACAACCCGCGGCTCGAGGGACAGCCGCGCGTGACGCGCACCGATGCGCGCGTCGACTTCGGGTGGACCCTGAACTCTCCGGCGGGTGAGATCCCGTACGACTGGTACTCCGTGCGGTGGACCGGGACACTCGCAGCGCCCGCTGCAGGCGTACACCGCCTCGGCGTCGAGGGAAACGACGGCTATCGACTCTTCCTCGACGGCCGTCTCGTCATCGACAACTGGGTCAAGCGCTCGTTCGGCACGCGCCTCGCCGACGTGGATCTAGCGCCGGGCACCACGCACGACTTGCGGCTCGAGTACTTCGAGACCACGGGGAACGCGAGAGTGAAGCTGGTGTGGGACGCGGGCGTCGCCGACGACTGGCGTGCCAAGATCGACAGTGCGGTGACCGCCGCCCGCGCGAGCGCAGTCGCGGTGATCGTCGCCGGAATAGAGGAAGGCGAGTTCCGCGACCGCGCCTTCATGGGACTCCCGGGCCACCAGGCAGACCTGATCGAGGCCGTTGCGGCCACGGGGACGCCGGTGATCGTCGTCCTCGTGGGTGGCAGCGCGATCACTATGTCGCCGTGGCTCGAGCAGGTGGCCGGCGTACTGGACGTGTGGTATCCGGGCGAAGAAGGCGGGCACGCCGTGGCGGATGTCTTGTTCGGCGACTACAACCCCGCCGGGCGTTTGCCGATCACCTTTCCGATGGCCGAGGGACAGCTGCCGCTGTACTACAATCACAAGCCCACGGGCCGCGGGGACGATTACCTCGATCTGACCGGCCAGGCGCTCTTCCCGTTCGGATTCGGACTGAGCTACACACGGTTCGAGTATTCGAACCTCGAGATCGGGACGGGGTTCGTGCGCTGTCGCGTGAAGAACGTGGGTGACCGAGCGGGCGATGAAGTCGTCCAGCTCTACCTGCACGACGACCTCGCTTCGGTGGCACAGCCGGTGATCGCGCTGAAGGGGTTCACGCGCATCCATCTGGCCCCCGGTGAAGCGCGCGAAGTCGAATTCCACCTCGGCCCCGACGAGTTGCGCCTGCTAGATCGCGACCTGCGCTGGGTCGTGGAGCCGAGGTCGATGCGGGTGATGGTGGGTGCGTCGTCCAAGGACATTCGGCTGCGGGGGCTGCTCACGGTGCAGTGACCGGGTTAGATTACGCGCTCGTTTACGCGCCAGTAGCTCAGCTGGATAGAGCGTCGGCCTCCGGAGCCGAAGGTCCCGCGTTCGAATCGCGGCTGGCGCATCGACCACCGCTCAGGGCGGGTACAACCGCCTCCCGTCGAGCCCGTGGATCTCCAGTACCGCGCCCCCGCGGTCCCGAAACCCACGCACTCGCACACGCCGTTCGGACGTGCCATACCCCAGACCCACCGTCTGCGCGACGAGCCGCGGCATTCGGAGTTCCCACCGGAGGATGATCCACGCCCCCGACGGGAGCCGCAGGAACTCGACCGTCCCGCCGATGCGCCCGTCGCGCACACCCTCCGGCACGTCGGTGTAGCTGAACTCGAGCGCGCGCAGCTCGGCGCTCGCCTCATCGAGCCACAGCACGCCGCGGACGTCAGGGAGGCGTCGCCCGGGCGCGGGACGAAACGAGAGCCCGATCTGCCCGACGCCGCGCACCGAGCGGCGCGCCAACCCGAAGCAGTGGCTTTCGAGAAACGTGCTGTCCTGCAGCACGACGCCGTCGGGTCCATAGTACGCGATCGAATCGGCCTCGGCGACGATGTAGCCGTGCGCGGCGAGCTCGGCCGCGGGTACGCTGGCGAAGGGTGCGGGCGTGTGGCCCAACAGCGTGTCGGTCACCTCCGCGAGCATGTCACGGCGCGCCTCGTCCCACTCCCGCAGGAAAGCGATGGTGCGGTACTTGTACGTCCGTTGACGCTCGGTCCACACCGCCGCCGCGAGGGCTTTGCGCACTTCCTCCCACACCGCCGCGGTCGCTTCCGCGCCCCCGGCCTCGAAGCGGCACGACGTCCGGCCCGTGACTTCGACCACCGCGAGCTGCAACGCGAGCGCGGAGACGGTCAACTGTTGCGTGAGGGTTTGACCTGCATCGAGTGTAAAGGGAGGGATGACGAATGCGACGTACCCGATGCGTTCCGACCGGAGACGGTAGCGCCCGGGCGCAGGGGCGTTGAGGAGGTATCGTCCATCGGCCCCGGTGAGGGTCCGCCCGACCTCCCTGCCCCGCTCATCGAGGAGTACCACGAACCCCTCGCCGACGGGCGCTGCGGTCGCGGCGTCCACGACCTGGCCCGCCACCACCTGCCCAACGAGAGGGGCGCTAGAAAGCCACAGCCACGCCGACGCGAGCCAGAGCCTGCTGGATCGGCACGTCCGCCTTTCCAGCGCCGCTCCCCGTCGTGCGCGCGATGCGTTGGAAATCATAATCCCCTGTGAGGCGGAGCCGCCCCTTCATCGCGTCGACCACCATGTTCAAGCCCAACTCGAGCGCGCCGACGCCGGACACCGTCCCGCCCCCGGAGAACTTCGAGCCGAACAGCATGCCACCGCGGAGTCCCATGTTCACGCCGGGACCGAGGGGATACGACATCCGCACACCGGCCCGCACGGCGCCGACCGATTGCGCTTCGAACTCCGGCTTGGCCTTGCGATTGACGATGCCCACCTCGGCGCTCACCAGCCCCGTGATGGAGTAGCGCGCGCGGATATCCAGCTGCGTTGCCTTGAACGAGACGGTCGCGGTGCTGCCGGCCACCGGGTCGTACGTGACGCTGGCGAGCGAGCCCTCGAGCCCGAGCTTCTTGTACGTGAACGACGCGGCGACGCCCCCGCCCGACCCGCGGTAGTGCAGGTCCGACGACACTTCTCGGTAATCACCGAACACAACTTGTCCGCCGATCGAGCCGTGCTGTGCGGATAGCCGGTTTCCCGGAAATGTGACTAGAACGGCCAACAGGCCGACCGCCCATCCGCCCATCCGCCGGCTCATCGCCCACCTCCCGTCCGTGGCAGCGGCACGACGCGCAGGGCGACCTGCTGGCGCCGGCGCACGTTGTCCTGGGCGATTTCGGCGTTGCGCCGCGCGAGCTGCTCGCGCAGCAGCCGGTTGTAGAGGATGTTGCCGCGCGCCGGCTGCGGCGCGGGCTTGCGCAGCATGACGACGAAACCCGCCGCCATCAGTCCCCCGCCGATCACGCCCGCCTCGCGGAACGACGCCGAGCCCAGATCTCCCTTACTCAACGCCGAGGTACCGGCGAGCGCGATCCCCGAATACACGAGGGCGAGCCCCATCGGCTTCCAGCTCTTGGGCGGAATCTCGGTCTCGGGCAGGTAGTCGTACCCGGGAAGAACGAGCAGGTGGGGCAGCGTGTCGACGGCGCCTTGCGTGACGCGAATGGGCTGCGATGCCGAGAAGTTGTTCTGCCCGATGGTCGCCTCGACGACGACGGTGTAGTTGCCGGCGGGCACGGGATCGCCGCTCGCCAGGCGCGCCGGCCAACGCAGGTTCACCTGGCCGTTGGCCACCGAGGAATCGATCTTGATCGGCGCCGCTCCGCCCGTGACACGCGTGACGACGCGCGCCGGCTGCGTGACCACGAACCGAATCGCCACGTCGCCCTGCCCACCGACGAAGTCAACGCTGTCGACTTTGAGCTGGCGCACGACCAGTACCTGCGTGAGCGCGACCGAGAACGCGCTCAGCACCTTGGGCGATGTGCGGTTCGGGTCGAGCTCGCGTTCGGGCTCGAGCAGGATCACTTCCTTGAAGGCGCTGACCGCCTTGAGGATCGAATCCATGGCGCTGTAGGTCAGGGCCTGGACCTCGTAGGCGCGCGCCCGGTCGAACCCGTTGAGGCGTTCCCGCTGCGCGGCCTGGGCGAGGCTGAGCGCCTGGCGATAGTCGAGGTTGTCGTAGGCCGCCTGTGCGCGCCGCAGCGTGGCGTTCTGGATGGCCTGCGCGCCGAGCGCCGCAGGGACGAGCAGCAGGGAAGCGAGCAATACGGGGTAACGCATTAGTCCGATCCTTCCGCGTCGAGGACCCAGCGCTTACGGACGGTGGCATTGGCGCCCACGTCGACGGTCTCACTCTTCGTTTTGAAGCCGGGACGCTCGACCCGAATCGTATGGCGGCCCGTGGACACGGTGAACTCGACGACGGGGGTCGATCCGACGTCCCGGCCGTCGATGAATACGGTCCCCGGCGGTTCGGAGTTCACCGTGATGAAGCCCGTCGCGGCCGTCGGCGACGGGGTAGTTTGGCGCGGCGTGTCGCGCCGCGGAGTCTGGCGCGGCGTCGTCTGCTGCGTGACCGGCGGTGTAGGCGTCGCCACGCGCACCGTCTCGACGGGCGCGCGCGTCGTCTGCTCCGGCGGCGTCACCGGCGGCGGCGCTGGCTTCTTGACGAGCGCGAGATACCCGCCGACACCGGCCACGGCCACGACCAAGACTCCCACGAACAGGCCGGTGCGCGATTTCTTTGGCCCGCTGGGTCCGCCGGCCCCAACCTTCATGCCGGCCCGCGGAATCGGCGTCGTCGGTGCGCTCGTGACCTCCGTGGGCGTGTCGGCGGTGACGGGCCCCTTGGTGCGCGGCGGCGGCCGGCGCAACGTCGAGGCCGCCTTGCCCCCCTTGGGCGCGGCCGAGACGGGCTGCTCCGGCCAGACCGCGGTCGCGAAGTCTTCCATCGTCGGGTAGCGCTGGTCGACTTCCTTGGCGAGGGCGCGCGAGATCGCCTCGGAGAGGTGAGGCGGCATGTCCGTCCGGATGCTGCTGGTCCGCGGGGCGGGCTCGAAGATGTGCTTATAGAGGATGGTGTGGACCGAATCGCCGCCGAAGGGCAGCTGGCCGGTGATCATGCGGTAGCCCACGACGCCCATCGAGTACTGGTCGGCTCGGCCGTCCACCTGCTGGCCCTTGGCCTGCTCGGGCGCCATGTAGTGCGGCGTCCCGATGATCATCCCGGTGCCCGTGAACCCACTCGCGGCCTGGAGCGCCTTGGAGATGCCGAAGTCCGTGAGCATCACGCGGCCGTCGTGGTCGAACATGATGTTGGCGGGTTTCACGTCGCGATGGACGATGCCGCGCTGGTGCGCGTGGCCCAGGGCGCACGCCGCTTCCCACAGCACGCGCTGGATGTACTCGGCGCTCAGCGACTCTTTCTTCTCGAGCACGTCTTCGAGCGACGTGCCCGCGATGTACTTCATCACGAAGTAGTTGAGGCCGCCTTCGCTCTCGACGCGGTAGATCGGAATGATGTTGGTGTGGTCGAGCTTCGCCGCCGTCTTCGCTTCCTGCTGGAAACGCTGAATGACTTTGGGATCCTGCGAGATGTCGGGCGGCAGGACCTTGATGGCGACTTCGCGGTCGAGGGTCAGATCCTGGGCGAGGAACACCGCGCCCATGCCGCCCTTCCCGACCATCTTCTCGATCTTGTACTTGCCCTCGACGATGCGTTGCAGCCGGACCTGGAGGCCGTGGAGCTCGGCGCTCGTGCTCGTAGCGGTACCGCCCCCCGTCTGATCCGCCCCGCAAGCGAAACAGAACTTGCTGTTATCGGGCAGTGGGGTGTGACACTTGAGGCATTCCATGGCCGTGGCGGACGTAGGCTACCTCGGCACCGCGAACGGGATGTGCGCCGCCTTCAAGCGCTGCTCCGGCGGAGCCAACGTCGGAATGCGGTACACCGACGGCGACATCTGGGCCGGCGGGGACGATCCGGGCGGTGTGCACGAGATCGCCGAGCCTCCCTTGGCCATGCAGAGCGCGTACCGAGTCGATTGGCCCGCGGCGTCCACGACGCCGAGGTAGTAGTCGCCCGCCGGAAGGTTCATCGTGATCACTTCATTCGATCCGGGGTTCGTCGCATCCGCCATGTACGCCAGGTCGGATGCCCGCAGGACATAGAGATCGATGTCCGAGAAGTCGAAGAACCCGAAGGGCCGACCCTTGCTCCGAATGGTCACCACGGTGTCGCCCGCGAAGATGTTGGGCTGGACGCGGAACTTGTACCAATCGATGTCGTGCGCGTTGTCGATCGTCAGAGTCGAGTCGGCCCAAGGCCCGTTTTGGCCGAAGAATGGGATGTTGCCGATCACGAGGTGCTTGCGGTTCGGACTCGTCGAATCGGTCGAGTTATTGAAATTGGCTTCGGCGAACCGGCACCAGTTCTCGTTCTCCTCGAAGCGATCGGGACCGAGTCGACGGTCCTGCGTCTGGTAGCCGTTAACCACGACGACGCTGTAGGGACCATCCTTCCCATAGTTCGAGAACAGATGCAGGGCCTTTCCGGGCAGAGACCGAAGTGCAATGTACGTCGTGGGCGTGCGCTGCTCTCGGGAGGAGAAGAAGACTCGGCCATCGCACTGGTAGAAACCCAGACCAGGTGCATTCAACCACCCGAACCCCGCTCCATCACCGACTTCGTAGTTCGTCCCCACAAACTGAAGGGAGTCGGCGATGTACTGGAACGCCGTGTCGTCGAACACCTGCGAGTTGATGATGAACGTGACCGCGGATGTCGTGTCCGTCCGCGCAAACCGGTACCAGTCGATCGCGAACGGTCCGTCCACCGACGCGTCATACGGCTCATAGTAGAGCGCGGGGTTATAGAACAGAGTCGGATCGCCGGCAAACGTGCGCGGCCCGCCTGCGCCGTTGATGTCCACCATGCTGGGCAGCGCGTAGTTCGGCTCGAAGACGTCGTAGTGGCTCGGGATGTCGACCGAGTCGGCGGTGGACCCGAAGACGCCGGGGCCGAAGTAGAACGGATGCGCTGACGTCGAGGGGAACGGCACCCAGAAGTCCAACCGCCCCAGTCCCTCGAGGCTGCCCGTAAAGGAGAACTCGTCAGGGATGAGCGTCCCGAACCCCTGATCCATGAAGAAGATCTGGTTCACGCGGACCCCGTAGACCGACACCTTGTCGCCGAAGGCCACGGTCAGCGGCCGGACGCTGTCGATGATGAAGCTGGGGGACACGCGCACGGGCACCGCCGCATCGATCGACTGCTCGAACGCCGCCGCCTTGGCCCGGATCGCCACGGTCCCCACGTTCACGCCCGTGACTTCGGCGTACCCGCCGCTCCTCCGCTCCACCCGCGCGACCGACTCATTGTCGCTCGACCACCTGTAGTCGACGTTCAGGACTTCGGCAGAATCGCCGTTCGGGAGGCGCCGCCAGGTCTGGGCGAAGATGAGGTCCGTCTGACCCTGCTGGATGATCCCCCGCGCCAGCAGCGTGTCTGACGGCGTGAGGACGACGTAGACCTCGTCGCTCTTGTCCGTGGGGAACTGGCAGGTGGCGACGGCGAGCCCCGCTAGGAGCCCCAAGACCCAGATGAACCTGTGGTGGCGACGCATCAGGTGGTGGACCAGTCGAAGAGGTGCTCGAAGATACTATTTGGCCCAACGGTGGGCCAGACAGCCAGTTACACCACGCCCCGGCGCTTGAGATCAACGTACTTCGACACCACCGCCTGCGCCGCGCGCTGGGGTGTGACGTCGATCACTAACACGCCCGCCCGGCGCATGTGGCCGAGCGCTTCCTCCCGCGCGTTGAGCAGCTCCTCGGCGGCAGCCTTCCTAAACGCGTCGCGCGGACCCATTGGCCGCAAGGCGGCCACGGCGTCGAGCTCGGGATTGCGCAAGGTGACGGCGAGGGGCACGTGACGCGGGCGGAGCGACGCGACGTTGGCCACCAGGGCGTCGGAGGCAAAACGGTCGATCACGTCCGTGAATAGCACCGTGAGCGCGCGCTTGCGATTCCGGGCCGCCAGGTACCGGAAAGCCCCGGGGTAGTCCGGCTCGACGAGCTTCGGCTCGACCACCGCGAGCACATCCAACACCTGGCGCACTCCCGCCCGGCCTCGCTGCGGCGCCACGAAGTGCTGCACGCCGTCGGCGAAGGTCATGATCCCCACGTCGTCGTCGTTCTGGGCGGCGGCATATGCGAGCTCGAGGGCGGCTTGCACCACGAAATCGAGACGCGCCACGCCCCCCGCGATGTCGGCAGTCATGAGACGGCCCAGGTCGAGCACGAGCAGCACCTGCTGGCGGCGCTCGGCCTCGTACTGGCGCGTGATGACCTTGCGGCGTCGCGCCGTCGCTTTCCAATCGATGTGCCGGATGTCGTCGCCGGGCACCCATTCGCGCAGCGATTCGAAGAGGCGCCCCTCGCCGAGCTCCCGCACCGATTTCTGCCCCGCTTCGCGCCGGCGTTGCGCCTGGGCGAGCGAGGCACGGAGACGGATCGAGACGAGCGGCGGGTAGACGATCACCTCCCAGGGCAGGTTGATGCGCGCACGGCGCCGGCCCAACCCCAGGGGGCCGTAACTGTCGACGACGAAGCCCCCCGATTCTTCACGGCCGCGGCGCAGCGGGATGACGGAGAGCGCCTCGCGCATGTCGCCATCGGCGGGCACCGCGAGCGTGTGCGGCGCCTGTACGCCGCCCAGCAGATCGGGCCGGATCTCGCGCACGCGCAGCCGAGCGCGCCGCGGACCGCCGTTGCTCCAGCGGTAGGCGACCTCACCGGCATGGCCGACCGACAGCGCGGGCAAGGGCTCGCGCCGCACGAGCAGGCCGTCCTGATCGAGAGACACCGCGAGCACGGCGTCGATCCACACTAACGCGACGAGGGCGGCGTCGACGAGGAGCATCGCGTCGAGCGCCCACGGGACCCAGAAACCCGAGAGCCCCAGAATTCCCAGCGCTGCCGCGACGATGAGCGCCCGGCGGGTGAACAGGATGCCGGCCCACCGGCCGAGCGCGTACCAGACCATGATGAACGATCCGGTGACGAGGCCCACGCCCAGCAGGAGCATCACGGTCAGGCCGTCGGGGCTTCGGTCTTGTCGAGGATCGCTTTGAGCGCCTGATCGGCGGTGACGCCCTCGAGCTCGAGCTCGGGAGCGACGCTGACCCGGTGCCGCAGCACCGCCGGCGCGAGCAGCTTGACGTCGTCGGGGATGACGAAGTCGCGCTCCTCGATGAGCGCCGCGGCGCGCGCGGCCTTGAGCAACGAGACCCCGGCGCGCGGGCTCGCGCCGAGCGTGAGTGACGCCGCCTCGCGCGTCGCGCGGACGATCGTCGTGATGTAGGCGGTGATGCGCGGCTCCACGCGCACCGTCTCGACCGCGGCGCGCAGCCTCTCGAGGCCGGCGGCGTTGGTGACGGGTTTGACGCCGTACGTGTCCGGGCGGTCGGCTTCGAAGCCCTCGACGTACTTGGTGAGAATCCCCTGCTCCACCGGCGCCGCCGGGTAGCCGACGAGCGCCTTCACCATGAAGCGATCGAGCTCCGCTTCGGGGAGCGGGTAGGTCCCCTCGAACTCGATCGGATTCTGCGTCGCGAACACGGTGAACGTCTGCGGGAGCGGATGACTCGTGCCGTCCACCGTCACGGTGCGCTCCTGCATCGCCTCGAGGAGCGCCGCCTGCGTCTTGGCGGGCGCGCGATTGATCTCGTCGGCGAGCACCAGATCGGCGAAGATCGGTCCCTGGCGGAAGGTGAACTCGTGCGCGCCCGTGAGCAGTGTGATGCCGGTGATGTCCGCAGGCATCAAGTCGGGCGTGAACTGGATGCGCACGAACTTCGCCTCGAGGGCGAGCGCGAGCGCGCGGACCAGCAGCGTCTTGGCGGTCCCGGGCACGCCCTCGAGCAGGATGTGGCCGCGGGCGAGCAGGCACACGAGCACTTCGCGCGTGGCCGACTCCTGCCCGAGGACCACCTGGCGCATCGCTTCTAGAATGCGTCGCGCGTCGTTCGCGGGCGTAGTTCCTCCCACACATCCTCCACGCCTTGGGCAGTGGCGAGCACGCGTTCCGCGGCGCCGCTGCGTTGATTGATCAGCGCTCGCAGGCGGAGCACGGCGCCCCGCCCGCGAGGGGTCGTCGTGGCCAGCGACACCGATTCGAGCCAGGCCTTCAAGTCCGCACCGCCCACCTGGCCGGTGCGGCTCAGGCGTCGCCGCAACCCGGCGACGATCCGTTGCACGGCTACTCCTGCATCGTCGGCGCCTTCGAGTCCCGCCGCCAGCGCCTCGAGGTGCTCGAGGGGAGAGCGGCGGCGCCGCTCGATCACCGCGCGCGCCGGGCCGAAGCGCACCGCGGTCACGGACAACCACACCAGCCCCACCGCCACGAGCTGGAGCATCGCCCACCCGAAGGGTGAATGCAGTGCCCAGTCCCACGTGACCGCGGCTACCGTCGGCGTCTCGCGCGCGAACCCCTGGTGATACTCGTCCCACACGACGCGCCCCCGGCCCGTCGTCATCAGGAGCGGCAGGACAACATACGGCACGTCCGTATCGCGCCACACCCTGTTCCGGAACCAGCCGGCGTCGGACGCCAGTGTGATCGAGCCGCCGCCCGCGTAGCGCAGCCTGAGGATCACGGGCTGACCTTTCATCGCGGCGACCACCGTGTCCTGCGCCACCGGCGCGAGCGTGTCGCAGGCTTCGTTGGACGTGGCGACACTGCGCTTGACGAGCGCCGCGAGCTGGCGGTCATGCTGCCGCGGCACGAGCACGCGAGCCGCGCGCGGTAGCCGCAGGCGCGCCCCGTTCTGCTCGACTGGCCGGACCGTGCTGCTGTCGTCGACGTAGCCCTCGGGCTCTCGCCGCCAACCGGCGCAGCGCGTGATCCCGCCGCCGTGCCCCGCGGCGAGCACGGCGCCGCCGTGCGCCACGAACGCCACGACCTCGTCGAGCTCGACGTCGTCGAGGGAGATCGGCGGATTCAGGACGACGAAGAGCGATGCCCGTGTCCGGCGCGCGGTGGTGTCGCCGGAAAACCCGAAGAGGGCCTTGCGGCGCCGCTCCATGGGGCGGCCCAGGCGCACCATGACCCGGTACAACGCCTGGCTGCCGTCGGGACCGTTCAGGTACGTCGACGCACGGCGGTCCGGCTCGGCGGGCTTGGGCGTGCGGTTCGCGGCGAACACCGCGACGCCGACCGCCGTCGCCAGCAGCAGGACGAGCCCGATCTCAAGCCGGTACGACATGCTGCGTCAACTGATCCGCCGTGTCGCCGAACGACCGATACTCGAGCTCGTCGCACGGCACGGCACCGAAGAGGTGGCGGTACAACGACGCGACCAGACTCGCGAACGTGGCACGCCCGGCGTCATCGAGGCGCGCTTCGCCTACGTACTCGGCAGGAGTCTTGGAGGAGTGGAAGCGGACGGCGTTGGCGCGCTCCAAATCGAGCAATACCGCCAGAAACCGATGCCCCAGCGCTTCAGCGTAGCGGCCCGCGCGCGCCAGCTCCTCGGCTCGGGCCCGGTGCGACCGCGCGTCCAGCACCACGGCGGCCGCCGAGGTCGACGCCACCGCGCCCGCGGCCCTCGGCTTCAGCACGTGCCACAGCACGTATCCGATGTGCACCAGCAGTGCGACGAGGGCGATCAATAGTACGACGACGAGCAGCCCGAACAGCGTCGGATGAGTGTCCGACAGCCCGTTGAGCCAGTCCATGGCGCGATACCACAGGTCGCGAAGCCATTGCAGCGGCCGGCGGCGCTCCACCCACTGGAATTCGGGACGCGCAAACACTTCGCTCACGGCGCGCCGCACCGAGTCCGCGGGAACCGCCGCGCCCTGCCCGAGTGGGAGCCCGGCTGCGATCAGCGCGATCAGCTGATCCCCAGCTGCTGCCCGAGGATCTGCAAGTCGAACGCCTCCCGCCGCACGCGCAGATCGTAGTAGATCAGGGTCAGGATGCACGAAAAGATCGGATACATGACGATCGGCAGCGCCGCCGAGACAATCTGGATCACATGCCCGATCAACGGGAGCGTGAGGCTGAACCACCCGCCCAATGCCCCGAGGGCGATGATCGGCAGGTAGATCATCAGGAACGCGACGAACCAAATCGCGAAGATCTTGAACTTGAAGCTGCGCGTCAGATCCCAGGAGCGGCCAAATGCGTCGAACGAGCCCCCCAGGGTTTCCAGCACGACCACCGGAGTCGTGACGGCGTACCCGCACATCACGAACAGGATGAGCCAGCAGGCGCCGAGAAACGCGAGGAGAACGAAGATCAGGGCCGCTCCACCGCCCGAGGCCGCGAGCGCCGGAATGGTCACGCTGGCCACCACGCCGACGACCATCGACAAGAGAAACAGAATGATGAACTTGCCCAGGCCGACGACCAACAGGGGCCAGATCTTGGACGCGCCGAGCGACAGGGCCTCGGCCAACTCCGACGTCCGTCCCAGATAGGAGTCGGAGATGATGCGGATGGCGGCGGCGGTGAGGAACAATCCGGCGAATTGTCCGATGACCCAGGCGACGATCGCCAGGAAGAGGTGCTGCTCGGTACCGCCGGCCAGCTCGACGTAGATGAGCATCGCGGTCGGCAGCCACATCGCGACGACGCCCACCTTCGCGAAGAGGCCAAAGTGGCGGCGGTACATCGTCAGCGCGCCGTCCAGGATCTCGCCCACCCCCATCGGGTGCAAGTCGGCCATCGGTCTCGCTCCGTGCGCGGGATGGCGGTAAGATGAGGACGTGATGCCTTCCGCGCGAGACCCGTCACCGATCGACCTGCGCCAGCACCACGGCGTCGAGACGCCGGAGCACGTCGAGGTCCGGTTGGAGCTGGCGGGCGTCGGCTCCCGTATGGCGGCCGCCGTCCTCGACACGATCATCATCTATCTCGCGATACTGGCGATCCTGCTGGTCGGGGGTCGGGTGTGGGGCAGCGGCCTAGGCGCCGCAGGGTCCTGGTTCATGGCCTTCCTCATCCTGCTCCTATACGGAATCGTCTGGGGCTACTTCGCGGCGTTCGAGGCGTGGAACGGGGGCCGCACCCTGGGCAAGCAGGCGCTTGGCATCCGCGTCGTCATGGACACGGGCCAACGGGTGACCGCTGGCGCCGCCGTCGTCCGCAACTTCGTCCGAATGCTCGACTGCTACTTCCCACTCCTGCCGATCGTACCGGCGATGCTCTTGATGTTCTTCAACAAGAGCAACAAACGCCTGGGCGACATGGCCGCCGGGACGATCGTCGTGCGCGATCGGCCCACCGACTGGTCGTTGGGTGCCGTGCCCGCTCCGGTCGACCAGGAGGAGCCTTTCGAGACCGGCCCCCCGGAGCTCACCGACGACGAATTCCGCCTCCTCGACCGCTTCCTGGGGAGGCTGAACGACCTCGATCCGGCCGTGCAGGTGCGCATCACGCAGGAGTTGGCGAAACGCTTCGAGGGCCGGATCCCGCGGCGTACACATGACGCGCAGGCGTACCTGGTCCAGGTCTTCGCCGAGGAGCAGCAGAAACGGCGCGGCCGGTTTGCGACTCGCGCCCGCACCGGGACCGGCGCGGGGACCGCCGGACGGACCACCGTGACAGCCGAGCGTTTCCTCGCCAAAAAGCGCGAGGGGTGGGAGGCGTTTCGGACCCTGGCGGCGCGCATGGAACGCTCCGGTATCGGCGCGCTGCGGGGCGACGAGATTCCCGCGTTCGCGGCGCGTTACCGGGAGGTCGCGGCGGACCTCGCGCGGGCGCACACCTACGGGCTCGACCAGCGCGTCATCGAGTACCTGGAGCGCGTGGTGAGCGCCGGGCACAACGCTCTGTATCGCGCCCGCGGGAAACAAGCCTCACAGCTCGGGCGCTACGTGATGCGCGACTTCCCCGCCGCCGTGGTGCAATCCTGGGCGTACGTACTGTTGGCGTTCACCATCTTCATCGTCCCGGCGGGGGTCGGGTACGTGCTGATCCGCGAGCGTCCGGCACTCGCGGAAGAGCTCGTGAATCCGGTGTTTGTGGAACGCGCGGAACAGGCCGCTGCGAGCCAGGCCGAGGGACGGACCTACGCGCAGGCCGACGAAGAAGTCCGCCCCGTGGCCGCCGCGCGTATCATGACCAACAACATCCAGATTTCTTTTTTTGCGTTCTTGGGTGGACTCACGTGCGGTCTGGTCACGGTCGCGTTGTTGTTCAATAACGGGATGATGATGGGCACCGTGTTCGCGGTGTTCAAGAACCACAATGCGCTCAGCTTTCTCACGACCTTCGTGGCACCGCACGGCGTGCTCGAGCTGACGGCGATCTTCATCTCGGCCGCGGCGGGGTTCCGTCTCGCGCACGCGATCATCGCTCCGGGGGACCGGACGCGGCGGGACGCGCTCGTGGTCGAGGGTCGAATCGCCGTGCGGATGATTGGGGCCGTCGTGACCCTGCTACTGATCGCGGGGGCGATCGAAGGTCTGTTTTCGACCAGCGATGCCCCCGCGGCGATCAAGTATCTCGTCAGCGCCATGACGGCGGTCTTCCTCGCGCTCTACCTCCTCAGTGGCTGGATCGGTCTCCGGGAGGCGCGCGCCGCCGGACGCTAGGGAACGACCTGCACGCTCCCAGTCATTTGCGCGTGAATCGCGCAGTGATAAGTGAACGTCCCGGTTTGCGTGAACTGCCGTCCAACGCTCCCGGCAGTCCGTTGTGTAATCTCCGCGGGCGCCCCCGCCACGGGGTCAAACGTCACGGTATGTGGCGCCGTCGGGCCCGTACCCCAGTCCCACGTAATCGTCGTATTCACGGGAATACTGGTCAGCGTGGCCGGCGTGAAGTTGAAGTCGCGAACCAGCACGGTCGTCACAATCGCCGACGTGGTCGTGAACGTCTGCACGGGCGTGCCCGACACGCTTGAGGCAGTCGCCGTCGCGGTCTGATCGCCGAGGCCACCGCCGAGAGTCCGCACGGCACTCGCGTTGCCGTTCGCGAGCGTGGTGTTTTGCGGGGGAGCGATCGACCCACCACCCGTCGCGACTGCCCAGTCGATCGTGACGCCCGCTTTCGGATTGCCGTGTGTGTCCCGCCCCTGCACGGTGTACGTCGCCTGACCACCCGGCGTCGTCGTGCCGTTGTCACCAGAGACCTTCGCGATTGTCACGGCCGTCCCGGCGGTCGCGGTGAACGTGAGCGTGACCGGCGAACCCACTAGGCCGGTCACCGTCGCGGTCGCCGACTGATTCCCCGACGCGGTCCCGTACGTGAACCGTACTTTCGACAACCCGGCCGCACTCGTCGGAACCGACGCCGCCGAGACCGATCCGCCCGTTGACGCCCAGGCCACCGCCACGCCTTGCACCGGCGCGGCGGTTTGATCCGTCACGAGCACGGTGAGCGACTCGGCCTTCACCGCGTCCACGCTGTCGGTCAGGGGTCCCGTCGTGCTGTTGGCAATGTTCACGGCGCCGTTGATCTGCGACACGGCGCTGAACTGCACCGGCGCCAGGCTCCCCGCCGTGGCGGTGACGAGCTGCGTGCCGGCAGCGGGGCCGAGGGTGCGGCGCGTCTTCGCGACCCCCGTGGCGTTCGTCACGCGCGCACCGGGAGAGACGGTGCCGCCCCCCGACAAGACCGCGAAGTTGACGTTGACGCCCGCGAGGGGCGCGTTGTTCTGATCGAGGACGGTCACGGCCAGCGACTCGGCCAACGCCGTGCCGGCGGCGGCTACCTGCCCATCTCCTCCGGTTTTAGAAATCGAACCTGGGGTCGGGCCGGTCCCGCCATCACCGCCACCGCATTGGAGTGTTACGAAGACGCACGAGACGACCAGACCGAAACGCTTCATGACGGCACTCCGGGGAAGGGGTTCACCAGTAGGATGGGATACCCCGGAAGGGCTGTCTAGATGTGGTGCGGCCGCTACGGGTTGACGACCACCGTGCCAATCATTCCCGGATGGAAGTTGCAGTGATACGTGTACGTCCCCGGCGTTGGGAAGTACGAGAGCCCCTGCCCGCCGGCCGCGATGCCTCCCGTATTCCACCTGCTAGCGTCGTCGGTCGCGGTATGCGTCACGGCGCCCGTGTTCTTCCACGTCACGTACTGGTTCTTCGTGATCGTGACCGTTTGTGGCGTGAACGAGAAGTCGGCGATCAGAACGAGCGCGCCGGTCGTCGTGGTCGTGTCGTTGCCTGACGTGTACGCGACATTGCTCGCCGTGAGCGTGTACGTCCCGGCCGTGTCGAAGACGACGCCCGTCGACGCGTAATAGGTGTTCGTGGGAATGTGAATCGTCGCCGAGTCGAATAGCGTGTGCCCGGGGACGCTCGACACGAGCGTCACGGTGAGCGGTGTGCTGGGGTTGCGCGTGGTACCGAGTGAATCTTGCGCGTATACCGTCACGGTCGTCTTCTGGCCCGCGTTGGTGGCGCTCGACACGGACACCTGGAACTTGGGCCGGCTGATCCGCACGGGGACCGCTGCCGCCGGCTTCGTGTCCAGGGCCGTCGCCGTGACGTTCGCGATCCCGATGCCCACGCCCGTCACCGGGAAGTAGACGTAGTTCGTCCCCTTGGGGATGATGACCTGCGCGGGCACGGTGAGCACCGCCTGATCGCTCGACGCCAGGCTTACCGTCACACTATCGGCCGCCTGCGAGTACGGCAGACTCACGAACATCTGACTCGGCGCCACCTGCCCGGAGCCGAGACCGTTCGGCGCGCTGTTGAGGACGAGCTGCGCGGTATCGACCTGCACCAGGAGCGTGTCGGGCGTGTACCCGGCCGCCGAGAACACGATCTGCGTACTCCCCTTCACGAATCCGCGCACACCGACCGTCCTGGGAGGCTGGCGCGCCCCAATCTGGAAGGCGAGCGAATCGCTCGAAGCGATGGCGGCGTTGGCGGACGTGTCGCCGACGGCGAGCGCGGTGGCGACGTAGCGGGTCGCCCCCGTCTGATCGACCGTGTACACCGTCACCAGCGCGGGCGCCTGGCCCACCGACACGTTCAGCGTGGGCGACGAGAGCGAGATCCTCGGCTGTCCGACGCTCACGTTGCTCGTGGCCTGGCTGTACCCCGTCGCCCGCGCTGTCAGCACCGCCGCCCCGATACTGTTCCCCTGGACCTCGAAGGTGTTGCTGGCGGTCGCCCCGATCGGAATCGTCACAGACGAGGACGAGACCGTGAACGCCTGATTCGCGGGCAGCAACGTGCTGTCGCTCTTCAGCAGCTGCACGACGAGCGGCGAGCCCTGAACGGGATTGTCGACCGTAACGCGCTGGTTGGGCGAAGCCGAGAGCAGCTGGCCGACACCCACGGTCTGGTTGGCCCCCTGGCTCAAGTGCAACGTGGGTCCTGTGACCGTCACGAGCGGCGTCGAATCGTTCAGGAAGCCCGGCGACGAGTAGCGCAGCCGCGCCGACCCGCTCCCCACGAAGATCACGCGGACGTTCGCATACCCGCGACTCGAGTCGACGACCACCACGGCGGTGTCGCCGCCGGCATTGAGGCTCGAGGCCGAGTCGATCTGCATCACCGCCGGGTCGCTCGAGACGACCGTGACGTTGACGGGCGCGAACGGCTTCAGCGTGGTCCGCGACCTGGTCCCGGTGTACACGGAGGGCCGCGACGGCGGATCGGTCGTGAGACGCGTCGATGGCAAGCCGGTCTGGATCAAGCTCACCGGCTGCGGCGTGATGTTGATCTTCGCGGGCAGGTACCCCGGCGCGGTGGCGACGATGGAGTCGGTGCGACTCGAGTCGAGCGCCCAGATCTCGAACACCCGGCTCGTGCCTTGGCCCTTCGGAATCAGCACCGTGTCCACCGGGATCGTGTCGAGCGTGGGGTCGAAGCGTTGCAGCGCGACCTTCACCGTGTCGGGCACGTTGCCGCCGCTCACGTACACATAGTTGTTCTGCGTCCGCAGCCCGCGCCCGAGCACGTACGGGTAGCCGAGCTGGATCGTCAGCGGCGTCGGGAAGACTTTGATCAGGTTCGACGAGTCAGGCGTCGAGCCGGGCGCGGTCGAGAAGATCCGCGCGCCGATGGTATCGACGCCGACGAAGCGCAGCGTGTCCGGATGGCCGTAGCTGTAGTACTGGCCGGAATCGATCGTCACCGCCGCCGAGTCGAGCGTGAACGTGGCCGGATTGCCCGATGTGAGGTTCACGCGCAACGGCTTGACGAGCGGCCGCGCCTGCCCATCTGCCGAGTCGTACGCGTACGCGGTCACCGCGAAGGGCGCCCCGATCGTGTAGTTCGTGACCGGCGGATAGTTGTAGGGCCGCACGTGCAGTGGATCGACCCTGTAGACGATGGGACTCCCCGAGACCACGTAGCCCGGCGTCGCGATTGTGTCGACCGACAGCGTGTCCACACCGAGCGTGTCGCCGACCAGGTTGAAGTAGACCTGGGTCTGGCCCGGCAAGATCCGTAACGTCGCGGGCCCGCGCACGGCGCCTGGACGCGTGTGGCCGAAGGTGACGGTGAACGTATCGGGACGGACGTAGGGGATCGTCACGAGGCCCGCGTTCTGGAAGAATGTCCCGAGGCCCAGGCGTCCGGTGTACGGATAGCCGAGCTGCAAGACGAGCGTCGCCTTCGTCACCCGAACTATGAAGGAGTCCGGCGCGTAGCCCGGCGCCGTGAGGACGATCCACGCCGAGTCGCCGCCGGCGGTCGGCAGCGCGCGCAGCGCGTTGTTGCGCGTGACGCCCGAGCTGCCGGGCAGGACCTTGGCCGTCGGCTGATCCACGGCGACAGCGGCCGGATTACGGGACACCGCGGTGACGGAGACCGTGTCCGCGACGGGGTGCGCGTAGCGCACGGAGTCGGCCGTGTTGCCGGTCCACCCGCCGAGCGATGGATTCCCCGCGATCATGCTGCCGGGTCCGCTGGCCACGAGATGTGGGGTCGTGAACGTCAACGTATCGGACGACCCGACCCAGCCCGGAGCCGAGATGGTGAGCACCGTCCTGCCCGTCGCGTTGGCCGCGACGGTGAAGTACTTGCTCGTCGCACTATTGGGGAACGTGTCGAGCGTCTGCACCGTCCCGATGCCGGTCGACAGGCTCGCGGTGAACACGAGGACGTGATCCATGCCGTAAGTGATGTACGCGTACGGCTGGAACGTCTGGCCGACGCCCAGCGCCCCGGTGTAGGGATACGGCCGTTGCAGCCCGAGGTTGTTGGGCGCGACGTTGACCTGCGAGCGCTTGCCCACGAAACCGCCCGACGTCGGGGTCACGCTATCGGTGCCGGACGTGAGCCCCTGAATGATCACGTCGGCGGCGAGCTGGCCCGCCGGAATGATCGCCGGCGCCGGACTCACGGCCGACTTGCCGGCCTGTGCGTACACGAACGTGACGCCCAAGCCGCCCGCCGGCGCGGGATCGGAGAGGAACACCTGCGCGTGGTGGGTCTCGCCCTTGTTCACGTAGAAGTACGGCTGCTGCGAGAAGGCGCCGATTTCCCGGAACTCGATCGTCGAGACGACCGTCACGACGATCGTATCGGGGAGGTAGGCCCCCGCCGAGTCCTGCGCGACGATCGTCACTCGGCCGGCGGCGAGCCCGCACACGAGCACCGACGTGGCAGCCGTGTTCGCGGGGATCTGACGCTTCGTCAATGTTCCACCGGGGCAGCCGTTCGCCGGCCGCGCGATCATCGTGTCCGCGGCCGGAATCACCGACAACAAGACCGTCGTGATGCTCGGATCGGTACGGCTCAGCGTGAGCGGCACCGACACGCTGCCGCCGTTCCCCACCGCGAGCGAGTCGAAGCCCCATTGCAGGAGCGCGGGCGGCGTCGCCACGACGGCGACTTTCACCGAGTCCTTGAATCCATCCACCGAGTCGATGACGAACGCCGTCCCGAGGGCCACGCCCGTCACGATGCCCGCGGCGTCGACGGTCGCGATGGCCGGATTGCCACTGCGGAACCCGAACGTCTTGTTGGGAATCGGATGGTTGTTGCGGTCCAACGCCGCCGCGACGATGGCGCGGCGTCCGCTCACACCCACCTGCAAACTGTCGGGGAGCGCCGGCGTGTTGCGGATCGAGAAGGTCACCTGATTGACCCGCACCGTGGCGGTGCCCTGCACCTTGAGGCTCGGACTTACGGAATCCTTCACCACGACGACGCCGTTACCGGCACCGAGGCTGTGCGTCCGCCCCGTGGTCCCATTCACGGTCACGACCGACGGCGTCGCCGAGACGAAGCTCCGAGTGAACCCGGACGCGACGACGCCACCGAAGTTGTCGTACGCCGTCGCGCGCAGATCGAACGAGTCGCCGATCGCCGTGATGACCGTGTCGGCGGGCGCCGGCACGACGCTGCGCAGCTCGCGCACGTAGAGCGCCGCCGTGTCGGCGCGCCCCGCGGCGGTGGCGATGATCCTGGTCGAATCGCCGCTGACGGCGCTCGCGAGGCCCGACCCGTTCACGGTCGCCACGGACGGGACCGTGGAGGTCCAGCCGAACGTCACGCTCACCGGGTTGCCGGCCGAGTCGCGCGCGGTCGCCGTGTATTGCAAGGTCGCGCCGCGGGCGATCGTGTCGACCGCGCGGTCGAGCGTCACCGACGCCACGGCGCCGCTCAACGCCGTCGCGTTGAACGTCACGGGGGACGCGATCCCGGCGACGGTCGCGCGGAAGGACCGTGGGCCCGCGGCGGGACCGACGAAGGCGTTCGTCTGCGCGTATCCCAGCGTGTCGCTCAACACGAGGCTCGGACTTACGGAGTCGCCGGCGCCCAGCGCCGTGAACGACACCGGCACGCGGACACCGAGGCCGTCCGTCGCCGTGACACGTACGCGCAAAGGCACCGGGAGCGGGACGCCCGGGACCGCCGTCTGGCTGTCGCCGCTGACGCGAGCGAGCGTACTGGCGACCGGCTGCGCGGCGACGAGGACCGTGTCGGCGGGGCCGTTCAGCAGCTCGGCCACGATGCGGGCCGTGCCGCGCGCCGAGCCGCCGACAACCTGTCCGAGCGCCCTGTTCGGAACCCGCACGCGCGTGGAATCGAGGGACCGCCATGCGATCGGGGTGCCCGGGATCACGGTGTCGGCTGGTCCGATCGCCTCGGCATTGAGCGTCAGCGACTGGCCGAAGAACAGGGCTGTGTCCGGCGTGGTGATTGTGACGGAAACCGCGTCAAACCCTACCCCGACGTACGTGATGGGCGTCTCGACGGGCTTCGCCCCTCCACCAGCGGTGACGGTGACCGTTTGCGGGTAGGGAGTGGTGCGGAAGACGGTGTCGCCCGCGGCGTTGATGAGCCGCAGGTAGAGGATCAGGTCCTCACTCGAAGCGAGCAGCGGGACCGATATGGCGAGGTCGATCGAATCGGCGGTGAGCGGGATCGCGATCACGGTGTCGACCACCGGTTTCGAATCGCCGGGGCGTATGACGGTGACGCGCGCGCGATCGAAGTCGACGACGCCGGCGAGGCTGCTTTCGAACGCCGGCGCGAAGGCAAGATGACCGGACAATACCCGCGGGGCCGTGGAGTCGCGCAAACAGCTCAGGAGCGCGACGGTGGCCAGCAGGACCCAGACGACCCGGCGGTTCACGAACCTATGACGTCGGTCACCGGCTCCACTCGATGAGCATGGCGAGGCGCGGACCGAACAGGGAAACGCTGGTCCCCTCGTCATTGAGCTTGCCGAACGCGAGCTGCGCCTGCACCACCGCGGTCGCCTGCTCGCTCAGCCGATAGCGAACGTCCGATCCCGTCCGTACCAGATAGCCCAGCAGGAGCATCGGTTGGTTATCGGGACCAGTCATCTCGTGCCGGAACTCGAGCAGAGGGACGAGCGTGACCTTGGGCGACAGCGGCCGCTCCATGCGCGCGCCGAAGGCCAGCACGTTGCCGCGCGGTACCGAGATCGCGCCGGGCGTATCGAAGCCCCGCGGCCGCAGGCGACGCATCTCCCAACCGTAGAGGGACAGGTTGTTCCGCCCCAGCGGCATGCTGACGGCGCCGTAGGCCAGCACGCGGTCGCCGATGAGCGTTTGTCCACCCGCGCTCATCTCGTTGGCGCCCGACGTCGTGTAGATCAAGGCGCCGCGGAAATACTTGCCGCCGCCAAACGGGCCTTCGATGCCGACGCGAGCGCGGACTTCAGCGCCGGGCGACATCTCGCTGCCCCCGGAGACGGGCGTGTAGGTCTCGCCATGGCGATAGCTGACGCCGGTCCCCACCGCCCAGTTCTGACCCATCTTGAACGCCGATGCGAACCCGGCCGACACGCCACCACCCGAGCCGAACCCGGGCGTGGTGAAGCCGAGCAGATCGGTCGCGGTGGCGCCGAACAGAGGAATGGTCGTGTCGGGAACTTCGGCGGCGCCGGTGGGCAACGTCCCGACGAGCGTGAAGAGCAGCCGTCCCGGAATCACGCCGACCGTCGCGCGAATGTCGGTGTCGATGAGGCCGGAGTGGTCGATCGTCGCCCCTCCGGCTTCGTGGACGGAGGCGCTCGCGAACGCGCTCCCGATATCCACCACCACTCGCTTGCCGAACCGCTGCGTGACGGCGAAGGGGATCGTCATCTCACTGATGCGATCGAACGCGAGTCCCGCCCCGAAGCTGTAGCTCTCGAAGTACACACCCGTCCGCGCCACCGTGGCGTTGGCGGCCGCCTGCGCCGCGGCGTTTGTCGCCGCCGCACCCACCAGCAGAAGAGCGAGGACCGGTGTGCGCATCAGGGTCGCTTGAAGATGATGCGGATGATGCCCGACACCTGCACCACGGAATTGATGCCCTGGCTCGCGGGGGTCAGCTCGGGCTGCGTGGTCTCGTTGCCGTTGCCGGTCAGGACGCCGCCGAGTGAGGGCGAGGTCTCATTCTTGGCGGACTCGAGCGCACCGACGGTCGGCGGCGATGGCGGGGCCGCCTCCGGCGCCGCCACGTCCACCGCGGCGACCGCGTCGCCGCCCCCTTCGACGGCCGGCGCCGCTTCCGCCGCCTGTTGCTGCTGCTGGGCCGCCTGGAAGTTCGGATCGGCGCGCACCGACGCGCTGAAGGCCGACGCCGCGCCGCGGTAGTCACCGCGATCGAGCGCCTCGAGTCCCTGACTGTAAGCGAGGAACGCGGCGAGGTTGCGCGGCCCCTGTCGCAGGATGCGCTGCCGCTCGGCGTCGGTGAGCTGGATGCCCAGCTGCGCCGCCAGGTTGATGACGAGCTGCTTCTCGAGGTCCAGCAGTTGGGCGAAGGTGCCGTTGGCTTGTGCGCCCGACCGCACCGATCCATCACCGCGAACGACGGAGGCGGAAAGCCGGACGGGGCCGTTGGCGGTGATCGACGCGACGCCCTGCACCATACGCTCGGCGCGCAGCAGCCGGCCGACCCGCGCCGCCGTCGCGGGATCGCCCCGTTCGCTCTGCCCGAGCTTGAGCTCGTCGAGCAGCGCGCCGATCTGGATGCGCTCGAGGAGCCGGAGACTCCGCACCAGCGCCAGGTCCGACGTGATCAGCTCGGCGAGGCCGCGCGACAGGGGCCGGAACGTGGAGTCGCTGGCGGAGATCGTGACCGGCAGGACCGCCAGCGTCGACGGCTCGGGGGGCTGGCGCGTCAGCGTCGATTCACTTGCCAACGCCTGGCGGGCCGTTTGCTCGGCCTGAGTGCGCAGGGCGATCTGCGCCTTGGCCCGTACCGTGGCTACGCCACGCGCCTGGGGATGCTGCGTCGTGAAGTCGGTGTAGGTCGCGAACGCGAGGTCGTAACGCCCGCTCTTCTCCTGGCACCCGCCGATGACCAGTGGACCCATGGCGTTCGCGGGGGCGAGCTGTTGGCCGGCTCGGGCCACGACCGTGGCCGTGTCGCACCGCCCGGCTGCCATCAAGGCAGCGGCGAGGCGAAGACGGGCTGTGGCGTTGCTGGGCTGTTGCCGGGCTTGGGCCGTAAGGGCGGGAATATCGGCCGGGGCGACGGCACCCGTGCGGACGGGTCCCCCACCTGCGCAGGCCAGGCCGAGGCAGCTCACCCCAAAGACGACAGCACGCGTAACCTTCAAGTGAAGCTCCGCCGCCATGTTAAGGGGGAGGAAAGATGCCCCGGGACCCAAGACCCGCAAGGGCTTACACGATTACTGCGCTACGACCGTTGCCGCTATGACGGGCATCACCAGAAGGTGCGGAATCGGCGCCTATAGAGGAAGGTGACGCAGTGACGGGCGGCGGGGTGCCACCACGCCGTGGGCGGGCAGAACCGGGGCCGGTGCCGCCGACTCACTCGAGCGCTTGGAGCATCTGACGCATCTTGCGCGCCAGGTCCTCGATCTGTTTCAAGCTCGAGAGAGCCTCCTCATCGAACTTTTCGGGCGTGAGGAGCAGGAGCTGCGTTTCAGCTAGAATCGCCGACAGGGGATTCGCCAGATCGTGCCGGAGCTTCATCAGCGCGGCGCGGGCATCGACCATCAAAGCAGGGAGCGGTAGAGATCGCGAAGGTGGTGGTCGCGCAGGTCCCGGACCGCCTGCCACAGGTCGGGCTCTGACGTCGCGCAGAAGATTTCCGCCGTGGAGCGCTCGGCCTCCGTGCCTTCCGCTCCGAACAACACTCGCCCGCGCCAAATCCCGTCCTCGGTGCGACGCACCGAGAGGCGAATATCAATGGGCTGTCCGTCGAAACGTATCGGAGGAAGGTCGTGGACGACCTGATCGAGCGCTGGGGAAGCTTGGTACCGTGCCGGTTGTGCTGGCATTCAGTGCCGTTCGGGCTGGTTTGCGCAAAGATATAAGAAAAGGGCACTTACGCAATACTTACGGACCGAAGGATGTCAGCGGCACTGGGGCGAAGGTCACGAGGAACAAGACGAGACTCGCCCACGCGAGCCAGCGCCGGGAGCGCGGTAGGGGCCGGTAGCTGTCCAGAACCGGTGGATGGCCCAAACGCCCGCGTGAGAGGACGAGCACCAGCGACCCCCAGATGAGCCAGCCAAGCCAGAACCAACCCATGAGCATGATGACGATCCAGAATCCCCGTCCCAGTCCCTCGTGGTGCCCGGGCGACGCGGAGTAGAGGATGTGCCCCCCGTCGAGCTGCGCGATCGGCAGGAGATTGAGCGCCGTGACGAACATGCCGAACCAACCGGCCACGGCGACGGGGTGGAGCACGATGCCGGGGGCATGACTCATCGCGAGGAATCGCACGACGCGCGTGATGATCGAGTCGCCCAGCTGCCAGAGCGGTTGGTTGCCGGCCCACACTTCCATGCCGGAGGTGCCGGACATGGCCGGTCGGCTGAGGGCGAATCCGATCCACAGCAGCGGCAAGGCGATCAGGAATCCCGCGAACGGTCCCGCGGCGCCGACGTCGATCAGCTGGCGGCGGTCGGTGAGAATCGTGCGCAATCGAATGAACGCGCCGAGGGTCCCGATGGGCAGCGGCGGCCCTGGGAGGAAATAGGGAGGAGAGACGTCGAGCAGATAGCGGCGTGCCGTCAGGTAGTGTCCGAGCTCGTGACACATGAGAATCGCGAGCAGCGGCAGCGAGAAGACGAGGCCGCGGCTCCATCCATGCGCGAGCACCTGGCCCCAGTCGGTCACCGTCAAGGCCGTATCGACGCCCACGGCGCCGGCGAAAACCGCCCCACCCAAGGTGGTGGTGAACAGCGTCAGGGCGAAGAGCACGGCGTGCGCGACCCACCGCTCCCCCGGGCGGGGACCTGCGGCCTGCGTGAGAACCAGGTGCCGGCCGTCCGCTTCGTCGGACCAGTAGTGGCTTCCGCGCCACCCTTGCAGCGCCTGGGAAAGCTCCGCGGAGGGGCCGGCGTGAGACGGATGTACAAGTGCATCAATGACTTCGCGATCGCGCAGTGGGATCGTGCGCCACGCGAGCAGAAACCGCGTGAGGCTCACAGGCGTACTTGACGCAGCATGACGCCCGGCCTACTATCACTCGTTCGCACGCCGCCCCATTCCCAGGTTTCCATTATCAACTAGGCCCACTCCCCCATCCCGGGGTTCCCCCGCCGTAAACGCAACCGGAGCTGATTCACACGTGGATATCGCCGAACTGAAGAGAAAGTCCGTCGCGGAACTGCACGCGATGGCCGAGAGCCTCAACATTCAAAACTATTCTGGGCTCCGCAAGCAGGATTTGATCTTCCGCATCGAACAATCGCTGCTCGACACGGACACCGTGCTCCGCGGCGAAGGTGTGCTGGAGATCCTCCCCGAAGGGTACGGCTTCCTGCGCAGTCCCGACTGGAACTACCTGTACGGTCCCGACGACATCTACGTCTCGCCGAGCCAGATCAAACGGTTCGACCTGCGCACGGGCGACACGATCATGGGCCAGGTGCGGCCGCCGAAGGAAGGCGAGCGCTACCTGGCACTGCTGAAAGTTGAAGTCGTCAACGGCGAAGAGCCCGAGAAAGCCAAGCATCGCGTCGCGTTCGACAATCTCCGGCCGCGCTACCCCGAACAGCAGCTCAAGCTGGAACGCAAGGACGGCGACCTGTCGATGCGCGTGCTCGACATCCTCTCGCCGATCGGCAAGGGCCAACGCGGATTGATCGTGTTGCCGCCCAAGGCCGGTAAGACGATCCTGATGCAGAAGCTCGCCAACTCCATCATCGAGAACCACCCCGAGGTCTACCTCATCGTGCTGTTGATCGATGAGCGCCCCGAGGAAGTGACCGATATGGAGGAGAACGTGAAGGGGCCGAACGTGGAGGTCGTTTCCTCGACCTTCGACGAGCCGGCCGACCGCCACGTCCAAGTCGCCGATATGGTGATCGAGAAGGCGAAGCGCCTCGTGGAGCACGGGAAAGACGTCGTGATTCTGCTCGATTCGATCACGCGCCTCGGCCGCGCGCACAACGTCGTCGTGCCGCACTCGGGCAAGATTCTGTCGGGCGGTGTCGACGCCAACGCGCTGCAGAAGCCCAAGCGGTTCTTCGGCGCGGCGCGCAACATCGAAGGGGGCGGCTCGCTGACCATTCTCGCCACCGCCCTGATCGACACGGGCTCGCGCATGGACGAGGTGATCTTCGAGGAGTTCAAGGGCACCGGTAACTCCGAAGTCATCCTCGACCGCCGCATCGCGGAACGGCGCACCTTCCCGGCGATCGACGTGCAACGCACCAGCACCCGTAAGGAAGAGCTGCTGCTCACCAAGGAAGAGCTCAACAAGGTGTACCTGCTCCGTAACTTCCTGGCGGACATGCCGCCCGTCGAGGCCATCGAGTTCCTGCTCGAGCGTCTCAAACGGACGAAGACCAACAACGAGTTCTTCCAGACGATGGCGCAGGGTTGAAGGGGCGGCTCTTGGGCGTGGACTGGGGTGAGCGCCGCATCGGTCTCGCCCTCTCCGATGAATCACAAACCCTCGCTCAGCCCCTCGCTACCCTCACCCGTCGGCCCGGGAAGCGCTTCCCGATGGCTCGTCTCCTGGAGCACGTCGCCACCCAGCAGGTCGTCGGCATCGTCGTGGGCCTCCCCCTCGACGAGGCCGGGGCCGAAGGGGACTCGGCGCGCGCCGCCCGCGCGCTGGCCGACGACATCGGCCGCCGGTCGAAGCTCCCCGTCGCCCTGTGGGACGAGCGCATGACGACCGCACGGGTCAAGGCCGCGGTGCGAGAAATGGGGGGATCGACCCGGGGCCGAAAGGAAGACATCGACGCCCTGGCCGCCGCGCTGCTCCTACAGCACTACCTCGACACGCAGCGCGGAGGCACGACGTGAGAGCGGCCTTCCTTCTGGTCGCGCTGGTGCTGGTCGCGTGCGGCGGGTCCTCGCAGGGCCCCAAGGTCACCGTGACGATCCCGCGCGGCGCCACGTTCGGGCAGGCCGTCGATTCGCTGGTGGCGCGCGGCGTGATCAATCACCCGGCGTGGTTCCGGCTGTACGCGCGCGCCCGTGGTCTCCCCGCGGAGTTGAAGAGCGGCGTCTACACCTTCAGTGCGGACGACGGCTGGGGCGACGTCGTGACCACCTTGAAGGCGGGCCGCGGCGACGAAGTCCGCTTCACGGTCCTCGAGGGGATGATGGCGTTCGAGATCGCGGAGCGGGCGCGAGTGTGGCTTCGCATCCCCAAGGATTCTTTCTTCGCAGCCGTGAAGGACACGGCGCTGCAGCGCGAGCTGGGCATCCGCACCAACCCGGCCGGCGTCGAGGGCTACATGTACCCGACGACTTACATGGTGCCCGTCGGGATCAAGGCCCGCGACCTGGTCCACCTGATGACCCGCGAGTTCATCGAGCGCTGGTCGCCCGAATGGGACGCGCGCGTGACGGAGCTGGGGATGACGCGACACGAGGTCGTGACGTTGGCTTCGATCATCGAGGCCGAGGTGCGTTATCGTCCCGACCGACCCTACGTCTCGGCGGTGTATCACAATCGCTTGAAGCGACGCATGGCGCTGCAGGCCGATCCGACGATCAACTACGCGTACCAGCGCCGGCTGCGGCGCGTGTGGGAGAAGAATCTGCAGATTCGCTCACCCTACAACACGTATTTGCACCCCGGGCTCCCGCCCGGGCCGATCAGCCAGCCGAGCGACTCGAGCCTCTACGCCGCCCTCCAACCGGCTCCGGTTGGGTTTATCTACTTCGTCGCGCAGCCGGACGGGAAACATGTGTTCTCGGAGACGTACGCGGACCATCTGGCGGCGATCAGGCGGGCAAGACAGAGGCGCTGATTGCCCGGGCAGCCGCTTCCGGATCCGATGCGCCGAGCACCGCTCCAATCACCGCCACGCCGACCGCGCCCGCGCGAATGATTGCCCGCACGTTCCCCGCCGTGATTCCCCCGATCCCGATCACCGGCATCCCCTCGGGGGCCAGGCGCGCGAGGGCCGCAAAGCCGTCGGGGCCGAGCGCCGTGCCCGCGTCGCGCTTGTTCCCGGTCGCGAAGCAGGGACCGACGCTCCAGTAGTCGGGGGGCCAGGCGCGCACGCGATCAGCCTCGAGGTCGGATCCGACCGAGATGCCCAGGAGAAACCCGGGCGGGACCGACGGTCGCAGCGCATCGAGAGGTGGGTCGTCGTGGCCGAGGTGCGCCCCGGCCGCGCCCGCCGCCAGCGCGACGTCGACGCGGTCGTTCACCAGCACCGGAACCGGGAGCGCCTGCACCAACGCCTGGGCAACCTGCAGCATTTCCCGGGGCGTGCCATCTTTCCAGCGCACTTGCACCATCGTCGCTCCGCCGGCGCTCGCCCGCCGGCACACGTCGACCGCGTCCCGCCCCTTGAGGAGGACGGGATCGGTGAGCACCATCAACCGCAATTGATCCGCGAGCGCCATGACTGATACTCCGAAAACTCTGCGCGGCCTCCGCGGCGCGACTACCGCGGCCGCAAACACGAGTGAGGCAATCCTCGAGGCGACCGAGGAGCTGCTCCGCGCCCTTCAAAAGGCCAATGGGTTCGTGCCCGAGGATGTGGAGAGCGCCATCTTCACATCCTCTCCCGACCTCACCGCGGAGTATCCGGCGCGGGCGGCGCGACGCCTGGGCTGGACTGAGGTACCCCTCCTCGGCACGGCGGAAGTCGCCGTCCCGGCAGGCATGCCCCGATGCATCCGCGTGCTGCTGCATTTCTACACGGCCAAGGCTCCGGGCGCGCTCAAACATACGTATCTGCGGGACGCGGCGAAGCTGCGCCCCGATCGATGATTGCCGGGATCGCCGGGACCGCTGGCACCGCGGTCGTCACCAGCAAAGGCGCCGAGCGCTGGAAGCAAGGACATCCGTGGATTTATCGCACTGACGTGGCTCAGGAGCCGGGCAAGCTGCCCGGCATCGTTCGCGTGACCGATCGTCGCGGCCGTTTCATCGGCCAGGCGCTCTACTCTCCCAAGTCCGAGATTCGACTGCGGTTGCTCACTCGCGGTGAGGAACCCGTGGACGCCGCCTGGTGGGGAGAGCGGATCTCGACGGCGGCGCGCCGGCGCGGCGCGATCGAGGCGAGCGCCTGGCGGGCCGTGCACGCCGAGGCCGACGGGTTGCCGTCGCTCGTCGTCGACAAGTATGGACCGTGGGTCGTCGCCCAGATGCTCTCGGCGGGCCTCGAGAGCGCACACGACGACGTGATCGCAGGGATCCGGACGGCGCTGAACCCCGACGGCGTGTTGCTCCGGAACGATGCCGGCGTCCGCCGGCACGAAGGGTTGCCTGCGGAGGTTGTGCTCGCCTACGGCGAGGTGCCGGAGGTTGTGGAGGTTGTCGAGGGTGGGGTGAAGTATCTGGCGGCGCCCTGGTCGGGCCAGAAGACCGGCGCGTTTCTCGACCAGCGCGAGAACCGCTGGCTGGTAGCCCGTCACACGCCGGTGGGGAGCCGCGCGCTCGACCTGTTCACCTATCACGGATCGTTCGCACTGCACATGGCGCGGCTGGCGCGAGAGGTCGTTGCCGTGGACCAGAGCGCCGAGGCGCTGGCGCGCGGCGCCGAGAACGCCCGGCTCAACGAGATCAGCAACATCTCGTGGCGTGAGGGGAACGTGTTCGATCTGTTGCGAGAGATGGAGCAGCGCCGCGACCGGTTCGACACGATCGTGCTCGATCCCCCGGCCTTCGCCAAGACGAAGGCGACCCTGACGCGCGCCGTGGCGGGCTACAAGGAGATCAACCTCCGGGCGATGCGGATCCTCGCGCCGGGCGGCGTGCTTTTCACCTGTTCATGCTCCTACCATGTCGGCCGCGACGTTTTTCAGGCGATGGTCGCCGACGCCGCGCGCGACTCGGGGCGCCGCCTGCAGCAGGTCACCGTCTGTGGCGCGGCGGGCGACCACCCCGAGCTCGTCAACGTCCCGGAGACCGGCTACCTGAAAGGCGTGTTGCTGCGGGCGGTGGACTGAGCACAGCAGAATCCTTCGCTCGCATGCCCAAAGCAGGTCCTTCGCTCCGCGCGCCTGCGGCGCGCTCCGCTCAGGATGACAAGCCGCGTCGCATTGAGCAAAGAAAAAGTCGACAGGGGAGATCATCCGGGGCGCGCGACGGGCATCAATTCCCCGTGGCCTGGTGCTCCATTCTGCCCTCTTCACTAGTTGCTCGCAGAGCGAGCGGCCTGTCATCCTTAGCGCCGCAGGCGCGAAGGACCTGCTTTTGGCACCGCAGGCGCAAAAGCATCCGCTTTTCCAATCCCCGTGCTAGGCGCCGTCCCGCTGCTCGCGTTTCCACAGCACGTAGGACTGGACGACAGGAATCCCGGCCGCGAGGATGATCGTGACCATCCACACGGGGAAGAACGCGCCTCGCGGCGCGAAGGCGGCGGCCGCGACCACGATGCCGGCGATCACGAAGAGCCAGCCGGCGGTGCGGTGCACGCGGCGCCACACAGTGTCGCTCGAGAGGGTCCAGGGGGTGCGGACACCGATGAACCAGTTCGGCTCCACGCGCGTCAGGTAGTTGCCGAGGAACGCGAGCAAGAGCCCGATCCCAACCGGGAGCAGCCGGTCGACCTGTACGGTGTAACCCAAGCCGTTCGCCACGATCAGCGCGTGCGCGACACCGGTGAACGTGAGCACCACGTTGGCGATCAGCCAGTAGGTGCCCAAGAACTTGGCGTAGTTCTCGCCTTTGGGGTCGACTTTGGGTAGGAGCCTGAAGAGCCCCGTCAACCCTAGGATGACGATGGGCATCACGGCGACGGCCCAGAGCCGGCTCGAATAGCCGTCCGGCGACCCTTGGAGATTCCAGTGCGTCGCGACGAGCGCGGGAAGGCGAGGATACGCCCAGACCGACACCCCGGCGGCGAGCGCGGCGACCACCAGGCCAAACCAGCGGCTACGCATCGTTCCCTCCCGAGAAGCTCTTCATGAAGTAGCGGACGACTTCCTGAAAGACGGTCGTGTTGAGGCGATAGCGGATGAACTGCCCTTCACGCTCCGTGGCGACGAGGCCGGCGGCCTTTAGGACCCCGAGGTGGTGCGAGACCGACGCGAAGGCGACCGGGAATTGCTCCGCGATCTCGCCGGCGGTGCGGTCGCGCTCGGACAGGAGCTCGAGGATGCGGCGGCGCGTGGGGTCGGCGAGGGCGCGGAAGAGGGAGTCATGCATGGATAGATATTTAGACAACTATCTTATTATTGTCAAGCAAAGTTGACTAAATCCGCCCCAGTCACAAGGTTGCAGGGCCATGTCTTCAGCAGCGGTTCGCCGCGTCCTGCTCGGCCTGCTCGGTGCCAACCTCGTCGTCGTTGCCGCCAAGGCCGTCGTCGGAATCGCGTCGGGCTCGCTCGCCGTGTGGGGCGACGCGCTGCACTCGTCTGTCGACTCGCTCTACAACGTGCTCGGCTTGATCGTCGTCCGCGTGGCCGCGCGCGAGCCCGATGAAGACCACCCCTACGGCCACGGCAAGTTCGAGACGCTGGGGGCGTTGGCGATCGTCGTCTTTCTCTCGATCACCTGCTTCGAGCTGGTGCGCAATGCGGTCCAGAAACTGTTGGGCGGAGGCCACACCATCGTCATGACCGATCTGGGTCTCGTGGTCCTGCTTGCGACGCTGGCCGTCAACGTGCTGGTCGCGTGGTACGAGAACCGCCGCGGGCACGAGCTGTCGAGCGAGCTGCTCATCGCCGACGCGGCACATACGCGCACCGACGTGTTCATCACGATCGGCGTGTTGATCGGCGTGTTGTTCGCCCGCCGCGGCGCGACGTGGGTGGACCCGGTCGTCGCCATCGTCGTCGCCGTGCTCATCGTGCGCGTCGCGTACCAGATCTTCGCCCGCACGGTGCCGGTGCTGGTCGACGAACGGGCGATCCCCGAGCGCGCCATTCGCCACGCGGCCCAGGAGATCGCCGGCGTGAAGAGCGCCTACGGCATCCGCTCCCGCGGCGGTCACGGCGCCGGCGTGCGCTACGCGGAGGTGACGATTGCCGTCGACCGGGAAGCCAACGTCGCGGCGGCCCACGCGATCGCCGATCAAGTCGAGGAGCGTCTGAAGCGCGAGCTCGAGCTCAGCGCCGTCACGGTGCACGTCGAGCCATGCTGACCTCGTCGGCCACCCAGCGCCAAACGGCGACGCGGGCGCCGCGTCCCCAGCGGTCGCTGAAACAGGAGTACCAGGAGTTCATCCTGCAGCGCATCGAGGAATACAAGAACGCGATCCCCCGGGCAGAGCTGCTCGAGATCGGTGACGAAGCGGTGCGCGAGCTGCAGGCGAGCGCGCAGGATCAGTACCTCCTCACCGAGGTGCTCCTGCTCGAGCACGTGGACCGCATCATCTCCCGGCGGCTGCGCCTGCCGTCGTTCCCGCGCTGGCGCCAGAAACATCGCGCGCTGCGTGACGCCCAGCGCGAACCGACCCACTGGGGGCTCGACGCCGCGCACCCGATCGTGCCCTGGGCGTCACGGCTCGAGGCCGGGGACCTCGTCGTCGTGGTCGGCGCCGCGGCCCTTTCCGAAGCCCTGTATCTGGCAGCGCACGACATCGAAGTGTTCCTCGTGGACCAGGATCTCGGCGCCGTCGAAGCGGCCGAAGGGCGCGCCGTCAACGAGCAGCTCGCCGGTGCCCTCCAGGCGCTGGTCATCAACTTCGGCAGCTGGTTCCCCGATCTCTCCCCGTCTCTGGTCGTGCTCCAGCCGCAGAGCCTCGCGGACCTCCGGGCCAAGGATCGCTCTTCGTTGATTGCGGATCTCCAGGTTCGCACCCGCTCGGGCGGGGTCCACATCGTCCTCTCGGCGGGCGCCTCGCGACAGGTGATCCCCCTCGCCCCCGAAGCGCTCCAGGGTCTCTACAGCGGCTGGCAGGTGCAGGGGAATCGCCGCTCAAAACGGAGCGGGTTCACCGCCACCAAGCCTCCGCGTCAGGTCGACACGGCGTCGAACGTGTCCGAATAACGACACCGACCCGCCACTCGATTTGTAAGTGATTGTAAAATAGCAGGTTGCGATCTTGGCCCCGTGGCAGGCGGCTTGCCCTCCATAGGGGCATGACCAGTCTCCCGCTCGTACTCGACGACGAACCGATGGGAATCATCCTGCGCGCCGGCCGAGAGGTGTTGCGCCCGGCGAAGATTTGGGCGTACTGCTGGTTCATGGACGAAGGCGAGGACGGCGATCACACGCATCGGCATCTGCCCGTCGATCCGCGCTGATCTGATCGCGCGCTGATGCATGACGTGGCGAAGAGGGCCAGCGCAATGCGCTGGCCCTCTTCAGTTTTCCGCCCGATCGTCTTGCGGCTCCCCTCACACAGGATATCTATTCCGTGTGGCCACGCCCACGACCGCCGGTTTGCGTCGGACCCTGCTCGTTTTGTTTCTGGCGGCGGCTTCACCTCTTGCCGCTCAGACCCGTCCCTCGCTTTCGCAGGACAAGGACCCGAACGACTGGACGGCGTACTACGAGCGCGGCATGCGTGAGCTCGATCGCCGGCCCCTCATAGCGGATGAGTACTTCGCGTACGCGGCCCGGCTGGATCCGAGCGTCGCCGAACCCCTCCTCGGGCGGTATGCCGCCTGGTGGCGATCCCGTCCCTGGTTGCGAAATCGGTTCTGGTTGGACAAGCCCACCGACAATGACAGCGCGCGACGCACGGAGGACTGGCTCGCGGAGGCCGATCTGCGCAATCCATTCGTCCAGCAGGGTGTACTGCTCTGGACCCTGCCGAAGGGACGAGTGTTTCGCACCGAGGACGCGTACCCCCGAGGCGTGCGCGCTTACTTCCGCGGCGAGTGGCAGGAGAGCATTCGCGAGTTGGCGACCGCCGTTAGCCGCGACTCGACGCGATGGCCGGCGTATCGTTACCGCGGCCTCGCGCTTGCGCAGCTCGGGCAGTGGGATGAAGCAGCGCACGACTTTGAAGCGCTGCTCAGCCGCATCGGCGCGCTGGAAACGCAGGTGACGGTGCATTGGGATCTGGGGAAGGCGCGTCTCTACTACACGCTCGCGTTGATTCGCTTGATGGGTGGGCACCGCGACGAGGCCCGGCAGGCGTTCCAACGAACGTTCGAAGTCGATCTCGGATTCGTCCTCGCACACATGTACTACGGCAACATGCTCCTGGAGGATGGCGACACCGTTGGCGGACTGCGCGAATACGCCCTCGCGGCGGAGCTGCGCCCGGATGACCCGCTGGTTCGCCAGAACTACGGCGCGATCCTCCTGAACCTCGGCCGCGCGGATAGCGCCCTCATCCAGCTCACCGAGGCGATCCGCCTCGCGCCGGACTACGCGCCGCTCTACTTCAACCGAGCGATCTGCTTGGAGCGGCTTGGTCGCTTTGACGATGCGCGAGCGATGCATCGTGAGTTCGTTGCGCGCGCACCACGGCGGCTCACCGAGCTCCTCCAGCAGTCACGGCGGCGTCTCGGCAACGGGGCCGGCCCGCCGTAGATTGGCGATACCATGGACCTAGGACTCTCCAAGCGCGTCGCCCTCGTGTGCGGCTCGACCCGCGGCATCGGACGCGCGGTGGCGAAATCACTGGCGCGCGAAGGCGCGCGCGTCGCGGTCAACGGCAGGAATCGCGAAGCGACGCAGACCGCCGCGGAGGAGCTCGCGAGGGAGACGGGAGCCGACGTCGCGCCCTATCCGGGCGACGTCACCGTTCCCAGCGTGGCCGAGACACGAGTCCAAGGAGTCGCCCACGACTTCGGCCGGCTCGACGTCTTGTTTTGTAATGCCGGGGGCCCTCCGGCAGCGCCATTCAAGGACCAACCCGCCGATGCCTGGCAGCGCGCCCTCGAGCTCAATCTCCTCTCGACGATCAATCTTTGCCGGGCCGCCGTGCCGATCATGCGCAAGGCGCAGTGGGGCCGGATCATCTGTCTCGTGTCGGTCGCCGCGAAGCAGCCGTTGCCGGGGCTCATCCTCTCCACCACCGCCCGCGCCGGTGTGCTGGGGTTCGCGAAGGCGCTCGCAGACGAGGTGGCCGTGGATGGTATCACTGTCAATTGCATCTGTCCGGGCTTCATCGCGACGGAGCGTGTCGACGAGTTGACCAGAACCAAACCCGAGATGATGAAGCAGATGCTGGCGCAAATCCCGGCGGGGCGCATCGGGAACCCGAGCGAGCTCGCTGCCGCGGTGACGTTCCTCGCCTCCGAATCCGCCAGCTATATTACCGGCGCCGTGCTCCAGGTGGACGGCGGGTTCACCCGCTCGATCTTTTAACCCCGTCCCCTTCCCTCATCCCCGTGCAAATGCAAGCCATCGTCAAGGAAAAGCGCGCGCCCGGCTTGACCGTCACCACCGTCCCCAAGCCGACCCCGGGACCGGGGGAGGTGCTGATCGCCGTGCGGCACGCGGGCGTGTGCGGGACCGACCTGCACATCGCTGATTGGGATCCCTGGGCGCAAGGCCGCATCAAGCCGCCGGTGGTCATCGGCCACGAGTTCGCGGGCGAGATCGCGGCGCTCGGTGATGGCGTGACGGGGCTGCGCAAGGGCCAGCTCGTGACCGCGGAGGGGCACATCGTCTGCGGGCACTGCCTCCAGTGCCGCACCGGCAATGGCCACATCTGCAAGAACACGCGCATCATCGGCGTCGATCGCGACGGCGCCTTCGCCGAGTACATCGTCATGCCGACTACGAATGTCCTGACGCTATCGGGCATTCCCACCGAGGTCGGCGCCATTATGGACCCGATGGGCAACGCGTTTCACACGGTGCTGACCGCGGAGATTCCCGGCAGCACCGTTTTCATTGTGGGGTGCGGCCCGATCGGGTGTTTCGCGGTCGGCATCGCCCGCGCCGCGGGCGCGACGAAAGTGATCGCGTCCGACGTGAATCCCAAGCGCCTCGCCCTCGCGGAAAAAATGGGCGCGCACGTCACGGTCAACGCCGCCAAGGACGACGTCGTAAAGACCGTCATCGCGGAGACGGGCGGCGAAGGGGCCGACGTGGTGTGCGAGATGTCGGGGGTGCCCTCGGCGCTGCACCAGGCGTTCGCCGCCGTCCGCATGGGGGGCCGCGTGCAGCTGCTCGGCATCCCCAAGGGCGAGGTCCCCGTCGACTTCGCGAACGAGATCATCTTCAAGGGGATCACGCTCTACGGTGTGATCGGCCGCAAGATGTACGAGACCTGGCACCAGATGCGCCGCTTTCTCACGGGCGGACAATTCGACCCCCGCCCCGTCATCACCCACCGGTTCCCGCTCGCCAAGATCGACGACGCGCTCGCCGCCATCCGCTCGGGCGACGCGGGGAAAGTCATTCTGGAGATCGCATGAGCTTCGCCGGACAGCTCGAATCGGAGCTCGCGCAGTTCAAGCGCGAGGGCGTCTACAAACGCCTCAATTACCTCGACTCACCCCAGGCGGCACGCGTCAAGATGGAGGGCCGCGGCGAGGTGGTCATTCTCTCGTCCAACAACTACCTCGGCCTGTGCAACGTCCCCGCTGTGGTCCAGGCGGGCAAAGACGCCCTCGATCGCTTCGGCGCCGGGACGGGCTCGGTGCGGTTCATCTGCGGCACGTTCACCGTGCACCGCGAGCTCGAGGCGGCACTCGCCACGTTCGTCGGCTGCGAGTCGTCGCTCAGCTATGTGAGCTGTTGGAACGCCAACGAGGGGCTCTGCCCCACCCTGCTCGGCGAGCAGGACGTCGTCATCTCCGATCAGCTGAATCACGCGTCGATCATCGATGCCATCCGCCTCGCCAAGACGATCACCAAGTGCCAGACCGCCGTCTACAAGCACTCCGACATGGCGGACCTCGAGGAGAAGCTCAAAGCCGCCACAGGCTCGCGGCTCAAGCTGATCTTCACCGACGGCATCTTCTCGATGGAAGGCGACATCGCGAAGCTCCCCGACATCGTCGCGCTGGCGCGGAAGTACGACGCCGTCGTCGCCATGGACGACTCGCACGCCACCGGCGTGCTCGGCAAAACGGGGCGCGGCACCGCCGAGCATTTCGGGATGCTCGGCCAAGTGGACATCATCACCTCGACCCTCGGCAAGGCGCTGGGCGGCGCCGCCGGCGGGTTTACTGCGGGACCCGCGGCGCTCGCCGACTATCTTACGCAGCGTTCGCGTCCCCAGCTCTTCAGCAACGCGCTCCCGCCGACGGTCGCGGGCAGTGCGCTCGCCGCGGTGCGCCACGTCGAGGGTCACCCCGAGCTGGTCACGAAGCTGCACGAGAACGCACGCTACTTTCGCGATCAGCTCATCGCGCTCGGATTCAAGCCGCTCCCGGGCGAGACGCCGATCGTGCCCGTCATTCTCGGCGAGACCGCCAAAGCGATCCAGATGAGTGAGCTCTTACTCGCGGAGGGCGTGTTCGTGACGGGGTTTGGCTATCCCGTTGTGCCGCAAGGACATGCACGCGTGCGCTGCCAGCTCTCGGCCGCACACACGCGCGCCGACCTCGATTTCGCGCTGCGCGCTTTCAAGAAGGTAGGCTCCAAACTCGGACTGATCTAATGACACCGCTACTACTCCTCGCGCTCCTGCAGTCCCCTGCGTCGAATCTCGGTTTCGAACCCGGCACCGACTCGATGCTCGCCGATTGGAAACAGGTCTCGTCGTACATGAACGGTCTCGCGTTGCGGAGCCCCTACGTGCACGTCGACACGCTGGGCCGGACAACGGAGGGCCGGCCGTTCCTGCTGCTGGCGATCACGTCACCCGCGAACCAGGCGCGGCTGACGGCGATCAAGCGGGGTCAGCAGCTGCTCGCCGACCCGCGCCTCCTCACCGATGCCACACTCGCCGAGCTGCGCGCGAGCCAACCCGCCGTCATCCTGATCAGCAACAACATTCACTCGACGGAGATCGCGTCGAGCCAGATGGGAATGACGCTCGCATACCGGCTCACGACCGATCCGGCGTTGACGCGATTGCTCGACTCGCTCGTCGTCCTGATGATCCCGTCGATGAATCCTGACGGACTCGACACAGTCGTGTCGTGGTATCGGCGGTACAAGGGCACGCCCTACGAGGGGGGCCCGCTCCCCTGGCTCTACCACAAGTACGTCGGTCACGACAACAATCGCGATTGGTTCATGGTGACGCAGGCGGAGACGCGGCTCGTGACGCGGATGCTCTACAACGACTGGTTTCCGGAAGTCGTTTATGACGTGCACCAGATGGGCGCGAACGGCGTACGGCTCTTTGTCCCCCCCTTCGCGGACCCCGTCAATCCGAACCTCGATCCAGCTCTCGTCGCGGGGATCAACCTCGTAGGGGTGCAGATGGCGTCGGCGTTATATGACGCCGGCGCGACCGGCATCGCGCACCAGGAGCGTTACGACCTGTGGTGGCACGGCGGCTTCCGGTCGACACCGACGCGGCACAACATGGTCGGTGTGCTCACCGAAGCCGCGAGCGTTCGCATCGCATCGCCGATGACGTTCGCTCCCGACTCGGTGCGCCAACCGATGCGCGGTGTGAACTATCCCGAGCCCTGGGCCGGCGGCACCTGGCGGCTCGGCGATATCGTGCGCTACGAGCTGATCGCGTCGGAGTCGCTGGTACGGCTCGCGGCGCGCGATCGCCTCACGTTCATCGACCGTTTCGTCGGGCTGGGGCGGCGTGCCATCGCGGCCGGTCGAGGCGGGCACCCGTTCGCCTACGTATTGCCCCCCAATCAACGAGACCCTGAAGCGTGGGCCGGCTTGGCCAACGTGCTCCTGACGGGGAGAGTGGAGGTGTGGCGCGCCGCCGAGGAGTTCCGGGCGGGGGATCAGACGTACCCGGCGGGCTCTCTCGTCGTGCCGATGGCCCAGCCCTATCGCGCACACGCCAAAGACCTGCTCGAGGTTCAGCATTACACGCCGGTGAATGACCGGCCTCCCTATGACGTCGCCGGATGGACGCTGCCGTTCACAATGGGTGTGCGCGCGGAAGTCGTGGACGCGCCGTTCAGCGCGAACCTGATCAAGGTCGACAGCGTCGTCCCGGAGCCGGGGCGCATCGCCGGAAGCGGGGAGATGTTCGTGCTGCGGAATCGGACCAACGGCGAGTCGCGCGCGGTGGCGGCGCTCCTGACCGCGGCCCAGTCAGTGACGGTGTCGGGTGACAGTTTGATCGTTCGCGGTCCCCAAGCCCGCCGGATCCTCGGCGAGCAGGCGGCGCTGCACGGGTTCACGGTGACCGCCGTGCCGATTGCACCGGTGACCGGGAAAACGCTGCGGCAGCTGCCACGCATCGCGCTGTATCAGCCATGGACCGGCAACATCGACGAGGGTTGGACGCGCTGGGTCTTTGAACAGTATGGCATCACCTATACGACAGTTCACGACAGTGACCTGCGTCGGGGGAAGCTGCGACAGCGGTTCGACGTGATCGTGTTGCCGAGCGAGAGCGCGAGGGGACTGCTGCAAGGAGTAGACTCGACTCGCATTCCTGCGCAATACGCCGGAGGGATGGGAGAGGCCGGGGCGAATGCAGTTTCGGATTTTGTTCGGGGTGGGGGCACCCTCGTGTGCCTCGATGGTTCAAGTAATTTCGCGATCTCAAGGCTTAACCTCCCTGTGGTCAACGTCCTAGGTGGAGGGGCATCGGGTCCTCAGGTCTCGCTTTTTTACGCCCCAGGCTCTATTTTCGGTGTGGCTTTGGGGGGGGGTCGGGGGTCCCCGGTGACCGTCGGGGTGCCTGACTCCCTGGAGATCTACTTCGAGAACAGCGCCGCCTTCACCGTCTCGGGCACGGCCCGGGCGCTGGCCACGTATCCTGCGCAGCCACTGCGGTCCGGGTACGCGCGCTTTCAGGAGCGGCTCGAGGGCAAAGCGGCGCTGGTCGAGGTGCCTGTCGGCAGCGGGCGGGTGATCCTGTTCGGGATGCGGCCGCAGTTCCGGGGCCAGACCCACGGCACCTTCAAGCTGCTCTTCAACGCGGTCCTGTTGGCGGCCCCCTAGCGGGAGGCCGTGGGAGGGAGTCCGATGAAGCGGCTGCTTCAACTTCTTGTTGGCGTCCTCGGCATCGCGATCATCGCGAGCCCCGCAGCGGCCCAACGATCCGACAACCTCGAGTTCAACGGGTTCGGATCGTGGTGGCGCTTCGACCGCGCGTTCCTCCTCAAGAACACCTTCGGGGGCGGCGTCCGGGTGGGCTACAACCTGAGCGACCGCGTGGGCCTCGAGGTCGTCGGCGACATCGTGAAAACGACCGACGTCGGCGGCACCACGGACGTGACCGTCCAGGCCCTGAGCGCGAACCTCGTCCTCACGTATCCGCTGGGCAAGCGTTCGACGATCTACGCGACGGGCGGGTTCACCCATGCGAACTTCGGCATCCCGTATGACTTCGCCGAGAACATGGTCGACGGCGGCGTCGGCGCGCGCCTGTTCATCGGCAAGCATGTCGCGTTGCGCGGCGACGTGCGCGCGATGTACACGCCCAACACTGCTCTCCCCACCGGGACCTGGGGCGGCCAGGTGGCGGCCTCCGCCGGCCTCTCATACTTCTTCGTGCCGCCGCAGCAGGGGCGCGGGTTCAACAAGCAATACCAATGGTATTGGGGCGCCCAGGGCGGCGCGTTCATCTACAAGACGAATGTGCAGCCCCTGTATTACGACCCCATCGTCGGCGGCCACTGGCTGATCACGGCCCACCGCACGGCGCTCTACGTCGCCTACGAGCAGGCCATCTTCCTGACCGACGCTAACGCGGTCATGTTCGATCCCAATTCGTCGAGCTCGTCGGTGGGCCCGGGCTTCCGCGATGTCTCATTCCACGACATGCGCCGCCTCATGTTCGGCGTGCTGGCTTTCCCGGCCCAGAAGGTCATCGAGCCGTTCGCGGGCGGCGGGTTCGCGCTGATGCAGGTCTTGAACCCCGTCGTGGATTGCTCGTCGAGCTGCTCGACGCTGGCCGAAGCCGTCGAAGCGGCGGATCGGGCGCATGACGCGTCGAGCAAGGCCTTCTTCTGGGTGATGGGCGGGCTACAGATCAACTACTCGACCAAACTGAACGTGTTCGCGCACTACCTGATCACGTCCAGCGCCGCAGGGTTCCTGATCGAGAGCAACACGCACACGATTCAGGGCGGCATTCGCTACAGCCTCGGGACCTCGAAAGAAGGGATCTCCGAGCGGCACTAGCTATCGGGACACCCACGGGGAGTCCTGAAAAAAGAAGCGTAGCGGCCAATCGCGGGCCCGCGTGATTCCTACACGCGGGCCCTTTGCTATCTTCTCGCGCGCGCCCGACCGGCTGCGCTCAATCCGCAGCGGACCCCGCTGCAGCCGCGCGCCATTCAACTGGCCCGAAACGCCGAGGGCTTCGCACAAGCGTGCCGGACCCGCGCAGAGGTGTCGATCCGCGATGCCTGCCCCGCGCCGCCGCCGCATGACCTCGAGTCCCGCGATGGGCTCGAGTGCGCGAATCAACACGGCGGCTGGATACTCTTCGGCCTCCGTGACGGCATTCAAGCACCAATGCATCCCGTACGTGAAGTAGACGTACGCCGTCCCCGCGGCAGCGTAGAGCTGCTCGGTGCGCGGCGTGCGACGGTGTCCGTAGGCGTGGCAGGCAGGATCGTGCGGACCGACGTAGGCCTCGACTTCGACGATGCGGCCGGCGGTGCGGCGGCGCGCGCCGCCCACGTCGCTGACCAAAATGTGTCCTAAAAGACTACGCGCGACCTCAGCCGTCGGTCGCGCGTAGAACTTCGCCGGAAGTGGCGTCACACCCCGCCCGTGAGCCCCCGCTTCACCTTGCTCCAGAAGGACTCGCCGTCGGCCTCGGGCTCGGCCGCGCGGGGCCTGGGCGTGGGCGTCGGAGGCGGCGCGGGAGGCGTGGCGGGGGGCGCCGCTGGAGCCGAAGGCGCGGACGTCTCGGAACGCGGCGGACGATCGTCGCGCTCGCGGCTTCCGCTCTGGCCTCCGCGACCGCCGCGGGCTCGCCCGCGACCACCACGGCGGTTCCGGCCACCGCGCTCACCCCGCTCACCGCGCTCCTCGCGGTTGCCGGCAGGTGACCGGCCTCGACCGCCACCGGCGCCGCGCCCCGAACGACCCTCGCCGGACGACGGCTCCGAGCTGACCGGCGGCGCGGGCGGCTTGGTGGGGACCAGGTCCATCCGGGGCCTGAAGTTCGGATCGACCTCGACGACACCGATCTTGGGAATGTCGGTGGCAGCCGGCGGCACGCGCCCACCGCGCGATCCGCGACGGAAGCGCGCGCTACGCGCCGGGATCCCACCGGGCGTTTGCGACGGCGCGCTGTACGGCGGAGGCGGCGCCGAGGAGGCCGGCATCGGGATGTCGTCCTCTTCGGACATCTGCGGCTCGGGTGCGGGAGGCAGAGCCTGGGCCTCGACCACATCCTCGACGGGCTCGGGTTGCTCCTCCGCCGTGGCCTTGGATTTGAACAGGCCGAACGCGTTGCCGAACGAGAACCCGCTCTTCTTCTCGGTCGACGCGGCCGGAGCGGCCGGCTCGACAGATTCGGCGGTCTCGAGCGGCACCTCGCGCGGCTCGCGGTCCTCGCCGCGGCCGCGGCCCCCCCCCCGGCCGCCGCGACGGCCGCGCCCGCCACCTTCGCGCTCGCGTGCCGGGCGTTCCGGAGCCGGGATTCCACCCAGGGCCGGCTGCGCCGCGGCGCCCTCGACCTGCGGGCCCAGGGCGATCTCGTACTGGCCGTTGTCCATCCGGGTGAGGCTGATCAGCCCGCGGTGCGCTGCTTCGACCACGAACTTGCTGAACCGCGAGAAGCCCGCGTCCTTCTCGTCGAAGTTGGGATCGATCTCCTGCATGACCTGCTTCAGGCGATCGGAGCGCATGACATCGTTGTGCCCCGTCATTTGCTTCACGGCTTCCACGACGAGCTCCCACGGATCGCGGCGCACGTAGGCGACGTCGCTCTCCTTGGTGAAGCCGGCGAGCTCGTTGTAGGAGTAGTACTCGTCGCAGTTCTGGATCAGCAGGTCACTCGACGACTCGCGGATGCCGACGCCGATCACGTACTTGCCGTACTCCTTGAGCTTCAGCACGAGCGACGAGAAGTCGGAGTCGCCCGACAGCAGAATGAACGTGCCGATCTCTGGCCGGGTGAAGACCAGCTCGAGCGCGTCGATGGCGAGCCGAATGTCGGTCGCGTTCTTCTTGTTCGCGCCGTGCGCGGGGGCGAAGATCAGGTCGATCGACGATTCGGAGAGGGGGACGATGTACTGGGGGTAGCGCCGCCAATCGGCATAGGCGCGCTGCACGGCCACTTTCCCGCGGATGATCTCGGATTGCAGCAGCCGTTTCAGCTCGGTCTGCAGGTCCGATCGAATCGCCATCGTGACGTTGTCGAAGTCGATCATCAGCGCCGCATTGGGCGCATGGGACGGGGGTTCTTTGTGTGCGGGGCGCGGCAGGTGGTTGTGTTGCTGTGTCATTTCTTACTCGGTTCCAGGCCCACGACGGCCGCGGTGGCCGCGACGCACCCCAGTAATGGGAATGCGGCGAGACCGGCGGACCGGTTGGGGCTCTTGTTGGTGGCGATAGTCGCCGTAGTTGGTGCCGGCAGGGTATTGGGGAGGGTCGCCGAACTCATCTCAGCGCGCCCGTGCGCGTTGCCTCGACCCAGTGCCGAGGACCGCAGGCGCCGCCTGATGGTCCGACCCCTCGCCTACTCATCTGCCAGAAGCATGAACCATTGATAATAAACAACTTGCGGCGCTAAGTCTACACCCCACCCCAATCCAGCCTCAGATTACCGCGGTTGGGCGAGGCGTTTTGGCGCTTCGTGCGACAATAGGATGACGGTCCGCAGTCTGCTTGGCGTGATCGTCGGCCGTGACGGTGCGCCAGGTCATCCGACTATTGCTCGACGATGGGTGGTACCTTGCTCGTATCCGAGGGAGTCACCGACATTACAAACATCCGCGCAAACCAGGACTGGTAACCATCGCCGGCCATCCGCGCGACGATTTGGCGCCCAAGACCCTCAAGAGCATTCTCAAGCAGGCGAGGCTCCTATGAAGGTCCTCATCATCGTAGAAAAGACCAAGACCGGGTACTCTGCCTACTCTCCCGACGTCGACGGCTGCGTGGCCACGGGAGCGACGCGCCGGCAAGTCGAGAGCCGCATGAAGAGCGCCCTCAAGTTCCACTTCGAAGGAATGGGAGACGACGGGCACAAGCCGCCACGGCTGCAGACCTACGCGACCTATGTTGAGGTGGCGGCTTGATGCACAGGATCCCGACGCTGCAAGCCTCCGACTGACACCACTCCGCATCGTTGTCGGTGGCAACGGCTACTACTGCGCCGTTCGCGTCGGACCTACTCCCCCAGGACCTTGATGATCACGCGCTTCTTGCGCTGACCGTCCCATTCCCCGTAGAAAACCCGCTGCCAGGGGCCGAAATCGAGCTTCCCCTTGGTGATCGGCACGATCACCTCGTGCCCCACCGTCAGGCTGCGCAGGTGCGCGGCCGCGTTGTCCTCGCCGGTTTCGTTGTGCTGGTAGCGCTTGGGATCCCACGGCGCGACACCCTCGAGCCAATTCAAGATGTCGTGCCAGAGCCCCGACTCGTGATCGTTCACGAACACCGAGGCCGAGATGTGCATGGCGCTCACGAGGACCATTCCCTCGGCCACCTTGCTCGCCTCGACTTGCTGCACAACGTCCTCGGTAATGTCGATGATCTCCTGACGCTGCTTCGTGTTGAACCACAGGTAGTGCGTGTGGGACTTCATTCTGACCCTCCCGTTGGCCCGTGTCGAATTGTCACAGGCGAGCCCGCTCCCTAGATTGGCCTCAAATATGGCGCTTCCCTTCCGCCGGCGAATCTTCTTGGTCCTCGTCGCGATGACCGCCGTCCCCACGGTCCTCGCCGTCGCCGGCTGGGTAGTCTCGGTGCGCACGCTGCTCCCGACCGCCGGTGCGCGAGCCTCGTCAGAGCGCGTGGCCCTGTCGGCCAGAGTCCTGATCGAGAACGTCGACACGCTGCACCTGACACCTGCCGAGCGGGTCGCGCTCCGCCACCACCTGAATCAGGTGTCGGCGTCGGTCAGCCTCGCCCGGCGCGCCGAAACGTTCCTGCGCTACTACACGGCTGGGTTCGCGGTCGTGATCCTGCTCCTGGGCGCGGCGGTGCTGTACGCGTCGGTGAACGTCGCCGGGCACCTCTCGCGCCAGCTCTCACGACCGATCGACGAACTGGTGGGGTGGACGCAGCTGATCCGGCGGCGCGAGCCCCTCCCCGAGGGAGCCTCCGTCGCGCGGGGCGCGCCGGAGTTCGAGGCGCTGCGGCAAGCGCTACGCGAGCTGGCCCAGACCCTCGCCGTGGCCCGTGACCGGGAGCTCGAGGCGGAGCGGCTCCGCGCCTTCCGCGAGGTCGCGCGCCGTGTCGCACACGAGATCAAGAATCCGCTGACGTCGATGCGGATCGCGGTGGATCAAATGCGTCGGACCGTTGGAACGACGGAAGGTCGGACCGAAACGGCGGTGCAGGTTCTCGAGGCGGAAACCGATCGCCTCGAGCGTCTCGCCAGGGAGTTCGCGGACTTTGGGCGGCTCCCCGAAGGACCACAGAGCGAAGTCGACCTGGTCGAATTGCTCGAAGAGCTGGGGCGGACCGGCGTCCCCGACGGCGTGCAAGTAACTGTGCACGCGAACGGGACGGCGGCCCCGCACCGGTCGATCATAAAGGGCCACTACGACCCGCTGCGGCGTGCCTTCGCGAACCTGCTCCGTAACGCCGCCGAGGCGATGAAGGGACAAGGCGCGATCGACGTAACCGTCACCAGCGATGGCAGTGGGATCGCGGTCACGATTGCCGACCACGGGCCCGGGATCCCCGACAACCTGCGGCAACGGGTGTTCGAGCCGTACTTCACAACCAAGTCCGACGGTACGGGACTCGGCCTCGCCCTCGTCCGCCAGACACTCGAGGCCCACCGCGGCACGATCGCCCTGACCGACACGCCCGGCGGCGGCGCCACCTTCGCCATCGTGTTTCCGCCCGTATGAGTCCCAGGATCCTGCTCGTCGACGACGAGGCGAACATCCGCAAAATGGTGGGCGCCCTGCTCGAGTCCGAAGGGTTCGAGACACTCGAGGCCCCCAACGGTCAAGCCGCGCTGGAGCGCATCGCCGACGATATGCCCGACGCGGTGCTGCTCGACCTGATGATGCCGCCGGGCCCCGACGGCCTGGCGACCCTCGAGCAGCTCAAGAAGCGCGTACCGCACGTTCCCGTGGTGATGATGAGCGGCAAGGCCAACCTCGCCGACGCGGTACGCGCGACGAAGCTTGGCGCGTTTCAGTTCCTCGAGAAGCCGCTCACGCCCGAAGGAGTGCTGGTGGCGTTGCGCGGGGCCCTCGAGCTGGGCCGCACGCTGGCGGAAAACCGTCGCCTGCACGCGCAGCTGGGCCACGACGATCCGCTCATTGGGACGAGCATGGCCATGGACGACCTGCGCGCCATGATCGCTCGGGTGGCCCCGACCGAATCCCGCGTGCTGATCACCGGCGAATCAGGGACCGGCAAAGAGCTGGTGGCGTCGGCGATTCATCGCCAGAGCGCCCGATCGGGCAAGCCCTTCGTCACGGTGAACAGCGCCGCGATCCCGCGCGACCTCGTCGAGTCGGAGATGTTCGGCCACGAGCGCGGCGCCTTTACCGGTGCCACGGAGCGGCGTCAGGGCCGCTTCGAGCTGGCCGATAGCGGGACGCTCTTCCTCGACGAGGTGGGTGACCTGGGCGCCGACGCGCAGGCCAAGTTGCTCCGCGTACTCGAGACCGGCGTGGTAGAACGCCTCGGCGGCGAGCGACCCTTCACGGTCAACGTGCGGGTGCTCGCCGCGACCAACAAGGATCTGGGGCATGCCGTGCGCGAACGTCAGTTCCGCGAGGACCTGTTTTTCCGGCTCAACGTCCTGCCCATCCACATCCCGCCGCTGCGCGAGCGGCCCGACGACATCCCGCCCCTCGTGCGTCACTGCGCCTCGCGCTGCGCGGCGCGCCTGGGGCGAGCGGTGCGCGTGGACGCGGGCGCGTTGCAACTCCTCGCTGCGTACCGTTGGCCTGGCAACGTGCGCGAGCTCGCGAACATCGTCGAACGCCTCGCGATCCTCGCGTCGAGCGAGACGATCACGGCCGACGACGTGACGCGCGTCCTGCCGCACGGACAGGACGGGGGACGGCTCGCCGTTGCTCCTGCGCCGAGCGGCGACGGAGCGAGTGCAGGCCCCGACGTGGCCCTGGCGGATGCTCTCGACCAGCACGAGCGCGAGTTGATCGCGCGCGCGTTGTCCGCTGCGCGGGGCAACGTCGCCGAAGCCGCGCGCCGACTCTCCACGGATCGTGCCAACCTTTATCGGCGGATGCGACGGCTCGGCATCGAGCCACCTCGCAACATCAGTGAAACATGACGGGATGACACGACTCGGCCGCGCGGCCACGCAGTTGCGGTCTCGGCTCGCGGCACGTCCCGTGCACTGGCGCCCCACGGCCCCAACCAAGGTTCGGCTATGCTCGCCCTTCTCCTAGTCCTGGCGACGGCTCAGGACACGACGATCGTCATTCACCCCGACAGCTCCGGCGCAAGCATCCAGGCGATCGAGCTGCCGCGCGTGGTGACCGACGAGATCATCCGTTTCTACAACGCCCCCTCGACGACGCGGCTCGTCGGCCGTACGCGGTTGCCACGCGGCAACGAGTGGCGCGGCGACGTGGCGGTGCGGAACGGTCCGGCGATCATCGGCGGCCGCGTGAACGGCGCGCTCGTCGTGATCAACGGCGACGTGCTGCTCGAGCCCGGCGCCGAGATCACGGGGAACCTGATCGTCGTGGGCGGGACCGTGGAGGGGACGACGGAGGCTCGCGTCGGGGGAGAGCTGCGCCAGTATCGCGAGCCCCTGCTCTACCGGCTGCGCGGTGAGGGCGACGAGATCGCTTACGCACCAAACCTGCGGCGCCGAGCGCTGTGGAACCCGGGCGCGCGCGTGTCGTGGGGGACCGGCGACACTCGCTCCACGCTCACGATCGCGACGGGAGGGACCTTCAACCGGGTCGAGGGCCTGCCGATCGTCTTCGGTCCCCTCTTCGACTGGAGGCTCCAGGACGATCTGCGTCTGCGACTCGACGCGTTGGGAGTCTTCCGCTCGGCGGGGGACTTGAGCGACAAGCGCAGCGACCTGGGCTACATGCTGCGCACGGAGCTGCGCTCCGGCGAAATCCGGCCTGCGGGCGTGGGGTTCCGCGCCTACGACGTCGTGACGCCGGTCGAAGAGTGGGGGCTGCGCAACGCCGAGGTGGGATGGAGCGCGTTCGTGTTCGCGCGCGACTACCGTGACTACTTCCTCAACAAGGGGTGGGCCGCCCGAGTCTTCGCGCATCCCGAGAAGCAAATCGCGGTCACGTTCGAGGTGCGGCGCGACTGGCAGGCGAGCGTCGCCGCGCGCGATCCCTGGACCCTGTTCCGCAACTCCGATGCGTGGCGCCCCAACCCGCCGATCGACGAAGGCCACTACACCACGCTGAGCCTCAACGGCACGATCGATACGCGCAACGACCTGGACGATCCCACGTCCGGGTGGATCGTCCGCACCACGCTGGAGCACTCGAGCAGCAAGGACGTGACACCGCAGACCGGCGTGCCGGCGGCGGTGCGCGGCACAATCCCGACGGATGGGTCGTACGCGTTCGACCGCGTCTTCCTCGACGTGCGCCGCTACGCACGCGTGAGCGCGTCGGGTCGCTTGAACCTGCGCCTCCTCGCGGGGGGCTGGCTCGGCGGCGATCCGCTGCCGCTGCAGCGCCGGCTCTCGCTGGGCGGCCCCGACCCGATGGCGGGCTACCCGTTCCGCCAGAGCGGGTGCAACCGCGACATCGCCGATCCGGCGTTCACCGGATCGCTCGTGGCGGCCTGCGACCGAGTTGTCGCAGTGCAAGCCGAGTACCGGGGGCACCTGAAGCTCAACTGGAGCTACACGCCGTTCGGGACGGGACGCGAGGAAGGCGACGAAGAGGGCGGGACGCTGCTCCGGCTCGAGGGCCCCGATCTCGTCGTGTTCGGCGACGCTGGCCAGGCGTGGCTCGTGGGCAATGGACCTGGGCGTTTGCCGAGCGGTCGCTTGCCGACGCTCGGCAGTTGGCTCGCCGAGCTGGGGCTCGGCGTGGATTGGGGCGGGTTCGGAGTATATGTCGCCAAGGCAGTAACCACCGGCGAGCATCTTCGCTTCACGGTCCGGCTCGACCACCGGTTCTAGGTGCGGCGGAAGCCGGTCCTCGCGCTCTGCGCCCTGATGTGGGGCGTAGCCGCCGGCGCTCAGGCGCAGGCGGCTGCGCCGTCGCCGTCATTGACGGTGACGCTGCAGAACGACGTGCCGCGCGTGCAGAGCACAGCGCTCCTGGCCGATGGACGCTTCGTGGCCCTGATGCGATCGGGATTCCCACTCCGGCTTCACTATCGTCTCGAGCTGTGGAGAGTTCGCGCGAGCTGGTTCGACCAGTTCCAGCGCGAGGTCCCGTGGGACGCCGTGGCGCGCCACGATCCGCTCGCCGACGACTTCGTGCTGATTCGCACGGGCGGCAGCGTCACGCGCTACGCCACGCCCGAGGAGTTGACGCGGGCCCTCGAGATCCCGTACACGATTCAATTGCAGCCACCGACGGCCAACAACGCGCGCTTCTACTTCATCTGTCGCCTCGAAGTCAGCACGCTGAACGACACCGATTTGGAGGAGCTGTCGCGCTGGTTGAAGGGGGACGTGGGACCGGCGGTGTCAGGCGGCGGGAACTTCGGAGAAGCGTTAGTACGTGGAGCGCAGCGGGTGTTGGTGCGAATCGCGGGTCTACCGCGGCAGCGGCTCGAGGCCCGGAGTCCTACGTTCCGAACTGAGCGTCAATCGCAGCCCTGATCTCCTGCAGCGACGTCCCCCGGCTCGCCATCTGCGCGGCCATCATCGCCTCACCCATACAGATATCGCAGTACGCACCGTGATTGGTCTCGAAGCACGTCAGGAGCGAGCGGTGCCCGGCGTGCTTGGAGCAATCACAATGGCAGTAGACGCCATCGAGCGTGCCGGCTGCAGCGCGGGCTGCGGCATAGGCCTCCGTGGCGCCCGGCGTGTGCGGAATCGCTACGTCGGCGAGCACGCGCTCTGCGGTGATGCCGGGACGCGGGTCGGGATGGGTACCGCCGGCGGCCGGCCGCGCCGAAAACAAAACCGCCGCCAAGACGATGACGGCGGCTCCCGCTACGATCCACGGCGTCTTGCTCACAGCGCCTCGAGGGTCGCCAGGACGTCGGCCCCGTAGAACAGGCGGATGTACTTGGCCTGCGTCCGGGTGAGACGCCGCACCGCCCACGAGAGGTGCACGAAATGCGGCTCGTGGGGGGCCCGCATCGGATGCATCCCCACCTCTTCGGGCAGCAGGTTGCCCTTGCGGGTGTTGCAGCTCGAGCACGCCGTGAGGACGTTGGTCCACGCGTTGGTGCCGCCGCGCGACAGCGGCACCAAGTGATCCCGTGTGAGGCACTCCCGCTGCCGCAGCTCGAGCTGCGACCGGCCGCAGAACTGGCAGCGGTAGTTGTCGCGGGCGAAGAGGAACGTGTTGGTGACCTGGCGGCGGAAGCGGCGGGGAACGTGGACGAACCGGACCAGGCGGATGACCGCTGGCCTGGGTACCGCCAGTCGCTCGCTATGGACGGGCGTGCCTTCGGCCTCCACCACCTCCGCCTTGCCGTCGATGACGAGGCGGAGCGCCCGGCGCACGGGCACCATGGTCAGCGGCTCGAAAGAGGCGTTAAGCGCGAGGCAACGCATAGGCCACGTATGCTAACACACGCGGCGAAGTCCCGGCAAGTGAGGGGGTTACGGGCTTACTGCGGGCGCAAACGCGCGCCGTAGCTCATCAATCTGGGCCTCGACCGAGGCCCGGGAGGCCCCGCCGACGGTCCCACGGCTCTCTACGCTGTCTTCCCACGTCCCCAGCTGAGTCATGGCCGCCCCGAGGGCCGGGTGGATCCCCGCCGCCACCGGCACGGGCACCTTGTCGAGCGGGACGCCGGCCTTCTCGGCCTCCCGCACCAGCCGTCCCACGAGCCCGTGGCTTTCCCGGAACGGGACGCCGGCCTCCACCAACAGATCGGCGAGATCGGTGGCCCGCATCGCCGGATCGAGGGCCGCGGCCATGCGATCGGCGTTGACGGTGAGCGTGTCGATCGCACCCGTGAGGGCGGGAAGGACGACGCCCAGCGTATCGCAGGCGTCGAAGAGGAGCGCCTTGTCTTCCTGCAGGTCCTTCTGGTAACCGGCCGGGATGCCCTTCAGCGTAGTGAGCAACGCGACGAAGTCCCCGAGGAGCCGGCCCGCCTTGCCGCGCGCCAGCTCGAATACGTCGGGGTTCCGCTTTTGCGGCATTAAGCTCGAGCCGGTGCTGAACGCGTCGGACAGCGTGACGAAGCCGAACTCGCCGCTCGCGTAGGTGATCAGCTCGGCGCCGAGCCGGGACAGGTGTGTCCCGATTAGCGCGATCACGAAGAGCACCTCGGCGACGAAGTCGCGGTCACCGGTCGCGTCGAGCCCGTTGGCCGACAGCGCGCGGAAGCCCAGCGCTTCCTTGAGGAGCACCCGGTCGACCGGGAATCCGGAGCCGGCGAGAGCGCCCGAGCCGAGGGGCAGCTCCGCCACGCGGCGCCGTGCGTCGGCGAGGCGCTGGCGATCGCGCACGAGGGGCCATGCGTGCGCGAGCAGGACGTACGCCCAGCGCACCGGCTGTGCGCGTTGGCCGTGCGTGTAGCCGGGGAGGATCGCGTCCACGCCGGTTTTCGCTTTCGTCACGAGCGTGCGGCCGAGCGAGGCGACGGACGCGTCGAGCTCATCGATGGCGTCGAGAGTCCAGAGACGCAGGTCGGTGGCGACCTGGTCGTTGCGCGAGCGGCCCGTGTGCAGCTTGCCGGCGACGGTGCCGACTTCTTCGTAGAGCAAGCGCTCGACGAGGGTGTGGACGTCTTCGTCAGGCGCGCCGACCGCGGCACCATCGGCCAAGCGATCGGCGACGCGGTCGAGGCCCTGCTCGAGCTGCGCTTCCTCGGCGGGCGACACGACGCCGACGCGGCCGAGGGCGTGGACCCACGCCTTGCTCGCGATGACGTCCTGCGGCCAGAGTCGATGGTCCACGGGGAGGCTGCGGTTCAGCGCATCCAGCGCTTCGCTCGGTCCCAGCGCGAAGCGCCCGCCCCACATGTGATGCGTGTCAGACTGTGGGGACATCAGTCCGTTCGGCGTTCAATCCGGCGGCAATCCTGCTGGCCAGCGCATAAAGCCGGATGAACCCCTCAGCGTCCTTCTGGTTGTAGACGTTGTCCTTGCCGAACGTCGCGTACGACGGCTGGTACAGCGCGTTGGGGCTCTCGCGTCCCGCGACGGTGATGCTCCCCTTGTACAACTTGAGCCGCACGTTGCCCGTCACGTTCTTCTGCGTCGCGGTGACGAGCGCGTCGATCGCTTCGCGCTCCGGCGTCCACCAGCGGCCGTCGTAGACCAGGTCGGCATAGCGCAGCGCGACTTCGTCCTTGAGTCGCAGCGTGCGCCGGTCGAGCACCATCTGTTCGAGCTCGCGGTGCGCGGCATAGAGGAGCGTGCCACCCGGCGTCTCGTAGACGCCGCGGGACTTCATCCCCACGAGGCGGTCTTCGACGACGTCGGCGCGGCCGACGCCGTGCTCTCCGGCGATTTCGTTCAGCTGCTCGAGCAGCTCCACGGGGCCGAGGGGCACGTGATCGACGCTGACGGGATTGCCTTCTTCGAAGCCGATGTCGACGACGACCGGTTCATCGGGCGCCTCGAGCGGGCTCTTGGTCATGACGAAGATGTGCTCGGGGGCTTCCTGCGACGGATCCTCGAGGATGCCGCCCTCGTGCGAGCAGTGCCACAGGTTGCGGTCGGTCGAGTACGGCTTCTCCGCCGTCGCCTGGACCGGCACGCCCTTCGCGTGCACGTAATTGATGAGGTCTTCGCGGCTCTGGAACTTCCATTCGCGCCACGGCGCGATGATCTGGAGGTCGGGACCGAGTGAGGCGTAGGTCAGCTCGAAGCGAACCTGATCGTTGCCTTTGCCGGTGCAGCCGTGCGCGACCGCCTGCGCGCCGACGCGCTGCGCCAGCGCGACCTGCCGCGCCGCGGTGAGGGGCCGCGCCATCGAGGTGCCGAGCAGATACGTGCGGGCGTATACGGCTCCCGCTCGGAGCGTCGGAAACACGAAGTCGCGGACGAACTCTTCGCGCAGATCCTCGACGACGCAGTCCTCGGCGCCGGAGCGCTTGGCCTTCTCGGAGAGACCCTTCAGCTCGCCGCTGCCCTGCCCCACGTCGGCGGCGAAGCAGAGGACGCGCGCGTTGTAGATCTCACGCAGCCACGGAACGATGGCCGACGTATCGAGCCCGCCCGAATAGGCGAGCACCACCAGCGGGTTGCTTGACGGTTTATGCATATGTGTGCATAAAAATACACCATGGGAGTTCGGGTGCGCAAGGAGTAGGGGCGCAGCATGCTGCGCCCCTACCGTGCCTCACCAACCCCACCCCTGCCGATAAGTCGGCTTCAAGTAGTCGGCAGGAATCCCCGGCGTGAGCACGTCGCCCGTCTGCGGGTTCACGTCGATCGGCTGCGCGGTCCGCACCGCCAGGTTGCCGAGCAGCACCATCTCCGTGAGGGGCCCCGAGTGATCGGGGATGTTCGACCCGGCGGGCGTACCCCCCTTGCAGGCCGCGATCCATTCGGCGTACACGCCCTCGGTGCGCGGGTACTTCACGGGCACCGGGTGCGCGGTGATCTCCGCCATCTTCGCCGCATCCAGCAACTTGGGATTCTCGCCGTAGATCCCGGCGATCATTCTCCCGGAATCCCCGATCCAGAGCTGGCCGCTCGTATCGAAGGGCCACGCGGCCGGGTCCGTGATCTCTTTGGGCCTGGGCGGATACAAACTGCCGTCGCGCCACACGACCGTGACGGCGGGCCGGTTCCCCTTCGCCGGGAACGAGTAGGTGATGCGCGAGCAGGCAGGCGCGGTCTCGGCGAACAGCTTGGTGGACTCGGCCTCGATGCGCGACGGGTAGCCCAAGTCGAGGGCCCAGAACGAGGCGTCCATCGAGTGGCAGGCGATGTCGCCGAGCGCGCCGGTGCCGAAATCCCACCAGCCGCGCCAGCGGAACGGCGCGTAGGCCGTGTGGAAGGGGCGCACCGGCGCGGGGCCGAGCCAGAGATCCCAGTCGATCCATGGCGGCACGTGCAGGTCCTCGAGGGGCCGCTCGATCGCCTGGGGCCAGATCGGCCGATTGGTCCAGAGCTGGATCTCGCGCACCGTACCGATCGCTCCGGCCTCGACCCACTCACGCATCAGCCGCGTGCCTTCTTCGGCGTGTCCCTGGTTGCCCATCTGGGTCGCAACTTTGTAGCGGCGCGCCGCATCCTCGAGCTGCTTCACTTCCCACAACGTGCGCGCCAGCGGCTTTTGAATCCTCGTATGTTTGCCGAGCTTCATCGCCATCATGCCGGCGACGGTGTGGGTGTGGTCCGGCGTCGAGACGGTGACCGCGTCGATGTTCTTGCCTTCCTTCTCCAGCATGACGCGGAAGTCCTTGAACCGCTTCGCCAGCGGGAACGCGCTGATCGATCCTGCGGCCTGGCGGTCGTCCACGTCGCACAGCGCGTAGATGTTCTCGGTCTTCCCCACGCCGCGCACGTCGTTCGCGCCCATCCCGCCGACGCCGATGCATGCGATGTTCAGCTTGTCGCTCGGCGCCACGAAACCGCGCCCGAGCACGTGGCGCGGCACGATCGTAAACGACAGGCCCGCTGCCATACCACTGACGAACTTGCGCCGCGAGATGCGCTTCTTGCTCATGGCAGTACCCGGATCTTGATGTTGCGGAAGGCGACCCAATCGCCGTGGTCTTGCAGGCCGATGTAGCCCTCGGTGTTGCGGCCGTAGTGCGCGTGCGGCGCGAACTTGCTCGCCTTCACCTTCGCCTCCCAGTCGGGCGAACCCAGCTCGTACTGCACCACCTTCACCCCGTTGAGCCAATGCTCAATGTGGTTTCCGTTCGCCACCACGCGCACCTGGTTCCATTCGCCGGCGGGCTTCAGGAACCCGGGCGGCGATGAATCGATCCCGTAGTTCGCGCCCGCAGACGTGAGCCGCGATGCGCCGTCGGGATGGTGCGCGTCGTCGAGGACCTGCATCTCGGGCGCCGTCCAGTAGATCGCGTCGTCGTCCTCGCTGGCGCGGTAGAAGATCCCGCTGTTGCCGTCCGCGACGATCTTCCATTCGAGCGACAGCTCGAAGTTCTTGAACTTGTCGCGGGTGATGATGTCGCCGGCCCCGGGTCCCGCGCGGGTCAACGCGCTGTCGACGACCTGCCATCCGGATCCGATCGAATCGCTCCGGAAGTTGCGCCAGCCAGTCGTCGTGCGACCGTCGAAGAGGGAGCGCCAGTCGGCTTGACGGGCGCAACTCGTCGATGTCGCAATCAGCAGGGCCCAAACGAGGGTGACACGGAGGGTTTTCATCGGGACCACATTACGGCTCGCCGGGCGACTAGGGAAGTCGCACGCATGCAACAATGTCAGGCAGGAATTCCGGCCAACTCCCGAATGCGACTCTGCACGCCGCGGCGCGCGCGCTCGCTGCGGGTGATGACGAGGATCGCGTCGTCGCCCGCAATCGTGCCGATGACCTCGTTCCACCCCGCGCCGTCCACGGCCAGCGCGAGCGCCTGCGCGCCGCCGGTGGTCGTCTTGAGCACCAGCAGCGGGCCCACGCCTTCCGCCGACACGAGCATCGTGGGGAGCAGTTGCTCCAGGTGCGGCCGCACGCCCGTCGCCCCCTCGCCCGACTCGGCGTAGTGCGAGCCGCCATCCGGCGCGGCGACCTTGGCGAGTCCCAGCTCGCGGATGTCGCGCGACAGCGTCGCTTGCGTGACTTCGAAGCCCTCGGCCTGGAGCAGCTCGCGCAACTGCTCCTGGCTGCCCACGGTGTCGCGGCGAATGACCCTGACGATGGCGGCGTGGCGCTGGGTCTTCATGGGCACCGAATCTAGCTCGCCCGCGAGGTTTCGGCGCTGCGGTCAAAGACGACGCGCCCGGCGATTACTGTCAGCTGGGCGGTAACGGGCGGTAGAGGGCGGTAGAGGGCGGTAGGGGTAAACACGGCGAGGTCCGCGGATTTCCCGACCTCCAGCGAACCGATGTCGCGTTCCCAACCCAAAGCTCGCGCGCCTTCGATCGTCAACATGCGAAGGGCATCCTCCCAATCCAGACCGGCCGCATCCGCTTCATTCCAAAGATCCAAATCGCCGACGCTCACGACCGAATCGGTGCCGAGTCCTACGCGAAGCCCGGCATTGCGAAAGGCAGAGAGGGGCGCCGAGCCGTGACCGTGCACGTTGTTGGAGCGGGGACAGTGCGCTATCGCGGCGCCCGCCGACGCGAGGATCGCGATGTCGGCGCCATCGACTTGCACGGAGTGAATGCAAAGAGTTCCACGCTGCAAGACGCCACGTTGCATGAGGAAGGCGACCGGAGAGACGTGGCGCGCCGCGACCGGGATCCCGCGAGCGCGCCATGCGTCGGCGAAGGGTCCCGCGCCGTCGCGGACGAACTGGCTCTCTTCCTTCGACTCCGCTACGTGCACGGCGATGGGGATGCCCTCGGGCCGGGCGAACGCCACGACCGCGTCGTACAAGGGTGCGCTCACGGTGTACGGCGCGTGTGGTGAAACGCCGATTCCCAGTTGCGCAGTTGCAAGACGGCGAAGTTGCAAGACGGCGCTCTCGAGCTCGGCCATGCTTGACGACACTTGGGACGGATCAGGCCCGAACACTTCCTGGTAAACGATCCCGCGCCCACCCAGGTCGTGCAGCGCGCGCATCACGGCGCCGGTGCTGCCGGTCTCCGCGATGCAGGTGACGCCGCGCGCCCAACAGTCCTTCACGCCGGCGACGGCCGCTTCCTCAAAGCCCTCCGGGGGCGTCGCGTCCTTCAGCTCGCGGATGCGGCGGATCCACTTGGCGAACTCGGGTTCGGCGTTTTGCCCGGCGAGGTGCGTGAGCTCGAGGTGGGTGTGGCAGTTGATCAGGCCGGGCACGAGCACGCCATCCCGGTATTCGCGGGTGTCGGTGCGCGGCGGTGTGGGGACGTCTGCATGCTGGCCGACGGCGGCGATCCTGCCGCTCGTATCCACAAGAACGGCGCCGTCCTCGATCGGCGGCGCCGTTACGGGATGAACGCGGCCAGCTCGGATGCGGAGCACGCGCCTTAGGGGGCGCGGCTAAAGCCGCGGCTCGGCGCTCCCGCTAAAGCGGGCCCGTTGACGGGCAGACGCCGAGCCGCGAGTTCACTCGCGTCCCTCACGGCGTAATTCCCACGCCGAACGGCGAGTGCACACTGCAGACCTCGTTCGGCTCTGTCCCCGGATAGAACCACTCCCAGCGGCGCACCTCGATGGGACAGAACGGCGTGGCGAGTTTGCCGTTGCTCCAATCGACCTCGCGCGTGATCAGCGAATCGGGGCGCGGCCAATCGGGGGGCGGCGGGCGGCGCTCGTACACGTCGCGCATGAACTTCGTCCACGCCGGCGCGACGATTCGGCCGCCGCCCGCGTTGCCCATGATGCGCTGCTGCGCGTCGTAGCCGACCCAGATCCCCGCCACGATCTCTGGCGTGAACCCGACGAACCAGGCGTCGGTGTAGTCGTCGGTGGTGCCGGTCTTGCCGCCCATCGGAACGCGCAGCCCCCCCACGGCACCCGCCGCGGTGCCGCAACGGTTCGGCCCGGTGCCGGGCTGGCAGCGCATCACGTCGCGCAGCATGTCGAGCATCAGCCAGCTGTGCTCGGGATCCATGACCGCCTCTTTTTGCACCGTCGACTGGAAGACGATGTTGCCCTCGCGGTCCTCGATCCGCTGGATGCCGATCGGCACCACGCGCGTTCCGAGGTTGGCAAACGCCGTGTACGCCGCGATCATCTCGAGCGGCTTCACGCCCTTGGCGCCGATGTGAATCGACGGATAGGGCGGGAGCGCGGTCGTGATGCCGTAGCGGCGCACCTCCCCGATCACCGTCTGCTCGCCGATGCTCATGCCCAGCTTGATCGTGGACAGGTTGCGCGACAGGAAGAGCGACTGACGCATCGGGATCATGCCGAGCGTCGTGTCGTCGTAGTCTTTGGGCTGCCACAGCGAGCTGTCGAGCTGGATGACCGGCGGGTTCAGGGGCGAGTCATCGAGCAGCGTGTCGACGGGCCAATTCGCCCGTACGGCGGCCGAATAGACGAACGGCTTGAACGTCGAGCCGGGCGGGCGGATCGACTGGGTGGCGCGATTCCACTTCGAGTCCACGAAATCGCGCCCACCCACGAGCGCGAGGATGTAGCCGGTGCGGGTGTCGAGGGCGACGAGCGCGCCCTGGAGGTAGGGCGAAAACGGGCCCTGCTCCTCGGCCGACGTGCGCCCCGACTCCACGTACTCGCGATACGTGTGGCCCTGGCCCTCGAACTTGTTGTTGGCGGAGTACGCCCCAGCCTCGATCTCGTCGAGCTGCGACTGCAGCGCCCGCTCCGCGGCCTCCTGCATGTCGAGATCCAGCGTCGTGTAGATGCGGTATCCCTTTTCGTACAAATCGCGCCCGAAGCGAGGCTCGAGGAAGCTCGACCGCAGCCACTCCACGAAGTACGGCGCGACGTCGCCGTAGCTGGTGCGGCGCGACGTCAGGACCAGCGGGTACGCCTTCCAGTACTCCGCGTCCTCCGGCGTGAGGTAGCCCTGGTTGCGCATCAGGGTCAGCACCACGTTGCGGCGCGCCACGGCGCGATCGGGGTGGGTGCGCGGATTGTAGTTGCCAGGCGCTTTCGGCAACGCGGCGAGCGTCGCCGCCTCGGCGACGTTCAAGTCGCGCGCCGACTTGCCGAAGAACACCTGCGACGCCGCTTCCACCCCGGCCACGTTGGGGCCGAGGCTGATCTGATTGAGATACAGCTCGAGGATCGTGTCTTTGGGGAAGGTGCGCTCGAGCTCCACCGCGACGCGGGCTTCCTTCAGCTTGCGCGACAGGGTCCGCTCGCGGCTGATGACATCCGAGAACACATTGCGGGCGAGCTGCTGCGTGATCGTCGAGAAGCCGCGGAACCGGTTGAGAACGGCGCCCGGGAAGCGGACGAAGTCGATGCCGTGGTGCGAGTAGAAGCGCTTGTCTTCCGTCGCGATGAACGCCTGCCGCAGATACACCGGCATTTCGGCGAGAGGCAGGACCGTGCGCCGCTCGATGCCCAGCTCGGTGATGAGCCGTCCGTCGGCGGCGTAGACCTTGGAGGTCTGGAGCTGACCGCGTTTCGAGTCCCCGCGGAGGCGCGCGATACTGGGGCAGCGTTCCGCGGCGCAGACCCGCGTCCACGCGCCGTACGCGAGGCCGGCTCCGAACAAGCAGGCGAGCGCCGACCACGTGAGCACGCGCTTGCGCGACACGGGGTCGTACCACCAGCGCCACAGGAACGACAGGCGGAAGGGCGCGGCGGAAGCCGGAAGGGATGTCGGAACGGCCATCTCGATTACAACCTAGTAAGGGAGACCTGCGCTTGCCAGCGCTTGCCAGTATCGCGGGCGCTTCGTACGATTCGCCGCCATGACCCCTCCTGACGTGCTCCGCGAACTCGAGTGGCGCGGCTTCGTGCAGCAAGCGACGCCGGGCCTGGACGCCCACTTCGCGCGCGGGCCGGTCACGGCGTATTGCGGCTTCGATCCCACGGCGCCCAGCCTGCAGCTCGGAAACCTGATGCCGCTCATGTTGCTTTCCACGCTGCAGCGACATGGCCACCGGCCCATCGTGCTGATGGGTGGCGGCACGGGGCTCATCGGCGATCCCTCGGGCAAGCGCGGCGAGCGTCCGCTGCTCTCCAAGGAGCAGATCCGCGAGAACCTTCAGCGCCAGCGCGACCAGATGGCGCGGTTCCTCGAGTTCGGCGCCGGCAAGACCGCCGCGCTGCTGCTCGACAACGCGAAGTGGCTCGTCGAACAGCGCCTCGTCGACTTTCTGCGTGACGTCGGCAAGCACTTCACCGTCAACGTGATGCTGCAGAAAGAATCGGTGCAGGCGCGGCTCGAGACCGGCCTCTCGTACACCGAGTTCAGCTACATGTTGCTCCAGGCGTACGACTTCCTGCACCTGTTCCGCGAACGGCAGTGCACGCTCCAGGTGGGGGGCAGCGACCAGTGGGGCAACATCACCGCGGGCGTCGATCTCATTCGGCGCGTGGAGAACGGCGAGGCCCACGGCCTGGTGGCGCCGCTCGTCACCATGTCGTCGGGCCAGAAGTTCGGGAAGACCGAAGCGGGGGCGATTTTCCTCGATCCCGCCCTCACGTCGCCGTACAAGTTCTATCAGTTCTGGATCAACTCCGACGATCGGGATGTGGAGCGGTACGTGAAGCTGTTCACGCCGCTCAAGCCCGACCAGGTCGACGAGCTGATGGCGCGGCAGAAGAAGGACCCGGCGAAGCGCGCCGCGCAGACGTTCCTCGCGACCGACGTGACGACGCGCGCGCACGGCGCCGAGGCCGCGTCGAGCGCGGCGGCGGCGGCGGGCGTGCTGTTCGGCGACTTCGACCCGCGCCGCGCCGACGCGAAAGTGTTCGAGATCCTGGCGCAGGAGATCCCCACCACATCCGTGGCGAAGGACGCGTTGAGCCTGGGCGACGCCGTCGTGCAGGCGGGGCTCGCGAAGTCGAAGAGCGAGGCACGCCGCGCCATCGAGCAAGGCGGGATCTACGTGAACCAGCAGCGCGCCGAGGAGATCGGCACCGCCGACTGGATCGCGGGCGGCCATCTATTGCTGCGGAAGGGCAAGAAGGACTACGCCCTGCTCCGAGCCAAGTGATGGACGCGCGCGTCCGGCTGCTGCTCGAGGTCTTCGATCAAGCGTACCGCGCTCCCGCCTGGCACGGCACTCCGCTGAAGGGCACGATCCGCGGTCTCACCGCGCGCGATGCCCTGTGGCGACCGCGACGGGGACGGCACAACATCTGGGAGCTGGTGCTGCACACGGCGTACTGGAAATGCGTGGTGCGGCGCCGCCTGCTGCGTGACCCGGACATCGCATTCCCCCGTCCCGGAGCCAACTTCCCCGACCTCCCCGCCAAGCCGAACGCCGTCGCCTGGAAGCGCGACTGCGCATTGCTCGACGCACAACACGCGCTGCTGCGCCGCGTCATCGCGCGCCTCTCCGCCAAGGAGCTCGCCAGGCGCGCCTGGCGCTCGCAGTGGACGGTCGCCGAGAACGTGTACGGCATTGCGTCGCACGACCTGTATCACGCGGGCCAGATTCAGCTCATCAAGCGCCTGAGGGGCTAACATGTTCATCGGACACTATGCGTTGGGTCTTGCCGCGAAACGCCTCGCGCCCCGCACATCGCTCGGCACACTCTTCGCCGCCCCGACGTTCGCCGATCTCCTCTGGCCGGTGTTCCTCCTGATAGGGTGGGAGGAAGCGCGCATGGTGCCGGGACCCAATCCCTTTCTCAACCTGTGGCTCGACTCCATCCCGGTTTCGCACAGCCTGTTCGCGCTGATCGCGTGGGGCCTGCTGTTCGGCTATCTGTACAGGACGCGCACCGGTTACATGCGGGGCGCCGTCGTGGTAGGGCTGCTGGTCTTGAGTCACTGGGTGCTCGACGTCATCACGCACCGCCCCGACATGCCCCTCTACCCGGGAAGCGTGACGCTCGGTCTCGGATTGTGGAACTCGGTGGCAGGCACGTTGATCGTCGAGGGGCTGTTGTTCATCGGCTGCCTGATCATCTACCTGCAGACGACGCGCGCACGGGACGGCATCGGTCGCTGGGGCTTCTGGGCGTTGATCGTAGTGCTCGCCGGGTCATACGTGAGCACGCTGTTCGCGCCGCCGCCGACGGACATGAAGGCGATCGCGCTGTTTGGGATCGTGTTCGGGTGGCTCTTCGTGCTCTTCGGCTGGTGGGTGGACAAACACCGCGAGCTACGTCAGGTCGTCTAGCACCTCCACGACTTTCTCCATCTCCTCGATGGTATTGTAGACGTGCGGCGAGAGGCGAATCGCGCCCTCGCGCAGACTGCACACGATGCGCGCGCGCTTGACGGCATGGAACGCCTCGGCGGCCTTGGGGGGCGCGACGCAGAGAATCGCGGATCGGTGACGCTCGTCGAGCGGTGACGCGATGCGCACGCCGTTCTCCTGCGCCCACTTCACGACCGGCTCGTGCGCGGCGCGCGTGACCTCCGCGATGTCGCGCACACCGATCTCGAGCAGCAACCCCAGCGATTGCGTCAGCCCGACGAAATCCTGGTACGGCAACGTGATCATCTCGAAGCGGCGCGCGTCGGCACGGAACGTGGGGTTGTACTCGGTGAGCCGCGAGAAGTCGTCAGTCCCCTCGAAGGCCATCCAGCCGGTGATGGCCGGCTCGAGCGTCTCGATCAGCTCCTTCCGCACGTAGACGAACCCCGACCCCCAGGGCGACAGCAACCACTTCTGGCCCCCGCACGCGAGGATGTCGACGGGTGTCTCGCGCACGTCGAGCACGGAGTTCCCCACGCCCTGGATCCCGTCCACGACGAGATAGGTGCCATTGGCCCGCGCGGCGGCGCCGAGTTTCTTCAGGTCGGCGCGGTACCCGTTGGAGAACTGCACGAACGAGACGGCGAGCACGCGCACGCGCGGATCGCGCAGCCGCTCGAGGAGATGATTCTCGTCGGGCCATCCCTCGGGCCCGCAGCGAGCCACCTCGACCGTGATCCCTTCCTTCTTCAGCATCAGCCAGGGATACACGTTCGCCGGGAACTCCTTGTCCGAGAGCAGCACGATGTCGCCCTTCTTGAGCGGCAGCGCGCGCGCGGCCAGGTGCAATCCGAAACTCGTGTTCGTGGCGAGCGCGATCTCCGACGGATCCGCGTTGATCAGGTGCGCGACGCCGAGCCGCGCCGCCGCCAACCCGGCGAACAGCTCGCGGTCGGGCAAGAGGTGCGGGGCGGTGCGTTTGGCGGTGAATTCGTCGAGGGCTCGGCGCGTGCGTTCCGGAATGGGACCGATCGAGGCGTTGTTCAGGTAGACGGTGTCCGCCGTCCACGGAAACTCGGACGCGCGTAAGGCGCGGAAACTCTCCCGCAACGCGCGCACCCGTGTGGGATGATACGCGATGTCGGTCATGCGGCCTTGGCTCTCGTCCTGACGTCGAGCGCGTCGCGCAGGCCGTCGCCCAGCAGGTTCGTCCCCAGCACGGTGAGACCGATCGCGAGGCCGGGGACCAGCGACACCCATGGCGCCACGCGCAGCAGATCGCGCCCTTCCGCGACCATCGCCCCCCACGACGGCGTGGGTGGCTGAGCGCCCAGCCCGATGAACGACAACGCCGCCTCCGCCATAATCGCGCCCCCGACACCCAGCGTCGCCGCCACGACGACGGGCGCGACGACATTCGGCAGCAGGTGGCGCGCGATGATGCGGGCGTCGGAGGCACCGAGGGCACGGGCCGCCTGCACGTACTCGAGCCCCCGCACGACCAGCACCTGCCCGCGCACCAGCCGCGCCATGCCTGCCCAGCCCACGACGCCGATCACGACGAACACGACGGGCAGCGAGGGTTTGACGGCGGCGGCGATGGCGATGAGGAGGAGGAGCGACGGGAAGGCGAGGGTGACGTCGGCGACGCGCATGATGACGCCCTCGACCCATCGTCCGTAGTAGCCGGCGACGAGCCCGAGCGTGACGCCGAGCGTCATCGCGATCCCCTGACTGATGAGCCCCACGGCGAGCGACAGGCGGGCGCCGTAGAGCACGCGCGAGAGCACATCGCGCCCCTGCGCATCGCTGCCGAGCCAGAACGCGCGCGACGGCGCGCGCAGACTGGTCGCGAGATTGCCGCGGAACGGATCGCCGGGCGCGACGAGCGGCGCGGCGAGCGCGAGGACGACGAGGGTCGCGACGATCGCGAGCCCGAGGCGGGCCCAGCGGTCACGGGCGAGGCGATGCCATACGAGTGGCGCGGGCATGGGGGACCTGACTACGTTACTCGGACGTTCACCCTCCGGGCAAGCGGACACACGACGTGAAGCGGGACACACCGTTCACCCTAGTGCTGGGCGGCGGCGGCATGAAAGGGCTCGCTCACATCGGCGTGCTCCAGGCGCTCGTCGAGCGCGGCCTCCGCCCCACGCACATCATCGGCTCCAGCGTCGGCGCCCTCGTGGGCACGGCGTGGGCCGGGGGCATGGGGCTCGCGCGCCTGCGCGAGATTGCGCTCAGCCTGAAGCGGAAGGACGTGTTCGCGGTCGCGCACGCCGACATGGCGTTCAAACGGATGCACTCCCCCGCCCTGTTTCGCCGCGACCCGCTGGAGCAGCTGATCAAGCGCCTCGTGGGCGAGGCCATGTTCTCGCAGCTCGACCCACCGTGCGCCGTCAACACCGTGGACCTGAATTCGGGCATGCAGGTGTTCTGGGGGCTCCCGGGCCTCGACGAAGTCCGCGTCGCGGACGCGGTCTTCGCGTCGTGCGCCCTCCCGGGGTACCTCCCGCCGCACGAGATCGCGGGGCGCTTCTACGTGGACGGCGCCGTCGTATCGAATCTGCCTTTCCCGGCCGCGCGCGCGCTCGGGAGCGAGCCGATCCTCGCGGTGGATGTCTCCGCATCGAGCGCCTTCAAGGCCGACACGCAGGACGAGGGGTTCGCCGGCGTGTTCGCGCGCGCGACGGAGATTCTGATGCAGACGCTGCTCGAGGAGCGGTTCCAGACCTGGACGACGCCGCCCATCTACTATATCCACCCGCGCGTCGAGCACGTGTCGCTCTTCTCCTTCGATCACCTGCGCGAGGTGGTCGAGGAGGGCTACCGCGCCACGATCGCCGCGCTCGACCGGCCCCACGAGTGGCCCATGCCCGGCGACGAGGGAATCTTCCCGAAGCGCCGCGTGCTGGTGCGCGTGGAACGGGAGCGTTGCATCGGGTGCGGCGCATGTCTCGTGCAGGCGCCGCAGGGGATGTTCGTCCTGGACGCTGATCGGAAGGCCGTGGTGACGCAGGCGGAGCAGGACTGGTCGCCGGTCGATGGCGGCTTCATCCGCCACTGCCCGACCTACGCGATCACCGCGCGGCCGGTCGCCCAGGTAACCGAAACGCTGCGTCGATCTGGATGAGGTCTTTGGCGACGCGATCCCAGTTGTAGAAAGTCTCGACCGCCTTCCGCCCCGCCACGCCCAGCCGCTTCCGCAGCTCGTCATCCCCGAGCAACTGATTGATCCCCGCGGCGACCGCTTGCGGGTCATCCGGATTCACCAGGATCCCCGTCTCCCCGTCGCGCACGGCGTCGGGCACGCCGCCCGAGCGCCCACCAACCACGGCGAGCCCGCACGCCGAGGCTTCGACGAGCGAGATCCCGAAGCCCTCGGCGAGCAAATCGTGGAGCCGCGAAGCGCCGACGTAGAGATCGGCGGCGTTGTACAGCGCCGGCAGATCCGCATCCGGCACCGCGCCGAGGAATCGCACCGCATCCGCGAGTCCCATGTCGCGCGCCAGCTGCTCGAGGTGCGGTCCGCGATCGCCCACGCCGGCGACGGCGTAGCGCGTGCCCGGATGCGCGGCGCGGACGGCGGGGAGCGCCTTGATGACGGCGTCGATCCCTTTGTGCCACTCGAGCCGCGCGACGGTCAAGATGAATCGGCCGCCGTCGAGACCGTAGCGCGCGCGCACGGCTCGAGGGTCCACGCCGGGCTTGAAATGCTCGGGCGTCGTCCCGAGCGGGACGACGCGAACGTCGCGCGCGAGTGCGTCGCATCCCAGGCGCTCGAGCACGGAGCGCGCGAGACTCGCCGTCCACTCGCTGATGGCGACGACGACGGCCGCGTTGCCGATGAGCTGACGCGCGCTCCACCGCTTGAAGGCGCTGCGGTCGATCTTGGCGCCCAAGAGCAGCAGCTCGGTCCCATAGGTGATCACGCCGTAGGGCACGCCGGCACGAGCCTGCATCCAGCGCGCCGGGTAGCCGGCCGGCTTCAACTCCCCGCACCAGGTGAACCCGGGCCGCCAGCGGCGCGCGAGACGTCCCGCGCGCCATGTCCACGACGCGAGTCCCTGAATCGTGCGCAGTCGCGTCGCGCGAGTCCCGACACGGTCGATGGTCTGAGGAAACCGGGAGTCGCTCGCGAGCGCATCGGGATACGATCCCGTGGAGACGACGAGCGAGTTGCGGGGATAGCGGAGCGCCAACTCCCCCATCATGCGGGCGATGCCGCCGCCGTGCGGCGGGAAGTTGAACGCTAGGAGGAGACTTGTGATTCGATGTCCCGCAGATCGCGGATGACGCGGTCCCAATTGTAGTGCGTCTCGATCGCCTTGCGGCCGCCCTGGCCGAGGCGGCGGGCGAGGAGTTGATCCTCGAGCAGCCGTTTCAGCGCCGCGGCAACGGCGCTCGCGTCGTCGGGATCGACGACGAGTCCCGTCTCGCCGTCGCGTACGGCTTCCGCCAAGCCGCCCGACTGGCCCGCGACCACGGGCAACCCGCAGGCACTCGCCTCGGCGAGCGCGACGCCGAAGCCCTCGACGCGTGTGCCGTCGGCGCGCCGCGAGACACCGATGTAGGCCGACGCGGCGTTGAGCAGCAACGGGAGGTCGGGATCGGGCACGTTGCCGACGAACCGCACCGCGCCGCCGATGTCGAGCTCTTCGGCGAGCTTCACGTACGCCTTCTTCTTCTTGCCGGCGCCCACGACCAGGTAATTCACTGCGAGGCCGCCGCGGCGGCACTCGGCCACCGCCTTAATGGCCATGTCGATGCCCTTATAGGTCTCGAGCCGGGCCACGGTGATGACCCACGGATCGCCGTTCAACCGGTAGCGTGCACGCACGTCGCGGGTGTCGAGGCCGGGCCGAAATTGGTCGGGGTCGGTGCCGAGCGGCACGAGCTTCACCTGCTCCGCCAGCGGATCGAGGCCGAGCTCGCGCAGCACCGTCTGTGCCTGCTCACGCGTCCACTGACTGTTCGCGACGACGGCTTGCGCCGAGCCGAGCAGCGCCTTGGCGGTCTTGCGCGCGAACGCCGAGTGATGGATCGCGTGCAGCTCCTTGAGCAGATCGCCGCCGTGCACCAGGACGCCGTATTTCACCTTGACGCGCTCGTGCACCCACTTCGCCGGGTAGGCGCAGGGGCGAATCGAATCGCACCAGGCGAAGTGCGGTTTGTGCTGGCGCGCCAGCGTGGCGACGCGGCGCGACCAGAACAGGAGACCGGGCAGCGTCTTGAGCGTGCGGGACGGAATCGGGAGGCGGTCGATGATCGCGCCGCCCGCGCCCCCGTACCGCGTGTCCGAGTCCTGCGAGTCACGGTGCTGGCCCGTGGATACGAGCAGCTCGCCCCGTGGGTAGCGCCGCGCGATCTCCCCCATCATGCGGGCGACGCCGGTTTGTATCGGGGGGAACTCGTCGGTCAATAAGAACGTCTTAGGCACCGCGTTGCTCTCCTCGCTCCCACAGGAATGCGTACTTCAAGAACACGCCTACCGCGCTGATCCCGGCGTGAATCACGCCCAAGCGCCCGTCGAACACACTGCCATGCACGAGGTACTCGCGCCAGAACCGCGCCGCCGGACGCAGCGTGAGGTCGCTCCACGACGCGCGGCGTCCCCCGGCGGCCAGATCATCCGCGCTCATGCGACTGTAGGTAATCAATTTGTCGAGATGGTGGCGTAAATCGCGGTAGGGCGTGTGGTCCAGCTCGTGAGACAGCGCGCCGAAATCGGTCACGCCCTGGAGGCCGGGATGTGCCGTCGAGCCGCCGAAGCGGCGGTCGCGCTTGAAGAGTCGCACGACCCAATCGCGGCCCCAGTGGCCGCGGCGCAGCACGTGGCCGTGGAACAGATTGCGGCGCTTGACGCGATAGGCTTCGTGCCGCGGCGCGGCGGCGACGGCGGCCAGCTCGCCCGCGAGATCGGGCCCGATGCGCTCATCGGCGTCGAGCGCGAAGACCCATTCGTGTTTCGCCGCCGCGATGCCGGCGTTGCGCTGCGCCGCGATTCCGGGCGCCGCGCCGTCCAGCACGCGTGCCCCCGCCGCCGTCGCCGCCGCCGCGGTGCCGTCCTTCGAGCCCGCATCCACGACGATCACTTCGCCGGCCCACGCGACCAATCCACGCACGCAGTCGGCGATCTGACTCGCCTCGTTGAGTGTGGGAATGACGATCGTGAGCGGCGCTGGCATCGGTTCGAATGTTAACGGGAGCGTCGCCCGCCGAGCAATCGGCGTCGTTCGATCGCCTCGCCGTATACGGCTTCCGTTCGCTCCGCCGTCTTCTCGAGTGTGAAGCCCGAGCGCACGAGATCGCGGCCGGCGCGGGCGATTCGACTCCGAAAGGCGCCGTCGCCCAACACGCGGTCGAGGGCCACGGCCCACGCCTTGAGATCGAGGGGCGGGACGAGGAGCCCCGTCTCCCCGGACGTGACCAGGTCGGGGTTGCCGCCCGCCTCCGAGGCGACCACCGGCAGCCCCAGCGCCATCGCTTCGAGCAGCGCTTGCGACAGCCCCTCGATCCGCGACGGCAGCGCGGCGAGGGCCGCCAGCCGGTAGAACGGCAACGGCCGCTCGGTGAACGAGACGAACGCGACTCTGTGACGGCCCGGTAGCGCGTCGCGCAACGCCATCAGGTCGCGATCGGGCTCGATCCCCACGCATGCCACGGCCACCGGGCGGCGTAACGTCGGCAGCGCGGCGAGGAGGATGTGCTGGTCCTTGCGCCGCGCGACGACGACCACGACGGGCCGCCCGTCCAGGGGGCCGAGGGCCGCGCGCGCGGCCGCCAGCTCCGCCTCCGAGGGCTCCGCGTCGACGCGCTCCAGGTCGATGCCGTTCGGGACGACGCGCAACCGCCCCCCGGGATGGAAGCGGCGCCGCAACGCGTCCGCGACCGCGCCGCTCACCGCGATCGTGCGATCGGCGGTGAGGCCGATCGCGACGAGTTCCGGCGGCATCGTCAACGGCATCGTGCGGCGCGTGACGACGAACGGCTGGGAGAGCCGGCCGCGCCAGCGCAGCCACGTGAGGGCGCGGCGGTCGCGCGTATCGTGGCTGTTCACCACGTCGACGTGCTCGCGGTCCATCACCGTCGCGATCGATTCGGCCAGAACGCCGAGCCGGTTGAACTGGAGCGGGACGACGTGCAGTCGCGCCTCGGCGGCGAGACGTCCCAGCAATGCGTCGGGCCGGCAGCCGACGAGCACGCGATGGCCGCGCCGGGCCAGATGGCGGCTCAGACTGAGGATGGACTGGGTGGAGCCGGCGCCATCGCCCGCGTGCGTGAGTTGGAGAATGGTCAGCGGCTGAGGCGACATGCCCCGAAGGTAGTTATACTGGGGCGCCCATGCACGTCGTGGTCGCGTCGCACCACCGATTGCCGGTCGAAGGCTATGGCGGCACGCAGCGCGTCGTGGTCGCGCTGGTCCGCGGGCTGGCCGAGTTGGGCCACCGCGTGACGCTGCTGGCGCAGCCGGGCACGCGGGTCCCGGAGGCCGCGAAGGTCGTCGACGTGCCGCCGAAGATTCTCAAGGATGCGGGCGCCGACCTGACGCCTTTCCTTCCCGACGGCGCCGACATTCTCCACGCTCACTTCACGCTCAAGCGCGGACCGACCACCCTCCCATTCGTGCAGACGACGCACGGCAACTGGAAGCCCGGATTGCCGCTGCCGCCGAACACGATCTTTCTCTCGCGCGACCACGCGCGGCGTCACGGCAGCACCGCGTTCGTCTATAACGGCCTCGACCCCGCCGAGTTCGTGTTCCGGCGAGTCAAGGAAGCATGGGACCTGTTCCTCGGCCGCTTGCACAGTGCCAAGGGATATCACTGGGCGATCGAGGCGGCAAAGAAAACGGGGCGGCGACTGATCCTGGCGGGTGGGTGGCGGCCCAGCTTCACGGGCGTCGTCAAGTACGTGGGCGAGGTCGACGGAAACCGGAAGGCCGTTCTCCTGGCGCGCGCCCGCTGCCTGTGGATGCCCGCGCAGTGGGACGAGCCGTTCGGCCTCACGACGATCGAGGCCCTGTTCTCGGGAACTCCCGTGCTGGGCACGCACCGCGGGGCGCTGCCCGAGATCCTGACGTCGGAGGTGGGCGCCCTGTGCGACACGCTCGAGGACATGATCGAGGCCTCCGAGACGATCGGCTCGCGAACGCCGGCGGCGTGCCGCGCGCACGCCGAGCGCTACTTCACGCATCGCACGATGGCCGAGGAGTACGTCCGCGCGTATCGCGCCGTGATCGAAACAGGGATGCTGCCGGCCGGCCGGCCGACGCCCTACGCCAGCTCGTAGTTCCGAAACTCGAAGAGGCGGGCGCCCGTCACGCGCTCGATCCAATCGGACAGGTAATAGCGCAGGTGCTCGACCTTGAAGTGCGGCGGACCGACCACGCGCTCGGGGTCGTGTGCGCGCGGCTCGATCCAATTGCGGGCGGCGGCCGGGTGCGTGCCGCTGAACGGCTTGAGGAGCGGAATCCACTCGAGATGCCCGCGCGCCTGCTCCTTGTCGAAGCGGTCGCCCCCCCAGGGATAGATAGTCTTCGAGATCTCGAGCTTCTGCTTGATCGCTTTCGCCGGGCGAGCCCACCCGTAGTGAAACATCTCGGCGTCCGTGACGCGCGCGCGGATCTTCCGGTAGCCCTCGCCGACGCGGAAGCCCTGGGCGCCCTGATAGGGACGAATGTCCTTGCCGAGTCGCACACACCGGACCTCACGCCGGTACCAGCGGCGGCTCGTGGCGACCTGGTCGAACCCGCCGTAAAAGTGTTGGTACTTCACCAGTAGCCCCTCCACGCGCGCGTCCGTGTCCCACGCGTTGACTTTCTCTTTCAGAATGCGCGCGCCGGTCTCGTGCAGGACTTCGTCGGCCTGGATGTAGATGCCCCACGATCCGCGGCAGGCGTCCATCGCCCGCTGCGTTTCGATGGAGAGCATGATGTTCTTCTTGCTGAAGTCCCATTCGGTATCGATGATCCGGATGCGCGGATCGTCGATCGACGTCACGAGATCGCGCGTTTCATCCTCGGACTTCCCCACGTTGACGACGACTTCGTCGCACACCTCGAGCACCGAGCGGATCGCCGGGACGATGGGGAAGTCGAGCTTGACGGCATTGCGAACGATGGTGAAGCCCGAAAGCATGTCAGGTCCGGAATTGCAGGTTGTAGAGGCGCCGGTAGAGCCCGTCGGCGGCCAGCAGGTCGTCGTGACTACCGCGCTCGACGATGCGCCCCTCCGCCAGCACCACGATGAAATCGGCGTCCTGCACCGTGGCCAGGCGGTGGGCGATGACGAACACGGTGCGATGTTCCATGAGGCGCTCGATCGCCTCTTGCACCAGGCGCTCCGATTCGGTGTCGAGGGCGCTCGTCGCTTCGTCGAGAATCAGGAGCGGGGGATCGCGCAGCAGCGCGCGCGCGATCGCGATGCGCTGGCGTTGCCCCCCCGAGAGCCGCGTGCCCCGCTCGCCCAGCATCGTCTGATAGCCGTCGGGGAGCCTGAGGACGAACTCGTCCGCATTGGCGGCGCGGGCCGCCGCGCGCACCTGCTCGAGCGTGAAGTCGGTGCGGCCGTATGCGATGTTCGCGAGCACGGTGTCGTTCAAGAGCACCGTCTCCTGCGAGACGATGCCCATGAGCCGGCGTAGCGAGCGGCGCGTGTAGCGCGTGATCGGAACGCCGTCCAACGCGATCTCTCCCCGCGTCGGCTCGTAGAAGCGCGGCAGCAAGTCGACGAGCGTCGTCTTCCCCGCCCCGGAGGGCCCCACGATCGCCACGACCTGGCCGCGGCGCACCTCGAGGTCCACGTCGCGCAGCACCGCCTCACCCGCCTCGTACTCGAACGAGACGCCGCGATACTCGATCCGATCGCTGAACGTGGCATCGCCTTCGCCCGGCTGATCGCGCTCCGCCTCGGGCAGGTCGAGGACCTCGAAGACGCGCTCCGCCGAGGCTGACGCGCCCGCCATGATCGTCGGGTAATTCGCCACCGACTTGACCGGCGACATGAGGCGCAGACTCACGGCCAGGAACGTGATCAGCACCGCCGGATCGAGGCTCGAGGCGGCGGCGAGCGCGAGCCGTGTGCCGACGACGAGGATCAGCACGATCATCACGCCGCCGAACACTTCGCTCACGGGGCTCGTGAGACTCGAGAAGCGCTGGGCGCGCAGCACGCGCTTGCGGTAGCGCTCCGCGAGCTGCCGGAAGCGCTCCAGCTCGAAGGCCTCGGCCACGTACGCCCGCACGAGCTTCACCGAGGCGATCATCTCGCCCACGTGGCTCGTCACCTCGCCGCGCTCGGCGGCCAGCTCGCGCGAGCGGCGCCGCAACCGGTTGATCATCGGCCGGATGATGAGGAGCAGCACCGGGGCGAGGAGGAGGGCGAGCAGCGTCAGCCGCACCGACAAGCCGAAGAGAATCACGACGTAGACAGCGATCACCACGATGTTCTGCAGCAGCGACGCCAACGCCGCGCTCACCGCGGTCTTCACCTGATCGGTGTCGCTGATGATGCGGGCCACGATCTGGCCACCCTTGGTGCGTTGGAAGTAGCTGAGCGGTAGCGTATGCAGGTGGCGGAAGAGGCGCACGCGGAGGTCCCGCACCACCGCTTCCTGGATCGCCACGCTGCCGATGGAGGAGAGGTACGCCGTCACGTTCTTGAGGAGCAGCGCCACGAGCAGGACGATGACGACGTTGCGCAGCGCCACGTCGGGTGTGCCGGCGTGGATGAAGGGTCCCGCGATGCGATCGAGCACCGCTTCGACCGTCGAGCTACCCCCCGTCTCCGGCAGCCCCGCGTTGCCGAACAGGGTCCGGAGAAACGGAATCAGCAGCACGAAGGTGAAGCCGTCGAGGACCGACGAGACGACCGTGGCGACGATGGTGGCGACGAAGAGCGGCGTGTACGGACGAAGTAACGACAGCAGACGGGCGCTGCGCCCCCCCCCCATTCAGCGGGTCCCTCTCGGCGTCAGCAGCGCCACGGGGAGAATCATCTCCTCTGGGGTCGCGCCGCCGTGCAGGAACGAGCCGCGATAGCGTGCCTGGTACTCGCGCAGCTTGGTGGGATACACGAAGAACCGGTCTCCCGTGGCGATCAACAGACGCACGCCGAGCGCCGCCCCCGGCAGACCGAACGCCTTCAGGTCTTCGACCGCAATCGCGGCTGCTGGATCCTCAGCCCGCAAGTCCTCCCCGAACTTGTACCGCAGGTTGGCGGTCGCGTCGCGCTTGGCGAACACCGTGGCGGGCGTCTCGCAGTGAATCGAGCCGTGATCGGTCGTGAGCAGCACCGGCACGCCACGCCGTTCGGCCTCCTGCAGCGCGGCGAGGACGGGTGAGCGCTCGAACCAGGTCCGCGTGAGCCCGCGCAGCGCGTCGGCGTCGCGCGCCACTTCGTAGAGGATCGCGTTCTCGGAGCGGCCGTGCGTCAGCTGGTCGATGAAGTTGAACACGAGCGCCGTCACGCCGTCCTGCGCGAGATGCGCCGGGAGCCGGCGCAGCAGATCGGTGCCGTCGGCGGCGGTGAACAGCTTCTCGTAGCGCACCGGCACCGGCTTGCCGACGAGCTCGCGGAGCTGCTCGGTGAGCAGCTCGGGCTCGTGGGCGTTAAGGCTCTCTTCGTCGCTGGGCGCGCCCCACCATTCCGGGTGGCGCGCCGCGATTTCCATCGGGAAGAGCCCGCTGAAGATGGCGTTGCGGGAAAACGGCGTCGCCGTCGGCAGGATGCTGTAGTAGTGCGATTCCTCGACGTCGAACAGCGGCGTGATGAGATCGCGCAGCACTTCCCACTGGTCGAGTCGCAAACAGTCGATGAGGAGGAACAGGACGCGCCCCGTGCGCTTGAGCGCGGGCACGAGGAACTCGGCGCCGACATCCACCGACAACGGGGGGCGATCGCCTTCGGGATCGGCGAGCCAGCGCGGATACTGCTTCGCGATGAATGTCTGGAAATCCTTGCGCAGACTCTCCTGCAGGTTCTTCAGCGCTTCGGACAAGCCGGGTTCGTTGCCCGCGGCGAGCCGCACCTCCCACTGCGCCAACTCCCGCACCAGCTCGATCCACTCACGCCACGCCAGCGCGCTCCCGCGGCGCCCCTCGAGGTCGCGGAAGCGCGTCACGAAGTCGCGCGCCAGGCGCTGTTGGCGGATGCGGTCACCTTCGAGCAACCGGGTGACGACCGACAGGATCTGGCGCGGCAGGACCGGCTTCACGAGGTAGTCGTCCACCTCGATGCCGATGGCTTCGCGCATCAGCGTTTCGTCTTCGCTCTGCGTGACCATCACGACCGGCATGGCGGGATCGATCGCGCGAATCTCCGGGATCAGATCGAGCCCGCGCCGCCCCGGCATTTGCTCGTCGAGCAAGACGACGCTGTACGGCTGGCGCCGCAGCAGGGCGAGGGCGTCGTCGCCGTGCGCGGCCTGCTCGACCGCGAACCCCTGCCCTTCGAGAAACCGGCGGTGCGCGGCCAGTCCATCGACTTCGTCGTCGATCCAGAGAATGCTTTTGGGACGCGGCATGCTTGGGCAAAAGCTAGTACATTGGCCGCGTGTTGCGCATCCTCCTCGTCCGCTTTCGCTCCATTGGCGACATTCTGCTCACCACCCCGCTCATCCGGGCGTTGCGTCGCCGCCTCCCCGATGCCCATCTGATTTATGTGACGAAGCGCGCCATGGCCCCGCTCGTGGCCGACAACCCGCACCTCTCGCAGGTCGTCGCGCTCGAGCCTGACGAGCCGGTCACGCGCCTCGCCAGCCACCTCCGCAGCCTGCAGCCGACGCACGGACTCGACCTGCATGGCTCGCTCAGGAGCGCCGCGCTGCGCGCGCTCGTGCGATGCCGCTGGTCGGGGTACGCGAAACGCAAAGTCGCCCGCACGTTGCTCGTCGCGACCAAACTCAACCTGTACCGCGAGCACGTGCCCGTCGCCGAGCGCTACTTCGACGCGGCGCGCTCGCTCGACGTCCGCCCCGATGGCGGCCCGCCGGAGTTCTTCCTCGGCGCGGCGGCGCGCGAGCGCGTGGACCGGTGGCTCGCGGAGCGCCGTCTCAGTGAGGCGCCGCTTGCCGCACTGGCCCCCGGCGCCGCGCATGCCACCAAGCGTTGGCCGATCCCGCATTGGCAGGCGCTCGCCGAGCGGCTGCGCAGCGCGGGCTACCGGCTCGTGGTGATGGGCGGACCTGAAGATCGCGGCGCGGCCCGACAGCTCGCCCCCGTGGCGGAGAGCGCGGCGGGAGAATTCACGCTCCAGGAAACGGGCGCGTGTTTGGCGCGCGCCAGGGTGCTCGTCTCGGGCGACACGGGCGTGATGCACATGGCGACGGGCGTCGGCACACCCGTGGTCGCGCTGTTCGGTCCCACCGTGCAGGCCTTCGGCTTCTTTCCTTATCAGGCGCGTTCCACGGTGCTGGAGCAGGGGCTCCGCTGCCGGCCATGCTCCACCATGGGGACGGCGCGTTGCCCCCTCGGCCACCACCGCTGTCTGGTCGACCTTCTTCCCGATCAGGTCGCCGCCGCGGTCGAACGGCTCGTCGCATGATCGATCAGATCGATCACATTTGCGCGACGACCGCCGCCGAGGAGCGACTCGTCGCGCTCATCGCGGAAGCGGCGCGGGGTCCGAAGCGAGACGGACTGTTCGCCCTGTGGCTGGTGGTGCGCACCGCGGAAGCGGTCCTCCCGCCCGCCCCCGTCAGCGCGAAGAACCACCGGCGCCGGCTCCAGGCGCTCGAGGCACGCCTCGGCGGCCTGGCGCTCCCCGCGCCCCTCAAGCGCGCGCTCGCCGCGGCCCGGCACCATCTCGAAACGGCGACCCCGCAGGCGGCCGCCGTGGTGTTGAGCCAGCTCATCGCTCCCGCCCGCGACGTGCTCGGCGCCGAAGCCGCGGATGCGGTGAGCGTTGCCGCGCGCACGGCGCGCGTACATTTATAGCCATGTCCACGCGGCGATTGCAGCAACGGGCCTCGCTCGAATCCCTGGTGCAGCGCGTCGACGCGCAGCGCCCGGGAGAAGTCACGGGCGACACCGTGCCCACCGGCTTCGCGTCCGCCGACAAGATCCTCGGCGGCGGGTTCCGGCGGCGCGATTTGGTCGTGCTGGGGGGGGACATCGGCGCCGGCAAGTCGGCGCTGGCGCTGGGCATCGCGCTGCGGGTCGCGCAGCAAGGACTCGGCGTCGCGTTCCTGTCGGGCGAGATGGACGAGGAACGGTTGATGGAGCGGGCCCTCGCCATCGAGGGCCGCGCGACCGTCGACGACCTGCGCGCCGCCAAGATGAGCGACCAGACCCGGGCGGGAATCGGCGGCGCGGCGGTGCGCCTCCGCGGCCTGCCCCTCGCGATGCTGCCCCTCGCCGCCGCCGACTTCGATACGATGGCCGACCGGCTCGACCCGCTGCGGCAACTCTCGCTCGTGGTCGTCGACTATCTGCAGCTCGTGCCGCCACCCGAGGGCCTCAACCGCATCACGCAGGATGAAGACACCGCCATCGTGCTGCGCCGCCTGAAGGCCCTGGCCCTCGAGCGCCAGGTCGCCTTGCTCCTCGTCGCTCAGCTGCCGCAGTTCAAGGCGCAGCGCGAGAACCCGCGCCCGACGCTCGAAGACTACGGCGTGCTGGGGGCCCTCAAGCAACACGCGGACGTCGTCTTGTCCATTTTTAGAGAAGAGATGTATCGGCCCGGAGGCGGCGTGGAGGGAGCGACGGAACTGATCGTGGCGAAGAACCGCAACGGCCCGACGGGCTTCGTGGATCTGTATTTCTACCGCCGGTGGATGCGCTTCGAGGACATGCTCGATCCCGACCGGTAGTTATTTGATCGAATCACCCGCGACAATCGCGCCGATCATTGTGTAGGTCGACCCAGGCCCGCCGACGTTGGGACGCACCGTGAGCCACAAGGGGCGCGGCCCCTGTTCCGCGTACATCGCAATCGCGCCGTCCCGGCCCGTTTGGTCGCTCTTCACTTCCCAACCGTTCGCGGTCAGGGCGCGACGGTACCACTGCGCCACATCGGCGGCCGCCGCGCCGCTCGTGAACGTGAGCTCCGCCGCGTCGGTGCCCGCGGAGAGGTTGACGAGAGTCGACTGGGGATAGGCGAGCGCGCCGCGCAGCGCGCGGACCGCGAGGGCGCGCGCGTCTGCGTCGCTGCGCTCCCGGTTGCATCCGGCGGCGAGCAGGGCGAGCACGAGGAACAGCGTCGAGCGGCGCATGGGCGGGAATGCTACCAATGGCGCTGTCGCATGGTCAAGCTGTAAGTTGCAAGTAGACCAGAACTCAGAGGAGTTGCACAGACGGCGAAGCTCCAAGTGGCCTCCTCTTGGAGCTGGCCTCTGAACCTCTTGGAGCTTCGTGGACATGGCGGGTCACAGTAAGTGGAAACAGATCAAGCGGAAGAAGGCCGTCACCGACCAGAAACGCGGTGCCGTCTTCACCCGGCTCATTCGTGAAATCACCATCGCCGCCAAGCAGGGAGGCGGCGACCCGGGCGGTAACGCCCGCCTCCGCACCGCCATCGACGCCGCCAAAGCCGAAAACATGCCGCTCGACAACATCGAGCGCGCCGTCAAGAAGGGTACCGGCGAGCTGGAAGGCGTGACCTACGAAGAGGTCTCGTACGAAGGCTACGGGCCCGGCGGCGCCGCGATCCTGATCCAGGCGACGACCGACAACGCCAACCGCACCGTCGCCGAAATCCGCAACGCCTTTTCGCGCCACGGCGGCAACCTCGGCGCCGCGAACTCGGTCGCGTGGATGTTCGACCGGCGCGGCCAGGTCGTGATCGACGCGACGCGCACCAACGAAGACACCGCGATGGAAGTCGCGCTGGACGCGGGCGCCGACGATCTGACACACGAGGGCGACGCCTTCGTCATCACCTGTCACGCCCACCAGATCCACGCCGTCCAGGATGCCCTCAAGGCAAAGGGGCTGGCGGTGCAGAGCGCCGAGATCGCGATGATCCCCAAGAGCACCGTGAAGGTCGAGGGCGGCGACGCCAAGCGACTGCTCGCGCTCATCGAAGCGCTCGAGGAGATGGATGACGTCGCGAAGGTGTTCTCCAACTTCGACATCGACGCCGAGGCGATGGCCGCGGTGACGGGGTGAAGTGAGGGTCCTGGGCGTCGACCCGGGGACGGCGGTCACCGGCTACGGGGTGATCGAAATGGGGAATGGCCACGTCGCGGGCGGAAGTCCGTTTGGCCGTCTGATCGAATGCGGCGTCATCAGGTTCGCCAAGCGTAGCTCACTGCCGCGCCGCCTCCACGAGCTCCACGACGGCATCGTCGAGCTCATCGATCGACTCCACCCCACCGCCCTGGCCCTCGAAGACGCCTTCTATCATAAGAACGTCCGCACGACGCTCGTCCTGGGTCACGCCCGGGGAGTGGTCCTGCTCGCGGCGCAGCGGGCGGGGCTCGACATCGCCGAGTATCCTCCAGCGACGATCAAGAAGACCGTGGTCGGCGCGGGTGGGGCCGCGAAGTCACAGGTCGCCGCGATGGTGACCCGCCTGCTCCGGCTCCGCCAGACTCCCAAACCCGCCGATGCGGCGGACGGCGTCGCCGTGGCGCTCACCTATATCATTCGCGGATGATCGCCTTCGTCCGCGGCCGACTCGCCGCCAAGTCCGCCGATCGGGTCGTCGTCGAGACGGCCGGTGGTGTCGGTTACGAGTTGACCGTCCCGCTGGGCGTGATGGAGCAGCTCCCGGCAACCGGAGCGGAGGTCACGCTGGCGACTGAGTTGGTGGTGCGCGAGGACGGTTGGGCACTCTACGGTTTTCTCGACGAATCTGCTCGACGATTCTTTCAACGCCTCACGAGTGTTTCAGGCGTCGGGCCGAAGATCGCCGTGGCGGTGATGTCGGCGCTGGGCGTGGAGCGCGGCGCCCGGGCAGTGCGGGAGAAGAACATCGCGCTACTCTCGTCCGTGAACGGCATCGGGAAGAAGACCGCGGAGCGACTCGCGCTTGAACTGGGCGACAAGGTGAACGAGTTTGTGGACGGGGGGGGCGGCGGAGCCAACGGGACCGCGCCGCCTCTCGCCTCCGGCGCCGAGGCGGCCCTCAAGGCCCTCGAGCGTCTGGGCTACACGACCGCCGAATCCGACCGCGCCGTACGCCAGGCGCTCGCGAATGACGGCCGCCTCGGCGACGGCGAGACGGAGGCGCTGGTGCGCCGCGCGCTGCAGGTGCTCACGACGAAATGACCCAAATGGCCATCGAAAGGATAGAGCCCATCACCGCCGAATGGATCTGCACGCGCTGCGGGTCGACGAACCGCCGCCTCGTGCCCGCGGGCGTCACGCGCGCCGACGATCGCTGCCTCACGTGTCACACACGGCACGAGATCGAGGCCGACGCGCGGCCCGTGCGCTGGCGCGCTCAGCCCAAGGGCACATAACGGGTGGCCCGCGCCGAAATCACGACTCCTGACGCGCTCCCGGATGAGCGGCTCACTGACGCCGCCCTCCGTCCGTCGCGGCTCGACGAGTTCGTCGGCCAGGCGAAGGTCAAAGAGTCGCTGCAGATCGCCATCGACGCGGCGAAGCACCGGCAGGAACCCCTCGACCACACGCTCTTCTTCGGGCCCCCCGGTCTCGGCAAGACGACGCTCGCGCTCCTCATGGCGAAGGAATTGGGCGTCGACATCCGCACGACGTCGGGCCCCGTACTCGAGCGGCCCGGCGATCTCGTGGGGATGCTCACGGGCCTGAAACGCGGCGACATCCTGTTCATCGACGAAGTCCATCGGCTGCGCCCGGCGCTGGAGGAATTCCTCTACCCCGCGATGGAGGAGTATCACGTCGACGTCCGCATCGCCGACGGTCCGCACGCGCAGACGATTCCGATGCAGCTCGAGCGCTTCACGTTGATCGGCGCCACCACGCGTTTCGGCTTACTCACGCCGCCGATGCGCGCGCGGTTCGGGCTCGTCGAGCGGCTGCACTACTATCCGCCCGACGACCTCGTGCAGATCATCACGCGTTCGTCCGGAATCCTCGGCGTCCCCGCCGATGCCGCGGGCGTCGCCGAGATCGCGCGCCGCAGCCGGGGGACGCCGCGCGTCGCCAATCGCCTGCTCAAGCGCGTGCGCGACTACGCGCAGGTGCGCGCCGGCGGCAAGATCACCGCGGCCGTCGCCGTCGAGGCGCTCAAGCGGCTCGACGTCGACGAGTTCGGTCTCGACGACATGGACGCGCGCATCCTCAAGACGATCATCGAAATGTTCGAGGGAGGCCCGGTGGGCGTGCAGACGATCGCCGCGGCGGTCGGTGAGGACCCGGGCACGCTCGAAGAGGTGTACGAGCCCTTCCTGATGCAGCAGGGTTTCCTCGCGCGCACGTCGCGTGGCCGCTGTGCGACGAGCGCCGCGTATCGACACTTCGGGTTCACGCCCCCCAAGGGCGCGGAGCAGGCGAACATCTTTGAGCCGTAAAGCGTCGGATTTCGAGTACGACCTTCCCGCCGATCGCATCGCCCAAGAGCCCCTCCCCGACCGAGCCGCGAGCCGCCTGCTGGTGCTCGAGCGCGCTACCGGGGCCGTCACACATCGGCACTTCGCCGACTTCGTCGAGCTGATTCCGCCGGGCGACGTCCTGGTGCTGAACACGTCGCGCGTGATCCCGGCGAGACTCCACGGGAAGCGGGAATCGGGCAACGCCGCAGAGCTCCTGGTCGTGCGCGATCTGCCCGACGGGACGTGGCTCGCGATGGGACACCCCGGGGGAAAGCTCAAGCCGGGACGACGCGTCACGTTCGGCGACGACAGCGCGATCGAGATCGTCGAGGTGCTGGGAGGTGGCTTGCGACGCGTGCGGTTCGCCGGGCCATTGGACGCGCGGGCCACGATCGCGAAGTACGGCGAAGTGCCCCTGCCGCCCTACATCCGCCGCCCCCCTACCGCCGGGGATCGCGATCGCTATCAGACCGTGTACGCCCTACACGACGGCAGCGTGGCTGCGCCCACCGCGGGACTGCACTTCACGCCGGTGTTGCTCGACCGCGTGAAGGCGAAGGGCGTCGCGGTCGCGTCTCTCGACCTGCACGTCGGGCCCGGCACGTTCAAGCCCGTCGAGGTCGACGATCTCGCTGGGCACGTCATGCACCCGGAGGCGTACGAGATCCCCGCGCGGACCGCCGAGCTGATCGCCGCCACGAAAAGCGTGGGGCGTAGGGCGTGGGGCGTGGGAACGACGGTCGTTCGCGCTCTGGAATCTTCGGTCGATGAGGACGGGCGCGTGAGACCGGGCTCCGGCGAAACCAGTCTCTTTATTCACCCACCGTACACATTCAAGGTCGTGGATCGAGTCCTCACGAACTTCCACCTGCCACGCTCGACGTTGCTGATGCTAGCCTGCGCGTTCGGCGGCTACGAGGCGGTGATGGGAGCGTATCGGGAGGCACTGCGGGAAGGATATCGCTTCTACAGTTACGGCGACGCCATGGCGATTATTTAGGCCCCCCCCCAAACCGCTTCACGACCAGATCCGCCCAACTCATGACGTTGAGCACGCCAGAGCGCATCGCCTCCCCGGCGCCCGACAGCATCCTCTTGTTGAGGGCCTTCTGAAACTCGAGCAAGCGCTTCCGCACTTCGGGATCGTCTTTCAGCACGCGCAGGAGACACCTGGTGCAGATGCCCAGGGGAAAGGGCCAGGTGGCGCCACTCAAGGCTTCGGGGGTGGGCGAATGCATGGCGTTTCGCTCGTGACAGCGGGTGCAGAGCATGAGTAGCATTATGCCCGTGACTCAGTTCGAGTTTCAAATCCACGCCACCTCCGGACGCGCGCGTGCTGGCACGCTTACGCTCCCTCACGGGACCGTCGCAACACCCGTCTTCATGCCGGTGGGCACTCAGGGCACCGTCAGGGCCCTGTCCCCCAACGACCTCAAATCGGTGGGCGCCGCCATCGTCCTCGCCAACACCTACCACCTGCACGTCCGCCCCGGCGAGGACGTGGTTGCGAAACTCGGCGGCCTGCACCGGTTCATGGCCTGGGACCGCCCATTGCTCACCGACTCAGGGGGCTTCCAGGTGTTCTCACTCGAAGGGTTCCGCCGCGTGGACGACGACGGCGTCGAGTTCCAGAGCCACGTGGACGGCGGCCGGCGCACCCTCACCCCCGAGCGCGCCATCGAGATCCAATGGACCCTTGGCGCCGACATCGCGATGGCCTTCGATCACGTCGCGCCCGGGCAAGCAGACGAGGCGACGTCGCGGGATGCGTTGGAGCGGACGCTGCGATGGTTGGAGCGGTGCGCAAGAAAGCACAACGAGCTTAACAACCGCCCAGCCGTCCATCCGCCCATCCGCCAAACCCTCTGGCCCATCCTCCAGGGCGGCACCCATCGCGCGCTCCGAGAAGCAGCGCTGACCCGCGTCCTGGAGATGGGGCCCTGGACCGGCGTCGCGATCGGCGGATTGTCGGTGGGCGAGTCGAAGGCCAAGATGTACGAGGTGCTCGACGTACTCGAGCCGCGGCTCCCCGCCCCGCTGCCCCGTTATCTTATGGGCGTCGGGTTTCCGGAGGATCTCGTCGCGGCGGTGGAGCGCGGCATAGACCTGTTCGACTGCGTGGCGCCGACGCGCAACGGCCGCAACGGCACGGCGTTCACGCCGGAGGGACAGCTCAACATCCGCAACGCGGCGTTCCGGACCGACGCGAGTCCGCTCGACCCGACCTGCGATTGCGAGGCCTGCACCACGTACTCGCGCGGATACCTGCGGCACCTGTTCGTTGCGGAAGAGCTGCTGGGCCTGCGGCTGCTGTCGTTGCACAACGTTCGATACCTGATCCGCCTCGCCGAGGCGATGCGCGCGGCGATCCGCGATGGCGCGCTGGCCGCGTGGGCCGACGATTGGCGCCGCCGCTACACTCAACCGGGAATCGCATGACCATGCCATCCACTCTGTCGCTGCTGTTGCTCACTCCCTCCGGCCAGGGCGGCGGCGGGGCCAGCGTCTTCATCATCCAGTTTGGCGTGATCATCGCGATCTTCTATTTCGTGTTGATCCGGCCGCAGCGCCGCCAGGCGGAGCAGCACAAACAGCTGCTGGCATCGTTGCAGCGGGGTGACCAGGTCGTCACGTCCAGCGGCATCGTGGGCGAGGTGGTGCACATCAAAGAGGATCAAGTCACGGTGCGGAGCGGCGAATCGAAGTTCGTCATCCTGCGCAGCGGGATCGCGAGCATCACGAACCGCGCCGAGGAAGCGAAACCGGCGTGACGGTTCGCCGGCTGCACCTCCTCGGATCCCCGGTGCTGCGGCAGAGGGCCAAGGCTGTCGCGCAGGTCGACGATGACGTGCGCGCGCTCGTGGATGATCTGTTCGAGACGATGCGCGCCGCGAAAGGGGTCGGGCTCGCGGCCAATCAGGTCGGCGTCGCGCGCCGCGTGGCCGTGGTCGACGTGGGTGACGAAGATCCACCGCCCCTGGTCCTCATCAATCCGGTGATCGTCGAGCGCGGCGACGAAGTCGACACGGCGGAGGAGGGATGCTTGTCCATCCCGGAGATTTACGGGGATGTGGAGCGGCAGGCACACATCGTCGTCGAGGCGCTCGATCGGGACGGCAAGAAGTACCGCGCGGAGACGACGGGGTACAAGGCGCGCGCGATTCAGCACGAGATCGACCATCTCGACGGCATCCTTTTTCTCGATCACTTGAGCGCCGTGAAGCGCGCGCTGCTCATGTCCAAGTGGAAGAAGTCCCGCAAGGGCAAGACAGGCTATCTGAAGGACGTCACTCCGGAGCCCGCCGGCGAGCTCTGAGTGCGCGTCGCCTTCTTCGGTACGCCTGAATTCGCGGTCCCGTCGCTCCGCGCTCTGGTGGGCGAAGGATTCGACGTGGTCGCCGTCGTCACGCAGCCCGACGCGGCCCAAGGCCGCTCGCGCTCCCGCCTCGTCCCCCCGCCGGTGAAGGTCGTCGCCGAAGCCGAAGAGCTGACGGTGCTGCAGCCCGAACGACCCACCGATCCCGAGTTTCTCACGCGACTGCGCGCCATAGCGCCCGATGTGGGTGTCGTGGTCGCCTACGGGCATATTCTGCGGCGCGACCTGTTGGCGCTGCCCAAACTCGGCATGGTGAACGTGCATCCCTCGCTGCTTCCCGAGCTGCGAGGCGCCGCCCCCGTCGAGTGGGCGATCATCAACGGGCTCCCCACGACCGGCGTGACCATCATCCAGCTCGACGCGGGGATGGATAGCGGCCCCATCCTGCACCAGATCCCACACGAGATCGACCCCGACGTGACGGGCGGCGAGCTCTCCGAGCACCTCGCCGAAATGGGGACCCTGGCGCTCGTCGAGACGCTCGCATTGCTCGAGCAGAGCGCGTTGCGCCCTGTCCCGCAGGACCACGCCCGCGCCACCTACGCGCCCAAGCTGACACGCGAAATCGCGCGCATCGATTGGTCCAAGGACGCGGCGAGCATCGCCCGTCTGATCCGCGGCCTCGACCCGCGGCCCGGCGCGTGGACCGAGCTGGACGGCGCCGAGCTAAAGCTGTTCGAGGCGCGGGTGACCGAAGGCCGCGGGGCGGCCGGTGAGGTCCTCACCGCGGACGAGGGACTGCTGATCGCGACCGGCGGAGGAGGCGCCGTCGGGGTGGAAGAAGTCCAACCCGCCGGCAAGCCCCGCATGTCCGCCGGCGCCTGGCTCCGTGGCGCTCGACTCGCGCCGGGCCGCCGAGTCGTGTGAGGGCGCCGCTCCCCCGCCTCCACGCCATCACCGACGAGCGCATCGCGCGCCGGTCAGACCTCGAGGATGTGGCCCGCGCGTTGGCGAGCGGCGGCGGCGCGAACCTCGCCCTACACGCCCGCGGGAGAGCCCTGTCCGGCCTCGATCACTACGACCTCGCGTTCCAGCTTTCCACCGTTCCAGCTGTGCTCTTCGTGAACGATCGCCTGGATGTCGCGCTGGCCCTCCGCGCGGTGGGAGTCCAGCTGAGCGCCGCGAGTCTTCCCGTCAGCGCCGCGCGGCGCCTCGACACAGCGTGGTGGATCGGCAAGTCCGTCCACGACTTGGCCGAGGCCGAAGCCGCAAGGGCCGAAGGAGCCGACTATCTTTTGGTAGGTCCCGTGTACGCCACGGCGACCCACCCGGGCCGACCCCCCATCGGGCTCGACACCGTGAGCCGCATCGCGCGGCTCGACCTCCCGGTGATCGCGATCGGCGGCATCGATAGCGAACGGGCGCGGGAAGTGAAGGCAGCGGGCGCGTACGGGGTCGCAGCGATCCGGGCGCTGTGGGACGCGGCAGACCCCGAACGGTCGGCCCGCGGGATGTTGGAGGAGCTGAAATGACGAACACCATCGACGTCGTGATCAACGGGGAGCGCCGCGCCATCGCGCCGGGCGTGACCCTGCTGGAGCTGCTCGGCGAGCTGGCGCTCGACCCCCGAGCGGTCGTCGTCGAACACAACCGCCAAATCGTGCGCCGGCCTGCACTGGGCGACGTGCGTGTCGCGCCCGGCGACGCCATCGAGCTGGTGCACTTCGTCGGTGGAGGATGAAAACCGAGACGCCAAGGCGCCACGACGCCACGATAAAGGATGCGCCGCTCACGATCGGTGCGCGCGCGTTCCAGTCGCGCCTGATGGTCGGGACGGGCAAATATCCCGATAACGAGACGATGGTGCGCGCGATCGACGCGTCGGGCGCGGAGATCGTCACCGTCGCGGTGCGCCGCGTAGACCTCGACCGCTCGAAAGAGACGAGCGTCCTGCATCACCTCGACACTAAACGCTTCTTCCTGCTCGCCAACACCGCCGGCTGCTACACCGCCGAGGACGCGATTCGCTACGCGCGCCTGGGCCGCGAAGCGGGCTTCAATGACTTCGTGAAGCTCGAGGTGATCGGCGACCAGGAGACGCTGCTCCCCGACGTACAGGGCTTGCTCGAGGCGGCGAAGGTCCTGGTGAAGGAAGGCTTCAAGGTCCTCGCCTATACAAATGAAGACCTGGTGATGGCGCTGCGCCTCGAGGATGCCGGCTGCGCCGCCGTGATGCCGCTCGCCTCGCCGATCGGCAGCGGGCTTGGGCTCCTCAATCCGTTCAGCGTGCGCACGATCAAGCGCCGGCTCCAGGTGCCCGTCGTCGTCGACGCGGGGGTCGGCACCGCGTCCGATGCGTGCGTCACGATGGAGCAAGGCGTGGACGGCATCCTGATGAATACGGCGATCGCGGCGGC